>JAGHZQ010000005.1 GCA_017746715.1 Cyanobacteria bacterium SBLK
GATGCTAATGGCAGTGTCAATATTTTAAGAAAAGTAAGCACGAAATTAGGATTTAATCTTAATCGAGTGTCTAGAAGTGACTTGACTACACTTTTAAGAATCCGTTTCTGGATTGCTTAAGAATCTCCCCCCTTTAGCAACGCGGAGGGGGGAGAGCAGTCAAAGATGCTAAATTAGTTAAATTGCTCTCGGCGCAAGGATTCGACAATACTTAGGGGCATCTCTTCCCGTTGAATGTAACGGGTGTAGTCAGCACTCAGATAGGATTGATAGCGGCCGTCTTCTGCTATGTAAACGCCAAAAAACGCCAAACTTAAGGCGGCAAGATAATTGCGAGCGATGGCGGGATCGGGTCCCACCACTTGAGAGGGTAAGGAAACATCGTTAGAAGATGCCCCGAGGGTAGAAAAATGAGTCCCACCTCGTAACAAAATGAGATATTTATGAGGAGCAGTGAGGGCGGTAAAAGGTAAAATTTGCTCGTCCAAGGCTGGGGCAACGGTATCTGCACTCCCCGTCACAATCGCTGTCGGAATTTGGATGGCAGAGACCCCTGCATCGCCAAAAATGCTGCTGGTAATGGGATTGATGGCAATAACTGCCTTAATGCGATCGTCGTGCAAGCTATAGTCTTGGCGGGCTAACGTTTGCGCCGGACATTGGAGCAAGAGAGATAAATTGAGAGAATAATGTTGCTTTTGGCAGCGATATTCCAGTTGCGGAAAATTTAACTCGGCTCCGGCGAGGGCGAGGGCAGTATAGCCGCCAAA
Organism: Cyanobacteria bacterium SBLK; assembly: GCA_017746715.1. Lineage (GTDB taxonomy): Bacteria > Cyanobacteriota > Cyanobacteriia > Cyanobacteriales > Spirulinaceae > CCY15215. Next base: position 771 of record JAGHZQ010000005.1, read on the forward strand.
AGATTGGCCGATCGCCCCTACCTGCTGCCAGTTGATGCGATCGCCGTACATTTGCGTCAGCCGATCTAATAAAAATTGGATATCGAGGGGGCGATCGATGAATTCCCGAGGGGGACTGATATCGCGGGTAAATCCGGCGGCTAAATCTTGTAACTGTCGGGCATTGCTACCGGGATGTTCTGGGACGGCAACGGCAAAACCGTGAGAGGCAAGGTGTCGGGCGAGATAAGTATAGGTTTGGCGATCGGAACCCAAACCGTGAGAAATAATAACGAGAGGCAGGCGATCGTTGCGGCGAGGAATATAAATATCCGCCAAGAAAACCCGATCGCGATCGGAATCGTCGAGGATGAGGGTTTGTTGGCGATAGGAGAACGTGCCCATGCGTTGCAAATCGAGGGAAAATTCTCCTGTTGTTCCCTCGGGGTCGGTAACTTGCGCCTCGATCGCCGCGATCGCCTTTTGAGTTTGGCGCGCGGATTGGCTCACTTTTCTAAGGAGTTCGAAAGCGAATTCGGAGTTGAAAAAAATTTCCGAAGTGGGAAACCGCTTGATGATATTTAAAGGAGTCAGTCCTTCGGGATCGTTTGCCGCCAAAATTAGAGCCGACCGCAGGGCATAAAATCCCGATAGTCTCGAAGGCGTTTGGACGAGTTTGCCCGCAACTTCTAAAATGGCTTCTCCTTGAGTCGAGTAGAAAAATTGCGAAACCGCGATCGCATCCACATCGGCTTTAGCCAAGAGAATGTTCCGCAGTCCTTCTTGTCCTTTGGCATCCAAGCGAGAAACAAAACTCTTGAGATCTGGGGCGATCGTTCCTTCCTTTGCATAGGCTTCCAAAGATTCTCGCTTGAGGGAAAATTCTAACGGTCCGTAGCGCAAAATAATTTTTTCGGCACTCCGGGCGGGAAGTGTCAAGAGAATCGCCAAATTAAACGCAATGAATCCCAACGTTTTCAGCCAGAAGGGAAAAAGCGATCGTTTCCTCATTTTTCCTCGATTCGAGACTTGTCGAGAGGGCATTTCCGGTTTACTGTTTACCTTTTAGAGAACAAAACAATGAGCGTTAAGAGTTTACAGGGAAGAGACTTACTCGGGTTGGCTGATTTGAGCGCTTCCGAACTGAAAGACTTGCTCCAATTTGCCGCCGATCTCAAAAGGGGCACTCAAAAGCCAACCTGTCAAAAAGTTTTGGGGTTGCTGTTTTATAAGGCTTCAACTCGCACTCGCGTGAGTTTTTCTACGGCCATTTACCAACTGGGGGGGCAGGTTATCGATCTCAATCCCAAAGTGACGCAAGTCGGTCGCGGCGAACCTATTTCCGATACGGCGAGAGTTTTGGATCGCTATTTAGATATTTTAGCCGTTCGCACCTTCAAACAGGAAGATTTAGAAACCTTTGCCCAATACGCCAAAATTCCGGTTATTAATGCTTTGACGGATTTAGAACATCCCTGTCAAATTTTAGCCGATCTGCTGACCGTGCAGGAGTGTTTTGGAGAACTGGCAGGCCAAACCATCGCGTTTTTGGGAGATGGCAATAATGTCGCCCATTCTTTACTGTTGGGTTGTGTCTTAGCGGGGGTCAATATTCGCATTGCATCCCCCGCAGGTTATGAATGCGATCGCGCCATTGTCGAAAAGGGCAAAGAAATTGCCATCGACGGGGCAGAAATTATCCTCACAGAAGATCCCATCGCGGCAGTTGAAGGGGCAAACGCGCTGTATACTGATGTCTGGGCGAGTATGGGACAAGAAGAGTCCGCCCGAGAGCGAATTCCACTTTTTCAGCCCTATCAAATCAATAGCCATCTCTTGAAACATGCCGATCCCGCGGCCATTATCTTGCATTGTTTGCCCGCCCATCGCGGCGAAGAAATTACCGACGAAGCGATCGAAGGAAAACAATCGCGGGTTTGGGATCAAGCAGAGAACCGAATGCACGCACAAAAAGCATTGATGGCGAGTTTGCTCGGGGTCAGTTGAACAATTCACAATTCAAAAGGGGTTTTTCCGTTGAATTTGATGATTAAAAAAGCGATCGCCGCGACGATTGCCCTCCTTTTTTTAATCGGCTGTCAATCTCCCCAAGTGGAAGACAAAGCGATCGGCGATTGCGGTGACGATGGCGAATTTATTCTTATTCCCGAGGGCGAATTTATCTCGGGAAGCGATCGCGCCGAACGAGATTACGCCTATCAAATTTCGGCGATCGCTGCTGCCAAAAACGCCGTCGATATTCCCCGAGAAGAGGAGTTATTACGCCAAAAACGTTGGTTTGATGGCGAAAGCGATCGCAAAAAAACCCAGCTTCCTGCTTTTTGCATGCGCCGCAATCTCATTACCAACGAAGACTATCGAGTTTTTGTCATGGAAACGGGCTATCGTTCCCCGGAAATTTCGGAAAGCGAATATCAAGAACAAGGATTCCTCGTTCATCCTTATGCAGAAGTTCGATCCTATTTATGGGAGAATCAAAACTACCCAGAAGGAGAAAATCAACATCCTGTTGTTTTAGTGTCTTATGAGGATGCCCTCGCCTTTGCAGATTGGAAAAGTCAAAAAGATGCCTATACTTATCGCTTACCCACAACCAAAGAATGGGAAAAAGCCGCCCGATCGCCAGACGGACGCTATTTCCCTTGGGGAGATCGATGGCAAGACGAAGCGACGAACTTTTGGGGGAGCGATCTTTGGCATACCAGCGCGATCGCTTCTTATCCTCTCAGTCAAAGTGCCTACGAGGTGGAAGATATGGCCGGCAATGTGTTTGAATGGACTCAAACCCTTGTTAAGCGGGGATTGCAAACTCGTGCTATTTTAAAAGGTTGTTCGTGGGACGATCTGCCCGGTTTTTGTCGCGGTGCTTATCAGCATACTCGTCCGATTGAATCCCGTCACATTCTTTTTGGTTTCCGTTTAGTCCGAGAGCAAGACAATCGATGAATTCTCTTCCTGAAAAACTCAGTTTTAAAACAAAATTTTTCCACGGCTTTACAGAATTTGGTTTAGCGATTCCGGGTAATATTACGAGTGTCTTTTTTCTCTTCTTTTTGACGAATATTGCCGGATTAAATCCTGTTTTGGCAGGAAGCGTTTTATTAATCGGTCGCGTTTGGGATGCGATTAACGATCCCCTCATCGGTTGGTTGAGCGATCGCACCCAATCGCGCTGGGGAAAGCGCTATCCTTGGATCATTTTTGGCATCGTTCCCTTGGGAATCAGCATTATCTTTCAGTGGGTTTATCTACCGACTTCCAATCAATGGTTGCTCTTCAGTTATTACAGTATTGCTGCCTTTTTTGTTTATTTGGGTTACACCGCCGTTCTCCTTCCCTCTCGTGCATTAACGTCCGAATTTACCCGAGATTATAACGAACGAACCAGTTTAACCAGTTTTAAATCTTCTTTTAGTATTGCCGGAAGTTTATTTTCTTTTGTTCTAGCAGAGCTTATTTTTGACGCGATCGCCGATCCAAAACAAAAATATTTTTTTCTCGCCCTCGTTTGTGCGGTCTTAGCAATTATCTCCGTGTACCTCTTTATTTGGGGCACTTATCCGCAATATTGTCGCCTTCCCCATATTACCGAGCCCAAAGAAGAAAAATCCCTGCCTTTCGCTCAACAACTCCGCATCTTGTTCCAAAATCGTGCTTTTCTCATCCTCATGGGAATTTATCTGTGTTCTTGGTTAGCCGTACAATGGACTGCCGCAATTTTGCCTTATTTTGTTGTCAACTGGATGGGATTATCGGAACAAATTTTTCTCCGATTTATGATGATTGTTTTGGGATCTTCTTTGGGGATGATGTTTCTCTGGAATTTTGTCAGTCAAAAAACGAGTAAAAAGTTTGTTTATTTCCTCGGAATGCCCCTTTGGGCGATCGCTCAGATCGGCTTGATTTTCTTGCAACCCGGTCAAATGTTCGGACTATACGGGTTAGCCTTTATTGCTAGTTTGGGAGTCGCGATCGCCTATCTCGTGCCTTGGGCGATGTTACCCGACGTTATTGACTTAGACGAACTGAAAAGCGGACAAAGAAGAGATGGGATTTTTTATGGATTTTTAGTTCAGTTACAAAAGCTAGGCGTAGCGGTTGCCTTATTTATTGTCGGAATCGTTCTCGATTGGTCGGGATTTATTGCCAGTTCCCCCGAAAATGCCAATCCCGTACAGCCAGAGTTAGCCATTGCTGCCATTCGCTGGATGAGTGGGGGCTTTCCCGCACTGGCACTCATTGCGGGATTGATCTTAACCGCCTTTTACCCCATTAGCCGCGAAGTCCACAATACCATTCTCCTGCAACTCGCCGAACGCCGCAATCAAACCGATCGCTGATTTTGAATTAATAACTTTGAATTGTTTTGACCGATTATGTGCGATCGCTGACACGATGGAGAGATATCTTCATCGCACTTATCGGTTGTCGTTTACTTTAAGGGTAGGTTAAGATAATAGGCTCTTAACGTTATATTCTTCTCAGAAAGTCAAGATAACCCCATGTTTTTTCTGCATTATCAAATGACAGATTTGAGGAATGCTGCAAATTTTCCAGATCGCGAGGAAAGTTTGTTGCATGATTTAGAAAGGGAAATGGAGAGGGAACTCTCTGCTCCGAATACATTCCCGCTACACCAACCCCGCAACCGTCCAATGGGTGAATTTTTTCGCGATCGCAACCAACCCCAAACGTTAAATCTGAATTCCCAACTGAAGGAATTAACCCTCTATGAGGCAAATATCGAGACCCATCGCTTAGGAAAAGAAGCCATGAATCGTTTGGAGGGAGATCCTTATCTTCCCGGTTTAATTTTTGTAGAGGAGGGACAATTTTTGGGGATGATTTCTCGGCAAAGTTTCTTTGAATGGATGAGTCGCCCTTACAGTTTGGAGTTATTTACCAAACGACCTTTAAAACGTTTTTATGACTACAATCAAGGTGAATATCTCGTTTGTTCGGGGGAAGATTCGATCGCAAAAACCGTGACGCTGGCATTGCAGCGAGCCAGTCATTTAGTGTACGAACCCATTCTCGTCGAACTCCAACCCAATTATTATCGCTTGCTCAGCGTTCACGATCTCCTCATTGCTCACGCCAAAATACACGAATTGGCAACGCAAAAATTGCAAAAATCCGAAGCCGTTCTCAGAGAGCGATCGGAGGGATTAACGAAGGCCTTAAAAAAACTAAAAACCGCTCAAATGCAGCTGATTCAGTCAGAAAAAATGTCGGCTTTGGGGCAAATGGTTGCCGGGCTCGCCCACGAAATCAATAATCCCGTCAGTTTCATTTATGGTAACATTCAGCACGCCCAAGGTTACGCGCAAGATTTAATTAATCTTCTCCTGTTGTATCAATCCCATTATCCTCAGCCCGTTGCGGAGATTGAAGAAACCATCGAAGAACTCGATCTAGACTTTCTCTTGGATGATTTTACCAAAGTTTTAGAATCGATGAAATTGGGAGCCAGTCGCATTCGAGAAATTATTGCCTCTTTGCGTAATTTTTCGCGTCTGGATGAAGCGCAAATCAAGGAAGTCGATATCCATGACGGGATTGATAGTACGTTACTAATCCTGCAAAACCGCCTCAAACCCAAACCCGTTCGCCCAGCTATCGAAGTCGTGAAAAATTATGGCGATTTACCTGTAATTGGCTGTTATGCCGGGCAACTCAATCAAGTTTTTATGAATTTGTTGAGTAATGCTATTGATGCGATCGAAGAAAAGTTCGAACGTGAAAAAAATGCTGCTTTTCAACCACAAATTCGCATCGAAACTCGCCTTTCTGACTCGAACAATGTGGAGATTCGTATTATCGATAATGGTATGGGAATTAGAGACGAAGATCGAACGAAGTTATTTTCTCCTTTCTTTACCACCAAAGAGATTGGTAAGGGAACGGGTTTGGGTTTGTCAATTAGCTATTCGATTATTGTCGAAAAACACCAAGGGAGTTTGGAGTGTATTTCGGAGGAGGGACAAGGAACAGAATTTCGCTTGAATATTCCTAGATTCCAGTCTTTGATTAATAGCGAATAATGTTGTTTGTTATTTTGTTACTTACAATTGCTTAAACAGCACTGATTTTTTTGTTTTGGAGAATCTCGATGTAACAAAAAGTAAAAAGTTAAAACCTCAGACTCATGCCAGAAGGGTACATCTCAGTTTTGCCAATACACAATTTTGCTACTCATTGAATTGAAGCGTATGCCCCCTAAATCCTCCGAATTCGGGGGACTTCCGGACTCCGGTTTCCCCCAAGATTGGGGGCTAGGGGGCTGCTGGTTTACGAATTTGAGATGCACCCTGCCAGAACTATAAGGAAAAAGAGTTCAATTACCGATCGGTAATTGAACTCTCCTCAAGGGTTTGAGATTACTATTACGATTGACCGCTCTTGGATATTGTTACCTTGCCACAATTCTGGGAGATTATAGGTTGTTTTCCTTTTGAGGTACTCACTTGACAGTCTCCAATCACTAAGGTACAATAGTCATTATTATAACAATTTTGACTAATACTCCCATCCAAATTACTATTTCGAGGAATTGTGATTTTATACTTATCATCTGTTATAGTACAATTTTCTGAACTACAACTTATATTACTTGCAAAACTTGGCGCGATCGCAGTCGCAAAATTAAAGATAACTAAAAAAGCAATAATGCAAAATTTAGCAATGACTTTCATGACTTTATTTCCTTAATGTTGGTGGAGTTTTGTTTTGAAGGATTCTTAGGTTTTGAGAGACAAGGACTTGAATCATCATCCTCAACCAACATACAGACGATAAATCGCCCTCAAAACTGAAAACATTGACGAAGAAATAAGATTTTCCAGCTATGCGATCGCTTTCTTGGCATACCCAAGACCCATGAGCTCAGGACAAGCCTTTGAAGGAGGGAGGAAAGAGCCAGTAGGATGTGTTAGCGTAATGAAATGAAGCGTAACGCATCGCCAATCTAAAAATGAGTGCGTTACGCTGTCGCTAACTGCACCCTACTGGCTACTGGCTCATCAATAGCGAATAAATATGAACATCCCCTCTTTTGTAAGAGGGGATTTTGGTTTTCTATTCAAATCATTCTCTGGTAATGCTTGCAGATAGACTTTAGAAATTGTTTCCAAGCGATCGCGATCGTCAAACCAAACCTCTAAGCTGTCTTCTTCATAATGAGTCCCCATTAAACCGATGACGGTGCCGAATCGTTCGTTGTAGCGGGTATCTCGCACTCGCTGTCCGAGTTGAAATTGTGAGGATTCGACGTACTCGAAGGTCAAGCGTTCTAGTGCATCTACGGCATGACTGAAAATAACACCCTCTAAGCGATCGCTGGTCAAGCAGTGTTTGAGGCAAACTGAGGTCTTGACGAGTTGACTGACAAGGGTTTGAATTTTAACGCTATCGTGGGTCATAATAATTTGTTGTGTCATCAACAATATCTTAATTACCTTATCGGTAATTCTATGCGCTGCGAAATGCTCTCCCGGCACCCTATCGGAGTCGGTTGTTAAAGTGGCTCGGAAGCGATCGCGATGTGAAGTCTTTGATAGAATCCCTCAATAATGAGGAACTCGCTTGTGTTTTTGAAGGACTTGCTTATCGGCATCGTTTAATGGCAATTGCTGAGTCGAAAGATCGGGAATTGATGGAGGTTGAAAAATGAATTTGAATGGGTTTAAAGAGGAATTCTACCCTCGCTCAAAACAATCGCAAAGAAAAGCCTTTTTGAGAATAGCGATTGAGGTGCATCTTTTGTTGTTAAAAAAACACTCTTTATCGTCAGCTTGTATCCCCCTCCCGTCCCCCTTTGTAAGGGAGAAGCCGATCCCCCCCTTTCAAAGGGGGGTTAGGGGGGATACAAATTTGAGGCATCTAAGAAAAGCCTTTTTCGGAATAGCGATCGCTCGATTCAACGGCTAATGTTAAAACAAAACATTAGAATTTGCATTCGTTGGCAATTGATGGCAATATTCAGATTGAAAAGTCAGCAATTGATTGAGGTGAAACAATGGATTTGAATGGATTTAAACAGCAAATTGAGGCTCTCTCTTTGGAAGAAAAGATAGCAATCAGCGAACATTTAAACGAGGAAATTAAAAAGGAATCGGAGGGTAAATACGGCAATAACGTAGGATTTATGTCAAATCGTGAAGTTGACGTTGATATTGAAGTTATGGTGAATTGCCTTTCTGCGAGTGACCTTGCTGCGATTTTCGAGGCACTTGCCCAGAAAACTCGCAAAGAAAAGCCTTTCGCAGAGTAGCGATCGCCCGATCCAATTGATTCAATAGCTAATGTTAAAAATACGGGTGCATCTCAAAGCAAATAATATTAAATCCACCCGTTTGTAGGGACGTTGCATGCAACGTCCCTACAGTTGCATGCAACGTCCCTACAGGATTACAGGCGATTGCGTGAATACAGTCTGTAGTAACTGGATTTGGTATTACCGATTGATTTCCTTCACTTCCATAAGCGATCGCATTTTGGGCTTGGGGCGATCGCTCCTCTGCTAACTCGAGTTGCTATTTACGAATATTGTAAGTTTCGAGCCCCCTTAAAAAATTGAACTTACCAAGGAGAACCAATGAGAGTAAAACCCGCCCAATAATAGGGATGCTGGAAGCGGCGATCGCCTAAATCGGCCAATTCTGGCGGTAATGTTACCCGCCCAAAAGAACTCACTAAATTCCCAATTTCTTTTCCATCCGTTCTTCTCTCCTCTTTTTCCAAACGCACGTCTCCCCGAATCAGAGCAATTTGTGCTTGTTGCAATGCCTGCGCTTTCGTCGGTCTTTCTCGCAACTGGCGGTAAAATTCCGTCATTAACGCCAATGTTCCTGCATCATTAGCATACCAAAGACTCGCCACCGCCGAACTCGCTCCCGATTGCACCGATAGCCCGGCAAAGCCATACTCGGCAGTTTCATCTCCCAATGCCGTACGACAGGCACTCAGCACCAACAGTTCGATCCCCTTCGCTCCCCAGTTCAACGACTTCATTTGCGCTAAATTCAAGCGATCGTCCCACAATTGAATGTAGGACTCGGAAGGGATGCCGGGTTGAAATTGCCCGTGGGTAGCCAAATGCAGGATTTGCGCTTCTTGGCGAGCGGATTCCCGTTGGAGGGTATTGAGAGTAAAGGTTTCATTGAGAAAAGTATCGGGGGCATTGAATTCTTCAGCAATAGCATTGACTTCCACGGGAACCGCAGGAAGAGCCTCATCATTTTCAAATTCAGACATTCCCATTGCAACGATCGCACTATCGCGCAGATCGGTATAATGTGTCGGAATTAAATGCAGACTGGGAACTAAAGCAATAGAATAATTTTCGATCGCAAACCGCTTGCCATCGTGAAGGGCAGGTATAGGTAAAGTTCGCAAACCATCATCGAGGACGAACATGAGAGTTTCAACATTAAAACGCTGTAAGTCCTTTTCTGCTGGGGAAATAAGCCAATTGTAGAGGTTCTGAGCGGGGTCGAGATAGCGAGTATTGCGACGGTGAAGGGGATGGGCGATCGCTTGTTGAAAATCCCGCACCCGAGCGAGGAGTTTATATCGAGGGACTTCAGGGAGAGAATAACGGATAGGCTTGCTTGTGGGCGGAACGAGAATGAGATCCAGTTGTTCGGGACGGGAAAAAACATAAAGGGTTGCCGCCGTCGTCCCGGTTTCTCGTTCCATTTGCTGCAAAACTCGCTGGATATCTGCGAGAGAAGTTGCTGACGCATCATCTGCTTTCCCTAGATAGCGTAAAAAGTTTTGACTGTAGTAGCGATCGAGAAGGGCGATCGCGGTCTCTAAATCCCCACTATCGAATAACTCAGCAATTTGCTGGCGATCGAGTCCGTTGAGTGCTTGGCGATCGTCCTCTCCCGGAGTGGGGAAGAGAGCGAGGGGAGAGTGAGAAGATAAAGGAGTAAGAAAAGATAAGGAAGTTGAGGAAGCGGAGGGAGCGGGGGGAGCGGAGGGAGCGGAGGGAGCGGAGGGAGCGAGGGGAGCGGGATTAACAATATTTGCATTCACGGTCTCTTCAAAATTAAAAACCCCTAAAGTTCCCGTTGCGGTATTGGCTGCGAGATTGACGGTTGCAGCACTTCCATAGTTTGTATAATCGAGCGTATCAAAACCCGCACCGCCGTCAATAATCCCATTAAAGTTTGCCCCTGCATCAAAAGCAAACATATCTTGACCGCTTCCCCCGCGAAGGATTGCCAAATTATTAAAAGATACAGACTGAGAATACCCCGCGATCGCACCTTGGTTATTGCCCGCGATCGTCCAATTGCGGTTGGAGTCGGGACCGATTAATTCAGCAACGTTTTGAATAACTAAACGATCTTGAAAATTCGCCGAGTCGTCGAGTTGAACGATCGCCGTATTGGAAAGATTATCTTCAATGCGAATAGAAGCAAATCCATCTTGCAAGCGATCGATCTCCGTTGCATTGAGATAGGTCGTATCTGCCGCTCCCGTTCCCCCTAAAGTTAGCATTCGATTGGGAGTCTCCGGACGCAGAATTAAAGCCCCCGTTCCCGTTAAACTGGCATTGGTATCGCTCAGATCCAGCTTATCCGAGCCAATCCCAATCGTTCCCGTTCCCGAATCAAGAGTCTCTCGCAAAATAACGCCAATACCATTCGGACTGATTCCCCGCAGTCCAATATCTCCACCGCTAGAATCGATCGCCTCTGCAATGTCAATACCGACAGCCGTTCCCGTCCCCGTAATCGCAATATTGCCACCTCCTGAAAGAATATTGCCACTAATATCAACCCCTTGGTCGTCTATTCCTCCTGTAGTTTGATTCGTTCCCCCAATCTCGATCTGACCTCCAGCCGAATTAATCTGGCCGTTGATATCGATTCCATCATTATTCGCACTGATTCCGGTCAGGCCGATGAATCCTCCATTCGATTGAATAGAGGCACTACTCCCGAGATCGATCCCATCATTATCCGTACTATATCCGCGAATATCGATCGCTCCGGTATTCGTTGTCAGATTCGCGTTAATATTGACACCTTGCCCGGTCGTACTCCTTCCTTCAAAATCAAGAAGACCCGTGCTAGAAGCGATCGCGGCATTAATTTCAATCCCATCACCATGAATACTGCTGCCGTCAATATTGATTAATCCGCTTTCAGAACTAACATTAGCATCAATTCTGACACCATGAGAATTATCGTTCGCTGTCGTACTATAGTTACTTCCTTGAATATCGATGATACCGCCGCGAGATTGAATGCTGCTGTTAATTTCAATAGCCGAAAGATTGGCTTGAGAATTATTGCCATAAATGCGAACATTGCCGCCATTGCTGTCGATCGCCCCATTAATCACTACTCTACCCGAGTTATCGCTAGAAATCCCACTGCTTCCAACGAAAGAAGGTTCGCTTCCATCTGCAAAAATCCCAGTATAAAGCTGCCCGGAAGTCGCTTGTATGCCCCCATCCAGAATAATGTCATTATGAGCGAAAAAAAGGATGATAGGCGCTCCCGTGCCCGATGTTTTTTGAATGACCGCATTAGAGTCTTGCACGATATTGCCGACATCTCCTCCCCCAATGCTGGTGGTAATTGTCACGCTCGTATTTGAATTCAGAGCAGTATTAATCTGGTTAACATCAATTAAACTCGTCCCGACTGCTCCCGAACTGGGACACCCATTACAAATTCTAATATCGGTGGGATCGATCAGCCACATTCCTCCCGTGCCAAATATTGAAGAAGCATCGGGGGTGGAGGTAATTTGTAACGTCTCCTTGCCCGAGGTTTCGATAAATCCCCCATCGCCAGCATTTTCTCCCCCTCTAGTGCTTAAAATACCGTGAATTTCCGCATGTTCATCCGACCAAACAATAATCGTCCCGCCATTCCCCCGATCTATTGCATCGGTGCGAATGCTGCTATTTTCATCAATGGAAGTGTAGCGTGCCGTTGGTAAATTCCCTTGTCCTCGTTCGCCACCCCCGACGAATACCATCCCGCCGCCATTGCTTCCCGAAGCATCCACTCGGGCGTTATTGAGGATGACGCGATCGCCAAAAATTCCGATATTTCCCCCCTCTCCCGCAATATTCCCCGCTTCGACATTCCCTGTTATGAAGGCTGTTCCCCCACTTTGAGATGCGATCGCACCCATCGCCGTCCGAATTTCTCCGTCCGGATTAAGCGTTAATCCCGTGGCAATATTTTGCTTTTCTGCTCCTACCAACAGTTGAGGAAGATCGAGAGGCGTAATGGGTAAAGGCGTACCGTCCTCTGCCAGGGGGATTTCAATTTCCAGACTCAATAAACTCTCCGGACGAGATAGTTTAACGCGATTCGTTCCCGATACGGCTGTAATGATAATATTGCCCGCTTCAGTATTTAACGTCCCCGTATTGATAACGCTGCCGCCAATTAAGCCCAGATTGCGATCGGTATTGACGCTTAAATAACCTGCATTGACAATCGGTGCGGGATTTTCCACGTCGAATTCAAAAGTTAACGGTTCTCCCGTTAAATTACTGTAATTATTTTCGCCAAAAATATTAAAAATATCGTCAGAAAAGCCGATGCCCGTTGCAGTTGACGCAAAAAAATCACCCGATACATTTAGGCGAGCATTGCTACCAAAGACAATTCCAGCAGGATTAATTAAATAGAGATTGCTGTTACTTCCAGTAACTCGAATTAAACCATCAATTAAAGAAGGATTTCCGCCAACAATACGAGTGAGAATATTTTGAATATCGGAAGTGGCTAAAAAATCGGCAATTTCTCCAGCATTGAGACCAAATTCATCGAGACTGTGGAATAAATTATCTCTCGATCGCAATCCGCCTTCAATCGTATAAATATTGCCATTTTGTTCTATTTTGGTTTGAATATCATCGGAAGTAGGCACAATTGTTTGTGCAAGAATATTACTTTGAGTAGCTCCGCTAATCTCCAAGACAAACAGTAAAGAAAAGGTGAAAAAAAGGCGATTGCATATCATAATTTCATGTGGGAGTTATGCCTTATTATTATTTTACGCTGGAAATATTTTTTATACCCGAATAAAAAGCAATCAAAATGACAGTTTTTAAATTGTCTGGAGATATAAATTTAATAACCTAATAATTAATGGATTTACCAAGGAGAACCAATCAGCGTAAAACCTGCCCAGTAATAGGGATGCTGAAAGCGGCGATCGCCTAAATTTGACAATTCGGGCGGCAATGTTACTCGCCCGAAAGGACTGACTAACTTGCCACTTTCTTTTCCGTCCGTTCTTCTTTCTTCTGTAAAGATCTCGGGCGGGGGCGAGATAGCGGGTATTGCGATGGTGAAGGGGATGGGCGATCGCTGGTTGAAAGTCTTGAATTTTCCCGAAAAGAACGGGGCGAGAAACATGGGAAAGATTGTAATGCAGGGGTTCTCCGAAGGGGGGAACGAGAATGAGTTCGAGTCGATCTCCTCTCTTTCCTTTCTTGTCGGGCATCCTCCATCTCTTCCATGCCTTACCTAATCTTTGCAGATTGATTTGTTGCACTTCTGAATAGATTTCTTTGTAGTCAGAAAAGAGGCTTTTTGTTTCTTTAAGTGCCGCTTGTTGGGTGTAGTAATTAATAGGGTCAGGAATTTCACCAATTGATTCTGAAACCAAACTGCAACGATCGGCTTGAGAACGAGTTCGTCTCAAGTAATCATATCGTTGACCCAAAGCATAATTCCAATAGCGATGTTCGCGAAGCGTCTCCGAAAGAGTTAGCAGTTCGAGCCAATAGTCAATCTTTTCAGCCTGTTCTCGGGTCGGTTGAATCAAGTTAAAATAATGGTCGGTTTCCCTAGTCAAATTTAACGGGGAATCCGACCACGTTCACATCCTGATTGATTACCCGCCCGATATTGCTTTATCTAAATTTATTGCCAATTTAAAGACCGTTACCAGTCGTTTAATTCGTGGAGATTTTCGCGGGCATATTCAACAATTTCATCGCAAAGAGGCTTTCTGGACGGGTGCTTATTTTGTAGCCTCGACTGGTGGTGTAACGCTTGCACAACTCAAAAAATACATCCAGTCTCAGGATGCTCCTTCCGCGCGTTAACTCGTAGTCACTGAGCAGTGCCGAAGTGCTACCGCTCAACTTTCTTTGTTGGTCGCGATTTCTGAGGGGCTGCGGGCGAAACCATTTCCGCCCTTTCAAAGCCCCGTCTCGCCGCTAAATCGGAGATTCTAGCGGGAGACCCCTCGCGACATTTAGCTGTTAGAAGGGATAGCTCCTTCCACATCCGCCGAATGGTCAAATTGGCAATTTTAATCCTCGGAACGGCGACGAGAGATGGGGGTGTTGGCGATTGCGGGGGGTTTGCGATCGCGTAGGCTCGACGCTTCAAGGGATTGTAAATTTTTATTATGGTCGGATGGCGAATGCGGAAAAGAAGCCAAAAATGGTTCGATGCACCTGTTTCTCCTCGTGTTGTTCGAGTGGATCGCTTATTGGGCGAGAGAATCGGAGGCCACGCGAGCGGAAGGTTGCGAACTGACAAATTCGACATCCGCAAATTGGCCGAGTTCTACAGATTCGAGGAATTCTTTCCATTCCCCGGCGATCGTGCTGTCTTCGGGATTATCGCGACGCTGGCGAGCTAGGTAAGCGAGAGCTTCTTGCCAAATTCCAGCACTGGCAAAATCATTGGGATCTTGGCTTCGGGCAACTTTTTGCGCCAAGTCGCTATCGGCTTCGAGACGTTGAATCCAACCTTCAACGAAAACGTGTCCGGTCGCAGAATAATCGGTCGCGCTGCTATCGCAAATTAAAGAAACAACCCAGTAATAGCGGGTGCCTTCTTGCAGGGCGTATTGTTCCTCTCGAGGCAAGCTGACGCTCATAATACCTGCCGTTTCGGGAACGGCGAGTTCGGCTTGATAAACAATATCGCCATTTTCCGTTCCTAAAGCGAATTCAACTTTTTCAGCCGTTGTTTCCGGAACGTACCAGAAAAACTCGGGATGGGACTGAACGGTTAAGGGCATGACCTCTCGATTGCTCGCCAGCTTGAGATTGTGGGGGGTCAGAGGGGTAAAAGATTTATTGGTACTCGAAGGGGCAAAACAACCGCGAGTGCCGCCGCCAGCCGTGGTTTCGGGGGCACCAAAATCTTGGAGGTTATTGGGATCGAAAGTCCCGGCGATCGCGCTTTTAATGCCGCCCAATGCCGTCACGGTTGCGGCGGTGGAGACAGCCAAAACGGCCAGTGTTTTTGCGAGATAAGTTTTCATGGATAGACTCCATCTAGATAGATATACCTTAAATTTAGCAGAAACGAGAAAAAACCCTGCCAGACAAATCTACTAAGTTTTCTAATTTTTTCCGGGAGAATTTAGGATGAAAAACAAATCTTTATTTTTCATTCCCGAACGCTTTAAATCGCGTCATACTTATAGCAGACCAATGACCATCGCTCTCATGGAAACAACCCTCGTAAAGACTTTTTCCCAACCTCGGGATTTCCTTTCCTTTGTATTGCCGAAAATACCGATATTCCCGTAATCGATTCTCCGATTGGGTTACATTGAATACTATTAATGATAAAGAGATGATAATCATGAGGGTAACCCCCCAAGGAAAAGAACGATCCTTTCCATTTTGATACGACGAACAGCCAACAACGGAGATGACGATCGATGCCAGCAAAAATACTGGTGGTAGATGACGAACCAACCATGCAACTTCTGATCCGCAAGGCCTTCAGAAAACGCATTCGCCAAGGAGAACTCGAGTTTGCGTTTGCCAATAACGGGATAGAAGCCCTCGAAAAATTGGCAGAAGAACCGGACATCGATGCGATCCTCAGCGATATCAATATGCCGAAAATGGATGGGCTGACGTTATTGGAACGGGTTGCCCAACTCAAGCGCCCGACCCTGAAAACCGTCATTATTTCTGCTTATGGGGATTTGACCAATATTAGAACGGCGATGAATCGGGGGGCATTCGATTTTTTAACCAAACCGATTAATTTTGAAGATCTCGAAATCACGATTAACAAAACTTTAGATCATATCAGCCAGCTTAAAGAGGGCATCCAAGAAAAGAAACGGTCCGAAGAAGCCCGATCGGAACTCTCGAGACAAAAGGCTTTACGGGAAAGCGAACGCCGTCTGATTCAGGTGCTCGAAGCGGTTCCCGTGGGGGTTTTCGTCGTCGATGCGAAAGGAGAAGCCTACTATACCAACAATGCCGCCAAACAAATTTTAGGGGATGCCGAGACCGTATCGGGAGATGCCGAGGCAGAAGAGCGGATTGAAGCGCGCCATTTACAAAGCCTCAAGCAAATTCATGCCACTCAAACCCAAGAATGCTATCCCGAAGAGCGACATCCCCTCATGCGCGCCCTCGAAGGGGAAAGCATAAAGGTAGACGATGCAGAATTGCATCGCGGCGATCGGGTGATTCCCCTAGAAATTTCCGCCACGCCCATTTACGACGAAGCCGGCGCTCTGGTTTACGCGATCGCGGCTTTTCAAGATATTACCGAACGCAAGCGCATCGAGAAGCTCTGGGCGGATTACAACCGACTCTTGGAAACGCGGGTGGTGCGAACCACCAAGGAACTCGATAAAAGCGAGGCTACCAATCGCGCCATTCTCAAAGCCATTCCCGATTTGCTCTTGCAGATGAACCAAGAAGGGGTTTGCTTGAATGCGATCGCTCCGGATAATGCCAATATTCTCAATATGGGGGCGAATGTCATCGGCAGTTCCCTCGAAGCCCTCTTACCGACAGAATTAGCGGGAAATTATTTGCATTATTTGCAGCGCGCTTTGGAAAGCGGGGATTTGCAAGTGTTTGAATTCCCCCTCTCTCAAGATGGGGAGGAAGGGTACGTGGAAGCGAGAATCGTGGTGAGCGGCGATAACGAAGTGCTGGCGATCGTGCGGGATATCAGCGATCGCAAGAAGGCGGAAACCGCCCTGAAAACGGCCAAAGATGCTGCTGAAGCGGCCAACCGGGCTAAAAGTACCTTTCTGGCCAGCATGAGCCACGAGTTGCGAACGCCCCTCAATGCCATTTTAGGCTTCTCTCAGTTGCTCGCCGGCAATGATGCCCTCACGGGAGAACAGCGAGAAAGCCTTTCGATTATCAACCGCAGCGGCGAACATTTACTGACCCTGATCAATGACATTCTCTCGGTTTCTAAAATTGAAGCGGGACGCATTACGCTGAATGAAGGGGCTTGCAATTTGCATCGCCTGCTGGACTCTCTCCACGATATGCTTCAACTGAAAGCGCGCAGTAAAAAATTAACCCTGACCTTCGAGCGCTCTCCCGATCTGCCGGAATACGTAGAAACCGATGAGGGGAAATTGCGACAGATCCTCACGAATTTGGTGGGTAATGCCATTAAATTTACCGAATCCGGGGGGGCGATCGTGCGGGCATTCCCGAGACGCAATAGCAGGAGCGAGATGAGTGAAAACGGCACGTTAGAGGACAAGTACGAACAAATTCTCGCGTTCTCTGTAGAAGATACCGGACCCGGTATCGATGGGGCAGAACTGGAAACCCTATTCGAACCGTTCATGCAAACCCGAACCGGTCGTCAATCGATGGAAGGAACGGGACTGGGACTGTCCATCAGTCGGGAATTCGTGCGGTTGATGGGGGGAGATATTACTATCGATACGGAATTGGGGCGGGGTTCGACTTTTACTTTTGATATTAAAGTCCGGGTAAGCGGTGTCGCAGAGACAGCCGGCCTTGACGATCGCAAGCATATCGTCGGCATCGTCGTACCGGACGATCGCCCCGTTTACCGGATTTTGGTGGTCGAAGACGTGGTGGTGAATCGCCAACTTTTGACAGGCATTCTCGAACCCCTCGGCTTTGATGTGGGGGAAGCGGGAGATGGCAAAGAAGCGATCGCCATGTGGGAAAACTGGCAGCCGGATTTAATTTTAATGGACATTCAAATGCCCGTGATGAGCGGTTACGAAGCGATCCAAGAAATTCGCTATAAAGAAAGAGAAAACGCGATCGCTCGCGCTTCCGCCTCAGTCCCGATTATTGCCCTGACTGCCAGCGCATTGATTGAAGATCGACAAAAATTGCTCGATGCCGGGGGCAATGATTTTGTGACCAAACCGTTTCGTCAAGATAAGTTATTAGAAAAACTATCCGAATATTTGGGCGTTTGCTATCGCTATGAAGAAAATGAGTCTCTCCCCGAAGCAATCGAGACCTCCGAACCACAAGCATTGGAAAAAAGAGATTTTAAAAATATGTCCTTAGAATGGTTGGAAAAATTGTATGATGCCGCCCTATCCGTCGATAACGAGATATTGTTGGAATTGATCGCACAAATTCCGCCAGAAGAAAGAAAATTAAAAGATAACTTGACAACTTTGGTAAATAACTTCCGCGTTGATATTATTTTTGAGCTGGCACGAGAACAACTCGGCGAGCAAGGGGTTTCCCCGATCGACGAACAATGAACAATTATCAATTATCAATGAACGATAACCCGCAGCCAACAAACCATAACGCATTATCTGAAGAAGAGGCCAAAGCCTTATTTTTGCAACTTCGGCGCAAAGAAGGGACGTGGGTGGATTGGGGCAAAACTTGCCAGCAACTACAAAAAGCAGGGTATAGCGCCGCGCGGATTTTTGAGGAAACGGGAATTGAGGGCAAATACCAAAATTTAACGATTGTTGCGTCCCGAGTCTTTGAGAGCATCCAAGCAGAAGGGGCGTCGGAGGAGGTACAAGCCTATTTTAAAGGGCCTCGCAGCGACGTTCTCCACGAATTTCGCATTCTCAATCAAAAACAGCGCCGAACTGCCGCAGAATTAGCGATGGAAAAGCGTCTCGATGTGGATGATGCCCAGATCGTAGCAAGGGCAATTAAAGATTTTTCTCGCTACTCGACACCCCCAGAAGGATTTACGGACTTACCGGGGGATGCAGTCGCCTATCAATGCTGGAGAATGGCGCGGGGCAAGAAAGATTTGCAAGCGCGATCGCGACTCATCGCCCGAGGGTTAAAATTTGCCCAGTCTCCAACGGCGCGGGAACAAATTGAAAAACTTTTGAGCGATTTCACTGTCGTGCCGACGAAACGCGCTCCTTTATTACCCCTTTATCGGTTGGAGGTGGAGGAAGAATTACCGCGCATTATTCCCGTCGTGGGAACCCTCCCCCTCGAGTTAGCAGATTTAGAAGCGATTTCCTCCCTCGAGGCGATCGAACCCTTTGGCATTGTTAAATCTGCCAGTGCTTGCGTGTCCATACCGGGATGGCAGGCAATTTTAAAAGCTAAAGATCCCGTCGCGATTTTAGGAAAAAGCGACGAATTGCCAGAACCGCCCTCGGGCAAACCCGAAGAAGTCGTTATCGTTGTCGATCGCGGTTCCCGTCAGTGGGATGCCAATGCCTATTTTCTCGTCGAGGACAATGGCGAATTGGAAATTCATTGGTTTCCCGAAGCCCCCGATCGCGAAATTCTCGGTCAAGTTGCGGTAATTTTACGTCCGAAAAAAATTCTCGATGAAAATAATATTCTCGAACCTTGGCAAATGGACGATTGATATCCACGTACAATTCACCGATTGGAATGTAAAAACTAACATTGGTAAATTTTTACATTAGGGAGTACCCTTGTATGCAAAGCTCATCTTTTTGCACCAATGATGAGCTTTAATTTCTATTGCTTCTGCTTTAACCATAGCGATCGCATTGCGCGAGCTGAAAACGGTCAATTCTCTGGAAAAACATTTTTGGTATGAGGGGAAAGTTTAACAACTAAACCTTTATAACTTAGTATTTTCTCTCATTGAAGTTATTAAATTTTTTGAAATTTTCTCAATAGGACACTCACAATTTGTTAATTTTTTTTACTCGAATTAAACAAATGGGGGTGTTGTCTTTAAAAGTCTGAGAACGCTACAAACAAAAGAACAACCCTATTTTTTTCTCGTATTTCCCTACTAAAAATGAGGGATTTGGCTCATAATTGTCACCTTTCCCAACCGATAAGTTATAAGCTAGGAATGCTGGCTGCAAATACGGGGTGAAAAGGATTAATGGGATGCAAGGCTAAGCAAAAACGCCATCGGGCGATCGCCATTGCCGCGATACTGGGTTTAACAACGGGAATGAGTAATATTGCTCCCGTTCGTGCCAATATTATTACTCTTCCCGATGGTACGGAATGTACGGGAGATTTTCAAGGGGGGCAGTTAAACGGTCGCGGTCGTTGCAACTATGGAAATGGCAACGTTTATGAAGGAGAATTTCGCGACGGGGAGGAAAACGGACAGGGATTATTTATCTATACCAATGGCGATCGCTACGAAGGGCAATTTCGCGACGGTCAGCGCAATGGTTTTGGCGTATTTTACTTTGCCAACGGCGATCGCTATGAGGGACAGTTTCGCGATGACAAGCGCAACGGGATCGGTCGTTTGGTATTTGCTAATGGCGATCGCTATGAGGGGGAATTTCGCGATGACAAGCGCAACGGTCGGGGGATTTTTTACTTTGCCAACGGCGATCGCTATGAAGGGGAATTTCGCGATAATAAGCGCAGTGGGGAAGGTCAATTTATCTTTGCCAATGGCGATCGCTACGACGGGGAATTTCGCAACGATCGCCGCAACGGTCGCGGGGTTTTAGTGTTTGCCAATGGCGATCGTCAAGAGGGAATTTGGGTCAATGACGAGTTAACCAATGAGGTTGTCGATTTCATCGAACAAAGTCGCCGCAAAATCTTTGAAGATTATTTTGGCACGCAAATTGCAACGGAGGACAGTAATATTTCTTTGACAGTCGTACAGAAGAATTTAGAAGCGATCGAACGTCAAACCGGACAAAAATTAGCGTTAATTTATGCCACGAGTCATAGCGATCGCTTAGAATTAATGGCTATTACTTCTAGAGGCTATCCAATTAACAAGCGCGTCGATCGTTTAGAAGCCGAAAAGCTCCGATCGGTTGCCGCAGAATTTCGCCGTGAGATTACGAGGGGGAAAACTCGAACCCATCGCAATTATTTATCTTATTCCCAACAACTTTATCAGTGGTTGATTGCCCCTCTCGATGCCGATTTGGAAGCCCGAGAAATTGATACGATTCTCTTTTCTCTCGATACGGGTTTGCGAAGTATTCCTCTCGCTGCTTTACACGATGGCGAACAATTTTTAATTGAAAAATATAGCTTTAGTATTATTCCTAGTTTTAGCTTGACAAATACACTGTATAACTCGTTAGAGAATGCCCGAGTGCTGGCGATGGGGGCTTCGGAATTTCAAGAAAATGCTCCTTTGCCTGCAATTCCTTTAGAGTTGGCTCTAACTCAGCGATCGCGAGGGGATAAAACGTTTTTGAATGAGGAATTTACGCTTGAAAATTTGCAATTACAGCGCAACCGTTTTCCCTTTCAAGTGATTCACCTTGCGACTCATGCCGAATTTAAACCGGGACGGCCGGGAAATTCTTACATTCAGTTGTGGGATCGCAAACTCACTTTACCGGAATTGGGACAATTGAGTTGGAACGATCCCCCCGTAGATTTGTTGGTTTTGAGTGCTTGTCGGACGGCTTTTGGCGATGAGGAGGCAGAGTTGGGGTTTGCAGGACTGGCTTTGCAAACGGGGGCAAAATCCGTTTTAGCGAGTCTCTGGTATGTTAGCGATCGCGGCACTTTGGCGTTAATGGGACAGTTTTATGATAATTTAGCGGATCTTGCTCTCAAATCGGAGGCATTGCGGCAAACTCAGCTTTCGATGTTACGCGGAGAAGTGAACCTCAGCGAAGAACTTTGGAAAAGGTTGGAACGAAATCCGGCTTTGGTTTCTGAAGCGATCGCCATGCGAAATGCCAGACTTTCTCATCCTTACTATTGGTCGGGATTTACTCTAATTGGCAGTCCCTTATAGCGATATCAGCGATCGCCTGAAAACCTATAGGGACGTTGCATGCAACACCCCTACAGACGGAATGGAAAAACATCCCATACAATACAGATTTGGTATTATCATACAAATAAGTGGCTACTGTTTGGTGGCAGGAATGACACTTAAGTCGCTTGGGGATGTAAGCGGTGTGAAAAAAAAGGTTGGGACAGTGAAATCTATTCAATTTAAAAGCCAAAAATTTTTGATAATTGTTATCCTGACGCTTGCTGTTGCGATCGCCTTCGGGACGATCCCCAATT
This sequence comes from Cyanobacteria bacterium SBLK, assembly GCA_017746715.1. GTDB lineage: Bacteria > Cyanobacteriota > Cyanobacteriia > Cyanobacteriales > Spirulinaceae > CCY15215. Next base: position 22,978 of record JAGHZQ010000005.1, read on the forward strand.
AAAAGGACAAGCGGCTTGGCGACTCGGAGCTCTTTTGGAGCAGTTAGAAGCGAGTCAATCTGAACCGTAATGAAAGAATACCGATGTTATCAAGATTCACCCACCAACTCAAAAATCAAATTTTCTGGCCAGAGAATAAGCCAGAAGAGGGTATTGAGACGGACTTGAATTGGATTTGGCAACCTTTTGAAACGTCGGAAAATTTGGGATTCGCTGTCAGAGTTAAGAATATTGCTTTTGCAATTATTGAAAGTTCTCCTGATGATATTCCCAAAATCCCCTTGAAACTCGATCCTCGTTTAGTTATTCCTTTTCAGGATGGATGCGATTCTTTTCGATCTTGGCTTTTCCTTGGTTTTGTTGGTTGCCCATTGTCGTGGGGTTTATGTCCTTGGCTCTGTACGATCGCTTCTCTTGGGAATGGTGGCAAATATGTCTATCTTGGCTAGGTATCTTTATATTTTGTACTGTTCTCTGGGTACGAGGCAAAACATTAGAAGAAAAAGCCCTTAACCCCCTCAAAGGGATTTTAGGTTAGCAGCCAGCAAAGCGATCGCACCTAACCGATAATCGCGAATTTGAGCCAGAATTCTTTGCAACCGATCCAATCCAATCTTTGCTCAAATCTCTGAAAATGCGAAACAGGCAGGTGGTCACTGAAGCTCTGTCAAAGTGATGCCTGTTCCACAAAAAACAATAAAAACTCAAAATTTTGAATTGTTTACTCTTTTGCCTCCAATTTCGCCAAACGGGATTTAAGATCCTGATTTTCCTTTTTCAGCTTTTCAAACTCTTCTCGTAATTGCTTGACTGCCTTATCGGAGCCTAAATTTTTCTGCACCTTTTTAACCGCTTCTTCCGCCCGGCGACGGACGCGACCGTCGGAGGTTTGACTTGCCAGACCGTTGAGAATCGCGATCGCGGTCGGAGTCTGCATCTGTCCGAGGGCATTGGAAACGGCAACCTGAGTGAGAAAGAAAGATTCTCTCGATAATGCCTCCAACCGTTCCGCGATCGCCTCGACGCGATCGGGAGTCTGCCCCACAGAAACAGCACCGAGGGCGCGAATTGCCGCCAAACGTAGGAATTGCGGAATTTCCGGTTTTGTATATTTGGCGATGATGTCCGCTGCTTCTGGGGAGGTTTTCATCAAACTCAATCCCCCGATCGCCCCCGATCGCACCACTTCATTCCACCCGGATCGCTCTTGTAAAACGCGCCGATATAAATCTAAGACCTCGGCTTTTTTCTCCTTTAAAATTCCCCCAGCCATCGATCCCAACTTCCGTAAAGCCGTTGCTTCCGCGTAATAACTGGCATCGCCATTTTCGGCAATGTGTCGAATTGCCCCATAGCTTTCCTCGCTTTTGAACTGACTTAACGCCTCGATAACCGCCCGACGCACGCGAGGGTCGCCATCGTTCAAACCCTCACGCAATGCCTCCTCGACTTGGGTTAATTTCACCTTAGCCAGTTGTTTGGCAACTTCTAAACGCACCCCCCAAAAGCGATCGCCGGTTAAGGCACTGGCCAGAGCTTTCACTGCTTCCAAACCGCCTTTTTTCGCCAAAGCGATCGCTGCATAAATTCGCGAAACCGGATCGGGATCGTATTGCAATTGTGCCTTAAGTTCCGCTACGGGATACCCTAAAACCACGGTTTTGAGGAAATAATTCCCCACATCAAAACTAAAGAATTGAGGTTTCTTCGCTAAAGGAAAATAAAAGGTTTGTTCGCGTAAATTCACCCGCACCGTCATTTTTTGTTGGGTAACCTCATCTTGGGAATCGACATAACCAAAAGCAATCGGCAGCTTGAGATCGAATAGTTTGCGATCGCTTCCCGTCGAATCGCTTTTTGTTTGTGTTTGTTTCACCGTTACTTTTGCCAAGCTATTTTCCCGATCCCAGCTATAAGAAACTTTAAAATCAGGATGCCCGCCGCGAAACACGTAGGAATCAAATAACAAGGCCAAATTTCGGCCCGTTGTCTTTTCAATCGTTCGCAATAAATCGATGGTTTCTACCGTACTGTGAGCATTTTCGCGAATAAACTCATGAATGGCGCGGTCGAACAGTTCATCCCCTAAAATTCCGCGAATCATATGATAAACGCAAGCCCCTTTCTCATAAAGATGACTGTCATATAATTCGATCGGTTCTCGATAAATATTGGTGACGATCGGACGACGATAGCGAGATTTATCTTCCCTGAGATAACTGCGAGCTTCTTTTAATAAATAATAGGCCGCTTCCTCTTGCCCGTATTCCCATTCTACCCATTGAACCTCCGAATACGAAGCCGCCCCTTCTTTAATCCAAGCATGAGACCAATGTTTAATCACCACCAAATCGCCGAACCATTGATGCGCTAATTCGTGAACCACTAAACTTTCCGTGCGCGCATTATCTAAAGCCGCTCGTTCGTCCAATAAACAGCGATCGCTTAATAGGGTTGTCGATGTGTTTTCCATGCCGCCAAAAGTAAAGTCGGCGACGCAGACTTGGGCATACTTAGGAAAGGGATAATCGTACCCATATTTCTGAGAAAGAAACTCCATCATTCTCGGGGTTTTCCCCATACTGCGATCGCCATCGGCTTCCCGTCCTTTGTCAACATAATATAAGACAGGAATTCCCTTCCATTCCGTTTTAATTTCCGCAAAATCCCCGATCGCAAGGGTTATTAAATAAGAGGGATGAACGTGTTTTTGCTGCCAGTGATAAATTGTTTCCTCCCCCATATTTTCCGTCCCGATGAGTTCCCCATTAGAAATTGCCCTTAAATGTTGAGGGACGCGCACGCGAATTTCTGAGGAGGCCAATTGCCCAGGATAATCAAAACAGGGAAACCAAAAGCGGGAATCTTCATCTTCTCCTTGAGTCCAAACTTGCGGAGAACCCCCCTCGGCATTCACAAAATAAATGCCCCGTTGGGGGTGTTCCACACGATAGGCGATCGCGATTTTTATGGCCGTTTCTGTCGTCGGTTCCACTAATTCAATATTCAATCTTTCGCCATCATAATCAAAGGGTTGCGCGATTTCACCAATTTTTACCGATTCGATCGCCATGTCCACTGCATCGAGAACCAAAGTGCGAATGCCGCCATGAATGGGTTTGAGAGTTATCGTACAAATACCTATAACACATTTTTGAGAGATGTCAACCGCCAAATCGAGGAATATATGTTCGACACTGCCGGGGCGATCGGGGATGTAGTGAGGTTTTGCTCCCGGTAATTCAAAAGATTGGCGATCGTTTTCTTCAGAATCGAAATAAAAATATTGCATTCTTAACAAAATCTAGAGAGGGTGGATCGGGGGTTTACTGTCCTGTTATTCTTAACAGGGTAGCGTGGATCGTGCCAATGCGTATCGCTCGTATTGAGTAATGTTCCCTCTCAATACGAGCGATCGCCTCAATCTTCCTCCTACTCAATGAAGACTCCACGAGAGTATCTTTTTCATTTCACAAAAATTGAATTCCGTATATATACTCTTGTTCGTCGTTAAAGAAAATCGTTAACATTAGGTAGTTTTACATCTAGAGTGCTAGGTAGCTCGGTATTTTTATCGTAAGAAGTTCTCGATCTATAAAATGGAGAATTCATTCAAAAAAATGACATTAAAAAATGGTAATTGCCATTAGATAAGAGTTCTTGAGTTAATAAAATTAGAAATAAAAAATTGATGCTAAATTGCCAGTATAGTTTGGGTTATTGGCAAGTATTGCGTCTATCTGGAGAAAAAAATGACAACAATTTTAGTAATTGAAGATCAAAAAGCAATCCGCGCTAAGATTGTGGCCATTCTCCGATTAGGACAATATGAAATTCTCAACGCTGAAAATGGAGACATGGGAATTGAACTGGCCATGCGAAAGCATCCCGATTTGATTCTTTGCGATGTGATGATGCCAGGGTTAAATGGTTATGAGGTGTTGGATCGCTTGCGAGTCGATCCGAAAACGGCAACGATTCCTTTTATTTTTATGACGGCACTGGCAGATAAAGAAAGCAATCGCAAAGGGATGGAATTGGGGGCAGATGATTATTTGGCCAAACCGTTTACGGCAGAAGAGTTGTTGGGAGCGATCGAAACAAGGCTGAAAAAACAGGAAGTTTTTGCGCGTTTGGCACGACAGGAACTCGATGAATTGCGAGAAAATATTCGCAGTGCCCTTCCCCACGAATTGCGAACGCCTCTCAATAGCATTCTCGGCTTTTCCGATCTTTTACTCTGCGATTTAGAAAACTTAGAGCAAAGCGATATTCGCGAAATGCTCGAACAGATTTATCAATCCGGTCAGCGCTTATATCGAACCATTCAAAATTTTCTTTTATATGCAGAATTAGAATTGGCATTCAGCGATCGCGATCGCTCTCATTTGCAACAAGATTGCAGTACTTCGTTAGTGGAAGGTACGATTGCCGATCGGGCAAAAGTCCACGCCCACCGGCTCGGGCGCTTGCCGGATTTGGAGTTAAATTTACAAGATGGTTTGCTGGCGATTTCCTCGGAATTGCTGGCCAAACTCATCGAAGAACTCATCGATAATGCCATTAAATTTTCCGCTCCCGGCACTCCCATCGAAGTTTCTAGCTTTGTCAAAGGCGATCGCTTTATCCTATCGGTGCGAGATAACGGTCGAGGCATGACCCCAGAACAAATTGAAAAAATTGGCGCATACTTGCAATTCGAGCGCAAAATCTACGAACAGCAAGGATCTGGATTGGGACTGGCGATCGCTCGGCGCATTGCGCGTCTCTATGATGGTCAATTGAGTCTGGAAAGTATTCCCCATCACTATACCCTCGTGCGGGTTTCTTTTCCGCTTGTCTGCGAGAATTAATTTTCTTCAAGGGAGGGCGCGTTAACGGGTTCGTCAAAAGACTTGTTTTCCCTCTCTTCTAAAGGTTCGGGTAGGGAGGGAATCCCCGGTACATCTGAAGGCAAGGAAGACGGCGGCAAATCCCCCTCGGTATCGCGACTTTTAGGCAACGTCGCCAACGCAACGCGATCGCCTCCCACCTCCCGCAGAATGTCTAAAACTTGTACGAATTCATCGTAGCGAGTCTCTTTAGCAACCGAAAGCACCATCAAACCATTGGGTTTGGTGAGAATGTAGTTTTCTACCGCTTGATAAAATTGCCCTCTCGTTGCCATTGGCTGTTGTTCTACATAAATCTGACCGAATTCGTCTAGGCTCACTAAAAGAATTTCTCGCCTTTGGGTGGTTCCCGTACTCGCTTTCGGCAAATCCAAATTAATTGCTTGTTGGCGAGAAACATCCACGGCAGCCAAGATGAAGAATGTCAGAATACAAAAAATGACATCGATGAGCGGTACGATTTCGATGCGAACTTCCTGCATAAAACGCTCGTCTTGCCAGAGTTTGAGAGGACGCGCTTTAACGGGAGCGGGACTAGAACGTTTTTTTTGGATTTGAGTCATGGATAATCGATCGCCGAACAACAAACAACAAATAACAAAACTATTTTTTCGGTGTTGCTTCGATCGTGTAGGGAGGGGCTTCGACTTCCAACCATCTTTGGCGATAGAGAACTTCTAAATCGCTCCCTGCCTTGCGAAACACGCGAATTTGACCGAATAAAAAAGCTTGAAACAATCTATAGAACGCCAAGCTGACGATCGCCACCACTAACCCCGCCGCCGTGGAAATGAGGGACTCGCCAATTCCGAGGGTCACTCCTGCTGTTGCTGCCGTCCCCAGATCGCTGATGCGAATTTCTCCCAAAGAATTAATCAACCCCAAGACCGTTCCCAATAATCCTAACAAAGGGGCTAGCGCGATCACGGCTTCTAAAATTTTGTCACCCCGTCGCATCAAAGCCAATTCGTCATCAGCAGCTGCTTCCATGGCTAAATGAAAGACATCGGGTTCGGGGTTGACCAATTGTAAGGGAGCGTAGAGAAAGCGTCCCATAGGATGATCGCGATAATCCTTGGCAATTTCAACGGCTGCATCCCAGTTGCGATAAGCTGTTTCCATAACGCTCGAAAGAATTTGGCGCTCTTGCAACAAAACGCGACCCCAAAACCAGAGGCGATCGAAAATCGCTCCCATCGCTAAGATTGAGAGAAATAAGAGGGGCCAAATTGCGATTCCCCCTTTATCGATAATGTCTTCAAAGGTCACGGTTGTTCTATCCTCCTACCCACGCATTTCACCCTAGTTAATTGTATTCTAAAAAGCCACCTTTCTCGGAAAGGGGACAATTGCTCAAACGATTGTCACAGAAAGACTTCCTGCCAAATTTCTAGTTATTTATAAAAAAACGGAGAGGGAGGGATTCGAACCCTCGAAGGCTTGCACCTTAACGGTTTCAAGGACGTTAGTTTTTGGACTCAAGCCCTTACAAACCAAGGTTTTAGAATTGTATTGCCTGATTTATGCCTAACTTAGAGACTTAATCTCAACCTCTATACCCGATATACCCGAGCAATTCGCCCATTCCCATGCTTCGAGAATCAAATTTTGCGCGGGCGACGCGATCGCGACTTCGAGCTTAAAATTTACCTCCACCGGATCGATGCCGTCCAAGTCCCCATTGGCGATCGCCTGTAAATCTGCTTTGAAACTGGCAGGGGGATCGACAGTCGAGGCCAGCAAAGATGCCCCGCGCACGCCCACGTCGATGATGTCTTGAGAAGCACTGAGGGCATGGAATCGATACGCTCCCGCGCTGCCCGCATTGGAGAAAGACTCGGGGGCGAGAATGATGCGCTTTCTTAAATTGTCATCGGTTTCGATCGCTGCCCCGCCGCGACTGGGGTAATATTCTGCGCGCTGGCAGCAATGCCAGAAGGGAGAGAGTCGATGAGGTCGTTAATTTCCCCAATACTGCGATCGTTGCCAATTTCCCCCGGTATAGTACATTCTGCTGGTACCATGACAATTATCTCGCCCGCCGCAATTAATATTTCTTCGGTGGTGGCAAAGACTGCATCTCGTGCCGCAACTCAAGTGCCTTTGGTGGTAGCGGCGACGATTAAACTAATCAACAGCCGCTCGTATTGAGCGGGGAAGAGCGGGCGACCGGAAAGTTCCTCAAATTGCCGGACAAAATCGGCAATGAGGGCGGGCGGGTCGATGGCGGTAAAAGTAGGACCCCCAATCCAACTGGCAGATTGAGGGGTGTACTTTGGTACACTCTTTACAACGATGTGCCAGTTGTGCGAAAATTGAAAAACCTTGCTATTTTTTCTTTCTCAGAGAAACAGTACCGAGAACCAGCGCCCCTAATATTCCTAGGGTTGCTGTAGGTTCGGGGACGGGTTCGGGATCGGGGTCGAGTCTCTCGATGCCATCGGTGTCTATACTAAAGGTAAAAGGTGTTTCACTTTTTGTGATTCCATCATACCAATAGACTTTTAGTAAAGTAAAAATATCCCCAAAATTTCCTACGAAATTATTATAGGATAAGACATTTGGTTTTGTCCCGCTACTGCTGACAAAATCATTCCCGCTACCTGTTTCAGGTGTTAGCTCCGGTAAAAACACCCAATCAAAAACAGCGTTTCCAAGTGAAGTATCTATGTAAAGCGATCTGATTGCACCATCTCCAGTGTAAGACAAATCCCAAGGTGCAGAAAGAGTGTCTCCATTGACAGAGAGATTCCAATCCGTTCCTATTGCTGAACCCGAATCAGCCCCTGTTACCTGCCAGATCGCCAATTCTGACGAACCATCTAAAAAACCAACCTCGATCTCCATACCCACCATGTCCGCCCCCGTGATGTCACTTTTGAAAGTGAATCCTGATGCAGGAGCAGTAAAAACAGAGGAAGACCCCGCGATCGCCAAAACCAAACCAACCCAAAAGCCTTTCATATTTTCTCTCGTTGAAAATTTTCACACCGTTTATTAACAATCATATACCACGAATATGAACTACCACGAATGCTTTAACGCCACTGAGGGGGGGAGATTGTTGGTTGGGTTGGGTTGTGAGGTCGGTTTTCCTCAACCCGATAGATTGAAGGCTTGGAGGGGAGATCGCGATAGTCTCATAAGCTGATTAATGGGAATTAGCATTAGAATTAATCGATCGCACTTTGGCATTAGGATATAAACCGGGAAATGACTAATGTCAATCCTGAAAAAGTCACCACTGAATGGGTGATAACGACTTATACTCAAAGAAATTGGGTTGAGGTTTTTTATCGAGATGCTAAAAATTGGCTGGGATGGCGAGAAGCACAAGTGCGAGATAAAAAGAAACTGCTGCGCCATTTCATTTTAGTCTTTTGTGCCTATACCTTCATTCTTTGGCAAAAATTAACGGGAGGATTGCGAAGGCGATGGGCCAATAAGCCTTTAAGCACATTTAAAGAAGCCCTTGAAGCTTTTCGTACAGCTATGTCTTTTCGTTTCTTCCATTGGCTTCAAGAAAATCAGAACCTTTTTACCTCTTATAAAGCGAGTTTAGGCTATATTTGGGCTTGATTTTTGTTTAAGTCCCGTTAGATGAAAATATAGACAACGAGCTACGAAACCGACAGCCCGACCCCAGCACTTCCAACGGGGGAATTTTGAGAATGTTGAGAAGGGTGGCGATTTTGTCGGCATAGCCTTGCAATGGCTGGAGTCTTGGGGGATTTTGCTTGCGCCGGAGGAACGAAAACCCGAGCGGGTCTGCGATCGCCTTCTCGATTATCTTGCCAGCCACGATGTCCTGTTGTTGTTGGATTCCCTCGAAACGCTCCTCGTACCGGGAGAGGACGCGGGCGGCACGTTTGCCGATGAAATGTGGGCGGCGTTTTTGAACGGGTTTCTGGCGACTGAAACGATGCGGGGGCGCATTATCCTCACGTCCCAAGAGTTGCCCGTGGAGATTGCGGGGGAACGCTATCGGCAACTTTGGCATCGCTGCGTCCTGACGGGTTTGAGGGAACCAGAAACCAGAACGAGTTGCCCTGTTCGAGAAAACGGGGTTGGATGTCTCGGAGGAGTCGGAGGAGCGAGGGGTGCTGTTGCGCTTGGGGGAGGCATATCGCGGTCATCCTCTGGTTTTGCGGGTCATCTAATCACCGGACGTTGGGGCAGCATCCTTTGGTTCGCAGTGCGACGTTGGCGCATTTTCGGCGGTTTGTTGAGGGAAGAAGGGAGTAGGGAGTGGGGAATCGGGTTAATGGCAAACCAACTCGTTCTCTGTTGCAAACCCAAACCCGGTCAAACTTCGCTGACTGGGATGGTGGAAACCGAGAACGATATCCTCTTGAGGAATATTTGCTCTCAATAAATCGTCAACAACGCCGAGATCGGTACTGTCTTCTTCGACCCAAATTTGATTCCGTTCGATGCGAAGGTAGATAATGATATGTTGTATCCGCTTTTTGTCTTTCCACCCCGAGCGAATCCACAAGTAGCAATCTCTTTCTCGATCTAAAGCTAAATAACCTGAATTCGGGATAAGCTAGAATTCTGAAATGCCCAAACAACAGACTTTAGAGCCGACCAACCCATCCAAAAAGTAGGCGTAAGGGCCAGTTCAGGATAAGGAAGGGAGGATAGAGTAAGCTGAAATTGAGAA
>JAGHZQ010000078.1 GCA_017746715.1 Cyanobacteria bacterium SBLK
CAAAGCTATACGGCTCATCCCCATACCATTCCCGCTACCGATGTTGCTGTCGAAGGAAAATATCGCGGCACTCATGTAACTTGGCACAATAAACAAGCTCGCATCAAAAACGCTAAACCACTTACCTATCGCGGCGTTCGCATTAGCTGATCGGAAATCGAGATTGCCGCATGGCGATCGCCCTTCAAGTTTACTCGCTTAAATTTTTATTTGGGAAGTTATAGGAGAGGTTTTCAACCCTCTCTTTTTTTGTTTAAATGCACTCTCATAGTTTAGCGATCGCGTTGGAATAATTTCACTTCAATCTATACGTCTATGCTATTGTAGAAAACTCGGAAAATGAGCACGAACATTCACAATTGCTCGTTCCAAAAATTGCAATTATGAATGTTAGCTAGGAAAATCAATCGCAAATTCTTAAATCTTTCGGAATTGCCGCAAAAATGAGAAGGGTGATTATAATAAACTCAGAGAAAATACGGGGATAGCGATCGCTATATTATCGATGTTGCAATTTAACCGCTTGACGATTAAATCCAAACTTTCCCTTATCCTGTTAGCTGCCAGCTTGGGATCTATCCTTGTCATCAGTTTATTGAGTTGGAATCGCGCCAGATCCCATTTAACCGAAGCGATCTTCGATCAACTCACCAGCTTGCGAGCGGCAAAAGCGCGACAAATCGAGTCTTTATTTCAAACCCTATACAATCATGTCGAAACCCTAGCCGAAGATCGCATGATAGTTTCGGCAATGGCGGAATTGAATCGGGGATTTCGCGAAGTACAACCCGAATATATCTCCAACGAATGGAGCAACACGATCGCCCAACATTACGAAAATGAGTTCTTTCCCGAACTTGCCAAGAATATTGAAGGCTCACCCCATTGGGCCAACTATGCTCCCAGAAGCCAAGCCGCCCAATACTTGCAATATCACTACATCGCTAACAATCCCAATCCTGTCGGGGAAAAAGATGCCCTCGATCGCGCTGAAGATGGCAGCGAATACAGCAAATATCACGAGAGATATCATCCCATTTTTCGCAATCTGATTAAAAAATTTGGCTACTACGATTTATTTTTGATCAACCACAGAACAGGAGATATTGTTTATTCCGTTTATAAAGAAACCGATTACGCGACCAACCTTATCACCGGTCCTTACCGCCAAAGTAACTTAGCGAAAATTGTCAAAGCCGTACAAAATAACCCCGATCGCGGGCAAGTTCAAATCGTCGATTTTCAACCCTATCGCCCTTCTTACATGGAACCGGCTGCTTTTATTGCCGCACCGATTTACAACGGTCCTCATATCGTTGGGATTTTGGCCATACAACTTCCCGTCGATGAGATTAACAATGTGATGACCAATGGGAAGGAATGGGAACAAGCAGGACTGGGAGAGACGGGAGAGACCTATCTTGTCGGTACGGAGGATCTAACGATGCGCTCTCTCTCTCGTTTTCTGATTGAAGATCTCGACGAGGAAGACCCAGAGAAAAATCTCCAAAACTACAAACAAACATTACAAGGGACAGGACTCCCCGATAGCATTATCGATCGCATCGAACAGTTTGAAAGTTCTATTATTCTGCAACCCGTCAATACCGAAGCGGCTCAAAGGGCAAAAGCTGGAGAAGAAGGCACGAAAATTATTTTAGATTATCGCAATATTCCCGTATTGAGTTCCTATGCTCCCCTCGATATCCCCGGACTCGACTGGGCGATTTTAGCGGAAAAAGATCGTGCTGAAGCCTACCAACCCGTGCGTGCTTTGCAAAATGTCATGCTCCTATCTACGGTCATTCTCAGTCTTGTCGTGACTTGGCTGGCCGCGATAGCCGCTCGAAACTTCGTTCGTCCGATTAATACTTTAGTTGAAGGCTCTCGCCAAGTCGGTCGGGGAAACTTAGAAGTGGAAGTCAAATTAGACACCCAAGATGAGTTTAATTTACTGGCACAAACCTTCAATGAAATGGTCAAAAACCTGCGCCAACAAACCCAAGCCCTCGAACAAAGCAATCAAGAAAAAGAAGAACTCTTGCTCAATATTTTGCCCAGTCCTATCGCCGAACGGATGAAACAGGGCGAAAAATCTATTGCCGATGAAGTGCAACAAGCAACGGTTTTATTTGCCACGGCAACGGGGTTTACAAATATGTCCGAACAACGGGAAGTGGAGGAAGCTGCCGCACTTTTGAACGAATTAATTAATGCTTTTGACGAACAGGCGGAAAAATACGACGTGGAGAAATTAAAAACGATTGGCGATCGCTATTTGGCGGTTTCCGGGATTACCAAACCCCGCCTAGATCACACCAAAACCATGATGGATTTTATCGTCGAGGCGATGAAAATCGTTCAGAACTTTAATAATAAATATCAAACAAGACTGGGACTGAAAGCGGGAATTCATGTGGGTCCCGTGATGGCAGGGATCATCGGCTCGAAGAAATTCATGTACGAATTGTGGGGGGAAACCGTTAATATTGCGAATAGTTTAAATCTGAATGCTCAGTTGAATACGGTTCTCGTTACCAAAGACGTTTACGATCGCCTGAAAGAATTTTATACATTTTCCCCTCACGATGCGATCGAGATTGAAGGACGACGGCAATTAAATACTTGGTTTTTCCAAGGGAAGGGATTGAGCAGCGAAGAGTTTGAAGGGGGTTATTTGCGAACCGATAGTGCGGAAACCATTGATGTTGACGTTGCCGAGCAAAGTGTCAACCCAGAGAACGATACAGTGAATAATTCTCGCAACGGCGATCGCGCAATTGTCAAGGACAAAGATGGCCAACTCGCTCGCTATTCCTCGCAAAAATCCAGAGATTTTCTTTTAGACTTGGAGAAAGAAAACCAACAAAAAGGATTTTGGGGAAAACTGACTCCTTTTGGGAACAAGTAAGGGAGTAAAAATTAGGGTGCGGGAAATAATCAACACTTCGGCTTCGCGGCTGCTGAGCTTGTCGAAGTACAGTGCGGGCAACTAACAACCAACAACTAACAACTAACAACTAACACTTCGGCTTCGCTTGGTGCGGGCAACCAACTCTATGGATAACTCATTGATCGTTTGGGCATTCACTTTAATTGTCGGATTTCCTTTAATGGCGATCGCCTTTGGGGAAGCGAGCGATCGCCTATCCCGCTCGGGAAATCCCTTGGGCAAAGTGTTCTACAATCTGCGTCGTTGGGTGCTGCCCCTCACGGCAGTTTACTTGGTATCCCGTCAGTTTTTAGGAGTAGAAACCCCTAGCATTCCCCTTGAATTTACGACAGAACATTTTTTGCAAGTCTTAGAGACAGGGCTTTGGGTGGCAGTGACTTATACGATTTTAACGCTACTCAGTTCGATTTTTACGACTCGCGCCCAAAGTAAAGCCGGGAAAAGCCATTCGTGGCAAATCCTCGTCCCCGGATTATTCTTCCAAGCCGCTCGTATTGCTTTAATGTTGGGGATGTCAGCTTATGTTGCCTCGAATATTTGGAAAATCGATCTCAGTCAAATTGCGACGGCTTTGGGGGTGGGTTCGGTGGTGATCGCCCTTGCCTTGCAAGATACATTAAGTAACCTCGTTTCTGGTTTTCTTCTTGTTTTTGAGAGTCCCTTCCGAATTGGCGACTGGCTCAAGGTAGGAGATATTGAAGGAGAAGTGATTGAAATGAACTGGCGTGCGGTGCGCTTGCAAACCCGAGAGAAGGATATTATCGTGATCCCCAATGGCGTATTGGGTCAAGAAACTCTCAATAATTATTCTTTGGGAGACCCCTATCATATCGAACGAGTCAAGGTCAGATTTTCTTATGACGATCCTCCCAATCTCGTGAGAAATGCAATTAAAGAAGCCGTGCTGTCAATTTCTCCAGTGCTCGATAGTCCCGCTCCTGAAGTTCATATCTCCACTTATAGCGAATTTTATATCGAGTATGAAGTGGAATATACCATTGATGATTACCCGATCGCCGATAAAATTATGGGTGAAGTTTTAACGCGCATCTATTACACCACAAGGCGTTACGGTTTAACCATTCCCCTTCCTCAAGCCGTTCACTACGAAATTCAAGGAGAACCCAGTCAATCGGGTAGTTCTCGGGAGGAATTGCAAAAATATTTGCGCTCTCTTCCCTATTTTATTTCCTTAGATAACGATGCGATCGCAACCCTTGCTAAAAGCGCTAATATCGAAACCTACGGAATTGGCGAAAAAGTGGTGGAAGCCGGGAAAGAGGATCGCGGTTTGTATATTATTCGCAGGGGTACGGTCAAATTGTATGTAGAAGATTTTCAAGGGAGCAAACATGACGTGCAAACCATGTCAACTGGAGAGTTTTTTGGGGAAATGGCATTATTTCCGGGGGAGACGAGTCCCGTATCCGGCATTGTTCTAGAAGATTTAAACGCAATTACAATTGAATGCGATATTATTACGCAATTGATTGAAGAGAATGGGAAATTTGCCTCGGAAATGAATATGCTGATTAAAGAACGCAAGAAATCTTTAGCACTCATTCAAAATGTTCGTTCAAAAAATACCTCTTCTCTCCCCAAAAAAAATGGTCGATTTTCTAACTCATCAATCCTAAATAATCAATATGATTCTTCGATATAAAACTATTGCTTTCATTGTCGTTACTCTCGCATTAATGGCTTGTGATGAAACTCTCGTTCGAGTAGAACGAGAAAGGCAGTATCAAATCATTAATTCTAAGTTTAAAGAACCGCAGTTTGTCGATCCTTTACCAGAGTTTGTGTCTTCTCCTAATACAAATTCTGAGGAGACCAATCCGCAACTGACTCAATTGCCAGAGATAGATCCTTTAACCGTAGAAGGTGATATGAATATTGCGGGGAGTTCGACAGTTTTTCCTCTTTCCGAAGCAATGTACGATCGCTTTGTTGAAGATGGGTATACGGGAACGATTAAACTCAGCAGCATCGGATCTGGGTCGGGGTTTCGCCTCTTTTGTCAGGCTGGAGAAACTGACATTTCTAATGCCAGTCGTCCTATTAAAGACACAGAAATTGCTGCTTGTCAAGACATCGATCGCCAACCCATTCAATTTCGCGTCGGGATTGACGCTTTAGCGGTCGTCGTGCATCCAGAAAATGAGTTTTTGAACGATGTGACAAAAGAAGAATTACGGACGATTTTTACCGCCGAGAGATGGTCGGATATCAATCCGGACTGGCCGGATGAAAATATCATTCGCTTTATTCCCGATGTTGATTCGGGAACGTTAGATTTCTTTGTGGAAGAACTCGAGGAAGAGAAAGAAACCTTGATTACTGCTCCTGACACTCAAGCGAATGCAGATGATGAAATTCTCTTGCGAGGCGTTGCTCAAAATCCCTATGCGATCGGTTTTTTCGGTTATGCCTATTACCAGAGCAATCGCGATAGTTTGAAAAGTCTTGCGATTGAGGGAATACAACCCAGTCAGACTGCGGTAGAAAATGGAACTTATCTTTTTTCTCGTCCTCTATTCATCTATTCCGATGCAAAAATTATGCAGGAAAAACCTCAAGTGGCTGCTTTTATTAACTACTTTTTAACCCATGTCAATGAAGAAATCCGAACGGTGGGTTATTTTCCCGCGAATGCGAGGGTTGCTAATTCAGAACGCGTTAAGTTTTTGCAAGCGATCGGGGAATAATCCCCATCCATAATTCGCAATGACTCCTAAAAAAAATGGGAGAGGTTTCTCCCATCATCGGTTTGCAAAAAAAAGTTGCAATGCTTCAAAATTTAATGAAAATTAGCCTGATGTCGAATCAAACTCATAAATTCTTGGCGGGTTTTCGCATCTTCTGCAAAGATTCCTCGCAACGCACTGGTGGAAGTCCAAGATCCGGGTTTTTGCACGCCGCGCATGACCATGCACATATGCGTTGCTTCGATCGCGACGGCAACGCCTTTCGGCCGTAATATTCCTTGTAAGGCATCGGCAATTTGTACGGTTAGACGTTCTTGTACTTGCAAGCGTCGCGCGTACATTTCGCAGATTCTGGCAATTTTTGACAATCCGATGACTTTACCATCGGGAATGTAAGCAACGTGAGCGCGTCCCAAAATGGGTAAAATATGGTGTTCGCAAGAACTAAATAAATCGATATCTCGTACCAAAACCATCTCGTTGGCATCTTCGTGAAATACGGCGCCATTAAGGATTTCGTCTAGAGATTGATGATAGCCGGAGGTGAGGAATTTTAAGGCTTTCACGACTCGCTTGGGGGTATCGCGCAAGCCTTCGCGATCGGGATCTTCTCCCAATCCTAACAACAAGGTGCGAACGGCTTGCTGCATTTCTTGTTCCGAAACGCGTTCTCGAATTTTGGGTTCTGAGGAAGGTAGAAAGCGAGATTTGGACTTATCGGCTAAAAAAGTCATGAAGTAAAATTTGCGTGCAAAGTTAAAGAAACGATCGAAATGATAATCATTCTCAGGATCGTATCATGCGGATCTCCATTTCGTCTACCAATCGAAAATTCGCGACGCGAGCAAATTACCGCGCTCGTACTGTTGGCTAGTATTTTGGGGGAGCGATCGCTCCTTACCCCGAACCCGAATGCACGATCTGTAGTGGCTTGGGATAAACGGGGAAAAAGAAGGGAAGCGATCGCTTATTGAGTTTGGTGTGATGGGTTATGAATGAGAAAATGCGACGCGATCGGTATATCTAAAAATTTCATTCAAGTTAACTATTTCTTGATAGGGATCTTGTATATTAGCACTAAACTATCGCTCTATACTATCTAAAATTCTATGGTTTACTTACATTGGAAAGCAGGAGACCCCTTAGACAATGGCAAATATATCATCGAAAAATATATCGGGTCGGGTAGCTTTGGAGTGACTTATCTGGCTCGAGAGGTAGAATCAGATCGACGAGTAGTGATTAAAACTCCCAATGTAGATATCCAAGTCGATCCTAAATTTAAGGAATATCAAAATAAATTTCTTCAAGAGGCTATTGACCTTAAACGATGTTCTTATCCTAATATTGTTGAAATTTATGAGGTTTTTCAGGAAAAACAATTGTGGTGCATGGTAATAGAATATATTGAAGGAGGAGATTTATTAGAATATGTTAATAAGCATGGTGTTTTGTCAGAGCAGGAAGCCTTGCAATACATCCAGCAGATAGGAGAAGCCTTGAGTCATGTTCATAAACAAGGAATATTACATCGAGATGTGAATCCAAACAATATTTTATTACGTCAGACAAATCAACAAATAACGAAGCAAGCAGTATTGATTGATTTTGGATTAGCACGAGAGTTTATTGAGGGAAGAACAATGACGCATACTAATGATAGGACAAAACATTTTGCGCCGCCGGAACAGTACGAACAGCAAGCCAAACGTGGTGCTTTCACAGATGTTTATTCTCTTTCTGCAACGTTGTATTATTTATTAACCAAAGAGTGCCCTCTAGATGCTCTTTCACGTAAAAGTGGCTATTCTTTGAAACCTCCCAAAGAATACAATCCCCAGATTTCGGATCGAGTGAATGAATCAATTCTCTGGGGTATGGAGTTGTCTCATGAGGATCGCCCTCAGTCAGTGCAAGAATGGTTGAATGAATTAAAACCACGCCCTAGAATCCTGTTAGGAAAATTAAAGGACTTGCAGCACAAGTTCTTTAATAGAGGTGTTTCTATGGGAGGTTATTATGGGAAGTTACTACGCCTTCTCGCAGCCGGAAAATGGGAAGAAGCTGATGAGGAAACAAGACTGGTAATGTTAAAGGTATCGAAGAGAAAACCAATGAGTTCTCTGAATATAGAAGATATCAAGAAGTTTCCTTGCAAAGACCTCCGTATCATTGACCAACTCTGGGTACATTACAGCAAGGGACGCTTCGGCTTTTCCGTCCAGAAACGTATTTATCAGAATCTTGGCAGTACAGGAGCGTTATGGGATAATTTTGGCGATGCTGTAGGATGGCGTGTCGATGGTAAATGGGTAAAATACCCTGACTTGACTTTTAACTTGTCAGCACAAGAGGGACACTTTCCAATTGGTTGGGGAGTAACGTCACTAAGATTTTCACCTATAACTGGGGAAGAATATTTATCTTCTCTTGTGTCAAAACTTGTAGAATGTAATATATTAAGATTTACAAAAAAATATAAAGACAGGAGATTTTGAATGACACTTTCTACTTCAACCCAAACCCGAACTGTTATTTTATCAATTGATGAAGACGGTTACATTGTGGCAGAAGTCCCTAGTTTACCCGGTTGTATCAGTCAAGGAGAAACCCGCGAAATTGCAATTAATAATATTCAAGAAGCAATTTCTCTTCATCTCGAAGTATTACAAGAACGAGGAGAAACAATCCCAGACGATCGCATTGAGGTTGTTTATCTGTGAGTAAATTACCCACTGTTTCCGGTCAGGAATGTATTAAAGCACTTGCAAAAATCGGGTTTATCGTTGTTCGTCAAAAAGGCAGCCATGTGACCCTCGTTCGAGATGATCCGAAAAGTCAAGTCACTGTACCCAATCATAAAACATTGGCTAAGGGGACATTAAGAGCAATTTTGCGACACATTGAATTAACAGTTGATGAATTTATCTCTTTACTGTAACGATCTTTTATCCTAAAAGAGTAACCCGAGTCACTTCTTTCTCAGCCTTCAACTTTAATAGGGCTTCTGTTTTAGCAACTCGCACCAAATGCTCTAAATATTGATATTGTTCCCATTGCTGTTCTTCCATCGCCGTTAATCCCGTGGTACGATTTTTCTCCAACAGGCGATCGATGTGAGTTTGTAACTGCTGAGAGGGACGCAATGCGAGAATTTCTTCAGGTTGAGGCAATTGAGCCAGAAATTCTAACACCTCTGCCATTCCCTCAAAACCAACGCGATCGCGGGCATTGAATTCTCGCAACCCCAATTCTAAAATATCTGGGAGTTCTTGCTGGTAGTTCTGCAAGCGTAGGGCGAGTTCATCGGGAAGATCGACGGTAATCTGCATCTTTATTTGGGATACGTTTATTCGAGTTTACGCTTTGCTTGCTCGCGATCGCCACAATCAGTTCTAAAATTAGAAGCAGCGATCGCCTCCCCTTCAAACGTTAAAACTACCAGCCATCGACGGACTCATTACTCTCGAGCCACTCCTTTAAATCCTTATCGGCTTTTACCGTATCGAAAAGATGCAAGCCGAACTTACGAGAGAGTTCTTTACACGTTTCAATCCCGCGAATGCTATTTCCTATGGGATCGAGGAGAGGCGAAAAAACACCGATGCCCAACTTCCCCGGAACTGCTGCCAAAATGCCGCCTCCGACTCCACTTTTGGCAGGAATGCCCACCTCATAAGCCCACTCCCCAGAATACTCATCCAATCCACAGGCAATCATCATGCTCATCACATCCCGGACGTAACGCTCGTCGATGGCTCGCTCTTGAGTAATGGGATTGATGCCACCATTGGCTAAAGTTGCGCCAATGACCGACAAATCCTTCGCATTGACCAGAATTGAAGTGTGTTGAAAATAGAGATCTAACGTTTCCTCAATGCGATCGGCGATCGCTCCGACATCGAGTAAAAGGTGAGCGAGGGCGCGATAGCGATGCCCGGCGGCTTTTTCTGAGAGAAAAACGGGAAAACTAATGTTAACATCCCGTCCGGTATAAAGATTAAACTTTTTTAAAATGCGATTGAGGCGATCGGTGGTACTCTCACCTTTAATGAGATCCGTAACGGCGATCGCTCCCGCATTAACCATGGGATTATAAGGGAGTTGACTCTGTTCGTCGAGAGCGACGGTATTCGCCGACTCTCCTGCGGATTTGATATTCACTTTACTGCGAACGATTTCTCGCCCGCAATCTTCCAATGCCATCCCGTAAACCAAAGCCTTCGAGATAGACTGGAGGGTAAAGAGGCGATCGCTATTGCCTACCTCAAAAATTCTGCCTCCCGTTGTCGCGACAGCAATGCCAAACCACTCCGCTTTTGCCGCAGCCAATTCCGGAATGCGATCGGCGATCGTTCCCGCTTCAGTGGCTAAATATTTCTTGTGGAGACTGTTGAGATAGGACTGAAAGGGAGACGTTGGAGGAGAAGTAACAACGGGCTTAATGGGATCGAGAGGGGGTAGATTGGCATCGAGCATCATAGTTTCAAATCCTCAACTCAAGGATGCGGGGTTATTAGTATACTCTTTTCCCAAAAAGTGCAAAGCGTCCGGAAAAATAGGGTTTGAATTCAAAATTCAAAAATTGATGAGATGCTTGGCATAATTAATCATTGCGAACTGGCACGAACGATGTCTTTAGAGTTAAACGAGGAAATTTATCGCACCCATACCCGATGGATGAATCGTGCGTTGGAACTGGCACGAGAAGCCGGAGAAGCGGGAGATGTTCCCGTGGGTGCGGTGGTTGTCGATGGGAATGGGAAGGCGATCGCTGCAGCCTCCAACCGCAAGGAACGAGATCGAGACCCTACAGCTCATGCAGAAATTTTAGCCCTGCGGGAAGCCGCTCGAGTGCGGCAAAACTGGCATCTGGAAAATTGTACCCTCTACGTGACCCTCGAACCCTGTCCCATGTGTGCCGGAGCTATTATTCAAGCTCGAGTGGGTTTATTGGTTTATGGTGCAGACGATCCGAAAACCGGAACCATTCGCACCGTTCTCAACCTTCCCGATAGTCCCTGTTCCAACCATGCTTTATCCGTCATTGCTGGAATTTTGGAAACCCCTTGTCGAGAGCAATTGCAAGATTGGTTCAGCCGTCGAAGGTGAGGAATCGATAACCGATAACCGATCGCCAATGACAGTCAATCTATTTACTGTCCGTTTTCTCGAATGTGCGCGGATTCTTGCTTGTAGAGTAAGAGTAGAAAGTTCATTTTGTTTCTATCGAGCAATGACTTTAGTTTCTTCTCATCGCCCCAGTTTGAAAGCCTCGCATAAATCTCGTTCCATGACCGCGATCGCTCCTTCAAAAATCTCGCCTTGGTTGGCACATTGCGTTTATTTCCTCGGACGCTATGCCCTGCTTCCTTTTTACTTTAATCATCTTGAGATTAACGGACAAGCAAACATTCCCCCGAACGGTCCTGTGATTCTCGCCCCCACTCATCGATCGCGTTGGGATGCCCTAATTTTAGCTTATGCTGCCGGAAAATTGGCTACGGGTCGAGATTTGCGTTTTATGGTCTCGAGTACGGAAATGAATCGTAAACTGCAAGGATGGTTCATCCGTCGTTTGGGAGGATTTGCCGTCAACCCCAAACGCCCGAGTTCGGATAGTTTGTACCACAGTATCGACTTGTTGTGTCAGGGGGAAATGCTGACCATTTTTCCTGAAGGTAATATTTATCATCAACGCTTTGTCGAATCTTTAAAACGAGGTTTAGCAACAATCGCCTTGCAAACTCAGGCCAAACTCACTTCGGAAACAGTTAAAATCGTTCCCATTAGTATCAACTACTCTCAACTTTATCCTCGTTTTGGCTGCGATGTTCGAGTCGATATTGGCAAGGCGATCGCGGTTTCTCGCTATGCAACGGGAAAATCTACAAAAAAAGTCTCCCAACAATTAACCGCAGATTTAGAAGATGCCTTGAGAAAGTTGCACGAACCCCAAGAGATTCAAGAATATGGAGCTTATTAGTGGCTTTGAGCGGTCGATCTACCCAATAACGACTTCGGCAAAGCGGCTGCAATCGCTTGGTGAAGTACAGTACGGGCAACTAATAACTCATTTCTGATAATGGGTCGTGAGGAATAGAGTTTTCAGTCAAGACAGTTTGAGTTGTTTGAATGAGTTGCTCAAACTGAAAATTATCGACCAAATGAGCGATCGCATCGGCAACTTCGGGATAACTCTCGCGAATTTCTTCGATGAGTTTTAGAATCCCCTCGGAATCAGCTTCCATGCACCCTTGATGTACGGACAAAACCCAATCCATCGGGACTATCTCTAGTGCCGAACTCAGGTCTTCAAGATCGGTAGATTGGTGGTTTTGTAGTGGGGCGAACTGTGGTGGTTCGTCATAAATATAACGCACTCCCAAATATTCTTCTATTTTATTAAAAATAATTGCCTCTTGAAAAGGTTTGCTGGCAAAATCATCGCATCCTGCCTCAAATACGGCGGCTCTTTCTTCTTCCAATACACTGGCGGTTAAAGCGATAATCGTAACTGAATTTGTATTTTTTTCTTTTCTTTCAAGTTCGCGAATGCGGCGAGTTGCTTCATAGCCATCCATTTCCGGCATTTGAATATCCATCCACATCAGATGGGGATGCCAGTTTTCCCACAGTGCGATCGCTTCTTTTCCATTATGTGCTTCGCGAACTTCAAAACCTACAGAAACGAGAAGTTCATTTAATAATAAACGATTGGCTAATTTATCTTCAACGATCGCGATCCGATAACTGGGTTGATCGGGTTGCAAGGCGATCGCTCGTCTGGTCTCAATTGTTGTTTCAATTGCCTCACACCCTACCAACTCGGCACGAATATCAAATTTAAAGATCGTGCCTTCTCCAACGACGCTACTCACCGAAATTTCCCCACCCATCAAGTTGATAAATTTTTGCGAAATTGGTAATCCCAAACCCGTTCCCGTTCCCGATTTCCGTCCGGTTTCCGTTTGCACGAAGGCTTCAAATAAGCGATCGATTTCTTCGGGTGCAATTCCCGCTCCCGTATCTTCGATTTCAAAGATGATTGTTGTTTGTTGCCTGCACTGAGCGGAGCCGAAGTGTTTGTTGCCTGCACCGAGGGAAGCCGAAGTGTTCGCGATCTCCTCCTTACTCAGAGGAGCTAGAAGAGATTGACTGGTGGCTGATACTTGGTGACTAATACGAAGAAAAACGCCACCTGTATTGGTGAATTTAATGGCATTTCCGAGTAAGTTAATTAAAACTTGACGTAACTTTCCTTCATCTGTTTTAAGGTATTGAGGTAGATCGGGAGCGCGTTCAAAAAGCAACCGAATATCTTTAGAGTCTGCTTTTAATTTTAACATATTTTCAATCGTATCGAGTAATTGATATAAATCAAAACTTTGCTCGTTTAAAGTCATGCGTCCGGCTTCAATTTTTGACATATCTAATACATCATTAATCAGAGAAAGCAAATGTTCGCCACTCCGCAGTACGATATCTAAATGTTCTCGATGGTGGCGATCGAGAGAATTATCGCGATTCATCAATTGCGTAAAACCTAAAATTGCATTGAGAGGCGTTCTGAGTTCGTGACTCATACTGGCTAAAAACTGGGATTTTGCCCGGTTGGCGACTTCTGCTTTTTCTCGTTCTCTCTCGATGGTTTCCATATGAGATTGAATTTGTGAAGACATGATTAAAAAGGTTTCGGTAACGATACCAATTTCATCATCTCCTTGAGGTAAATCTTTTGCTTTTGTAAAGTGTCCTGCGGTAATTTCTTGCATTCCTCGTGCTAATTTTTGCAAGCGAGAGACCAATTCCTGCGCGCTGCGAATTTGCAAAAACATAAAAGTAACGAGAATAATTAAAGCTGCGCTAAAAATAAAGAGTGTTTGATAAAGAGAATTTCTCCGTTGTTGTCGCAATTTTTCTGCGGTATTATTTAATAGGAGATCGATCGCATCGTGGATTTTAACCAATTCGGGTGCGATGCGATCGTACTGTAAGGTACTTTCAGCAGTTACCAATTCTAACTCTAAGGTATTCGCCGTAAGTTGAGAGACTAATTCTCGATAGCGATCGAGTTCCTGTTGCAATATCGCTTTTAAATTTGAGGCAATTGTATCGATTTTAATTTCATTGCTTAATTTTGAGGTTCTTTCGATTAATCCATCTGCAATTCTCATATCTAAGGAATTACTAAAATCTTTTTCATCGAGCTGCATTTGAATAAATTCAATAATTAATCTTTCTCGATTTGCTAATTCCAAATTATATTTAACTTTTTCTTTCACGTCTTGTATTGTCAATAAAATTCCTTCTTCTTTTTCCATTAAACCCATATTTTTCTGGATTTTTAGGATATGATTAACAGAATTTTGATACTTATTTAATATTTGTGTTGTATTGTGAAGCGTTTCTAGGATTTCGGGATCGTCTTGACAATCCTCTTTCAGGTCTTCAGATAAAATTAAAATCGACGTAATTCGATTTTCAAAACTCCGAAAAAACTTAATATTTCGAGAATTTATCATTTGAGATTCATCTAATCTCGCTAAAGTCATTTCTAATTTAATATTTTCAACTTTTTTTTTCAGTCCTAAATACTTTGACTGCTGTTTTAAAATAGTATCGGTTTTGGAGCGATCGCGAAAATCTAGAAAGGCTAAAGCAATGATTAAAAATAAAGCAACACTCGCGACCAAAGAAAATTGATGCAGAATGGTATGTTTTTGTTTTTTCATTTTAATGCGATCGCATTAATGAGGGAGCTTCTTCTTGTAAAGAGATATCTTGCCATCCAAAAATCGAGAACCGGACGGCAAGATATTATTATACTGAAATTAAGAGGGGAAGAAAGAGTAGCTTACAAATCTGCTGGAGATTTACTGGCAATATCGGGCCAAGTGTCTGTGACTTTCTTTAAGTTTCCTACCGTATCTTGAAAGAATTTTGTTTTCACTTCTTCATTCAAGAAAACATAGAGTTTATTTTCATGGAGAGACCAAACGTTGGGATCGCCATCGAATTTTTTACCGAGGACGATACCAAAGGTACAATAACCGCCATTCGCGGGAGCAAATTTTTCCGGATTTGCGGCAAATTTATCGCGGTTTTCAGCACTGGCAAAATACCAAGTTGCATTATCCCAATCAAAGCTAAATTCGTCTTGACCTTCAACGGGTTCGCCTTCGCTAAAATAGGCAACGGGATCGTAACCTTTTAATGCTCGTCCTCGTTCGTCTAAGTTTAAGCTAAAATCTTTTTGACGTTCGTTTTGGGATTCTGTTGTTGTCGAAACATTTTCCTTATCGTTAGAATTTGAGCCGGACGCACAGCCGGAGAAGGCGAAGATAGAGGCACTAAGCGCCAAAACAAGTAATAACCTCGGTAGCATGAAAACCTCCATTATGTTTTTGAAATTAAGGAACTACAAAATTAGCGATCGCTCTTGTTTTTGGATATTAATCCTAAAGATATGCCGATCCCAAAATCGTCTTGGTTATTATCGATTTGAGTCCAGTGACGGGACACCCGAAGGAATTTTTTTTTGTATTCAAAGGATGGTAGATATCAGCAAGCAATACGAGCGATGATGTTTTTTCTATTTTTCATCCCTATCATATCAAATCCGGATTGTGGTACTTTTAATTATTGTTTCGATCGGTGTAGAATAGTTAAAATCCTAACATAATACAGCCAAAAATCGTGCAAAATCAAGGGAAAATGAGATATTTCCGATAACAAATTAAAGGGTAATTTATCTCGTTTTTGGGAAAATTCGAGGGTTTTCCTTAACAAAAGTTCACGTTAATGGAGTCCGAACGCCCATATTTGGGTTTGTCTTCGAGTTGGGAAGAGGGAAAGGCATTCAGAATGCACCCGATCGCGAAGCATACGATACACTCGCTCAAGTCCTACTGAGCGAACAAAACAACCGAGAAAACCTTTAAACCCCATCCCCATGTCTTTTTTGATGCCATTGCCAAGCATGGGCGATAATCTCCTCAATGCCTGCATATTGGGGAGTCCAGCCTAAAATCTCCCGTGCCTTTTCCCCCGCACCAACCAACTTAGGCGGATCTCCCGGACGGCGATCGCGCTTCAATACGGTAAAATCTTTACCCGTGACCTTCTTCGCCGCTTCAATCACCTCTTTCACTGAAAAACCCGTCCCGTTGCCCAAATTAAAAACTTCCGTTTTTCCCCCCTTTAAAAGATAATTCAACCCCAAAACATGAGCGCTAGCCAGATCGCTAACGTGAATGTAATCGCGAATGCAAGTCCCATCTGGAGTCGGATAATCCGTCCCAAACATATAGATAGCCTCCCGTTTCCCTAAAGCCGTATATAAAGTCAAAGGAATGAGATGGGTTTCCGGGTCGTGATCTTCCCCCAAACGACCTTGAGGATCGGCTCCAGCTGCATTAAAATAACGAAAGCGCACCGATCGCAAATCGTAAGCGCGATCCAAATCAGCCAGCATTTGCTCCACCATTAATTTACTCTGACCGTAGGGATTAATCGGATCTTTGGGATGATCTTCGGGAATGGGAAACGTCTTCGGAACCCCATACACCGCACAAGTCGAAGAAAACACAAATTTGTTTACCTTTGCCTTTAACATCGCCTCGAGGAGGGTTAGGGTGCCAATAACATTATTGCGATAGTATTTATCCGGTGCAGTAACAGATTCTCCCACATAAGCATAGGCGGCAAAGTGCATGACCGCCGTAATATTATGGGTGGCAAAAAGATTATCTAAAAGCTCGCGATCGCCCGTATCTCCCACAATTAACTCAACCTTTAAAACCTCCTCGACCAATTCTCGATGACCGTAAACGAGGTTATCGAGAATAATAACCTCATAACCTTCCTTTTGCAGGGCAAGGACCGCATGAGAACCGATATATCCGGCTCCACCAGTTACTAAAATTGTTGTGGGGCGATCGTTCATGGAATTGTGGAATAATAAGGTGGGTGAGAACTTGGAGAAAATAATTTTTAGGCGATCGCAGAGAGTTTCGGACGCGAAACGGGTGCATCTCAATTTTTGCAAGAATACTCGAAAAGCGAGCGTTTTTTATCCCCCTCCCGTCCCCCTTGGAAAGAGGCAGGATAGAGGATGCTTCGCTTTTCAAGGACAGGGGGTTAGGGAGATATAAATTTACGAATTTGAGATGCACCCCGATAAACTCTCTCGGGGGCGATCGAGATAGTCCAATTTTAGATCGAAATCGCTTACGATTTGAGGAGTTTTTTCAGTTTCTTTTGAGCCTTATTTTTATACTTAATCGAAGTGCTATAAAAATCCTCCCATTGCAACCATAAATCCGCCGGCATTCCCGTTAAACCGTTTTCAGCTTGCAAGCATTTCCGTCGCGAGAACTTCATGGGATCGGCATAAGTTTTCGAGGTAGACATAAGGGGTTTATCGCCGCACCAATGAATAATTGCCGCATCGTCATCTTTAACCACGGGACCTGAATCGGTGATGAGACAGCGTTTTTCAAGGGCTTCTTTGCCATAATTGGGGGCGAGAATTTGAAAATCGGCATTACCTACGCGAATTTTACCCGCATCTGCCGCCCGCCAGAGCATAAAGTTGAGAAATCCCATATCGCCGTATTTAAAAATATGGGGATAGCGATCGATAAAGTCTAAAACTTCGACATATTCTTCGAGGGGAAATGCATCGCGGCTGGCGAAATAAACCCCCGGACAACAGTATTGCGTGCGGTGCGATCGCCAATCAAAGTCCGGGAAATGTTTTTCCATTTCATCGATCTCGAAGAAATACTCGATAATTTCTTCGTCGGGATAGTTATAATTGGGTTCGTCCATAATGACATCGTAATTCTCAAAATCCGCAAATTTGAGAACGTTTCCCCAAATATTGGTATCGGCATCGAGAATCAAAAAATGCTGCCAAGGACTTTCCCAAAAAGCAATGAGACGAGTAGTCCCCCAACCAAAACTCCGCTCTCGCAAAACATCAATTTTGATGGTATTGCGATTGATAACGATCGCATCGTAAGCCTTTTCGATCGATTTTGTCGAAAATGTCCCATCCACCAGCAAACAGATGGGAACATCGCCGAGGAAATGACGAACGCTAGCACAAGCACCTTTCGCTAATAGGTAATCTTGAAAGCAGCAAGCAATAATAACGCCGAAGTCATCGAGTTTAGACGAGGAAGTATTCATAGATAAATGAGTGGATTGATTTTAATCAATTATCGGCAATTAAGAGAGCTTCTCGATCGCAGTCCCCCGAGAGGACGATGTTTGAGGGAAAAACTCTAATTTGAGGGAGCGATCGCGTCACATTACAACCATAATTAAGAGTATAAGCCTTTTCTTTGCTCTAACAATCCTATGAAACGTTTCGCTGCCCTCTTAACCTGTTACAATCGCAAGGCCAAAACATTGGAATGTCTCGACGCGCTTTTTCAGCAAGAGGGGGTGGAAAACATGACCCTCGATGTCTATTTGGTGGATGATGGTAGTACCGATGGGACGGGAGAAGCTATTATCGCAGCGTACCCCGATATTCGGGTCATTACAGGCACGGGGAGTTTATTTTGGAATGGGGGGATGCGCTTGGCGTTTGGGGAAGCGATCGCCCATGATTACGATGGCTATTTGTGGCTCAATGACGATACGATTTTATATGCGGATGCCCTGCGATCGCTCCTCGATACGGCGGAAAATTTGGCGAAAAAGGGATTTGAGAAAGCGATCGTCTCTGCTTCAACGCAAGATCCCCAAACGGGAGAATTGACCTATGGTGGGATGAAGCAAAGGGGCTGGTTTTACCCCCCTTTTAACATGCAGGAGGTCCATCCGGGGAATCTGCCCTTACAATGCGATACGATTTGCGGAAATTTCGTTTTTATTCCTCGCGATGCAGTAGTGGCGATCGGCAATCTCGATCCCCAACTCACCCACTATGCAGGAGATTGGGATTACGGATTGCGCGCAAAACAAGCAGGGTTTACCATTTGGATCGCACCGGGATATCAGGGAACTTGTCCGCGCAACCCTAAACCTTCTCTGGAAAGTACGCCAGAACTACAAGAAGGATTGCAGAAAATCGGACAGCCGAAAGGGTTGGCATTACAAGATGTAACGTTGCATCCTTTTGCAGAATGGAAGGTTTTGATGCAACGACACGGGGGGATATTTTGGTTTGTCTTTTGGTTGCTTCCCTATCGTCGATTATTGTGGAATTCTGTATTTAAAGGGAAAAAGCAATCGAAAGCGCTATAATGCCAATCTTATCCCTTGAACGGTAACAAATCGATGAATGCTGAGGAAATTTTACGGCGTTATGCTGCCGGGGAGCGCAATTTTCAAGAAATCGAACTGCTGGATGCAGACTTATCGGGGGTAAATTTTTCTGGGGCGGATTTTCGTCAGGCACGTTTGGGAAAGACGAACTTTTCGCGATCTCGCTTCCACAATGCAGATTTTAGCGAGGCGCTCCTCTGGGGGACGGATTTAAGCGAGGCAGATTTATCGGGGGCGAAATTTCGCGATGCGGATCTCAGCAGTGCCAAGTTAACGCGATCGCGACTAGAAAACGCTTATTTAGTTAGAGCTAGTTTAAGTGGGGCGATTTTAAAGGAGGCAAATTTACAAAACGCCTTGCTCATTGAGGCTGATTTTCGTCCGATTTCCGACCATCGAACGGATCTGACAGGGGCAAATTTACAAGGTGCGGATTTAAGTTATACTAAATTCTCTCATGCAATTCTACGCGATGCCAATTTAACCGGTGCAAAACTCTGTCGTGCCAGTTTGAGTTGGGGAATGCAGTCTTTAGCGACAGATATGAGGGAGGCAAATCTGCGTCAAGTCGATTTGAGCTACGCAGATTTGCGGGGGGCGTGTATGCAAAACGCAGATTTAACGGGAGCCGATCTCACCGGAGCAATTTTAGAAAATGCTAACCTCGAGGGGACAATTTTGGATCGAGAGTAGTGGGGAGATAAGGGAGAGAGGGAAGCGTCGGGAGCATCGGAAGATGAGGGAGATTTATCTTTAAATAAACTTCAAACTTCCGAAAACTTCCAATTCTTTATCTCACCGTTCCTCGTAATGCTTCTGCATCAATGGATTTGAGTAAATAAAGTCGAACTAGATTCCCAAAAATTCCTACTTTATAGGGCAATTGTTGCAACCACTTAACGACTTTAGGTGCATCGCTGTTGCCAATTTCTGCCAATTTCTCATTGTAATCGGCGCATTGTTCTAATAAGGGGAAAAATAGTGGATGTTCCGTATCTAAAATTGCCGGGAACGATCGCGCGGCGGTTTCATTCGTTTTGCGGGTAACGGCGCGATCGTATTCCGTCGCATCCATCCCCACGGAATCATAAAAATCAGACCGTTCCCGGACAGTAATGGTATGAGTGGCAAATACCGTTAAAAGGAAGAATTTCGACCATAATTTTGCTTTCCAGCCCTTCCACATGGACATCTGCGATCGCAATAACGCATTAAAAATATCCCCGTGGCGGTTTTCATCCTGACACCAATTTTCAAAGAAGCGGAAAAGGGGATAATACTGGTATTCGGGATGTTTTTCTAAATGACGATACATGAGAATATAGCGCCAATAACCAATTTTTTCCGACAGATAAACCGCATAAATCACCCACTCGGGTTTAAAAAATGTATAGGTTCTGTGTTTGGTTAAAAATCCTAAATCCAAGGAGATATTAAAATCGCTCATCGCCTTATTTAAAAATCCCGCATGACGCGCTTCATCTCGTGCCATTAAATGAAAGATTTCCGAGAGTAATGGTTGACGATCTTTGATACGACGAGAGATTTCTTTGAAGAGAATAAAGCCAGAAAATTCCGACGTACAAGACCGTTCCAAAAAGTCTACAAATGCGCTGCGAGTCGTCTCGTCGATCGCATCCCAAGATTGCTTAAACTCCTCATCCCGCACGAAATGACGACCATTATAATCCGACCGCATTTCTTCAAGCATCGCCCGCAATTCGTCTTCTTGTGCCGATAAATCCATATTGGCGATCGCGTCGAAATCTGTTGTATAAAAACGCGGCGTGAGCAGATTTTCCTTAATGGCCTTCTTTTTAGTGGGCTGTACGGCAGTCGCAACCATTGGACTCTCTCCAAAATCACTTTATAGTTATGATTAGATTATGGGGTTTTATCGCTCCTGTCACGCCCTTTACATAATTTGTTACATTGCTCGACTCCCTAAGCATTATTGCTTTAAACAACGATTTTTTTGTTTATTTCCCATGCGATCGCTATCGAATGTAAAGTTTTTAAACAAGTTTTGAGTATTTAGCATTTCATCGCTATAGAGTAATCAAAGTGTTTCAAGTTTGTACGAGAGATTTATGAGTACGGCCACAATCGACAAAAGCCAACAGACCCATTTTCCTCCTGCCGATTCTCGCGATCGCGCCAAGAACTTCGTCCGCCAGCTACAGGACGAAATTTGTACGGGATTGGAAGAACTCGATGGAAAAGCCAAGTTTCAAGAAGATAATTGGACTCGTCCCGGTGGCGGCGGCGGACGCACGCGGGTGATTCGAGATGGCGGCGTTTTCGAACAAGGCGGGGTGAATTTCTCTGAGGTATGGGGGGACTCTTTACCGCCGGCAATCCTGACTCAGCGCCCGGAAGCGGCGGGACACGGCTTTTTTGCGACGGGAACTTCCATGGTGCTGCATCCCCGCAATCCCTACGTTCCGACCGTACATTTAAACTATCGTTATTTTGAAGCCGGACCCGTTTGGTGGTTTGGTGGCGGTGCGGATTTAACCCCCTATTATCCCTTTGCCGAGGATGCCGTACATTTTCATAAAACCCACAAAGAAGCCTGCGACAAACATCACCCGGAATATTATCCCGCCTTTAAAAAGTGGTGCGACGAATATTTTTATCTGAAACACCGCCAAGAAGCCCGAGGCATTGGGGGATTGTTCTTCGATTATCAAGATTATCGCGGCAAACTGTACGGCGGACCCGATCCCAATGGAGACGCAGCGAAATATAGCGATCGCGTGGGAGAGATTTCTCGCAACTGGGAAGATATCTTTGCCTTTATCCAAAGCTGCGGACGTGCCTTCTTACCCGCTTATTTGACCATTGCCAACCGTCGCAAAGATATGGAATGGAGCGATCGCGAACGTCAATTCCAATTGTACCGACGGGGGCGTTACGTCGAGTTTAACCTCGTTTACGACCGAGGCACCGTATTTGGCTTGCAAACCAACGGTCGCACGGAATCGATCCTCATGTCCCTGCCTCCCCTCACCCGTTGGGAATATTGCTATTCTCCCGAAGCCGGATCTCGCGAGGACGAACTCTATCAAACCTTCCTCAAACCCCAAGATTGGGTTAATTGGCAAGGTTAATCTTATCCTTGAGTCACTCATTTAAGCCATCATTGCCAAAATGTTGAGAGGGCAATGGTGGTTTTTTGTTAATATTGCAAACCGTTCGCAAATCATCTGCTAAAACTCGACAAGAGCGATCGCTCTTGCTGAAGAGATCCCCATTCGTTTTAAAGTTAGAGGAAGAGTTTCGACGAGTGAGTAATGTCACAAAGAAAGCGAATTGTTGTCGTGGGTGCGGGTTGGGCCGGACTCGGTGCCGCCGATCGTCTCGTCCGACAAAATTATGACGTGACGCTTCTCGAAGCCAGTCCCTATCCGGGGGGGTTGGTTGCAGGTTGGAAAACCAACACGGGACGGTCTGTCGAAGGAGGTATTCACGGTTTTTGGTATCCCTATCAAAATATCTTTAAGCTGGTCGAAGAACTCGAGCTTTCTCCCTTTACACCCTTCACGCGATCGTCCCAATATTCCCCCGAGGGATTGGAAGTTGAATCCCCTCTCTTCCAAAAAGAATTTCGCCTTCCCGCTCCCTTGGGCACCTTCTTCTATACGCAATTCAAACGCCTGCCCTTAAGCGATCGCCTGTCCGCACTCCCTCTTCTTTATTCTGTCATTGATTTCGACAACTCTCACGAGGCGTGGCAGCGTTACGACAAGATTACAGCACGAGAATTATTCCGACAATTTGGCGTAACTTCCCGCCTTTATCGAGATGCCTTCGAACCCATGTTATTAGTGGGACTATTTGCCCCTGGGGAACAATGTAGTGCGGCGGCCACCTTGGGAATGCTCTATTATTTCATCCTCGCCCACCAACCGGATTTTGATGTGGTTTGGTGTCGGGGAACCGTCGGCGAAAAAATCTTTCGACCTTGGGTCGAAAAACTTAGCAAGCAAGGGGGAAAAGTTCTCGTTAACAAACGGGTCAGCGATCTGATCTTAGATGAAGACGGTCAAGCCAAAGGTGTCGTTTGTGGATTGGAAGTTTTTCCCGCCGATGCCGTGATTTTTGCCGTCAGCGTGACGGGAATGAAAAAGATTGTTTTGGGGAGTCCCAAACTGCATCAATACCCCGAATTCCGCAACCTTGCCAATTTAGGGGGCATTGATGCCTTAGCCACTCGTTTGTGGTTCGATCGCAAGATTGAGATTCCCCACCCTTCTAACGCTTGTTTTGGCTTCGATCGCGCCGTCGGTTGGACATTTTTCGACCTCAACGCCCTCCACGACGAATATCAAAACGAACCGGGAAGCGTTATCGAAGTCGACTTTTACCATGCCAATCCATTATTACCCCTGAGCGATCGCGAAATTGTTGCCAAAATTCAGCGAGATTTAACCAGTTGCGTCCCTGCATTCCAAGACGCCAAGGTCCTCCACAGTACGGTCATTCGCGTGCGTCAAGGCGTCACCCATTTTGCCCCCGGAAGCTATCAATATTTTCTCCCTTCTCAAAGTCCCATTGAGAATGTTTTTTTAAGCGGCGATTGGATTGTCACCCGTCACGGTTCTTGGTCTCAAGAAAAAGCCTATGTCACGGGATTAGAAGCCGCCAATCGAGTCATCGAACGGTTTAAAATGGGAGAAAAAGCACCCATTATTCCCATCGAAGAAGACGAACCCCATATCAAAATTGCCAGATCGATTAACAAGAATATCCGAGAATGGGGCGAACGAATTTTACCCGATCTTTGGTTGTCTTGATGCGAAAAACAGGCATAATTAATAGAGAAAATTTTTTAGGGAAATCTCCATGCCAGAAGAAGCAAATCTTTCTCAATCTTCTCCCATCGATGTCGAGATCGTCTCCGATCGCCCCCCCGAATCCAACCCACTCAAGCCCGATCGCATTGCCGATTTTGAAAGAATCAGTCGTATCATCGCCCCCTATTTTACCGTTCTCGTCGGGCTGTATCTCTACAAAAGTAATTTTTGGCTGGGGTTTCTCTTTATCGGTTTGGGAATGCTGGCCCTGTTAAACGTGTCGATCGCGGATATTAAGAAAGCGATCGCAGCAATTAAATCGTTTTTTGGCCTGCAAGAGCTATAGTATCGAGCCAAGATAGATGAACTTTAGAACCCAAAAATACAATTCACCAATTCCCAGACTCGACCTCATTCCCTTGCTGAATGTTATGATGGTCGTTCTCGCATTTTTTATTCTCATTGCCCTCTCTTTGGGAACTCCCTCAAAAACCGTAGAAGTACAACTCCCAAAAGGAGAAGCAGGGGGCGAGATTGTCGGAGAAGTTAACGAAAATTCGCAAATCGTTTATTTAAATGCTCGAGGACAATTTTTATTTCAGGAACAAACGTTCGCAGAAACCGAGATTCAAGAGCCGATCGCCCTCTATTTAGAGGAAAATTCTCAAAATATTGCCTTCCTCGTTCCCAATCCCGACGTGCCTTACGAACGTGTCATGGGAGTATTAACACAAATGCAGGATATTTACGGCGATCGCATTGCTTTGGGGCTTTTTGCCCATTAGAACCCGCGTCAAGTCCCTACTGTAGGAAAGCACTCATAAAAGTTTTTTTTTACATCTTTAAATGTCTTTTGAGTAAGTACTATTAAATAAGCGATATCCTATAAAAAAATTAAAAAGTTCCACAATCGCTATATTTTGAACTAAAATAGGGACAAATATACCTTAATAAAGCCCGTAAAATTTTGGTAATTTAGAGTTGTTCCCAAAGAGAGTTACTTGTTGCTCTAAGATTTTTCCCTCTTTTCTGAAGGCACGAGTAAGATTGCCATCTCCAAAAAAGTTCAACCATGAAAAATAACCCCTTCTCAATGTCTGTCGTGGGACATCGAGAGCGTTCCTCTATGGATACAAATTCACAGAATACAAACTCGCAATCCAACCAATCTCCTCGAATTATTGCTGCTGTCAGATGCTATACCAATAAAATTTCTCTCCCGTGGTTTGAGAGAACGTTGGGTCGGTTGAACATCACTCAAAAGTTCGCTTACAGCTATGCTTTAGCTTTGGGAATTGCCATTATTGGGACTGGAATTGGCTTGAGTTTGGGGGACTACCACGAAAGACAAGCCCTCAAAACACTCTATCTTGCCGATACCCAAGAACGCGACCTCGAAGACTTAAAAGTCGCCGTCACGGAGATGCGATTGCATCCCCAACGACTAATGCCTACCTTTGGCAAGGCCATTTTTTTGGATTTTGAACGAGCGCATTTTAGCCTGCAAATCGAGCGAGCCAAAGAAAATCTTGGCGATCTCGATCGCTTTCTCGAACAATATCCCCACCATTTGGCAGTTGACCCAAAACGGTTTCGCGAACTTCTCCAAAGATACGAAGATGCGATCGAAGATTATCGCGTCGCGATTGTCGCTTTGCAGTCGCAACTCGATTTTGCCAATTTAGCGGACGAAGACATTCCTGGGGGTCGCCAACAACTAATCGCTTTTTTAAGCAGCCCGACCTCTCTCAAACGCGAGAAGCGTTTTGAGCGCCTTGCCGAAGATTTAACGCGAATTATCGTCGCCGCAGAAAATCAAAAAATGCGAGCCAGTCAAAACTTAACCGATAATCGCAAAAGGCGTTTATCGATCGTTGCTCTCAGTATGGGATTGAGCGTCGCCCTCGCTGCTTTCTTGTCTTTATTGATGGGCAGAGCGATCGCCCGTCCTCTAATCGCCGTTAAAAATGTCGCTCGAGAAGTCGCCCGAGAAGGAAATTTTAATCTCCGTACTGCCATTGATACCCCGGATGAAATCGGTACCCTTGCCACCTCTCTCAATCGACTCATCCAGTGGATGGAAGAATACGCTCGAGAGCTACAACAAACCCAAACTCAACTCATTCAGAACGAAAAGATGTCGAGTTTGGGTCAAATGGTTGGCGGCATTGCTCATGAAATCAATAATCCCGTGAGCTTTATTCATGGGAATATCGAGTATCTCGATGGTTATCTGCAGAATTTGCTGGCATTAATTCAACACTATCAAAAATTGTATCCCCAGCCCCCCGATCCCCTACGATCGCAAATCGAGGCAATCGAGTTAGAGTTTTTGATCGAGGACTGCCCGAAAATTTTCGCATCCATGAAACAAGGTACCGTGCGAATTCAATCCATTGTGAAGTCCCTACGTAATTTTTCGCGCTTGGACGAGTCGGAAATGAAAGCCGTCGATTTACACGAGGGATTGAATAGCACCCTCATCGTCCTGAACAATCGCATTGGCGATCGCATTGAAATCGTACAAAATTATGGCGATTTGCCTTTAGTCGAGTGCTATCCCGCTCAACTCAATCAAGTTTTTTTCCATCTGCTGGCGAACGCCCTTGATGCCCTTGAAGAACTTATTTCCCCAAATTCTTCCAAACATCCCCGAATTGTCATTCAAACCGAACAGATCGATATTAATAGCGTGAGAGTCAGTATTGGCGATAATGGTTCGGGTATTCCTTCAGAGATTCGCACTAAGCTCTTCGACCCCTTCTTTACCACTAAGCCTATCGGGAAAGGAACGGGTTTGGGACTTGCCGTGGTTTATAAAATTATCGAAAAGCACCAAGGCACGATCGCCGTAGAATCGACTGAGAACAAAGGAACGCAATTTGATATCGTACTTCCCCTCCATCGCGATCGCCTCCAAAGCAGCGATGAAGAAAAACGAGAAAGGAGTAGCATCAACAAACTCTCAACCCTCGCGTAACTTAACCAAAAGTTACGCTATAAATTACGCTATAATTTACGATTGCCTAGGGGGAATCCTTCCGGTTTGTATCTTTGAGAAATCGCCACCAATAGAGAATACATTTCTTCATTACTCATGCCCTCAATCCATTTTTGCAAAGATTGGGGGCTGTGACTTTGAGAGATTTCCATGCCGTACTCTTCTCGCGCCCCCGGATTGATATGTTCCAAGGCACCGAGAATTTCATCCAAAACGGCATCTGTCGCATTGCGATTGCCGCGAAAAAATTGAGAGAGATGATTTTCGCTGATTCCCGTCAAGCGACTGATGGAAACATTGGAAATTTTATATTTATTTTTGATTTTTAAAAGGGCTTTGCGATGAATTGACATATTCAGATTTTTTTAATGAGGAAATTTTTGCTCTCGCACTTCATTGATAAATTCTCCCACGGCTTGGGTCGCTATTTGGCGAAGATTAAGGTAAGTTTTCGCAAAAGGAGGTTGTTTTTTTGAGAGTCCCAGCAAATCTGCCGTTACGAGAACTTGTCCGTCACAATGAGAACCCGCACCAATGCCAATGGTGGGAATGGGAACTTGTTTGGTAATTTTAGCAGCTAAATCCGAAGGGATATGCTCGAGGATAATCGAAAATGCTCCGGCTTCGGTGACGGCGATCGCTTCTTGTAAAATTTGTTCTCCTCGTTCTTCTGTTTTTCCCTGTTGTTTGTAACCCAACTGGTAAACGGACTGAGGGGTTAATCCCACATGACCCATAACGGGGATGCCAATGGCCGTTAATTTGCGAATGGTTGCCAAAATGTCCGGACTCGCTCCTTCTACTTTAACAGCCTGCGCCCCCGCTTCTTTAAGAGCGCGTCCGGCAGATCTGACGGCCATTTCAATACTCTCTTGATAGCTGAGAAAGGGCAGGTCGCAGATCACTAAAGCGCGTTTTGTCCCGCGACTGACGGCGGCTGTATGATGGAGCATTTCTTCGAGGGTAACGGGTAAAGTATTTTTATATCCTAATGCCACCGTTGCCAAAGAATCTCCCACGAGAATGATATCGATTCCGGCTTCGTCAAGGAGATTGGCGATCGCGCAATCCCAAGCCGTCAGGACGGCGATCGATCGCCCCTGTTGTTTCCACTCGATTAATTTGCGGGTTGTAACTGACATTGATTCGCTCCCCTCTTGGGAGGGGTTGGGGGTGGGTTAACTCGTTCAATAATTGATGGGGGGATTGCGGATGAAGGCGAGATGGGGACGGACTAAGCCGGAGGATTGACTGACCCAAGCCAAGCCTTCGGAGGTTCCCACCCAGAGTTTATTGCCCGTATCGGGAGAGAGGGAGAGAATGCGGCTGGAGGGAAGATTGGGAATTTGTCCGATCGCTCGACCGCTTCGGGGATCGACATCAAATAAACCGTTTTCGCTGCCCACCCAAACGCGACCGTTGTCGGCAAAGCGGACGGACGTAATGCTGCGACCTTCGAAAGGGCGAATCGAGCGGATAATTTGCCGTTTTAGGGGGTCGATTTCCACCAATCCCGAAATCGTTCCCACCCAAAGGGTTCCCTCGGGAGAAGTGGCGATCGCTTGCACGATGCCTCCGGGCAAAGCCGTCATGCGACCGATGGGATAGGCACTGGCAGTATTGACTCGCACCAAGCCTTCGAGGGTGCCAACCCACAGCTGCCCTTCCGCATCGAGGGCGAGGGCATTGGCACTGACTCCGGGTAAATCTTGCAACGTGGTCATCAAAAAGCCGCGATCGGGACTGATCAGCGCCAAACCGCGATCGGTTCCCGCCCAAAGATAGCCGCGATTGTCGATGAGGAGGGAGAGGACGCGATTGGAGGGCAAGCGGAAACTATAGGCGGTGAGTTCGTTACTGCGGGGATCGACCCGTACCAAACCGCGATAGCTGCCGCCCCAAATGCGCCCGGAGCGATCCATTGCCAAGCTCGAGAGGGTATAATCCGGCAAGCTGGCTCGGGCGACGATCGCTCCCGTATGGGGATTGATGCGGGTTAAACCCATCCACGTTCCCACCCATAAATCTCCGGTATAGTCCTGTTGTAGGGCGGTGACGCGGAAATCGCGCTGGATTTGGAGGGGTGATGATCCGGGGGCGGTAGGCGGTGCGGTTCTGGGAAAGACGGGGGTATAGTCTCGCCCTTGCTGCATTTCTTGGGCAAGCAGGGGAGCAGGTAGGAGAAGAAGCAATCCTAATACTTGAAGTTTGGCGATTCCCAGTTTTTTGATCCAGCGATTCATGACCGATTCCCAATGACCCTTTCTCAATTTAGCAATTATTGCGGC
Organism: Cyanobacteria bacterium SBLK; assembly: GCA_017746715.1. Taxonomy (GTDB): domain Bacteria; phylum Cyanobacteriota; class Cyanobacteriia; order Cyanobacteriales; family Spirulinaceae; genus CCY15215. The sequence continues at coordinate 29,034 of JAGHZQ010000078.1, forward strand.
AATGCGATCGGCGATCGCTTAAAGGATTTTGTGAATACTCTCAACAACTTGCTCAATAAAATTAACAGCATCATTAACGAGACTCTCATCAATATTCCAACGATATCCAATTCCTAAAGTCGGGTCAATATCAGCCTCATGGGCAATTTTATTTCTGCGATCGACTATTGCTCTGAGTTCTTGCTTAATATCTTTTGAGGGTTTACCTAGTTGTGTAGAAACTTCCTCCCACAGCTTTTTATCTGAAATTAGTCTAATTGCGTCAGCAATTTTATCGGGTTGCTGGAAACTTTGATAGCCAAAACGTTCTCTAATTTCATCTTCTAACCAAGAAGTCTGGTTAAGTTGATTGGCTAAACTATTTGATATAATGGGCAACAAAGTAGAAATTTTATGGGATTGTTGTAAAAAGGCAACACCTTGACTCTGTTGAATTTCATTTTGTAACCACGAAGCAATATCTATGGATATCAATCTTTCTTGTCTTGCACCTCCCAGTGAAACTTGAAAGCGAGAAAACGCAGATTGAGGACTGTTGTGTGGCGGATTGGGTTCGGGACGTTGACCTCTGTGAATTTCTATCATGCCCAAAGTTACAACTTCGTGGATATAATAATCTAAAGCACTTACGGCCAAAACCAGCGCTGCTCTCAAAATATCTGATAGATCTAACGCAGAAGTAGATTGAGCTTTTACAGAGTTATGAAGAGAAATCATCTCGCGAACGCGCCTAATGCTAATTCGGAATTGATCGAGTGCAGATTGCATGAGTGTAACAATATTAAGCTGTAGCTGTTAATTTAATAATTTTGTCTGCAAGATCTGAAAATATTTCTGAAAACTCTTCCTGCTTCCTTTTAGAACCCTGTAGAACACTTCCTGTCCATCCTAACTGCTCTTTAGTAAGGGCATAAACAGGGACTTGATGCTCTTGAGATAAAGCAATCAAGCTATTGAACTCAGGAATTTTGCTGAGAGTATAACTTTGAGAAATTTCATTGTCAGTATAAGTTTGAGATGATAGTAACATATGATTTTTACCTAAAATTGGAGCTAATTTAGAGTCAATATCTTGCTCGATCTTCTGAATCCACTTTTCAAAAGCAACTGTTGCTTTACCTCCCCTAATTCTATACTTTTGAACAATAGCACCCAGAAATTTCAAATTAATTTCAGGAAATGGATAGGTTGCATCTTTGAGAATTTGTAGCGAACTTGCTTTGGTTGCCCATAGATACCACTTTGGCAATATTTTTGTCAAAGAATCGATCGCCATGACGGAAAAGAAATCAGCATTTGTAGGAACAATAAAGAAGTTACTCGTCATTAATAAATTTTGGTTGATTGAACTTAAACTGGGACTCATATCAATCAAAATATAATCCGCATTAAACTTTTGAGCAGTTTTCTCTAACAGATATGAAATAGAACCCGGTACGTTTTTGAGCGCTTGAATTGCGCCACTTAATTCTTGGGCAAGTCCTAAAGTTACTTCATTTTCAGCAAAACCAACATGACCGGGCAGTAAAAATAAGTTCTTTTTATTTCCAATAGGAATACAATCAACCGCTTCAATTGCTCTGGGTTGGGATTCAAAAGCAGGTGCTAGACCTGTTTTAATATTCGAGTAACTCTTGTAAATCTCCTCTAGGTTTTCTTCACTTTGTTCCCCCAAAGCCATCCCAGTCAGATTGCATTGTGGGTCAGTATCTACAAGAATTACAGTTTTGCCTTTATCAGCAAGCATCCAACCTAGGTTAAATGTCGTGGTGGTTTTGCTGACTCCCCCTTTATGATTGAAAAGAGCAATTTTTTTAACCATTGTATTCGCTAATTTTTATATTTTTCAATTTTATTTTATCTTGAAAATCTAACAGAAATTATAGCATAAAAATTAATTCTAACTCACGCATATTTCTCGGTCAAAAATCAAGGGTGCGTTACGCTTTCGCTAACGACACCCTACGAAAAATGACCCTAGAAATCGCTTAGGAGGGGAGAGAAACCGTACCGATGGGACAAGCAACTGACGTTCCGCCCAAGCCACAATAACCGCCGGGATTTTTAGCTAAATATTGCTGGTGATAATCTTCAGCATAGTAGAATTCTGGCGCGTCGAGAATTTCCGTTGTTATTTCTCCGTATCCGGCTTCTTTTAAAGCCTTTTGATACATTTCGCGAGAGGCTTCTGCTAATTTTTTCTGTTCTTCGGAATACGTATAAATACCCGAACGGTATTGGGTGCCGACATCATTGCCTTGGCGCATTCCTTGAGTGGGATCGTGACTTTCCCAAAAGATTTTTAGAATCTTTTCGTAGCTAATCACTTGAGGATCGAAGACAACATAAACCACTTCATTATGCCCCGTCCTCCCCGAACAAACTTCGCGATAAGTCGGATTGGGAGTATAGCCCGCCGCATAGCCGACTGCTGTCGTATAAACCCCTTCAGCCTGCCAAAATTTGCGTTCTGCGCCCCAAAAACAACCCAAACCAAACATCGCAGTTTCCAAACCTTCCGAAAAAGGCGGTTTGAGAGGATTGCCATTGACGAAATGTTTTTCGGGAACCGGCATGGATTGCGATCGCCCCGGTAATGCGTCTTCGGGTGAAGGCATTTCTGCTTTTTTGCCAAATAATCCGAGTAATGACATGGTTGGTTATTGGTGATTTGTTATTGGTTTATTGTTAGTTACTCCCCTCTTGGGAGGGGCTGGGGGTGGGTCGGGTTAGGTGTTAGTTGTTGGTTATTTGGCAACTCGTTACTCATTAATTAACTGTTTTTCAAAACCCATACGCTGTTCTGCATTATGGAGAAAATAGCCGCTAACCATCGCCGAAGCCAATAAGCGTCCCAATTGTTCGCGGTTGGTAGAAATACTGACATCAAAATGCTCGTTTGGCAATCCACCCAACAAGCCAATGATATTGCGTTCCATGATTTGTACGGCTTCTTGGGTAGGCTGAGAGAGACGAGAAGCCTGATCCGGTTCTAAGTCTTGGACGTATTGCCAGAGTAAATTTCTGTCTTGGTTAGAACTATTGAAAAACTCTGGAGTTTGGGAAGATAAATCGTTCATCGTTCAAATAGATAACTCATCTGCGGTCAGTTATCTATACTTTACCCTCTTTTTTCAAGAACGTTTATGCGTGAAACCGAACAGGATATTCAGTCACCCGTCACCCGTCTTTTTAGTTACCCGTTACCCGTTATTACTCCCTATTCTCTCATTGATAACAGTTTCATTGAGTTGGCGACCGATAAAGACAAGGCGAGTTTGACGGGGTTCTTCTATTGACCAAAGGCGATCGTAGAAAGAATCGAAACGGTTTCCGACCCCTTGTAGAACCATTCGCATGGGTTTGTCGGGGACGTTGACAAAACCTTTGATGCGATAGATCTCTTGGTCTTGCACCAATTTTTGCAGAGTTTCTGTTAGGGTTTTCGGGTCGAAAGCGCGATCGCAGACCACTTGCACCGAATTAATTTCGTCATCGTGATCGTGTTCTTCCTCATGGTCGTGATGGCTGTGGCGATTTTCGAGATTGTCTTCTACCGCCGCGTTAAAACCCAACAAGACTTCTGGAGCAAGTTCGCCATCCCGACAGGATACGATTTTAACCCCCGCAGGTATTTCCTGTTGCAGCCAAGTTTGTACTTTGGTTAGAGTTGCTGTATCCACGAGATCGGTTTTTGTCAATAATACTAAATCCGCACAAGCCAATTGATCCTCAAATAACTCTTCGATGGGGGTTTCGTGTTCGAGGTTGGGATCGGCTTGTCGCTGGGCTTCTAGAGCATCTATATCCCCGACTAACGTTCCCGCAGCAAGGGCCTGACAATCGACCGCCGTCACGACTCCATCTACTGTTGCACCATTGCGGATTTCATGCCAGCGAAAGGCTTGTACGAGGGGTTTGGGGAGAGCGAGTCCGGAGGTTTCGACTAATATGCAATCGATCTTATCCCTGCGTTTGAGGAGTTCTTGCATGGTGGGATAAAATTCCTCCTGAACGGTGCAGCAAAGGCAACCGTTGGTCAATTCGACAATGTTGGCATCGGGGGTTTCTTCCTCATCGCAGATTTGACAGGAACGCAATAAGTCTCCATCAATGCCCACTTCTCCAAATTCGTTGACGAGAACGGCGATTCTGCGCCCTTGATTATTTTGCAAGAGATTGCGAACTAAGGTGGTTTTTCCGGCTCCGAGAAAGCCGGTAATGACGGTCACGGGAATTTTGTGCATGGGATTTTTTCTCAATGACTGAAGCAAAAAAAATGCCGTTGCGAATTGCCCGAGAAGAGCGGCGATCGCGGTAACGGCCGAGCGATTATCGGTGATTGGGTCAAGTGCTAATCCAAAATAACCGAGGAAAGGAAGGCCGCACCGATGCCGGAAATAGTAAATCCAGCAAAACGCAGGGCAAGGGCGGGTTGTTCGGCTACTTTTTTGAGGGCGAGATTGGCAATTTTAAAGGCAGCAAGGGCGATCGCCAGTTGAATGAGGGCAAATCCAACTAAATAGGCAACCAAGGGGGTCATTTCCGCTCCAACGATTGCTTCGCCATAAGCATAACCGTGGAAAAGTCCGGCGATCGCGGCACTACCTGCCAGCCATGCCCAATTGGGACTTTCCTCAATAGCGAGGAAAACGCCAAAAGTCAGCACCGATGCGGAAATCACCAATTCCGGGGCGGGAAGATCGAGACCGAAGAGATGGACGATCGTTCCCGCTACGGTGGCTAAAACAAAGGCAACGGGGAGAAAAATCCCTTGTTTGCCTTTTAGGGCAGCCAACAAGCCGATCGCGACGATAAAGGCGAAATGATCGGGGCCGATGATGGGGTGTCCCATCCCCGATAAAATTCCCTCAATGAAATTGGCTGGAGTCTTACCGCCAAAGGGGTGATGGGCGATCGCGGGGGGGACGGCCAGCAAAAACAATGCGATCGCGCTTCCAAAAATGGGGATGCGTCCCGTCATGGAAGAGTTCTGAAACTTTCCGAAAATTTTCTCAAACACAATTTTGTCCTCGCAAATGCGTCTTTCATTTTTCTCTAAATGGGCGGGTATTCTGACTGAGAAACCGTTCTTTATCAAGATTTTGGTTTCATCACAGTTGCGGGACAGCGCCGGATTTGCACCGAGCTTTCCCCCTCGCGTTCGATGGCTGCTCCCCATCGAAACCCACTTAGATTCATCACCATACCACGTTGCGATCGCGACCAAATCTTGAGAAATGTTTTGTTTTTGGACAGTTGGGAATCGCGAACAGAGGCGGAAAAACGGTATAATTAGAGGCAAATTTGCCCATTCGCGATCGCCCGTTACCGATTACCATTGCGATTATAGAGTTGGGGGGTTTGAAAATGAAGGCACGATTTTTTCTTTTACGGTATTTATCTGTATGGGGAGTGTTGGGGATCGTTGCAGTTGCGATCGCTCCTCCGGCTTGGAGTTTGCCCGGTCAGCGTACGGAAACGGTAGCGGCATGGATTGCCGGAAATCCCACGTTACGCCCCGTAGAGAGCGATGGTTTGACGGTACGGCGCACCGATACCGCCGCCCAGCGTTTCGAGTTTCGAGCCTCGGTTTTTCCCCCGGGTCGCCTTAATTCTTTAGGAAATCCGGGGATTATTCGCAGCGAAAATTTTTCCCTCTACGACCTCATTAATGGGGTGTCCGTGCCTAGATTGGAAGAAGCGCTACGAGTCATTTACGGATTGGACATTTACAGCGATTACCAAAATGCACAAATTGTTCGCGTTTATCCTTCTGCTGAAACTTTAGAAATGTCTCGGCGTTTGAATCTACCCGGTTTGGGGGGAAGAGAAGGGGAATTGCGATCGGGTATTCGCTTTGCCTATTGGCTGGAATTAACCACCAATGAAGATGGCGGTTCTCATAGCGGACAAGTCACTGTTTTCTTAAAAGAAGATTTACAAAAAATGATAAGAGAATTGAATTATTGAACGATCGCAAACAACCCACAACCCATAAAATTCAGTGCAAAATTCCTTCGGCCGTTAATTCGAGTTCGGGACAAGTTGGGGAAATAATGCGATCGCTTCCCGTAAATTCTTCGGCATCGTACAATCCTTCCACTAGCGTATAAATCATCACTCGACGCTCGAGAGGATCGACAATCCAATTGCAATTTGTTTGGACACCCCATTGCGATTCTCCTCTTATTCTAATGGAAACTAGGTCAGAGAAAATTCGGGATTGTCGATCGCTTCTTCTGGCGTAGCTTCCTCCATCAAAACCATGAGAATGCTGTTGTAATATTGCTCCAATTTGAAAATATTACTCACAAATAACTGTTTCATCAAGGCTTTGGAAAAGCGATCGCCTTCTAAATCGATGGAAGTGCGAAAGCGAATTTCTCCGGTTTCGTAACTGAGATCGAAATTCCCAATCGAAGTATTGTAGTTAATTCGCGCAATTAACTCTGCAATTGCCCCATATTGTTTCGGTCGGGCTTTAAGTGGAAAAATGCTATAAATCAGGCACAATCGTTGCTCTTCATCGATCTCGCAATAACAATTCCACGTTCCCGGTCGCCCTGGAATCGAGAGAGCAATAATTTCGTCTTCTTCGTCAATGTGAGCGTTCAATCCTTCTTCTTGGAAGAAACTCGACGCAATTAAGAAAATTTCTCCACTCCCCTCTTCTTCGATATCTTCGCGTTCTTCTTGTCGTTCAAAATAATACCCCCATTCGGTTTTGCCGCCTCGTTTCATGACTAAAGCAATTTCCATATCATCGGGGACGGATATATCTTGCTGTACGAAAATAGCATACCAATTTTCCGTGTTGAGAAAAGGTGTTTCGTTGAGACTTTGTTCGAGAGTAATAAGATAGCGAGCGACGAGGGCAGCAACGGTATTTTCATCATCGGGGAAGCGATCGCGGGCTTCTTGCAGCAAGCGCGTTACGAGTTCTCGCTTTAAGGCCGTTTCGATTTCGACTTCTTCATCATCTTCTAAACCCTTGGGGAGAAAATCCTCTCCAGTTTCTCCGTCCAAACCCAATAATTTCTTGGCCTCGATATTCTTGTAAACCCGAGCAGAAGTGCTGAAAGTCATCGTACATCGTTTTAACATTTTATCGAGGCGATCGAGGGCAACTTGTTTGAGTTGAACCGTCAAAAGTTGTCCTTCACTCGTTCTCAAGGCAATGGGGCGATCGAGTTCGATGGAATCGGAAATAAACATTGCAATCTAAAATATGGGTTGCATTATGACGAGATGACTTTGACTTTATCAAAGCGATCGCACAAACTTCATGGTTTGAGTTAGCATTATTTTAGCAAAATAAGAAACAAAATAGCGCGATCTCAAAGTCGTAGAGATCGCACTTGCCAATTACTCTTCAGCATCCTCATCTTTTTTGAAAATCTTATCGTATTTCTCTTTCATTGCTTCGTTTCCATCTTTAATCATCTCTTTCTCATACGTCTTCATGCGATCGGGAGTTCCCCAGAGACGAATGTAACCTTTCATATAATGATCGAAGGCCTCTTTATTTTTGAAGTCCACACCCAAAATCTCATATCGTTTCTTAGCCTTATCTAGCACGGGAAATCCAGACCATGCACCTTTTTTCTGTTCCCATTTGAAGGAGAAAATTCGATGGGTAAACTCAAAACCCACATAAGACTGTTTGAATCCGTCGAGAAAATTCTTTAACGCCGTACCGTCGGCATCTTTTCCCTCTTTGCGATCGTATATTTTTTGGAATTTTGTCGAATCCTCCTGTACTCCCGATAAATCTATTTTCTGTTTTGATTTGCCGACCATTTCGATATGAGCTTCTGCTTTTGATTTGCGATCCTTAGAAACTCTTCGATCGCCAGCTTTCATTTTGTCAAGTCGCTCATTTTCATCTTCTGCTTTTTTGACCGCTTCTTCCCCTGCTTTAGTTTCTTTAATGATATCTTCCTCATCTTTCGTTGCCTCTGCAATAACGGCTTTTGCTTCTGCCACATCAAAGTCCCCATCCGCTTTCTTGGCGGCCATTTCAGCATGGAGCACGGTTTTCTTCACGTTGTCGATCGCAAGGAGTTTTGCCTCTGCTGCTTCCGCTTTTTTAGCGGCGACGGGTATTGCTTTCAGTGCCTTTTCTTTGTCTTCCCCCTTCGCGGCTTCTTTGGCTACAGCACTGCTAGAAGGAAGCTCTTCGCCAATTTTAAATCGGAGTTGCGCCCCCGCACCAATCTCGGCATTCGAGTTATCTCTGAGGGCCATTCCCAAAGCTCCCAAGGCAAGTAGTGCCGGTTGAGTCACCAGCGAACCCTTTGCACCCGTGACCGGACCTTTTTCTTTGGCTTCAGCATCTTTTTGGGCCTTATCATTCATCATGCGATAGAGGGACTTGATTAAACTAAAAGCAGCTCCACCCCCGGCGATCGCATAACCAACCGTTGCAGAGTGAGTTTTGCCGCCTTTGCCAAATCCACCCAGCCCGATTTTGACTTCTAATTCTCGCTTGCGGAGTTCCCTTTTACCAATTTTTGTATCGCCGTTATCTGCCCCCACATCTCGCAAATATTCCCATTTCCCACCCAAGCCAATATGGGCTTTCCCGCCCCCTCCAGAAGCATTACCCGGTCCAAAGGCACATTCAGCACCCGCTTTGAGTAAGTAGCGATGCGCGCCGGCCCCTTTTTGTTTGCTCGAGTGACCGTCATCCTTGCTCTTTCGGGTGGCAGCTCGATATTTGCCACTGCCTTCCCAGATATCTTCCTCGTTTTCACCTTTCCCTTTGAATTTTTTGATTTCCACGAGGGCGCCTCGAGCTTTAAGGGTTTCTAGATTCCAGCGTTTCCCCGTATAAGCGGCGGCTTCAAATTTCCCTTTAGCCGAAGCCAAGCCAACATCTCCACCCACTTCCGCATAAGCGCGAGCCAATCCTCCCGTTTCTACATAGGCTTTCTTGGCATCGTCATCGGCAGCACCAAAGGTTGTCTCTTCAACACTCTCAGCCCAAGATTCCGCAACAGAGCGCTTGCCGCCCCCCCACATGAAACTCGCTATCTTCTCGAGGCCTGCTTCTACGAAATGTTGGCGCATCCCATAGGAAACAAGCTGAGCGCAATTTTGGGCGGTATGGCCCGTCACTTCTGTATAAAAACCAGCACCCAGATTGGCTTTTACAGTAACAGCAGTATCTTTATGGCTAAGACCTGCATGGATGACAAAATGATTGTAAACTTTATGTTCTTTTTGGTCTTTACGCTCCGCATCAATTTTTAAATGAAAGCCCACTGTTGCCAAACCTGTCGGTTCTACCGGAAAAGCCAATTCCATTTCAAATTTGCCTTTATCACCAACAGTTCCCGCTAGGGCATTAATCACCATGGGGTAAACCACTCTGAAGAAAAATCCGCAATCCCCGCTATAGTTTTTCTTGATTTTTTTCAGCAGTGCTTGTTGGCGCATTCTCATGAGAATTGCGTCATCGGTCGGAGCGCCTTGGCCGAGAGATGCAGTGGCTTTAGATCCCAGCATTCCCAGCACGCTGGCATTGACTTCAAAGATCGAACTGATTCCCGTTGCCACCATCAAGCGTCTTTGCGTCCAGTAAACGGACTTGTACGTGCTTTCCAAGCTACTTTTTTGTAGGGCTTTGAGGGTGTCTTCTTCTACGACAGGACCGCTTCCGAGGGCTTTTGCGTCTTCTTGGACGGATGCTTTGACGACGGGCTGATACTTCTTCAGCCACAAATCCATGATGATAATGGCTTGGTTAAAGTAATCATTGGCAATTTCCTGTTTTGCCTCTTGTCCCATTTTGTCATCTTTGAGGATTTTGACGGCTCTCGTTAGCAGTCGATCGACCTGCGTCAGCTTCTCTCCTCGCTTTCTCAGCGTGCCCTTGCTGGTTAACTTCCGGAAATCCAATGTTATTTTTTCAAGATCCCGCTTGGGTATGGTTGTGGGATCTTTAATCTTTTTAGCAACGTGCTTGTCATATTTTTTCTCTAACTTCGCGTATTTCTTTTTGGCTTTTTTGTCGTCTCCAGCCAGATCGGCAAGATCTGGATCTTTGTGAGCGCCAATCAATGCGAGGACTTGACCCCGGATACTTTGCTCGTCAGATTCTTTGTCTGCAGCTTCTACGTCTTCTGCCGATTTCTGGGTTAAGGTGGTTTCGTATCTTTTATATTCTTGTTCGACTAAAGCATCTAAATACTGGTTGCGAAAAAGTGTAATGACGCTCACCATTTCTTGTGCCGGCTGGCTGATATGAGCGGCATTATTCCTTGCTTTTTTCTCTTGACGTTTTTGTTTGAGAACGAGTACGTTATGGGCTTTTTCTAAGAATAGATAGCTTTCCGGCTTCTCTTTTGTGGCGATGTACCCTTTCAAGAGCTTTCTGGTTAATTCAATGGAGGTACTCTCGAGTTTCCAAAATTTCAGAGATGAAACTCCCAAGCTGGCAACGGTTTTCAGGTCATCCGTCTCGGAAATCGTGCCGTGAAAGCGTTTGGTAAACTCACCGAGAACATCTCGCTGAATCCAACCTTCTGGCGCTCGGCTAACCTGCAAGGGCGATCGCTGCACTTCTTCCATAGTCGAGGCCGCGCCTTGTTGTAAGGTGTGAGTGAGTTCGTGGGCAATCAACGCATCGCCTTGACGAGTACCGGGATTGAATTCTCCTTGTTTGAAGAAAATATGATTTTGATTGGTAAAAGCGCGAGAAGAGAGACTGCGGTTGAGCCGATCGCTTTCTCCTCCAGTGTGGATTTTAATATTGCTGAAATTAGCACCCATCGCACTTTCGTAGCGATTGCGATCGGGTAATTCGCTTCCACCACTTTTGGCGCTGGAAAGGCTCTGTTCGAGTGCTTTTGATGCCGTCCCCGCACCTTTGCCCCCATCGCGCTGCAGGTTGTAAGCTAGGGGTTTTAAGCGAACGCCTTCATCGTCGCTGTTATTCTCGCCCACTCCTATCGCGCCCGAATTGCCACTGCTATACAGGCGCTGTACTGTTTCTTTCGCCACGCGATCGGCTTCCTGCTCGTATTTGTCTCCTGGGACTCCCACGGTTAAATCAGTTTGTACTTCCGGTGGCGGTGCGATCGCGCCCATGACATTATCTATCATTGCTCCGGCTTTAGTCCCGAAATGCTCGTTGCCAATGGTTACATTCTCTTGCGTGGGTTGAGTAGCAGGATGCGATTTAGATTGTTGTTGAATCGCGAGAATGGTTTTTGAGGTAGCGGTGTGGGTCGATTGTTTGTGCATGAGATCGATCGCTTCAGGGAAACAGGCTGCTTTGAATTTTCATAATATGCTTTTTCCCAAAACTTCTGCCTTAGACTTTTGTCTAGTTTTTCTCTAGCGCTTACTCCGAGTTTAATTTTGGGTTAACAAAGCATTATCAAATCATCGATGATTGACCAGTGTGCTCGACGATAGGTTTACATCTTGGAGATACCTCCTATCAATCTTCAGTGACTTTCTGTAAATGGTATTAGTCTCGAAATACTCGTTTCCTATGATTTCCGTCTCTTGTATGCAGTAAGTAGCAGGATTAGATTTATATCTTTGTTGAAAGGATTTGCGAAGAAGTCTCTAAAAAAAAGAATTGTCTTATTCAGACAACTCTTTTTTTGTTATTCCGGGCAGAAGAGAGATAACCGTAAATATTTCTAATGATTTTTTGTGAGAAAGGGTGCGCCACTTCATTAGAGAACACCCTATTTTTTTTCTTAAATTTAGGTAATCACTGTGGGGCGATCGCGTCCGGTTAGTTCCTTGATTTTAGCAACGTCATCCGCCAAAGTAATCAGATCTCCTAGGGCTTCTTGGGGATCGCGATCGTGTTGAGCGGGATCGGGTTCGTAGCGTTCCAAATACAGTCGTAAAGTCGCACCTTTCGTTCCCGTTCCCGAGAGACGAAAAACGATACGAGAGCCATCGGTAAAGCCGATACGAATGCCTTGTTTTTGACTGATACTGCCATCAACCGGGTCGGTATAACTGAAATCATCGGCATATTCGACTTCGTAAGAGCCCAGTTTTTGACCTTTCATTCCTCCTACCGAAGCGCGCAAATTTTCCATTAATTTCATTGCCGGTTCTTTTTCAACGGCTTCATAATCGTGACGGGAATAGAAATTGCGTCCGTAGGTCTGCCAGTGTTCTTTGACAATTTCTTCGACGGATTTCCCTGTGACTGCAAGGATATTTAACCAGAAAATAACCGCCCAAAGTCCGTCTTTTTCGCGAATGTGATTAGAGCCAGTACCGAAACTTTCTTCGCCGCACAGCGTGGCTTTATCGGCATCCAATAAATTCCCAAAAAACTTCCAACCCGTCGGCGTTTCGTAACAGCCAATGCCGAGTTTAGCGGCAACCCGATCCACTGCCGCACTGGTGGGCATCGATCGCGCGACTCCTGCCAAACCTCCTTTATAACCGGGAACGAGATGGGCATTGGCAGTGAGGACAGCTAGACTATCACTGGGAGTAACAAAGAAATTGCGCCCTAAAATCATATTGCGATCGCCATCCCCATCGGAAGCTGCCCCAAAATCCGGAGCATCGCTGCCAAATAAAATATTGACTAATTCTTTGGCATAAACGAGGTTGGGATCCGGGTGTCCTTTACCGAAATCCTCCAAAGGGATACCATTGATAACTGTCCCTTCTGGTGCACCTAAAGATTGTTCGAAGATGGCTTTTGCGTAGGGACCCGTGACGGCGTGCATGGAATCGACGCAGAGTTTAAAGCCTTTCTCGGCGACGAATTGGCGAATTGCCTCGAAATCAAATAACGATTGCATCAACTCCACGTAAGCGACGACAGAATCGATGACCTCAACTTCCATCGTACCTAGTTTAAAAGAGCCAGGGCGATCGATATTCACGTCAGCAGCTTCGAGGATCTTGTATTCGAAAATCGTTTTGCTGCGATCGAAAATGGCTTGGGTGACTTTTTCTGGAGCGGGTCCGCCGTTGCCGATGTTATACTTAACACCAAAGTCCCCATCAGGTCCGCCGGGGTTGTGACTGGCAGAGAGGATAATACCGCCAAAGGTTTGATACTTGCGAATAATGCAGGACGTTGCAGGGGTGGAAAGAATGCCTCCTTGACCCACTAATATTTTACCGATACCATTCGCCGCGGCCATTTTGAGTATGGTTTGAATGGCTTGGCGGTTGTAGTAGCGTCCGTCACCACCGAGGACGAGGGTTTGCCCTTCGCAACCTTCTAGGCTATCAAAAATCGATTGAATGAAGTTTTCGAGGTAATGGGGCTGTCCGAAAGCGGGAACGGACTTCCGCAGGCCGGAGGTACCGGGTTTTTGGTCGTTAAAGGGGGTTGTCGTAATCGTGCGTAGATTCATCGGTTCGTTCTAGGAATGTCAAGATTACTCTATCGTTTATTGTTGGTGGAAAATAACAAAGTTTTAAGGATTCGCGAGAAATGAGCGATCGCCAAAGCCACTTCAATTCAAACCGAACTCACTCATCTCGCGATCGAGTTGGGATTCTTAAGCGTGTAATGCGATCGAGAGAGATGATTTTCGCATTTTCTTAAGATGCCAAGTATTCATATGGAAGAGAAAAAATGGAGTTCGCTAGGGATTAAAAGACCATGAAAATTCCATTAAAAAAGTTTTAATTAATCCCAGAAATTATTAAGGAAAAACAACAAGTAAAAAGTGCTAAAATCTCGGTTGTGAATCTCCCCGAAATTTCATGACCTTCTTTAAGAATCCTCCTTCTTGGCAATTATCTGAAGCCGCCGCCACTTCGGAAACCCTATATCGCGATCGCCGCCGCTTCTTAAAAAGTTTTATCGGTGCGGGAATTGGTGCAGCCGCCACGACTTTATTGGGCTGTCAAAAATCCCAAGCTCAAATCAGCGATCTCGAAGCCACTTATAAGTTACCCGAAATTCAACCCTTACCCACTAATCCGGCTTTTGCACGGGTGGATCGCCCAATCACCAATCAAGAACTGGCCAGCAGTTACAATAACTTTTATGAATTTGGCGGCACTAAATCGATTTGGCGTTCCGCGCAAAATCTGCCGACGGAAAATTGGCAGGTGGAAGTCACGGGACTGGTTAAAAATCCTCGCACTTACGATCTCGATAGTTTGAAAAAGGATTTTTCGATTGAAGAGCGCATCTATCGCTTTCGCTGCGTGGAAGCCTGGTCGATGGCGTTGCCTTGGGTGGGCTTTCCCATGAAGGATTTAATGGCAGCCGTCGAACCCAAATCAGAGGCTAAATTCGTGCGTTTTACCTCGTTTTACGATGCGAAAATTACGACGGGTCCGGGCTTTCATCTCGGTTCTTTACCCTGGCCCTATCAAGAAGGATTGCGGATCGAAGAGATGGCGAACGAACTCGCCTTTTTTGCGATCGGGATTTACGGTCGCGAATTGCCAAAACAACACGGTGCGCCTATTCGTATGGTTTTACCGTGGAAGTATGGATTTAAGGGGGGTAAATCCATCGTAAAAATCGAGTTTCTCGACAGTCAACCCGCAACGTATTGGAATACTCTCATCCCCCACGAATACGGTTTTATTGCCAACGTCGATCCGAGCAAACCTCATCCCCGTTGGTCTCAAGCAAGGGAAAAATTTATTGGCGATACGCCGAATTTTGATTGGGAAATTCGCGAAACTTTACCGTATAACGGCTATGGGGAATATGTTGCTGATTTGTACGGTTAAACATTGTCAGGCAATAACAAGAACTGCCGCGATCGCGCCAATATTGGCGCGATCGCGATTGCAATCAATCGGGAATAATCAGAGAAATCGGGTTATTGCAAAACTTATAGATTTACGTTGAAACTTTGTCAAACATTTACAATTTTTGTCTGAAAAACATTGATATATAAGCATTGTAGGGATTTTTTTCAAAGAAAGATGGGAAATCTGGGTTTTCTAACTCTCTTCGCCCTCGATTTTCTTCCAAACCCTGACGATGCCATCATCTCCCCCACTAACGAGAAGGTTATCGCGATCGCCAAAACAAACGACATTGACGCGATCGCGATGGCCTTCGAGAAGCGCAATTTTTTCCCCCGTTTCCAAATCCCAAAGAGAAATAGTACGATGACTGGTTCCACTGGCGAGGGTTTTCCCGTCGGGACTGAAAGACAGGGAATAGACCTGAGAGAGAACGCGGATTTGACGGAGTTCTTGACGATCGCGATTCCACAAGCGAATCAGGCGATCGCTGCCCCCACTCGCCAGCATCGTCCCGTCGGTATTGTAGGCAAGGGCGTAGATTTTCCCGCCCGGTGCGAGATTGCCAATTTTTTCTCCCTTTTGTACGTCCCAAAACTTAATCGTGCCGTCGTGACTGCCGCTTGCAAGGATTTTCCCCTCGGGATCGCAAGCGATCGCGCTGACCCAATCCCAATGACTCTGTAAAGTTCGTAAAACCCGTTGACTGCCTAAATCCCACAGTTTGATGGTTTTATCGCGACTGCCTGTAATCAAGGTTCTGCCGTGGGGACTGAAAGCGATCGCGACGACAGGGGCAGTATGACCCTGTAAATCGGCCATTTCTGCCCCCGTCTCTACCTGCCAGAGTTTGAGAGTTCCATCGGTGCTGCTGCTGGCAATTTGAGTTCCATCGGGATTAAACGCTAAAGCCGCCATCGCTCCTTTATGTCCGGCACAAGTGCAAATCGCCTCACCTGTTGCTAAATTCCATAATTGCAAACTAAAGTTTTTCCCCGGACTGACGAGAATGTTTTTCTCGGGGGCGATCGCGAGGGCTTCGATTCCTTCTGCATAGGTGGCAAATTCCCATATACACTCCCATTCTCGGGCGAACTCGGCAGCCGTTTCTGGGGTGGCGACGCGATCGAAGATATTTTTAATCGAGGCTCCAAATTCCCAAAGATTCTCGCTAATTTCGCGAATCCCTCCCTCAATTTCGCTGCCAAAGTTATCCAAACCCGTTGGTGGTGGAGTTGGGGAAGGTTCTTCGCGATCGCCGGACTCGGTAGGGGGTTCGCTTTGAGGGGGAGTTTTGCGATCGCCGGACTCGGGAAGGGGTTCGCGGCGATTTTCAGATTCGGGAGGGGATTCGATTTCGGGAGATTTCGGGGAGGGAAAGGCTTCGCGACGATATTCGAGGGGAACTGAAGGAGGACGGTGTTCTGAGGGGATATCTGTTTGGGAAATTTCTTCTGCGGGAGGGTTGGGCGCAATTTCTGGAAATGCTTCGAGGCGTTTTTGAATGCGAGCGATCGCGGTTTGCAGCTCTCGAGTCTGAGGACCGATCTCGATTTCTTGGCGGGAAAATCCTTCTATGCGCTGTTGTATCTTGGCTATGGCCTCATCTAATTGTTCTACTTTTTCTGCGATCGCCCTGTCGGTTACGAGGAGCGCTTCATCGCTAACATGGGAATGATTTTGCTGTAAATCGGCGATCGCTTTTTGTAAGGCTTGAATTTGCTCGAGTTGAGGTAGGGTATCCGGTTGGAGTAGACTGCGATTGATATGGGTCAAATCTTCTTTTAAAGTTGCAATGGTTGCGTTAATTTGCGCGATCGCCGTTTCGACTTGTTGCGTTGTTGTTTCGAAGTGTTCTTGAGTGTCGTTTAAGGGTTTAATTTGTTTCTGGAGAGTCGCGATCGCGGTTTGCAGTTCGGAGAATTGTTCCGGCAATTTTCTCACGATCGCACTCGCCGTTTGTATTGCCACTAATTGTTGTTCCAATTCTTGCTTAATCTCAATATTGGACTCTTCAAGTCGAACTTGACGTTCGAGAATGGGGACGAATTTGCTTTCTACCGAGACGATTTTATTCGCTAACTCCTGCAAGTTTTGCATCACTTCGAGTTGAATTTGTCCGGTGCTATCTTCCCAGCCATTTTGCCGTTCGATCGCGGCAGTAAGCTGATATTGCAGGCTTGCCCACTCTTCAGCCTTAATTTGTGCGTTAATTTGTTCTTCGAGAACTCGTTTTCGCTGCCAAAGATTTAAACTCACCGCCATTGTCAGAGGAGCAGCTGCATAAATAACCTTTTCTGTCAAGAATGCCACGATCGTTCCCGATACAGACATGGCGACAGCCAAATATTCCCCAATCTCGATCCCTTGCGCTTTTTTCATGTTTTCCCTTTTGCCTACCGATACCAATCTTATCGTGCCAAAACGTTTTTTATGGTTTGCTAACTAGTGACTGGTGACTGATTATCGCGATCTCATTACTAATTTTGCAAATTCTTTCAACTTTTCCCCATAATTTCCTCGAGCGATCCAAAATAAATCGTTATGAGTTGCCCCCTCGACCCAATAGGATAATTTAGGTTCGGAAGCCGTTGCAAATAATTTTTGACCGTGAGAAAAAGGAATCGTACGATCTTCCGTTCCGTGAACGATTAAAACCGGAACGTTAAGTTTTTGCATTTTTCTCTGATTGCGAAACTTGTCAAAGGGAAGTATGGGAAAGGGCACGACCACGCGAAAGGCTTGGGTAAAGGTACTTTCTAAAATCACGCCTCCAACGGGTTTGCTTGCGGCTAAATTCATGGTTGGACCGCCTCCCACCGATCGCCCGAATAAGAGGATGCGATCGGGAGAAATGCCCATTTTCTCCGTGAGATAACTATAGGAAATTTCAATTTCTTCATAGGTATTGCGTTCGCTGGCTTTTCCTTCACTCGTGCCATAACCGCGATAATCGTAGGCAAAAACATTAAAACCAACAGCATGATAAAACTCCAAAAGCGGGCGAATTTGTCCGAGATCTTCTGCATTGCCGTGGGAGTAGAGTAAGGTATAACGAGCATCGGGATTCTCTAGATAAATTGCCGAGAATTTTTCTTGGTTTGCCGCAGATAGTTTAATGATATTTTCGTCGTCAACATAACTGGCAGGAGGCGGTAGGAAAATCATGCGATCGGCAGACAAGAAGACATAAATCGCAAAAAAAGCGTAAATAAATAAGAGAGAGAGAATCATCCGTTTAAAAGTAAATTCACCAAATAGTAATTTTATCAATCGTTTTTTATCCATAGATCTAATTAATTCAAAATTGTTATCCTTTACTTCAGTAAAGAACTGGGAATTTTGTGAGCTTGAAAACTATTTTTCATTCTGCCGAAACGGTCTTGCGCCAAGCGGTTATCCCTCCAGAGAGAACGACAAATTGCGAGTCGATCGCTTGCAAATGTCGATAAGCGCGATAGGAACGCGGTCCTCGCTGACAGTAGAGGACGATTGTAGAATCGGGGTTTTGAGTGGCAATTTCGCGCACTTTTTCTGCTCCCGAACCTCGTTCGATGGCATCAATGGGAATGAGAATACTATTTTGAATGCGATCGCTCTCGTATTCTCGGGGCGTGCGAACATCGATAAAGATAAAATTTTGGGATTTTTGTGCCTGTTGTAATTGTTCTGCGGTAATGAGGGGAATTTCTCCAGCATTTAATGCCGAGCGATCGCCCGAGGAATAGGGGGCGTTTTGTGCGGCGATCGCTCCCGCTAAACCGAGCAAAATAATCCCCAAAGCGATCGCCACCAGAACTTTTCGGGATTTAACCCATCCAGAAGTCAACAATTGCATCACTTAATCCTCCTCGCGATCGCTCTCCCCATTTTATCTTTTCCAACCGATTCTCGATTTCTCATGGCTACTACCCTCAACTCCTCCCAAGCAAAGAGATCAAGAAGGACGAGACCCATTACCAATTGCCCATTTATCCAACAAAAATTTTATTTTTCTGAGAAATTTGTGGGTTTTACGGACAAATGCTTGGAGAATAAGAACAGTTTTGGAAGGAGAAGAAAATGAAATTTGCACTTCCGCTGAAAATGGCGGCGATCGGTGCCGTCAGTTTGACAACGGTATTCGCCGCAGCCAATGTGACGATACCTCAGCGCAGTTCGATCGCCAACGCCCAATCTTTATTCGGTCAAGAGGAAGTCGATCAAAGCGCCTTTGCCGCGATCGCCTCTCCCTTTGGCACCAGTCTCTACAGCCTCGTTATTGTCGAGCAAATTCCGGGAAAGCAACAGTGTTGGGGAGAAGCCGGCACCAGTCCCATTAGGATCGATCCCCTTTGGCGGACATTTGATTTTACGGGCAGCTGCCGACGCAGCGTAGACAGTAATGGCTATTCCGTCCGCATTAACGGAGAAGATTTCGGCATCGAATATCTTTTACGGATTGTCAACCGCGATGGGGATTTACACTTAGTGGGAACGCCTCGGGTGGGCAGCAGCCGCCCCGGACTCAATGAGATTACCATTGCCCGCAGCCGAGGAACCTTTAGCGGTCCTCATGACGAACTCCTCTACAAACTCTTCCTCGAACCGGGTTGGCGTTTCACTAAACGGACTTATGAAGGAAGAACTTTAGGTCACGTCTACCTCACCAATGATGGCGCGCCAACCCCGACTCCAACGCCCACGCCATCTCCGTCTCCATCCCCAACACCTGCGCCGACTTCTAGTTTCCCCGATATTTCTAACGATATTTACAGAGCGGAAATTGAAGAAGCCCTTAAAGTTGGTTTTATTGCCGGATTTCCCGAAGATAATACCTTTCGCCCTCTCAATACGTTAACCCGCGAGCAATTGGTTGCGATGGTATTTGGTGCTGTCCAAACCATTCCCAATATCAATTTACCCACGCCTTCCTCTCCCAGTAGCAATCCTTTCCCCGACGTTCCGGCTTCCCGATGGAGTGCGGCTAGGATTCAATGGGCAAGAGCGAATAATATCGTTTCGGGCTATCCCGACGGTCAATTTCGTCCCACTCAAGCCGTCACTCGGGCGGAGTTAATGGCGGTGATGAAAAAAATGGCGGAGTACGGCAAGGCAAGGCGCGGACTTTCGACAGCTTTGAGTCAAAAACAAACGCCAACATCTTTCTCCGATACGGCGGGTCACTGGGCGAACGCATTAATCCAGCAAATGTCTGGTTATTGTGGCGTGGCCTCGCCTTTAAGCGAACGAGGAACCGCTTTCGCCCCTAATTCGTCTGCTTTGCGGAATTATGCGGCAGCGGCAACATTAAGAAGCCTCAATTGCGTTAAAGCGGATAGTTAAATAACCAATACACTTTTGTGTATGTTAATGCCCGGACTTACTCTCAGAGAGGTTCGGGCATTAGTATTTGATTTTCGAAAAAAAAGAGACATCATTTAATATTGTGACAGGAAAAAGCAGAAAAAACAACTGAGAATATGCAATTAAACAGCAAATTCGCTGTTATTCTAACTTGATAATGCGATCTTGTAGGGTCGCAAGGTGTGTCGAGTTGTGATTCTCATGCAAACGAGCAAATGTCTCTTTTTCCGTCTGGATCGAGGATTTACCCTCGTCGAACTGTTAGTTGTTGTCGCAATTATGGGAATTTTAGCCGCGATCGCCGCTCCTGCTTGGATAAGTTATAGCGATCGCGTTCGCCTGAACAAATCTCAGAGTCAAATTTATCGAGCGATGATGGCAGCAAAGAGCAATGCAACTCGCGAGAAAGTGACGTGGCAGGCAAGTTTTCGGGACAATGGCGATCGCGTCCAATGGGTCATTCATCCTGCCGATGCTGATGATTTTATCTCTCCGGAAGTTTGGAATAATGATGGATTATGGCAAGATTTAGAACCGGGCGTACAAATTGATTCGAAGTTGAACGATCGCGGTGAGAAGGAAACAACCTTTCGCAAAGATAGTACCGAACCATTATGGCGGGTTCAATTCAATTATTACGGTTGTCCGATTTATAAACCCGGCGATGAGTGCGGACAAACTTCACGACGGGCATTAGGTCGAATTACGCTGAAAAATACTCGGGGTGGCAATTTGCGACGATGCGTTTTTATTTCGACGATTTTAGGGGTGATGCGACGGGGGAAAGAGAATGCTAGACCCGATGATGGGAAATATTGCTATTGATAGTTGATAGTTGATAATTGATAGTTGATAATTGACAACTGATAACTAATCGTCGATCGCTGAAATGACATGACTGCAACTCCATCCCCATCTGAAGAGCGATCGCCTTCTCCCGACTCGACCGATCCGAATCCTCAAAGCGCATCCCGACTCAAAGGCGCATTTTGGGGGACTTTTACGACGACGTTTCTCACGATTGGTTTGGCGGAGATGGGCGATCGCACCCAACTGGCGACTTTGTTAATGGCGGCAGAATCTCAGTCTCCGTGGGTGGTGTTTGCGGGGGCAGCGATCGCGTTGATTACCACGAGTTTAATCGGCGTTTTGCTGGGTTGGTGGCTCTCCAAGCGTATTTCTCCCCAAGGGATGGATTTGGCGGCGGCGGCGATTTTGCTTTTTGTGGCTATACTTTTGTTAGGTGATGCCTTACAACTTTGAAAAGGTTTGTCGGCGCGATCGGTATTTAATGCAAAATTGAGTTTTTAATATTGTATTACTCGCTAATATGTTAACGAGTCTTGCAAATCTAGAATGAGATTTTCAGCAGTTCTTCTGTCTTGAGGAGATGCGTCTGGGTTTCTGTCAAGCCACTTCTGAAGAGCTTTAATAAAATCTTTGCCTTTTTGACAATGAAATCGTCCTCCTACTGGGCGACCTGTTATTCGCTCCAGTCTAATTACTTGAGCTATACTTCCACGAAACAATTAGACAACAGACTCTTCAATATATTACTCCTCAATTAGGATTTTTTTTGTCAAAGAAACGACAAATACTGAAGCCGGAAGAATGAGAAGTATTAAAAGTATTATTGGCAATTTAAAGCTCACTGAAAAACAAG
>JAGHZQ010000079.1 GCA_017746715.1 Cyanobacteria bacterium SBLK
GTGCCGTTGGGATAGCCTTTGAGACAGTCGTAGCGGCGAACGAGGTCGTCTAGGGCTTGGAATGCCCAGTCTCCTGGGGATACGTCGCTAAATTTCGAGGCTCCGGTGAACTGGGCGCTGCGAGTTCCTTGAGTCCGATAGGTCTCGATTTGTTGGAGCATATCGCTGGTAGAAAGAGAACTGCCAACGGGTTCGGCCATGGCTTCCCCAGAAGCCAGAAGCAATGCACCCACTGTGGCGGGAGCAGCTAATAAAGTTTTCTTGAGAATTTCTGACATGGATGACTTCCTCACACTGAACGAGAAACAAATATACCTGATAACTTGGCTTTTAGGCTTGAGATAGGCCGCCGTTAGGTTGATGAATATCTCTGCGATCGCAGTTATTGCAGATGAATTGTAGAGCGAGGATAAGCTCCAATCTCGGAAATGACCGAAATTTCTTCTCTACCCATCAAACAAAACTGCTATAGTTTGAGAGATTTTCGCCAAAATCATATCATTCTGAAGTCTCAGATATTAATTTTTGAATGATTTAATTTCTTTATCAAAAAACACGGAGCAATGAATTATCGAAAAGCAAGGAAAAATAAAACAACCAATCTGCTAGCCTGATTTTCAATAGTTCAAACGCTAAAGTCCTAATTCGACAAAGGTTTGAATTTCTGACAAATTTTTTATTGACTTATTCGCTGTTGCCAGCTACATGCAGGCATCTCAGCGATTTTTTTTTACTTATTTTTTATTTTTGTTACTCATTTTTTGAGAATCTTATTGGTAGCCATCCAGTCATTCTTGTTTTTGACTTAATCTGAATTTAAATCTAATTTAATCTTCCCTAAAAGATTCTCAAACTTGTTGTAACGAGGCCATTCTCTAATTGGAAATTAGCAAAAAATAGAGAACCTCGATCGAGGTCTCTATTTTTTCAGAATATTTTTTCAAAACTGCTATTGAAGAGAACATTTATACAAAAAGATCGATGTTTTAAGAAGAGAAGCAAGGTCACAATCTGTTCTCACTCAATTCTCGATCTTTGTTTTACAAACAGTCTCCCAGAATGTCAAATGAGTCACCCTCTACAGTCTTAAAATCGTCCGGATCATCCCGATAAAGATCGTATCGTTGTTGGGGTTGCCATTAGGGTTGAAGATTGCATAAATTCCTGGAGCAATTTCGATATTGTCGGTGAACGGAAAGCGATATTCGAGATTCGCCATGTAAGCGGGGGCGCGATCGCTCGGTCCGTTTTCTGCTCGTGCTAGGTAAGGCAGCATGCCAAAACCCGCAACGATAACATCATTTTCTTTGAAGAGATCCGGGAAAGCAAAGTTTAAAGCCCAGGTCCATAAATCGGCGTTATCGCCTTTACGAATTCCCGATTCTCCAATCGCGTTGAGGTAGCCGATATAACCGCTAATATTAAAGTCATCGGATACATCCCAAGTTGCCGAGAGATTCCAGTGATTGCCCGAAGTAGCAGATTCTTGGATATTACCACTACTATCCACCCAAAGGAAAGGAGATTGCCCTAAAACACTAGCAGTTGTGGAAAGGGTAATATTTTCATTCGTGCGAGCGCCACCGGGTTGATAGGTACGCGCGTAGCCAAAGGCAAATTTAAAGTCATCATTCACATCAACGTTAAGTTGGATGGGAATGGCATAAGAACCGGCAAACAACCCTAAGTTTGCATCCGCCGGGTTATTGGTGAAATAACCGACATCCAAACGGAACGTGTCATTAAAGCGAATATTCGCCCCAAAAGCCGCCCCCGGAATACCGGGAATTTCAAACATCAAGTTGTTGTAAGTCAAGCCCAAAGGCAAGCCGGTTAGGGAGTAAGGTGCAGTGGTGTGGGCGTCGATAATATCGTCAATGACCAATGTTGCCGCCCCAACGTGAAGCATGACATTGTCGCTGGCGGGGAAGCGATAGTGTAATTTATGCAAGTGTACGTCATTGTCCGCGCGGAAACCGTAGAAGTTAGGACTGGTTTGTTCGGTCCCGGTTCCAAACCGTTTCAGGTTGTGCAAGTTTCGTGCTTGCAAGCGAGTCCGCAGACGATCTCGTCCGGTGAAACTGGTGTCGAAGTGGAAGCGCGCCCGATAGCCAAAAGCCACGGCAGAATTGCGATTGCGGTTGAAATCATCGGCAACGGTATTTTCGCCTCCCGCACTGTTTTGCGTATCGTTAATGGTATCGAGGTCGCTGAGGAAGGTCGAAATTACGCTGGCTGCTTGGGCTGCGCTCAAATTGTTGGCATTAAAATTCAGATCGGCAGAGTTCAGCAATTCTCCCATGGTAATGGAGTCGGTTACCCCAAATCCTTCAAACAATCCCAACATGTCGTTGCGATCGATGACTTGGGCAAAGGATGACGCTGGAGCAAGGTCGCTCAAGGTGGAAGCAAATCCATTTAAGTCGCTGAAGTCGTTATAGTCGGCATCATCCAAGCCGAAAATTTTGGCGCGATCGCCCGTGGCAACGTCTAAATTAAAGAGAATCGTACCGTTAAATGTGGTAGTTGTGGAGAATTGATTGTCTTCGAGGAAGGCCACTCGACCTTCTAAATTATCAATGCGGACTCCAAGAAGGGCTAATTCTTCTTCAAATTCTTCCATCAAGCGACGCAGGGTTTCCAAATCTTCCCGCGTGGCAAAATCGGCAGTGGTTTCGGCAATCAGGCGCTCGATTTGTTGCAAGCAGGCATTCAAACCGGCTGCAAATTCGTAGCGACTCAGAGCGCGATTGCCGCGATAGGTTCCGTTGGGATAGCCTTTGAGACAGTCGTAGCGGCGAACGAGGTCGTCTAAGGCTTGGAATGCCCAGTCTCCCGGGGATACGTCAGTAAACTTCGAGGCTCCAGTGAATTGTTCTGCGCTATCCTCTTCGAGAGGTTCTTCCATTTCCAGACTGTAACTCTCGACTTGTTGCAAGAGGTCGTTATTGGAGTTGGCGGAAGCATCTCCAGAGCCGACCAAGAGTAAACCGAGGGTAGCAGAACCCGCAAGTAAAGAGTTTCTCAGAATTTTGGACATTAATAAATTCCTCACACTTAGATAAAAAACAGAGAACTGACAAACTGGCTTCAAGTTTTGTTCCCAACGTTTCTTTTTCTTAGCTTATCGGAAATTCACGCCCTTGGAAGAACCCAAACAAAATTTTCTCGGGATTATAATATCTGTAATTTTAATATTTTTACAAAGCAGTAATTTGCTTTAATTATCTTTCTCGAAATAGAAAAAGGAGTGCTTGTAAGCACTCCTTTTTTATGATAAGAGCAGTTTTTTGAGATAAGTTGCTTTAAAGCCAATCTTTCTTAAAAACTGAAGGTGGTACGAAGCATCCCCACAAAGATAGTGTCATTATTGGGGTTACCATTGGGGTTAAAGACTGCATAAACTCCGGGCGCCATTTCGATATTGTCAGTTACCGGGAAGCGATATTCCAAGCTCGCCAAGTAGGAGGGGGAGCGATCGCTCGGACCGTTGTTAGCACTGGCTAAATAAGGCAGTTGTCCAAAACTGGCAACAATCACGTCATCTTCGCGGAAGATGTCGGGGAAGCCTGCATTAAGGCCCCACGTCCAGTAATCTGCACTATCTCCTCGACGAATTCCCGATTGTCCCGTTGCACTGCTATAGCCGAGGAAACCGCTTAAGTTAAAGGTATCGGAGGGATCCCAAGAAAAGGAGAAATGATAGTTGTTGATCGTCGCTGCCGATTCTTGGATATTACCGCTGCTGTTTACCCAAAGGAAAGGAGAACGCCCTAAAACGCTTGTGGTTTCTCCAAGGCTGACATTGCCACCGGTTGCCGCACCACCGGGAGCAAAACCAAAGCCATAGCCGAGAGCAAACTTAAATTTCTCACTGAGATTCAAGTTCAACTGTAGGGGGATGTAAAATTCTCCACCAAAGACTCCCAAATTGGCATCGGGTGCATCAGCCGTAAAATAACCAATATCCAAGCCAATTTTTTCGTTGAACCAGATATTTGCACCAAATACGCCACCACCATCGCCAACGCCATCGTAGAACATTTGGTTGTAGGCAGTTCCCAAGGGAAGTCCATCGTAAGCATAACCACCGGTGGTAGCAGCATCGAGAACATCGTCAATGAGGATTCCGGCTGCTGCAACGTGCAACATCACTTTATCGCCGGCGGGGAAGCGATAGTGTAACTTGGCCAAGCGTACGTCATCGCTGGCGGTGAAGCCATAACTGTTGGGATCGATTTGAGACGTACCGGTTCCAAACTGGGAAATATTGCGCAGGTTGCGGGCTTGCAAGCGAGTCCGCAGGCGATCTCGTCCGGTAAAACTCGTGTCGAAGTTCAACCGCGCCCGATATCCGAAGGCGATCGGCGAGTTCCGATTCCGTCGGAAGTCCGACGCA
>JAGHZQ010000080.1 GCA_017746715.1 Cyanobacteria bacterium SBLK
AATCAGTATAGTAGGGTGAGACAGAGCTCATTGACAACCAACCGATCGGTTAACTTCCTTGTAAATCCACCAATTTTCAACCATTGAGAGCCAGATTTTGTAATGATTCGTAATAAAATATTGGCTCTTCGTTCAAAGTTTAAGAAGAGATTAAAGCAGTTGATATTAGAGAAAATAAAGAAAAACTTAAGAAATAATAGCGACATTTTCCGTCCGAGAACAAAATGAGACAAAGCATTTTTCTCTCACTTAATACTAGAGATGATTGTTGACTCGCAGGTTTCGTTCCCGAGGCGGAACCATGCAACCATTAGCCCCCAACTTTGGGGGAAACCAGAGTCAAAGTCCCCTTACCTTGAAAAGTGAAGCATTTGCTGTCCTCCCTCTTAGCAAGAGGAACGAGATGAAGATTGGGAGATTTAGAGGGCAAGTGCGTAATAATAAATAAAAATAAAAGCGATCGCCTTTGCAGATTATGAGTACAATTCCTCAATTTCTTGTTGGTTTGGGAAATCCCGGTACAAAATATGAAAAAACCCGCCATAATATCGGTTTTGATCTTCTCGATCGCTTAGCCGAGCTCTGGCAAATATCGTGGCAAGAAAATCGCCGTTTTAAGGGCTATTTTACCGAAGGACGCGCCGCCGGAAATCAAAAGATTTATTTGCTCAAACCCACAACGTATATGAATCGATCCGGGGAGTCCATTCGGGCGGTCATGGATTGGTATAAACTCGAACCCGAATCATTATTGGTCGTTTACGATGACATGGATCTAGCCGTCGGACGCTTGCGAATTCGCCTATCGGGTTCTGCGGGAGGACATAATGGAATCAAGTCTGCGATCGCTCACGTCGGGGGGCAAAATTTCCCTCGCTTGCGAATTGGTATCGGCAAAACCAACCTCGATCGCGAAACCGTTTCTCACGTTTTAGGAAAATTTACCCCAGAAGAAAAGCCCATTGTTTCCGAAGCGATGGAATTAGCAATTTCTGCCATCGAAATGGGACTGAAAGAAGGATTGGAAAAAGCAATGAGTCTCTATAACGGGCGATCGGTTGATTTATAGGAATAGGATCGGGCAGTGCGATCGCCCATCATCAAACATCATTAGGCATTCTAAAATCGCAGTCCTCTTGCTTGCTGCAATCGCAAACTCAACCCGATCGCAACTTGTTTCCCCAGCCAATACAAAACCGTTAAAACCATAAAAGTAATGCAAATAATTAGAACAGTGGTAGGATTGTAAAAATTCTCAATTCCTGTTGTAAACACATCCATCGGCTTAGTTAAAAAATCCCAACTATTAAATCGTTGAAAGCGTCCTAAAAAGATGCCTGTTGCCGAGAGAAAATGTAGAATGAGTTCGCAAGGAATAATAAATCGTGATTTGCCCTGCTGTTTCAAATAATCTCCTAAATTCATAATAGAAATGACATAAGCTCCGAAACCAGCAGTAATGAAGAGCATATATTGGGGAATTAAAATCAAAGTTATAATCCAAATTGAATATCCAGAACGAATGAAATTAATTAAATGAATGGTATCTGTTAAAACATAGGGTGCATTGGGTAGAAAAGCAATAAAAGTCAACAACCCCAACCACCAAAACCAAGAGCGAGATTTCGCTATCTTAAAAAGCCAAATGCTCAAAGCTAGAGGAATAAAAGCTAAAAAGAGATTCAAAGCAATAAAACGACTTCTGCTTAATGCTTGTAGAGAAGTAATCAACCAAAAAAATAGACGTTCTAACATGATTTTTTTTCAATAGAGAAGATTAAGCGATAAAAGGTTTGACAGCAAAATCGCCCAGTGTAATTGTATAATTCTGCCGTTCTCCGGTTGCCACAAACTTAATAATTATTTCGCTGGCAACCGCAACAGCCAGCAAAACTAAATTGCGAGCCAGAGGATAGTCGCAAATATCATCATTGATGGAAGAAGGAACGCGATATCGATCGTTCCAAATGACTTCAGCGTAGTTGCTGGAGAGTCCGACATGCAAGCAAGAAATCTCATTTTGCAAGCAATAATTTTTAACTGCCTGCCGCGAAGAACTATTATCAAACGTATCTATAACTAAATTCGCTTGACGCAATAGTTGCGAACAATTATCCGCAGTTAATTCCTTCGATTTCCCATCAACAACAGTCCCGATCGCTCGATAAAGCATATTCGTCAAAATTTTAGCTTTATATGCCCCCACATCGGATTTATAATAAGGCTGCGTCGATAAATTGCGCTCTTCAATGCGATCGCGATCGATAACCGCAAGTTGGGAAAACCCCGATCGCGCCAAATTTTCCGTTAAATTCGCCCCCAATGCCCCCGCACCGCAAATCGTCACGGGAAACTCGGCAATTTTGGCCATTAATTCGGGCGATCGATATAATTGTTCGTGAAAAAATAAACTCATGGGGAGAATTAAGAATTAAAAATTGAGAATTAAGAATTGGGAATGGGAAAATTCTCGTGCTGCTCCTACAATCTAAAGTGCATTAATTCCAGATGAAAATTTTACGAACATTCTTTTTTTATGGATAGTTCTACCCTTAACGATCGCATTGCTCGATTTTATGATGCTTCTAGCGGACTCTGGGAACAAGTCTGGGGCGAGCATATGCACCATGGCTATTACGGGCGATCGGGCGACTATAAAATTAACCGGCGACAGGCACAAATCGACTTAATAGAGGAGTTACTTCGCTGGGCAAACATCGAACAATGCCAAAATATTCTCGATGTGGGTTGCGGTATTGGTGGAAGCACCCTTTATCTGGCATGTAAATATAATGCCCGCGCTACGGGAATTACTCTCAGTCCCGTGCAAGCCACCAGAGCCAAAGAACGAGGCAAAAATGCAAACTTAGACAAAAACCTAGATTTTCAAGTCGCTAATGCCCTAGAAATGCCCTTTGAGAGTAATTCTTTCGACCTTGTTTGGTCATTAGAAAGTGGCGAACACATGCCCGATAAAAGCCAATTTTTACAAGAGTGTTATCGCGTTTTGCAGCCGGGAGGCACGTTTATTTTGGCAACATGGTGCCATCGTCCCTTGAATTCTTTGGCCGGGGAACTTACGACGCACGAACGACGACATCTAGAAGAAATTTATCGCGTTTATTGCTTACCTCATGTTATTTCCCTGCCCGAATACGAAGCGATCGCCCGTCAAGGCGGGTGGAAAAATGTTCGTACCGATGATTGGTCGATCTCCGTTGCCCCTTTTTGGGATGGGGTTATCGATTCAACCCTCGAGCCGAGTTCTCTCCTCGGTTTGTTTAATTCGGGATGGACGACCCTGCAAGCTGCTCTATCCCTCGGTTTAATGCGTCGCGGCTACCAACGCGGGTTAATTCGCTTTGGCTTGTTATGCGCTACAAAAGAATAATTAATAATTATTAAGCAAACATTAAAGGGTGCAATGCTTGCGCCTCTACTCAACATGAAAAAAATGCTACTGGTTTTCGGAGCGATCGCCATGCTGGGCGGCCCTATCATCCTTCCCGCCCGAGCCGTTTCCAACTTCCAACTGGCAGATAATCGCGAGAGTCAACCCTCTGAATTTACGGCGGGTCTTTTAACCTTAGAAGATTTACCCGATGGGTTTCGGGAACTGCCCCCTAGCATATCCGCCCAAATTTCCCAACAATTTCTCGCTCTCAGCAGTCAATTTCAACAGGGCGGCCTCGATCCCCAAGAGTTCTTCGTGTTTTATCATCCCGCGAGCCTAGAAGTCGTCTTTGGCTTTACCGGGGAGATCGCCGATATTGCCTTTTTCGATGCCAGCTTGCAACTCTTAAAAGAAAGTCCCGACTTGCAACAGAGTATTATCGACCAAGTTCAAGAGAAATTAAAAAATGTAGCGATCGCCGAACTAACAGAATTGCGAATCGTACCGACCGAAGAAATGGCCGATAATTCCATTGGCGTCAAAGCCGGAATGAAAGTGCTGGGGATGTCCTTTCAAGGGGATTTGATCTCCTTTCGACGGGACAGTACGGGGGGATTTGCTGCCGTCATGTACCGTCAATCGCGATCGCCCCAAATTTCCGCCGATGCCTTAGCTGGAACAATGGATGGAAAAATTGTCGAACTATCAGAAGGAGAAAGGATCGGAGATCGCCCCACCGATTAGATGGTTTGCCGATCTCCCAACGGGTGACGGCCTCGGATTCGCCGAGGTTCCATTGCTGGTGACTGGTCATTAATTCTTCATTTTGCATAAATATGCTCTGGTTTTTCCAGAGCAGTAGCTTACAATGGAAAAAGCGGAGACGAATGTTTCCGTTCACTCCTCACACCACTAATGCGCCCGAACGTTGTTCGGGTGCTTTCTTATAGGTGCTTTCTTATGGTCATTTTTGCCTGCCGCTTTTCCATCTCCATTCATTGACCCTCCCCGCAACATCACCAATTATAGGCTTGAAGACCGCATTTCTAACGTCCGATAAACGATAAATTTCTTTACAAACTGCGAGAGCGATCGCAAGAATTAGCAAGAAGTCGCAATTTATTTTTCATCTTTCTTCGTGTCTGCGTCAGAGTAGCGACTATGGTAAAATTGCCTAGGATAGTATAAAGACTTGATAGCTAGAGGAATTCCACCCTATGCCAGCAGAAGTTTCAGACAGTACTTTTAAGGATGAAGTCCTAGAAAGTGACGTTCCCGTTCTCGTCGATTTCTGGGCTCCTTGGTGCGGTCCGTGTCGAATGGTTGCCCCCGTTGTCGAAGAAATTGCCACCCAATACGAAGGACAGGTTAAAGTCGTCAAGCTAAACACTGACGAAAATCCTAACATTGCCAGCCAATACGGGATTCGCAGCATTCCAACCCTAATGATTTTTAAAGGCGGGCAACGAGTTGATATGGTTGTCGGTGCTGTTCCCAAAACTACTCTTGCCAATACTTTAGAAAAATATCTCAAGTAATTTGGCTTGGAAACTGGCAATGCGATCGCCTTTGCTTTTGGTCATTTGCTTTTGGTCATTGTCATCCCATTTGAAATGTAACGATAATGTGCCTCAGTCTTTTGCGACTCGGGCATTTTTATTGTTTGTGGTGTTTGAAGATCGTCTACAACATAACACCGTGCTATAATAGGAAGTTACTGCATTGACAATTCCTATGGTATTATCTCCCTCCGATCTCGAATCCGAGTCTTTAGACTTCGAGAAATTGATCGAACGGCTTCCCGATCTCGAGCACGGTAAATACATTAAGCGATCGTTAGCAGTTTTAATGCGGTTGACTGGGGAAGAGATCGATCGCTTGGATTGGAAGATTTTATCGGCAACGTTAGAAGACTTAGAACGCGGATTTACGGGTTTATCTCCCTATCGCCACGTGCGAAAAGTTAGTATTTTTGGCTCTGCCCGCACCCCGAGCGATCGCGAGTCCTATCGCATGGCAGTAGAATTTGCGCGCAAAATTACCCAACAAGGCTTTATGGTCATTACCGGAGCAGGAGAGGGAATTATGGCAGCAGGCAATGAAGGTGCAGGGCGAGAACATTCTTTTGGTCTAAATATTAATTTACCGTTTGAAGAAGGCTCGAACGAATTTATTCGCGGCGATGAGAAATTATTGAGTTTTAAATATTTCTTTACACGCAAGTTATTTTTTCTCAAAGAAAGCGATGCGATCGCCCTTTTTCCAGGAGGATTCGGCACTCTTGACGAAGCATTTGAAAGTTTAACGCTTTGCCAAACCGGGAAATACGGACCGGCTCCTATTGTTTTTATTAACGAACCGGGGAGCGATTATTGGAATTCTTTAGACGAACATATTCGCGAGCATTTATTAAAAGAAGGGTTAATTAGTCCGGACGATCCCAAGATTTACACGATTACCGATGATGTAGATTTAGCTTGCAAAATTATCAGCGATTTTTTTCGGGTTTATCATTCGAGTCGCTATGTGGGCAAGCAATTTGTCATGCGGTTAAATTCGGAATTATCCGATGGCTCGGTGGATTTTCTCAATCGCGAATTTAGCGATATTTTAGCCCGAGGCTTCATTGAAAAAAGCGGTGCTCTGCCGGGTGAACGAGGAGATGACACGGAACATTTACCGCGTTTGGTTTTTGAATTCAATCAAAAAGATTCTGCTCGTCTCTGTCAAATGATCGGTAAAATCAATCAACTCGGTGCATTTTTACCTGAAAGCGATCATCCGGAACGGAAATAATCAATTCAAAATTCAAAATTCAGAATTCAAAATGAAGACTTTGATTGTGGCGACGGGAAACCAGGGGAAGTTGCGGGAAATGCAGGCACATTTGACGGGTATTGATGTTACCCTCGAGTTGAAACCGGAAGCATTGGAGATTGAAGAGACAGGGACGACTTTTGAGGAAAACGCTTGTTTAAAGGCGACGAGCATTGCTAAAGCAATGGGACAATGGGCGATCGCGGATGACTCGGGATTGGCTGTTGATACCCTAGGAGGTGCTCCGGGGTTATATTCGGCTCGTTATGGCAACAGCGATCGCGATCGCATCGAACGTCTTTTGCGGGAGTTAGGAAGCTCGGAAAATCGCCATGCTCGCTTTATTTGCGTTGTGGCGATCGCTCGTCCCGATGGCAGTATCGCGATTTCCTCCGAAGGCATCTGCGAAGGGGAAATTCTCTACACCCCTCGAGGAACTGGTGGATTTGGTTACGATCCAATTTTTTACGTTCCCCAACAGAACAAAACTTTTGCAGAGATGTCCCCAGAACTCAAGCGTGAAATCAGCCATCGAGGAAAGGCCTTTCAAACATTATTACCGCAATTGTACAACTTACAATAATATTTTTACTTTGCCTCTACCGCTATTTCTGGAGCGCCTTCTGCTTGCGTTTGTAGAGAAGCATTTTGCAGATTGACGCGATCGCTGGGTACAAAAGATCCGATTAAACCCCAAAGGGCCACTAAAATAAAAATAGATTGTTTCATGGCTCGGTAGATGCGTGGTTTGTCCTTGTCTTTAGAATGCCTTAATCCTTTAGAAGTTGACAAGATCGGGGTTTACTGGTTTTTTAGATTTTTCTCCCGCCCTATTTTTCTTGACAAAATAAAATATTTATGGTATTAGAAAGATTTATTTTGTGCGGAAATAATGAAACGAACTCTCTCTTTTCAGCTAGATCGAGTAAAATCTTTCTCAAATCTCGTAAATTCCAATTATTGCTACAATAACGATATTTTCACCGAAGAGCGTCAAATTTTCTTATGAAGAATTGTGACTTTACAAAGTTTTGTTATTGTTCGCCCTAACTTTATCTCAGCTTTACAATGTCCCAAAAAATACGGAGAAAAAACCTGCACCGACTGATAACTTCTGTCGTACCGCGTACGTCTATCCGTCCGACTTTGATCGTTCCTTTTGTCATGCAAATTGTCGGAATCGTGGGTTTGGTGGGTTATCTTTCCTATCAAAGCGGACAAAGCGTTGTTAATGCTTTAATTATCGATATAGAAGAAGAAATTAGCGATCGCATCGATCGGCAGGTGCTGACTTTTTTGGACAGGCCGCAAATCCTTCTACGCTCGGCATTGTCGGCCCTTGAAAGCGGCGATCTCGATTTTGACAACCAACAGCAACTCGCTTGTTTTTTCTTCGCACAGGTCAAGCAACCCACTCTCCCTCCTCACCTCGGTTATGGCGATCGTCGAGGTCATTTGATCTCTGTAGAAGTGGAAGATGAGGGGGAAATTTTATTGAAAATTAGAAACGAATCGACCGGGGAACAACGAGAAGTTTACGAAATGGGCGATCGCTGCGATCGCCGGAAATTTATCGAAAAAACAGACTACGATCCCCGCCAGAGGGGTTGGTATAAAGCGGGAATAACACAAGGAAAGCAGAGCTGGAGTCCTCTTTATCGTTCCGTGACCACCCAAGAAGTCGAAGTGAGTGCGGCGGTTCCGGTATATCGAGATGGAGAAGCGATCGGGGTACTGTATAGCGAACTCGTCCTTTCGGAAATCGTCGAGTTTCTTAAAGACCTCGAGATCGGCATTTCCGGACAGGCTTTTATTATGGAGCGATCGGGGGCAATGGTGGCCTCGAGTGCCGGATTGCCTTTCGATGTGGAAGAAGGAGAAGAAGAAGAACGCCAACCCGAACGATTATTAGCGACTCAAAGCAATCAACCCTTAATCCGAGAAGCCGCTCGCGGGTTGGTGGCAGAGTTCGGCGAAATGAGCGCGATCGCCGACAAACAAGAATTTGTCTTCGATATCGAGGGCGATCGCCTATTCGTACAAATTGCCCCCCTCAGAGACGATCGCGGCTTGGATTGGCAAATCGTCGTCGCCGTACCGGAATCGGATTTCCTCGGGGAAATTAATGCTAATCGACGCAATACCATTGTCCTCAGCATCCTCGCCGCCCTCGCCGCGACCTTCATCGGTATTATTACAGCGCGCTGGATTACCGCCCCCATTCTCGACTTAAATTTCCTCGCTAAAAAATTAGCCAAAGGACAATGGGATAAAACCGCACAGATCGATCGCGTCGATGAAGTCGGACAGTTGGCACGATCGTTTAACACTATGGCCGAACAGTTGCGAGAATCCTTCACCACCTTAGAACAGCGCGTGGAAGAACGCACCGCCGAACTCGCCAAAGCGAAAAAAGCTGCCGAAGTCGCCAACGAAGCCAAAAGCACCTTTCTGGCGAACATGAATCACGAACTGAGAACGCCCCTCAACGCCATTCTCGGTTTCGCGCAAATTCTCACGCGATCGCAGCGTCTCGATCCCGATTTACAAGATAATGTCACCACCATCTATCAGAGTGGAGAATATTTGTTGGAATTGGTCAATCAAATTCTCGACTTAGCCAAAATTGAAGCCGGACGCGCATCCCTACACGAGAGGAATTTCGATTTCTATTTATTCTTGGATGAATTGGAAGATATGTTTCAACTACGAGCAGAGATTAAGGGGTTGCAACTTGTCTGCGAACGAGAAGAGAATCTTGCTAATTATTTACGCTGCGATCGTCTCAAATTACGTCAAATTCTGGTCAATCTCCTCAGTAATGCCATCAAGTTTACTTCTGAAGGAAAGGTTATCCTGAGAGTCAGTCATCAGTCACCAGTTATCAACCAACACTTCGGCTTCGCTCAGTGCGAACAACCAACACTTCGGCTTCGCTCAGTGCCAGCAACCAACACTTCGGCTTCGCTCAGTGCGAACAACCAACACTTCGGCTTCGCTCAGTGCGAACAACCAACAACTATGACATTTGAAGTAGAAGATACGGGGATGGGAATCGAACCCGAGGATTTTCCCAAACTGTTTGAAGCCTTCATGCAAACTCGGACGGGAGTCGAAGTACGAGAAGGAACGGGGTTGGGATTGCCCCTTGCTCGTCAATTTATTACGATGATGGGAGGAGAAATTACAGTGATTAGTCGCGGGAAAGCCTTTACACCCCCCGATCGCCTCGCGGAGAGCTTACCCGTTCGCGGAACGATCGTTCGATTCTCAATTGATGCAACCCCAGTCCAAGGGGCAGACCTTGACGCTCGCGATGGCGATCGACATGTCATTGCTCTCGAACCCGGACAGCCCCATTATCGTATTTTGGCTGCCGACGATCGCGAAACCAATCGGAAATTATTGGTCAAACTTCTCGCTCCATTGGGGTTTGAAATACAAGTCGCCCGTAATGGTTTAGAAGCTGTGGAAATTTACGAGGATTGGCATCCCCACCTCATTTTTATGGATTTACAGATGCCCGTTATGGATGGTTATGAAGCAACTCAAAGAATTCGTGCTAAAATTGTAGAACAAGCTCCCGCAATTATTGCCATTACTGCCAGTATTTTAGAAGAAGAACAAGCATCTCTCTCGCAATCTTCTTTTGATGATTTTACTCGCAAACCTTTTCACACAACCACTATTTTTGATAAACTAGCCAAGCATTTAGGAGTACGCTACCTTTACGAGGAAAAACAAGCTATTACTCCTAAACCCATCCAGTCCACTTTATCTGAAGAAGAAGCGAGAAAGATACTCAAAACAGTATCTCGAACGTGGATGAGTCAAATGCAAGATGCAACCAATCGCTTGGATGAAGAAAGTATCGTACAACTCATTCAAAAAATTGAACCCCAGCATCCACAATTGTCAAAAATGCTCATGAGTTTAAGTCAAACATTGCGCTTTGATGCAATTTTAAATTTAATCTCCGATTCCGAACAATCATGAATACTCGTCCTAATCAAAGTAATATTTTAATTGTCGATGACAATCTCAATAATTTAGGGGTGTTATCTACTATTCTAACCAGTTGCGGTTATAAAATCCGCAAAGCTGTTAATGGTAAAATTGCCTTAATGGGCGTGCGTGCTGAAATCCCCGATCTGATTTTATTAGATATTTTAATGCCGGATATGGATGGCTATGAGGTTTGCCAACAGTTGAAAAGCAATCCAAATACGGCGGAAATCCCGATCGTTTTTCTCAGCGCTTTAGGTGAAACCGTCGATAAAATCAGAGGGTTTAAAGTGGGAGGAGCAGATTATATTACCAAACCTTTTGAAGTCGAAGAAGTTTTAGCACGAGTCGAACATCAATTACAAATACAATCCTTACAAAAAACACTCCAAAAACAAAATTTACAATTGAAGGAACGCGAACATCGTTTAAAGACAATTCTTGCGAGTATGTCTGATGGCTTGATCGTTCTCGATGGCCATAATAAAGTCCGTTTTATCAATCCTGCCGCACCAAAATTATTAAATAAAACTGAAGAAGAATTACGAGATCGCGATTTTGAGTGGGAGATCGCGATCGGAGGCACTCGAGAAGTTCGGATCGGACTGACTTCTGAGAAAATGAGAATATTGGCGATCGATGCAGAAAATACAACTTGGAATGAAGAACCCGCAGTCTTACTTTCTCTCAAAGATATTACCCACCGCAAAGAAACGGAAATCGCCCTCAAACAAGCCAAAGAAACCGCCGAAGCGGCCAGCCAAACCAAAAGCACTTTTCTGTCTTCCGTCAGCCACGAACTTCGCACTCCCCTCCATGCAATTATCGGGTTTTCAACCCTTTTCGCCAGAGAAAATTTAACATCCCAACAACAAGAAAACTTAGATTTGATTAAAAAGAGCGGCGAACATTTGCAAGAACTCATTAATGATATTCTGTTTATCTCTAAACTTGAATCGGGTTTAGAATTGCTGCACTTGACGATGTTTGATTTTTCTAACTTCCTCAGTTTTATGTACGATTTATTTGCACGAAAAGCACAACAGAAAAACTTACAATTACTTTGGGAATGCGATACAAATCTTCCTCAGTATATCACCTGCGATCGCAGCAAACTCCGCCAAATTTTGCTTAATCTCATTGGTAATGCGATCGACTATACCGAACAAGGTAAAATTGTCGTTAGAGTAAGCCAACAACCAACAAGCGGTGCAGCCCCTCTAAATCCCCCCAAACCCCTTATTCCCTTCGAAGGAGGGATCGATTGTGGGGGGATACAGAGGAGAGAGAAAGCGCACCAGGAAACCAATAACATTTATTTTGAAATTGAAGATACGGGAATCGGGATTTCCCCAAAAAATATCGAGACTCTCTTCGATCCTTTCATGCAAGTAACAAAAGAGAGAAAATATCATCGAGGAACGGGTTTGGGGTTGTCTATCAGCCAAAAATTTGCTCAATTAATGGGAAGTCAAATTCAAGTTACAAGCACTCTCGGAAAAGGCTCGCTCTTTTCTTTCTGCATTCCTTCTATTCCTCAGCTATCCGAGCGCGCAACAGATTCCAACTCTTGCGATCTCACTTTTGATATTCATCAAGGAGACAACGAGAAAAAAAATATTACCAGACCGCTCCAAAAAAAAGATTTACAAATTATGACCTCCGAATGGATCGAAAAATTTCATCAGGCCTCTTTGGAATTAAATACAAAAAAAATGCTGCAACTCATTGAAGTAATTCCTCAAAACGAAACATTTTTGATTCATTCTTTACAAAACCTCGTCAATGATTTCCGGATCGATATCATTCAAGAAATAACCTTGTTTTAAGAACGAGAAAAGTCAATCACTCGAACGCTAAAAATTAACGATCGCTTGTCGGTAATGAAGCCAAACAACCTTCTTCCTTAAATTGTTGTAATGCTCGTTCGGCCTGTCTTGCCAATTCTGGATCTTCGCTGCCTAAACGATTGGGAAGAGAAGGAACAATCGGATTTTTATAAGGTATTTCATCGCCGATAAAAGGTTGACCGTTATAAATCCCCGCAATGCCTAAATAATCGCTACTCCGAATGATAAATTCGCGATCGCTCGTGCGAATCTGGGTATTATTCATTACTTCTCCTGTCGCAAACCCGCTAAAACCAACTTCATTATTGCCAATAATACAAACCCTGCCGCGAAGGTCGGAAGGGTAAATGGAGACCGTTTGTTCGTATCCCACCCACATCCCCAAAAAAGGAGTAACAGCAGGATCGACTTGCGACCAAGCATTAACAAATGCTTGATATTGCTGTCTCTCTTCCTCCGTACGATAATCGTCCAAGTAAACGCGGAATTCACCCGATCGCAGTTCTTGAATTCGACGAGATAATTGAGAACGTAATTGCTGCATTTCTACTTCGGTAGGATAGCGATCGCTGGCTTCAACAATTGGCGTTACAACAAATACAAAAAAACTTGCTGTTACAACTTTGGCTAGAGTTGTCAATGGTTGGGAAAATCGGACATTACCAATTTGCATTAGGTTGACTCCTACTCGCATGAATTAGAATAGTAGGCGATCGCAAAAAAAGACAAAAGCGATCGCCTGTTTTTTCTTAAACTCTAAACATCTTTTGATTCAATCGTCACTTCTGCGGGAGAGACGGGAGATTTTTTTCCCGTTGACTCTTCAGTATTGAGTAACTCTTTGACTTGAGTAATGAGATTGCCTAATTTCCCTTCTTCAAGTAAAGAATTAATCAGAGAAAGTCCGCTTGTAGACAATAACAACTTGTTAATGTCATTCATATTGCCTGTCCCAGTACCATTCCCATTTGCCCCTGGAAAAGCGTAGATTCGCGCATCTCCCAAAACCCCCGGTTGCGGGGCCAAGGCTTTCGCTAATTCCGGCAATTGGTCGGCGATTTCGGGGAAAATGAGTTTGATGACCTCCGCCGTACGATTGGCATTGCTAAGGGCATTTTCTGCCTCGATTAGCGCCTTTTTACCCTCAGCTTCCGACAAATCTTTATACTTATTTGCCTCAGCGAGGGTGCGAATGGATTCCGCTTCTAATTCTGCCGCTTGTCGGGCAATTTCTGCCTGACGGCGGCGGCGGAAGACTTCAATTTCTACGACATTATTATCGGAAATTTGTTTCTTCTGCGCTTCTTTTTCGGCTTCAATCATCGAGAGGTTGCGTTCTCGTTCCGCTTCTTCCACCTGTTTTGCTGTCTGTACTGCCACCTCTGCTTGCATCCGTTCCGCTTCTGTGGCGAGGCGTTCCTTTTCCTTGTTGGCGATCGCGATCGCTGTCTCTTGTTGGGCGATCCGAGACTCTTGTTCTGCGGATGCCACTTCGATTTTTGCTCGCAGGCGAGACGCATCTACAGTTTGCTGGCGAGTAATTTCCGCGACTTCCGCTTCTTGTTGCTGCAAAGCACGAGCGATTTTTAGTTTCTTATTCTCTTCTTCAAGCGCAATATCCGATTCAATTTGACTTTGTTGAACTGCCAATTGTTGACGAATGGTTTCTTCTTCCACGGCTTTATCTTGCAAGATTTTATTGCGTTGAATTTTTGCCGCTTCTTGGTCTTTCGCCTCTTGAATTTCCCGTTCCCGTTGAGCTTTTAAGGCTTCAATTTCTTGTTGTTGCGTTAATTGTAAAGCAGCAATTTCTTTTTCTTGGCTCAGTTGAGCCTCTTCTTTCTGTTGGGCAATCGATAAAGATTGCTTTTCGGCATCGAGTTCTTGTTGTTCTATCGTAACTTTTGTGATTAGTTCGACTTCTTTTTTTTCTTGAATGGCTCGCTGAATTGTTTCCGTTCTTAATTTAACACCCTGAGCATCAAAAAAGTTATTTTCATCATACGTATCGCTTTCTTCAATTTCTGAGATTGCGATATTATTTAGGGTCAAACCAACTTTTTTTAAATCCTGTTGAATGAGATTCAACACTTCATCAGCAAATCCCAATTTATCCGAATCAATTTCCGCTAAACTCTTCCGTTTTGCGGCTGCACGAATGGCATCGTCAGCACGTTTTTCTAAGGCATCTTTAATATCAATTTCAGAAATTCTGCCTTTTTTTGATAGTCTTGCTGCTGCCGTACTCACATCTTGTTCATCCGCATTGATACAGACGTAAAAAGTTACGCGCATATTTGCTCGTAAATAGTCTTGAGTGCGAACGGCTAAATCTCCCGTCCGTTCCACATCAATAGAAATCTCTCGCAAAGGAACGCGAGTCAGTTCGTGAAAGCCGGGTAAAACGACACAACCACCATTAATAATTACAGTCTTCTTCTTAACAAAAAGTCCCCCCGTTCTGACAAAAGCCTCGTTATTAGGAGTAATGTTATAAACCAGTTTGTAAGACCATAAACCAATGGTGAGGAGAATAATAATACCGACCACTCCAGCCGTCGCAATAAAAAGCCAACTTCCCAATCCGGCCGCATTCAAATTAGGGACTTGTAAGGGCAATCCTTTCATTGCCACAAGCGGTTGTGTCTGATGTTTCAAGGCTAAATTAGAATTATCCGTTAAGGATTCTTCTAAAGCCATTGAGGGTAAAGATTGTAGAAAAGTCAGCAAAAATTTAGGATTCATAGTACCTCGAGTCTAATGAGAATGAGAATCTTTTGTTCAGTCCGAATTTGCTAGCCAGCGATCTTCATCGGAAGTATCCTTTGCTAAAACAAGATAGCTATTTTTACGGCGATCGATGACAATCACTTGCTGTCCTCTTTGAGGAATAACAGTTGCCCATTCAGGAATAGTTGCCCCGACGGTCACTAAATTGTTGTAGGGATCGGACGCATCAACTTGACCGATTTTACCTTCAGTAATGCGAGGGATCGTTTTAGAAGAAACCGTTCCGAGACAACCAATTAAGCGATCGCTACTCACATCCTGTCCGAAAGAGGCAAAGAGTTTTCCCAAAGGACGAGCAATTAAACCTCCCATTTGCAAACCCAACCAAAAAGAAGTCAGAAAAATGATGCCTCCCCAACCAATAATGGCAACGGGAATAAAACCGAGAAAGTGGAAAGCGATCGCATTGAGCAACCATCCCGTTAATCCCCAAAAACACAGATCCGTTGCCAGTAATAAAATCAGGGGAACTTTTCCGATCCCCAACCAACCGAGAAGTTGAGGCAGTCCGATTTCGCCGTCAACTTCCACATCAACTTCCGTATCGGCATCTAGATCGAAAATATCGTTACCATCAATATCGTCATCTCCTCCTCCTGCACTAATGGCAATTAAAAATAGGAGAACGCCGAGGCCGAAAATAATCCAGTAGGGTAGGTTGGTCAGACTGTAAAACATGGTTGGGACGCAAACAGATGAAAATCTCATTCATAGTGTAGTCGGCGATTCTCCTAATAGGTGGAAAATCCACATGATTTTTAACGTTTGCGGCTTTAACCTGCTTTAACCTGCTTTAACCTGCTAACAACCCACCCCCAATCCCTAGCGTCTCTCTTCTTTTCCCTCCTTACAAAGGAGGGTTAGGGGGGATAATAATCAGCAACTAGACCGAACTATCGCGTAAAGATTCCTCTTGTTTGCGAACGGCGGCTAAAAGTTCGGCATTTTGAAGAATGACACCGACCTGATTATTAAAAACGAGCATATATTGCCGATCGCTTTGGTCGAAACTGGTTTGAAAATAAGGAGGAACTTCGCTATTGGGATGGTCGTAATGACTGTAATTAATATAGCGTTCGATCTTGATTTTATTGACCAATTGCGTTACGCCAATTAATTCGCCATCGGGATTCCAAATCGGCATACACAGTAAACTACAAGTACGATAACCCGTTTTGCGATCCGTTTCTCGGGCGGTTTCCGAATCGGGAAAATCGTAAAGATCGAAGGGAATATTGAGAGAAGTTGCCATTTCTGCAACTTTCCCCGCAAATCCCTGTCCCACCCGAATGCGAATTTCTTTTAATTCTCCATCTCCAAAAGGAATCTTGGTCCACAATTCTTCATTATCGCGATCGAGCAACCATAAAGTACTGCGATCGGCGTTCATTAGCTCTTTAGCTGCATCCATCACTCGTTGCAGGATAGCATCGAGTTCCAAACTGCTTTGTGTTACCGATCGCGTTGCTGCCATTAAGGCGGCTGCTACTCTTTGACCTCGTGCCGTTTTATGATAAGAACGGAAACTATCTAAAATCATGCGAATTAATGGGGCATTTTCCGTAAAGCGAATTTCATCCTCTTTACTAAACCCTTGGGTATCAATGCGATCGGCGAGAGAAGCGGTGCGATCGTAGAAGCGTTTTAACTTATTAATACATTGAACGACAGCAACAAGATGACCGTTTTCATTAGTTAAAGGAAAGGCCACCATTGTATAGGTGCGATAATTATTTTTTTGGTCTTGTTCTTTCGCTGTTACCGATCGCGGATCGTCGTAAAAATCGTAAGGAATATTAATCGGTCGCTTATTTCTGGCCACTTCTCCCACGATACCTTTATTGATGGGAATGCGAATTTCTAAGGGTTGTTCGTCTTCTGTTTCAGCAATAATCGACCAGAGTTCGTTTTTATCTTCATCGAGGAGAAAAATGGTCGTGCGATCGGCACATAAAGATTTACCTGTTTTAGTGGTAATCGATCGCAATGTTGTATCTAAGATATCGTCAAATCCCTGACCGTCCATGACTTTATTTAACATGTCAAGGGTTTGACTGACGACACTTTGCGGACTATTTTCTGCTTGCAGTTTCATCGCCTCAAATTGTTTCGCATGTTGCAGTGCTACCCCCACTTGAGAATTGAAAATTTTCATGTATTTCTGAGAGTTCACATCGAAACTATCGCGAAAGCATTCCGGGGCTTCGGGCCAGTCATCCGGGTCGTATTCGGGATAGTCTCCTTGCCTTCTTTTATTAATAAGCTGCGTCACCCCCATGAGTTCTCCTTCCGGACTCCAAACTGGCATACAAAGCAAGCTACACGTCCGATATCCCGTATTTTGATCTGTTCTTTTTGCCGTTTCCGATCCCGTACTTTCATAAAGGTCAAAAGGAATATTTAAGGCTTGTCCCGTGGCGGCAACTTGTCCGGCAAATCCTTGACCGACATTAACGCGAATTTCTCGCACGGTTCCGTCTTCAAAAGGGATTTCCGT
Organism: Cyanobacteria bacterium SBLK; assembly: GCA_017746715.1. Taxonomy (GTDB): domain Bacteria; phylum Cyanobacteriota; class Cyanobacteriia; order Cyanobacteriales; family Spirulinaceae; genus CCY15215. The sequence goes on from JAGHZQ010000080.1 coordinate 17,354, forward strand.
CCAGAGTTCGTCGTTCTCTTCATCTAATAGCCAGAGGGTACTGCGATCGGCATTCATTAATCGTTTTGCTGCCTCCATTACTCGCCCGATAATTTCCTTAGAATCGAGAGTCCCTTGGGCAATTGTTCGAGTTGCTTCCGTTAGGGCTTCAGACGTCTGCAAGCGCTGGGTTAATTTGTAACAAGATTGACAGCGTTCGAGGATGCGCTTAATGGATGGGGAATAACTTTCTAATTGTCGCTTATCTTTTTCTGTAAAGCCTGCCGAATCAATGCGATCGACGAGGGGAGTATCGGGATTGATAATCTTTTTGAGCTTATTGACGACTTGTAAAAAGGCAACGATATCATCGCGATCGTTGACGATGGGTAAGGTTAATTCATTGCGATAGGCGGTATTTTGATCTTGAACTTCTGCAACGATGGTATCCCAATCTTCCGACTCGGAAAAATCCATTGAAACATTCACCGCTTTTTTATAAATTGTCACCCGTCCGGCGGTTTGATTATTGGCAAAAATTTGGATTTTTGTGGAGTTACTAACGCTAGTTCTGGCTAAGATCGACCAGAGTTCGTTTTTATCTTTATCAATGAAGAAAATATTGACGCGATCGGCTTCGAGTAATTCCCCTAATTTCAAGGTTAACGAACCCAGAATAGACGAGAGTACATCATCAAAATCTCGCCCTTCCATCGAGCCAAGCATGGAGAGTAGTTTTTGTTCTTGTTCGGCAACCAATTGCTGGAAACTGGGTTGAATGGAGTTGAGGGCTTTTTTCAGCCAATTTTCGTCGAAAATTCTAGCATAAATTTGATTGTAGGGGATTAAACATTCTCCGTGTTTGACGACTAATCCAGAAAGGCGCAATTCCATCTCTTCATACTCATTTTCGGGAACGATTTCTTTATTTTCTAAAACTTGCTGATAGAGGCTTAAACGAGTTGCCGTGCGTTTTCCTGGGAGGAGCATGCGATCGCGAATGGTCTTTAAATGAGGAGGTTCGTCCTGGGCTTCCCAGTTGGAAATCAACTTTTCATCGACAATCGTTTCCACCCATTGCGCTTCCCGTCCCGATCGCGGCGAACTATGCTCGCTTAAAAGATAATTGCAAAGTTTTTGTGTAAGAAAGGGCTGCCCTCCCGTCCAAGATAAAACCGCTTCCATCGCGGCTTCCGGATTGCCTGCCTTTTCTGTCAAACCCACGGCTAACGGTTGAACCTCGTAGCGTTGAAAGCCGTGGAGTTCGATGGCCCGACCGACATTAAAAGGAGTGCGATTTTTATCTTGAATGAGATCGTAAGGAGTCGCTACCCCAAATAGTGCAAAAGTGAGACGTTCGTATTCCAAACAAGTCCGCAGAAAGGCAAAAAAATCATCGGTGCGAAAATTGAGGCTGAGAATGCTGTCAATTTCATCGATAAAAATAATAATGCGATCGCGCACCACTTCGAGCAAAACTTGTTCGATCAGTTCGTTGAGGCGTTGAATGGGGGGGAGAAACTCGCGATCGCGCAACCAAGACCGCAGGTTAATGGGGAGGCGAAAGCTGGTGACAAGGCGGCGCATCACCCCCGCATACCACTGATCCGGGGTAATATCTTGGGAGCCGATTTTAGTTAAATCTACCGCAGCACAGGCGATCCCTTCTTCCTTCAGTTTGTGCATGGTACGAACCCGCAAGCTGGTCTTTCCCATTTGGCGGGAGTTGAGGACGTAGCAAAACTCTCCCGCTTGCAAGCCTTCGTAGAGTTCGCGATCGGCTTGACGCACCACGTAACTCGGTGCATCTAGGTGTAGATGTCCGCCGACGGTATAGCGATAGGTTGCGTTCTGGGTTTCAATCATGCTGTTTTGGGAAAGGGAAGTCGATACACCTCATTCCCTATTATGGCGGAAACCTCTCCCCTGTCATGCGATCGCTTTTTAACGCCTTCACCATTTCTAGAAAGGTTTCGAGGTCGCCGATGGTAATTGCCCGCCGCAGCAAGTCGGAGAGAAGGGTATCATCTTGAATGGGTGCGATCGCGTTAACGAGTTCTTCGGGTACGCTTTCAAAACGCACTTTTAAAATATCGAGAATTGCTTCCCGACTTTTTTGCAGTATTCCTTCTTGGCGGCCTCGTTCGAGTCCTTGTTCGAGTCCTTGTTCGAGTCCTTGCTGGCGGCCTTCCTCGATCGCTAAACGTTCGACACTGGTAATATATGGCATTTGGTTTTCCTCTTCATAACGTTGAATTTCTGCGGTGAATTCTTTTGCCATCGATGCGGGTAGGGTCATCATCCAGTCAATCAACCGGAATAACTCTAGGATATCTTGTCTTTGATAGCCTCGTTGATAGAGGGTTTTTGCAATTCTGAGTTTTTCTCGATAGCGATTATTGGGATTCTTATGCGTTTTTTGGGTTTCTCGATGTGCTGCGACGATAACGGCGAAAGGGTTGTTACTTTCGGCGAGAGTTTTGGCGCTATAGTCGAGAAGTTTAACGGTTGCAAATTTTAAGATAACTTCGGTGTTGAAAATCTTATTGCGATATTCCGTGGGTTGCCACGATCGCCGTTCGTCAGCTAATACAGCTAAACTGGCAACGGGTCGGCGATAGCGATCGTAGATGCGACAATTGTAAATGTACATCCGTTCGGCAAATTCGCTTTCGGCTTGGCTTTGCACTTCGATATGAATGAGAATCCACGTTTCTTGTCCGTTTTGCAGCCAAACTTTAACGAGTTTATCGGTGGTTTTGCGTCCGATTTCTCCTTCTCTAAATCCCCCCTTCTTTTCCCCCCTTAGTAAGGGGGGAAAAGAAGGGGGGATATCGAGGAATTCATAACCGCGATCCCATGCAACTGCATCGTGAATATTGGCAAAGAAAAACGCCATAAAAGGTTGAAAATAGAGGGTTATGGCATCTTTCCACGGGGAGTCGTATTCGGCTTGGGGTTCGTTTTCGGTCATGCGATCGTGTTTCTCTCAGTCGAGTTGTCTCTAGTTCAAGGCGATCGATTCTAGATTAGAAGTATGTTGAATATTTTGTCAGTCTTTTTGTTTACTGTCAAGGTATCTGAATCTTGGCTATATCAAGCAGACGATCGCATTGTTGACTCAGTTAATAGGCAATCTACAATATTTATAAGTTCTTCTGAGTTGACTATAGAATTATCTTGTAGATTGTTCTGGCTTAATCCTATTTCTAGGGATTCCAAGAATTCTCTAATTGTTAAATAATTTTTATTACTTTTCTGTGTCAAAAAATTATATTTTAATTGTTCTTTAACTTGTACGATCAAATTCCTAAGTTCTTGTATAAGATTATTCGATTTTATAATTTGATTGTCATAAAGAGCTATTTTAAAAGGATTTTGAGAATCTTTAAGAAATTCAGTTTTTGTTTGATACTTCATTAGGATTTCTAAACCACCTATTAATCCATAGATATTTGAACGAAATTGTTGCTTGTAGTTTGGACAAAATTCTATTTCTGGTAAACAATGCCAAATACCTTCTGGTAATTCATGAAGAGCTAAAGTTTCCCAATTCTCTATTTTCCCATCTAATAATTCTAAAATATGTTGAGAACTAATTTGATAGCCTCTTTCAAGAAATCGTTTTCCTTCAAAAGTTGGGATAAAGCAAAAATAATCTGAGATATCTATAATTTTGAGAACTGCTTCTATAACTAAAAAAAGATTAATTTCTGGATGACACGGATCGGAGACAGAAAAAGCTATAGGAAGATAGCGTCGTGGATGATCGATATAAATATTATTAGGTAAGATCGAAACTATCTCATTTTTCCCAAGAGAGAGAGAAACAATTTTTAGATGTTCAAGTAGTTCTTGATGTTTTATATCTTTCTTCGATTGAATATGTTGAGAAATAGCATTTGATAAATATTTTGGTTTTTCTAGAATCCAAACCTCTAAATAATCGGAAAGTTTAGAATAAGATTCAATTTCTTGTAAATTCAATCTTCTTGCTTCAAAGTAATCAGGAGAATTATCAAACAATTTTTCAAATGAAATATGAATTTTGCTGAGGTATTTTGTTGCATTTTTAAAGTTGTGGATTGCCAAACGGCCTATATCTTCCTTATCTAGACTATATTGATTAATCTGACGAAAGAAATTTTGAAAACTGCTAACCCATTTACCTAAATCATTTTCTTTTAAAATATCTTTGAGTATTTGAGAAAGATTTATTCCTAAATCTTCTATATTTTCAATGGCACGAACAGGAATAAACTTGATAAGCAAATTATGGCAATAACAAAATTCCTTGAGACTGATAGCGATCGCAAAAAGGAATCGCCGAGCGTAAATAATTGAGACGAGATGTAGTTTGAACGATTAGAGGGTCATCCCCATCGGGAAAAAACTCAATAGATATTATATTTTCTACCACATCTATTTTGATGCAATCGATATGCAGCATTAAATAAGAAATAATATTTTCTTGGTTTTCAGAAAACCAAGCTCGATATGTAGTTTCATCATACCGATAAAGTCCTTGGGTAAAACTGCAAAACGAATCGATTTTTAACTGAAAAATATTTCCAGTTAAAATAGATAGAATATAAGATTGATTCCAAGTAGAAATCTCAATTTCACAAAGTGCATACCAATCTAAAAGTTGACCTAAACAACTAATATTATTTATAAACTGATTAGATTGTAAAATAGAGTTAATCTGAATCAAAAATTCACGACATAAATCCAAACCTCTGGGTACTTGAACTGCTTTAGATTTGATTTGACTTAACTTTTTAAAATTTTCAAATTGTTCGCTCAATTCTTCAATGAGGCTTGATTGAACTACAGGTAATAAGCCACTACTTAAAAATAAAGATCCAGAAGTTCCAATTGATTCATAAGCCTCATCAAATAAACTATGATTAACTTGAAAAAATTTATATTCACCAGCTTCAAATATACCAGTTAAAAAGGCTAAAATTATCTCAATATCGCAACGGCTTGATTTCTCAATTAATCCGGATATAAAAACTGCATTATCAAGTCCTTCTCTGCAAAGAGCTTTCGATACAAAACTAGAAATATTAGCTGAAGGAATGGCTTCTAATATTGCTAGAGCGGTATTAGCTGGATTAGGAAAGACTTCATGTAATATCTGTGCTAAGAGATTAGAACGAACCCAATGTAATCCTGTCAGCATCCCATTTTCTAATTGCAAGTATTCACCTAGGAGGGATTTCAATATCTGTTGAGGATCGCTTTTGAAAGATATGGTTTGAAATAGTTTTTCAATAAAAACAGGTGTACCCAATGCGTGAGCTAAAGCAGTACGTCGTAGAATTTCAATTTTAGTTGGATCTTCTTGCTGTAGATCGATTTGTCTAACCTGATCTTTTAACCTCTCTTTCAGCATTTGTCCTTGAGTTAATAGAGAGATATATTCCATCAAAAGATGAGACCTATCTATTTTTTCATATGCCCATTCTGGTGAAATAGCAGATGGATGTAATTTTCCTTGACTTTTGAGTAGTTTGAAAATATCTCGTGCTTCTTTTAGATCGAGTCTGGGTTCTAAGATTTCATAGTTAGTTAAACTTTCTTGTGAAAAGCGTTGCCAGTCTTCATCTCTGACTGTAACCAAAACACGGATACCTAACGCAGCACATTGTTGAGTTACTAATGCCCAAAAATGAGTTTGCCATCTAACATCATCAATGAGTAGTAAAATTGGTAATCCCAAGCTGGCTCGGAATTGAAGATAGTTACAGATTGACTCAACTTGCTCTCGTGTTTCTGCAACTCTTAAAATAAAAATATTATCTGGCGATCGCTTTTCATAAGCATATCGATATAATAGAGTTGATTTACCTTGTCCGCTAGAAGAACGTAAAATACAAACTTTGGACACATTTAACGCTACATCAATTTTTTCTAACCAAACTGGTCTTGTTATATCCAATCCAGATACAATATGACCGCTTCTCGTTCCTTTCCCATCGAAGAAATCTTTAGGACTTTTATCTTTTTTCCATAAAATTCTATCGATTAAACTTCGTCCATAAGCCTGAAATTCTGTCTCTCTTGCTAACGCCTCTCCTACAAAAATTCGAACATTCTCTAACTCTGCTCGATCGATTGTTTTTCGCTCCTTAGCCCATTTTAGAAATTTAGCAACAAATACAGAGATATAAGTTTCAACGATTTCACCACCTAATCCAAATCTTTCTGCAATAACAATTCGAAGTTCTTGTAAAATAATTTTTTCTGGAATTGAAGTTATTGTGAGTTTAGAGAGTAAAGAACTAGATTCTTTCATCGAGTAACCAACTTGAGCGCATAATGTGTGAAAGTTCTTTTCAATTTTTACTCGCTCTTCCTCTGATAAAGACCCCCGTTGGGACAATTTTTGAATATCACCAGTTAATGGAAAACCTACGGCTAAAACAAAACCACAATTAGAATCATTACGATGAACAGAGAGAAAACCTTCTAAAGGCCCTTTGAGTTGACTCCATTTCCAACGCTTATCTGCTGATTTAACTTGAATATATTCATTTTGGTGATATAAACCTATCAAGTCTATATCTTCAAGTCCTTCTAAACGCAAAACAGACCTTGCATGTTTCTCATTATAAAGCTCAAATGCACGAAATACAGAATAGAGAATTTGATAACGTATCCCACGAATATTTACTGCACCATGCCATCGTGTTTTAAAAATTGCGTCCAAATCTTGAGTAATTTCATCAGTTTTAGGGATTGAATTACTTTGTGTAACCGTTCTTTTGTTTTTGCTTCTCTGCTTACTTTTTCTGGCTGACTTGCCCCGTTTCGACATATAACTATTAAATCCTTAAGAAAATAGTGCGCTTTCCTGTAATGTAGTACAAAAAAATCTGTTTGTCAACGGATCGGATATAACTTTTTAATACCTTGCATTTTATCCATTAAATGAGATCGCCTTCCCACGATCAAATAGAAAAATAAACCCAGCCGCAACAATGCCTGAAATTACGCTAACCCTTCCCGATCGCCTTATCGATCGCGCCAAACGTCTCGGCGAACAAACTCAACGAGATATGGGGACAATTTTGGCCGGTACAACTGAAATGGTTTTACCCACCTGAGAAAATGTCAGCGATCGCCCATCACCGAATCTTCGCCAGAGGTGCAGGATCGATCGCCTTGCCTTGAATGCGAATTTCAAAATGTAAATGAGGACCTGTAGAATTGCCAGTATTCCCCATTTTGGCGATTTCTTGGCCTTGTTTGACCCATTCCCCTTGTTGCACCAAAAGTTCGCGATTGTGACCGTATACCGTGACGCTACCATCCTTGTGACGAATTTTCACCATTTCCCCCAATCCCCAATCATCCCATCCCGAAAAAATGACTTCCCCGTCTGCTGATGCAATGATGGGAGTCCCGATTCTATTCGCCAAATCGATCCCCTCGTGATATAAGTGAAATCCCTGAGAGAGAACCCCTTCCGTCGGTTGAATAAAATCCGGTTGTAAGTAAGGCTGTAAAATCGTTTGAATGGCTCTAACGCGATCGCGCTGCTGGACGATCTGACAATCCCGAAGCCGTTGTTGGGGCGGACATTCCACTTGAACGACTTGCTTATCGAAAGGACTGCCTCCGTTGAGAATGCGAAACCTCGCACGCACCAAAGCCTCAAAACTATTTCTGCCTTGTTCCCTAGCAGCAAGATACTCTTCAGGAAAGCGACGGCTGCCATTGCGCGAACCCGACTGGTATAAATCGAGGGTATTGAGAACGGCGTGAGGATCGCTGGGGGGATTAATACCTGCCTTACTTAAATCTTGATAAATTAAAGATAATCGCCGCTTTAAATCCCGCAAGCAATGGGAGGGAGTTTCGAGGATACACCATACCTGCCCATCTTGGCGAGAGGCGGCAATTAAGGCTTGAATGCCGGGAGATTCGAGGGTTTCGATGAGTTCCCGCGTTTCTTGAAATTGCTCGTTAGCAAGGGTTTGCGGCTTAATCCATAAATATTCCACCCGCACCCACCCAAAAGCAGAATATTCAACGGCGCGGAGGAAATAGCCGACGGGTTTCGCGACGATCGCATAAACGATCCAACAAATAATGAATAGGACGAGGAGCGATCGCAAGCGTTTGCGCCATAAGTGCTTGCGACGAACTCTGCGGCGAATTCGGCGACGGGGATAGACGAGATAAGACCCTGAAACCATCTCAGCACGAGGGAGAGAGGGTGGCGATAAAGCGGGTTTTTTGCGAACTCGACCCTTGGGACGCGAGGGCGAGGAGGAACGCGGCTTTCTCATGTCGTGGGAGTCAAGATAGGGAAATCATAACACCGATCGCAAAACTTAGGGAGGTTCTCGCGCGATCGCTGCCATTCCTGAGATTGTCCTGAAGACTGCCTAAATTCTCTTTCGCTATTTTTCTAGCAATTTATGGGAATTGCCTCAGTGCTTTCCCAAAACTCCTCCCTATTCTAAAAAGTATCGAACAACGCAATCTTTGGAGCTGTACCATCATGAAATTCAACACTTTTTCCGCCCTCGCGATCGCTTCTACTTTACTCATCGGTACTGCTGGGGAAATGACATTTAATCCTACTCCCGTCCAAGCAGAAACCTCCCAACAAATTGCTCAAAATTCTACCGGTCGATTTGTCACCGTAAAACAAGAAAAATCCACCACGGGAACGGCTCGCATCGTTCGCGAAGGAGACAAAACCTATCTTGAATTCGATGGTGCTTTTAGCACGGCAAATGGACCCGATGTTAATGTCCTTCTCCATCACAACAATACCGTTGACGTTAACCTCGATGAGGGCGACTACTTTACTCTTGCAGCTCTGCAAAGTCAGACGGGAGCGCAACGCTACGAACTCCCCGGATATCTTAATGTTAGCGACTATAACTCTGTTGTCATTTGGTGTCGTAAATTTAATGTTAGTTTTGGTTATGCTACCCTTTAGGTTTTTCGAGTGCAAACTCGATTTTTAGCGGGCAATGTCACAACTTCAATTGAATCGGTGAAAATAGTGGGTAGGGCGATCGCTCTACCTCTTTCTTTTTTGGATCTACCCAACTGAGTCTGGAGAACTCGATTGAAAAAAATGTCAAGAAAAAGGCTGAAAAGTCGATCCGACGAACGATCGCCTCTCCGAAACCTCTTTTTACACAGAATTTTAGGGAGTGGAAGTAGGGGAATATTACTTGAAATTTCAGTTAAAATTGTATGAAGATTTCATGAACTTGCATCAATTGGCGCAAATAAAACAATCTGTTTGGATTATGATTTAGGATATGCCAAACAAACGAGCAGCAAGAATACAGACGCGATACAGCTCCCAAAATAGTGTTTTCATTGCTGCGATCGCCAATCCATCCAGAAATTTTCCCTAAAAATATAAGGGTTTCTAGGAAATTGAGGCGAGAATCTTGAATCTTTTTAGGATTTTTTGAGTCAAAACAAGCTGAAGACTCCGATTGAGACAGATCGGAAGTTTGGATGCGGAATCTCTGAAATAGCTCATTTCCGAACTTCTTCGGTTCGGATTGCATCAGAGATCGCAAAATAGTTTACCCAACATATGGAGGTATCGTGAAACTTTCGCGAATGCAATGTTTGGGAGCGATCGCAGTCGCTCTTACCGTAGGTTTTGCACCGGCTGCAAATGCGGCTTCTCTGAATACTAGCGGAACTTGGACTAATATCGTCCCGAGTGGTTCGGGAACGATTGCTGGTGCGGGAACGAATACGCTCTTTTGGGGAGAACCCGCATCGGGAAGCGGTCAAAGCGGGTACAATTTTACAGGGGTTACGGATAATGTGGAAGTCAGCGATCTGGTTGATACTAATTTTTTGTTGGGAACATTCACCCATAACAACTTCCCTATTTATGGAACATCCCTAGATACCGCCACCTTGAATGTTAACTTTAGTTTAGGATCGACCAATACTACTTTTTCCTTTTTAGTCGATCATTTTGAAACGCCGAATAATGCCAATCCTTGTGCTGCTGGAGGTGTTCCTTCCTGCCCCGATTTAGTCAGCTTTCCCAATACGACTTCTGAGGAAATCGTTACGATTAATGAGGTTGATTATAACTTAACCTTGAGCGGTTTTTCGACTAATGGCGGCGTTGATATTGTGGAGAGTTTCTTGACTCTAGAAGGTGTGGCAAACACGGCAGGATTGTATGCGACCCTAACGGCTATAGAAAATCCCATAACAGAAGATCCCAATCCCGTTCCGGAGCCTGCTTCAATTGTAGCTCTACTTACTCTGGGAACATTGGGTTTAGGCGGTACATTAAAGCGAAAGACTCATTAAGAGTTGTAATTCAAAGGGTGCATCTCCTTCACATTTTTATAATTTGCTCACTTCCAGTAATACTTCGACATCATTACTGCAAATAATTTTCAGATGGGCGGTAATTTTCTCAATGTCCCAATTCCACCATGCGATTTTTAAGAGTTTTTGAATCGTGCGATCGCTAAATCTTTGCCGGATTGTAGTTGCTGGATTTCCACCAACAATGGTATAAGGAGGAACGTCTTTTGCAACAGTTGAATTTGCAGCAACGATTGCCCCATCTCCTACGCGAATCCCCGGCATTATCGTAGCATTATAGCCAAGCCAGACATCATTACCAATAATTGTGTCTCCTTTATACGGCCATTCTTCGGGTTCGGCAACGTCCCAACCCTTTTTAAAAATAGAAAATGGATAAGAACTAATCCCGTGAATCTGGTGATTTCCTCCATTCATAATAAATTTAACATCAGAAGCGATCGCGCAGAATTTTCCAATAATTAAGCGATCGCCAATAAAATCAAAATGATAGAGGACATTTTTCTCAAAGTTTTCAGGATGGTCAAAATCGTCGTAATAAGTGTAATCTCCGACGATGATATTGGGATTGGCAATGATATTTTTGAGGTAGCAAACTCGAGTTACGCCCGGAATCGGGAAACGTTCATTGGGAGAAGGTCCGCAGTTTTGTTTATCGTTCACGATCGATTCAACTTTTTGAATTAATAATTTTTAATTTTGAATTGTTTTGACGTTTTAAGGCTTCATTTTGCCGTTCTCGAGCCACTGTCGGATCTAATCCCGTTCCAGCAGATAGGCGATCGCTAAAACCAGACAAGCGCAACCATAATGCTGGATATTTCTCCTCCAACCAAGAGCGCGATCGCTGCAACCATTTCGGCAGCCAACCTTGAAAGCAAAATCCTAAAATTGCCTCAAAGGTAAAAGCTAAATAACTCCTCAGCCAGCGCAATAAGTCTTTTGCACCTGCTTGTTCCCAAATCCAAGTAATTAACAAAGGATTCATAAATGCGGCTTTAATAGCAAGACGATTAAATGTGAACCAGTTAAACTTATCTTTAATAAAAGTATCGGCGACTTCTGGCGGTTCGTCGGCTAATAAACCAAAGAAAGTATTTAACATGGCATTTACTCGTTGGGGCGGTAAAACTTTTCCCGTCGGTACCATCATTCCTTTTGAAAAGAGCCACGTTACCGCAATATTGCTCTGATAGGCGCGAATTTGATTTAAATGTTGTTGGGTTAATAAATCGTGTTTTAATGCTGTATGGAGCAAATCGGTCAAGCGTCCTAGATTTCTCACCAAAGAACCAAACCCTGTAAAGACGAGGGGTGATTGCAAAGATGCTGCATCCCCGATTGCGAGGAGGCGATCGTAAGCCACGGAGCGATCGCGACTCCCGACGCTAAAATAACCCGGAATATAACCAAAGGTCGCTTTTTTCCAGACCAGTTCCTCTAGATGACAACGGCGGTACTCTGGCAAAATTGTAAAGAAGTCTTCATACATTTCTAATAAAGAACCGGGATTGTCGGGGTGAATTTGATGGTAGTGGAAGAGATAGATGGTTAATTCATTCCCTTCTCCCGGAAATAATTCCCAGATTAACTGTCGCCCTCGAGAGATATCCCCATGAGAATTGAGAACGTCGCCATAGGTAGAGTCCCAAACTTCTGGTGCAAAACCACCTTCGATAACTGCACCCACCGTCGGACAGACGCTATCAAAAGCACGCCCTTCATTCAATTGCCAAGCAATGGGAGAAGCCGTACCCATCGCATCGATTAATAAACGTCCCGTTGCTCGTTTCTCTCCTCCCGAAGACAGATTTTTTAACTTAACCGCAACGTTATTTTTGCCGATCTCTGCTCGAATAAATTCGGTTTCATCCCAAATTTCTCCCCCGGCTGCTTTGAATTTTTCTCCGCATAGACGGAGGAGTTTTTCTGATGCGATCGCAATATTTAAAACGGTTGGCGTATGCAAGGTTTTTGCTTTTAAATGAGATGGATTATTTCCATCAAAAAACTTATTAAATCCATCTTCATATTCCCGCGCAATAATCCATTCAAATTCTTCAACGGTAAATAAACCCAAATCGATTAAACTTTGAAATTCTCCCCGAGAAATATTCCACTCTCGATTCATGCGTCCAAAGACCAAACGCTCCACTAAAAGCACGCGGTAGCCCAAGCTCGCCATGACCGTAGCATGAATGACTCCCAATGCACCACCAATATAAATCAGATCGTATTCAGTTTTTATTCCTACATTTTCTCTCTCATTTTGAAAAATAACTTGTTGGGGTTTTTGAGGATTGTTAACCCCTTCTCGCCAGCGTTTTTCCCACCAGTAAGCGCGTTTTAGATCGTATTCCCCTCGGGGTATTTTTTGGAAGAAGCGGGTGGTTTGAGGATAATAAGGTTCAAGGGCAGTAAAAATAGATTGTTGGGATAGATTGATTTCTGGCAATTGGGAATATTGCTGGGGAAATTGCTTTCTAATGTCGGTTTGCAATTGCTGCTGTAGTTGGCGCTCGAGAGGAACGGGGCTTTCTCCCCAGCGAAAAACTTTCAGATAAGTGGTATTCTGAACGCACCATGTAAAAATTACGAGTTCGCTTTCTGGAATTGAGGCAAAGTGCCGTGAAGCACTGTTGGTAAATTGCAAGCGAATTCCTTGCGGTGTCGTTATCTTCTCTCCAAGGTTGGGATTCCATTTCTGTTGCAGCCAGCGAACAACTTTTTGTCGATCGCGGGTAGGAATCTCTAAATATAAAAGTTCTCGCATTGTTTTCGATCGGGAATTGAGTTTAGAGGAAATACGGAGTGAATCGCAGCAAATTTAAGTTACACTGTCGGATACCGATTCTTAAAACTCTTTAATAAACTTAACATTTTAAGAAAATTTTTCAATTGGATCGCATTATGCATTATTCCATCCCTGAAAGCCCAGAAGAAATCCTCGCATTACGAAAACGCCCGATTGACGAAGAACTCATTGCCGCAGCGATCGCGGGAGTCGTAAAAATTGCGCGATCGCAAGGACAAAGTTTAGACGATTTAACAGAAGAGGTCTTGTGCGATCGCGGGGTTCTCGATCGCGCTCAACGCCGTTGGTTGAGTGAGTTGGTGGTTCGGGCATGGGACAATATTCCTTTATAGTTAGGATTGTTACTCTTTTAAGTTAGGAAGCATGACGCACCCAAGTTGCCGCTCTTGTCACGTTCGGTACTACTCGGGAGAATGTGGAGGCAACAGCCATCTCCTTTACGGATGCTGCTATACGAGTTCAGGGTGAATAGCTTTGAACGGTTTAAATATTGCACCAGAAAAAACAATCTAACGAAAAGAAGAACTCATTGCCGCAGCGATCGCGGGAATCGTAAAAATTGCGCGATCGGAAAAAATCGTAACGCAAAAAATTCAGAAATCGAGAATCAGAATCGTCTTCTAGACAGAATGTAGAAAAAACAAATCACACGGTATCGAACCCGTTTTTTCCATGCTCTTCTTGCCGCTATCATCTCTGTGTTTGCAAATTTGGTGAGTAAAGCGATTGGATAAAATTTCAATCAACTCGCTCATTAAATTTCCTCATGCTCAAACCAATACACGTAGCGATCGCCACCCACAGCGATCGCTTTTTTTTCTTTTTTAGCAAATCCACACATCTAATAAAAATCAAGTCCTCGATCGCTCTATAGAGTTATTTGATAGTTAGAGATCGCCCAGTTTAGCTCAAAAAAGGTAGATCGCTAATATTGAAAAAGGTAGTGTTTGGGAACTTGAAAAACTCTTTTTTTGTGTTGCTTTATTAAATCAGGAGGAATACCGGAATAACAAATAGAGGGTTGTCTATGGATTTCCTCAAATAAATTCGTGAAATATGCTGTCGAAACAGTCATAAGTCACGCGAAAAGATGATTGCTAATTTAAGTGATAATCGATACGATCGCGATCGTGTATTGACAAGCAGCGATCGAGAGGAAATTGTTTCGGAGTTTTGGCAGCAATGGCAAGAACATCGAGATAGCCTGTATTGGTGCTGTTTCAAATTGATGAATTCTAATCCAATTGATGCCGAAGATGCTCTCAGTCAGGCCATGGTCAAAGCGCGAGAAAAAGTAGAAATGCAGCAGTTTAGAGGCCAAATTACCAACTTTAAAGCCTGGCTGATGCGTCTGACTCGCAATCTTTGCATTGATATTCTCCGAAAACGACACCAAGGTGGAACGAAGATTGAAAGCATTGAGTGGATGAATGCTAAAGAAAACATTGACATCGCGCGTTTGATAGAATCACCAGAGCGCGCTCTAGAAAAAGAGGAGAGATTAATCGAGATCCGACGCGCGATCGCAAACTTACCGGAACGGCTGCGAGAGACCTTTATTCTCCATTTTTACGAAGAGCGCTCCCATCGAGAAATCGCCGCATGTCAAGGAATTTCCTACGACAACACTTGCAAGCGCATTTCTCAAGCGCGGCAACTCCTCAAAGAGACCTTGAAGGTTTATTTCCTCGAATAGAGTGAGTCGAGTGCATTGATTCGCTCCCGTCATTGAAGCTCGAGCCTTCTGCGATCGGGCTTATATTGCGATCGGAAAAATAGTCGCGCAAACAATTCAGGAATCGAGAACCAGAATCGTCTTATAGACAGAACCGAGAAAAAACAAATCAATTTGTTCTCTCGTTAAATACCGATTGGCAACCGATAAAAAATGATGAGGTTCGAGCATGACAGACTCGCAGACAAATGTTACTACCAATATTGCAACATTACCCGGACTCGATCGGCTCTGGTCAAAAACCAAAGGCGATCCCCAAATCTGCGTAGCCATTCTCGACGGTCCGGTAGACCAGTCTCATCCTTGTTTTGAAGATGCCGATCTCACGAGAGTACAAACGCTGATTGCGGACGCTGCCGGCACGGGGATAATGTCGGGCCACGGGACGCACATTACCAGTGTTATCTTAGGTCGGCACGGCAGTCCGGTCTCCGGTATCGCTCCGGATTGTCGAGGGCTGATCGTCCCGGTCTTTTCCGATAAGCTCAGTCGCAAACTTTCACAAATCGACTTAGCCCGAGGGATTAACCAAGCCGTTGAAGCTGGCGCTCATATTATCAACATCAGTGGCGGTCAACTCAGTCAATCGGGAGAAGCCGATCCCATTCTCGCGAATGCCGTTCGAGCTTGCAATGAGAACAACGTTCTCATCGTTGCGGCTGCGGGCAATGATGATTGCGAATGCCTTCACGTTCCTGCCGCCCTAGATTCCGTACTTGCGGTGGGCGCGATGAATGCACAAGGATTGCCCTTTGATTTTAGTAACTGGGGAGAAACCTATCAAACTCAAGGAATTCTCGCTCCAGGCGAAAAGGTATTGGGGGCAAAACCCGGTGGGGGGACTACCTTCAAAAGCGGTACCAGCTTTGCTGCGCCCATTGTATCGGGTATTGCTGCCCTACTGCTCGCGATTCAATTGCAGCAGGAAGAAAAGCCAGATCCCCATGCCATTCGCAAAGCAATTATCGAGAGCGCTCTGCCTTGCTCGCCGGAAACCGAACCCGATAGCCGTCGCTGTTTAGCCGGTCATCTCAATATTCTCGGAGCCTACAACCTTATCTCACAAGGAGACACAACAATAGTGCCTGAAGAAGAATCGGTCATTCAATTATCGAATGAAACCAACTCACTCAATCCCAGCGAATCGGAAGTTGTCGTGCTTCCAACCCCCGAAACATCAGAACAACTCGCTCCCTCTGCTGCGGGCGTACAAGCAGCAGAGATGGTCGCGACCTCTGAAACGATGCCATCCACATCCTCAAATTCAGGAAATACAATGACCGCCATGTCGAATAATACACTGGTTTCGTCTGTGACGCCCAGCAGCGTCCAACCTTCCGGGAATTGCGGTTGCGACGGGCAAGTCGCTCCGTCTGCCATTCCCGGTGCTCCCAGCCAATAGACCTCTCCAGTATGAAAACATTTGGCCAGCTTAGCTTACAGGTCTCGATCTCACAGACTCACATCCATCACTTAAAACTAAGTCCTTATTCAGCTAGGGTTTGCAGGTTCTTCTACTAAAAAATCGCTCCAAAGATGGCGTTGAACAATTACAAATTCTTCGATGCGATCGCAATTTTCAACAATTTCTAAAATCAAAGACCCGATTCGTAGACGAACTAATCCACAAACTGTGTAAATTACTGATTTATATTTTTCTGGCTTTAAGCGAAATCTTTCTTGAGCAACTCGAAAAATTTTGATGATTCTTATTGTATGTTCTACAAAAATCCTCAACGAAGAAAGCTGCTTATTTTCTTCTTTTTGCTTCTCAGTTAATTCACCATTCTTCGGTTTTTTATGAGGTGCATTGATTTGCTCTTCTCCAATATAAGCCTTATCTCCAGAAAATTTTTGTAAGAGGTGAAAGTTCTGTTGACATAAACGCCAAAGATTAATATCGCTATAAGGGCCTCGTTCTCCTGCCATAACATCCACTATATCTGCACCATTGGGCAAGACAATAATTTGGTTTTTAAAACTATGGTATTGCTTCTTTCCTGAAAAATATTTTTTTTGAGTTTCATAGTCTGTAAGCCTTTCTCTTGCTTGCTCTGCACTATCTACAATCAATTCATATTCTTTCAAAATTTCCAATAATTTTTCCAAATTTCCCTCTTCATTTTCCACTTGTTCTAGTAGTGATGCTGGCAGTCCATCTCGAAAAATTTTTTGCCAATAATTAAAGATATCATTTGCTGTTGATTCACTAATTTGAAAGAGTAATCCTAAGATTTGAAAAGTTAAACCTTGGCGCAGATAAATTAACGTCAGAATAATTTGGTCTTCTAATGATAATTTATGTTTAACCCCACCTCCTCTCCGAATCAATCTCACTTTATTCTTTTCCTTCTCTTCCTGTTTTTCTTGATGCAATTTTTTTCCCAGTTTTATGATTGAGATTAAATGATTGTATCCAATTCCTACTAAACGTTTTGATTCTTTTTGATTTTTCTGTAAATATTCCCATGTGTAGCTCATATTTTTCTCCAAAATATATTCTTTTTGATCTATTATACTCTTTCTGAAGTATTTCGGAGAGGTCTAATAGCAAATTGTGACGAAGGGAGATTGCTTGAGAAACGAGAATGCGATCGCCAAAATTCAATAATCAAGTTTGCGCGATCGCTTCCTAATTCTCATTTTTTTCGCAAGATACAGACAATGAGAAGATGCGTTATGCTGTCGCGAACGCATCCTACTCGCTCTACGCGATCGCTGAAACTATCCACTACACGATCGCCAATCGTTCTTTCAAAGTTCGCTTTCTCTAACCAGTGGATGATGCCAGCAGCGAAATCCCCCACCCTGCCAAGTCATTGCATCAACGGGTGTCGTCACGACTTCAGTGCCCTCCGCCCTGAGTGCTGCCGCCAATTCTGGCATGTCGTCACCAATAATCATAGTTTTTTCGTCCAGAACCAAGCCATTACAACCGAGTTTTGTTTCAGCATCATGGGCGGATACTTCAATCAGCGTCCAATCTTTGAGAAACTCGGGAACGCCGTTAATAAATCCCTCCTTGCAAATTACGGCGAGTCCGGGACGAGGCAAGGCGAGCACGCAATCTAGATGCAGGAAGTGACTGCTGAGCAAAATCTCATGAACGCGGTATTCATCCCCCAAACAATTCTGTAACCAGCGAATGCCGGCCGGGTTGGAAGCATTGCCCGTATTTCCGACGTAGATGTCGCGCCCCACAAGCATCACATCGCCACTTTCCAAAAACGGACCCGGACCGTATTTGCCATTTTCATCGGCAGGGAAGGGCTCGGGTTCGGGCATGGAAATAATCAGGGCGTTACTGCCGACTAATCGTCGCCGAATGGTTCGCCGAATTGCAAAGCGTTCCTTGCGGCGATTGGGCTCGAACATCGCAGTTTCGATGAATTTGTTGCCGATCGCGAGGATGGTATCGCGGGCAAATGTCTGCATCACCGTATCGTTCAGCTCGCTGAGAAAAGCCTCTTCTGATGGCTCGAGCTTCTTGACTTGGTGGACGATAACCCCGCGATCGCGCAGGATTCTAATAATTCCGTTGACCTGCTCGATGAATCGAAAGTTCAGGTCGGGGGCGCATTCTGAAAGTAATTGGCCTGCGTTTTGCTCGATAAATTCGATTGATTGCTTGGGCAGGAACCTTTTCGGCGCTTCAGCTAACTGAGTGGGTAGTCTGATGTTAGGGACGCCGACGACAACCTCTTTCAACTTGCCCCATTCGTGATGAACCATAATCGGTTGACCGGCAGAAGGCATCGGCAATGCTTCTACAAAAGCAGTATCGATCTGTATATCAGTCATTTGAATCTGTATATCGGCCATCGGAGATGTGTCCTCGGATTATATTGATGCGATTACCGTAATGTTCGATGATATGGCTCGACGATCGCTGGTGGCTATGGATTTCTCGCCTGCGAGCCAAGCCGCGATCGTCTTGCAAGAATTTTTTTACAAGGAAGGGATCTCGCGAAAGCTACACGAGATCCCTTCCCAATCCTCATTTTTTTACAACCGCGGAAATAGTTGAGTTCTGGCAACATAATATAAGTTATATTGTCGCTAACGCTTCCTAAATCACTTGTAAAACTAGAGGGAGGAATTACTAACAAGGTACGTGATCGCTCTTGCTTCCAACATATGTACTATCAACTTTACATTTAGACGTAGATTTTGCTCCATTTACCGTGAAATGCGGTTGGCTAACTTGATGACAACCTTTTGTTACTTCGAGGATGCAAGCCTGTGGACCATCTATTATTTTCCTTAAGTCCTCGCTTTTCCCTCTCAAAAACTGCGTTGCTCCTTCTTTAGTATAGTCTCGCACGTCACTATTTTCAGGCGCATCCCAACCGGTCTTGAACTGAATAACGGCCTCTGCCGAGCCCGCGAATAGGGCGGTCATTGCAATTAAAGCGACTAGTGCTATCATTGCTATTAATGATTTAAACTTCATAAAGTTGCTCCTCTTGAAAATGGTATTGCAGGTAGTACTTACATGGGAATCATACCACGGGTGTGGTATACCAACCAAAAGTAAGATGAGATTATCGCAAACGCAAGTTGACGTAAACTGCCTCTTACTCTCTATCGGGATCTTCTTTCTGTGACTAAATTTGGCATGCCCATCACCTCACAGATAACAATCATTAACCATAATCGATCTCCATAACCATACCCGCAAGCACTGACTTATCGAGCATCCAAGCGTGCTTTAATTTTTAAATTTGCGACTCATTTAAGGATGAGAGCAAGCCTTGTGGTCGTGGGGCAAACCTTCAGCTAAATTGCCCGTCCAATAGTCTTTAACCGCCTTCTCTGGATTGGTCTCAATGGTTGTGAATAGTTCTGTATTTCGCTCTTGCAACCTTCGTCGAACGCCCTCACCCGCAGAAGCCGCGATGGCAATATCAACAAAATGCAGGGGGTGGCGATCGCCGTCTCCTCGCACGTGCCATTCGTGAAGGCAACCCGTCTTCGTCAAATTCAGCGTCCACGTTAAACTTGCATTGATTTCATCGGAAATCAGGTAGACTTTCCACTGTAGCGCCCGTCCTGCATGGGCAGCAATGCTTCCATCATTCGCTACGGCTACCGCGACTAATTTTTCCACCATCCGAGCAAACCTCCAAAGAAGCGCAATATTATGTTGTGAGTTCAGAGCCTCTACAAGTTTTTGGCATTCATTTACCGGTTCGGCTCCGAGCGAGATATGCAAATTATAGGAGATGGCGATCGCGCTTGTTGCCAGTATTATTCAGACTTGTACTCAAAGGGCAAAAGTCCCATTTGATAGTCATTTGAAAAATAGTTCGGGCTGATGGGTGAGTATTTTTCAGAAACCACCTCGAGCAGGCACTAAGTTTCCCGCTTCAATGATTGAAAGAAATACTTGGTGAAACCTTTTATCTTTTAAATATTGCTTATATTCAGAGATTAGTCGATCGAATTCCAAACTTCTCCAGATTGGCGATCGCAAAAATAGTAGAGTCTTTCAGTGCCGTTCGATTTCAGCTTGAGGAATGTTGAAATGCGATCGCAGCGAAAATCCATTAAAGAAATAAACGCGATCGCTCTTCTTTTTAATTACGAAGCGTCACTTGTTTCGACGATCCCACTCTGCTTGAATCCCTTCTGTGAGCTTCCACACCCCGAGTTGTTCTCCAGCCCACTCAATGCCTTTAAATCCATCTACAGTAGCTTTGGTAACGAGATCGATAGGTCTTAACTCTCTCTCTAAAACAATATATTGACCTCGATTGCCGCGAACGTGAAAACCGGCTTGATAGAGTTCGTCAATAGTACGAGCAAAAACCGAGCAAATATACTTTTGATGTCGATCGTTCATAGATGACATTCTAAATGCTAGCAGCCCTCCTGCACCTAACAATCCTCCCGCTACCGCAAGCTGTTCTATATTCTCTTGAAACCAGTTAGCAAAGTCTGACACGACTTGGATATCAGAACTCTTTCCATCATCTTTTTTGCCGAAGACTCCCTTTATACCAATATAAGTCACCAATGCAGAAGTCCCGGCTGCTAACATTGCCCCCGGAATTTCTTGCTTCCACCGCGCTTCGTATTCTAATCGAGCATTGAAGGTTCCAAAGACATCTTTTGATAATTCACCTTCAACTAAAATAAATTGGCCGGACTCAGTGTTTGGCTCATTCAGAGGGTGTTTGCTCGTGTAATTCTTGACTGCAAGCTCGAGTTCTTCATAGGCAGAGACAACAGTGACGCGATCGGCTCCGATGAGATTTCCTTCTTCTGTCAGGTTCTTACTCCAACATTTTCGACAGAAGGGTTCGAGCGGTTGGATCTCAGCTCTGCATGCTGGATTTTTGCAGAAAGAAGTACCATTATTCATAATTTTAAAGTCTGAGTTAAAGGTTAAAGAGTCATCCAAATTATAGCTCGATCGTACTGCATGAATTTTAAGATCGTCAAGGCTCTGACGCGATCGCTAAAACCCAATAACGAGTTGGCGCGATCGCAGTGCAAGAATGTTTTTAAAAGGGATAATTTTGCGATGCGTTATGCTGTTGCCAAGGCATCCTACGCAATCGGCGATTGCATTAACAAACTCTCTAATTTAGCTATAGTTTTTGCAGCGATCGTACCGATCGTTACTAAAAAGCAGGGATGGCCTGTAAAACCATTCCTGCTTTAAATACTTATACGAAAGTTAAAAATCACATAAGCCAAAAACCTTATTTTTACTTAGCATACAAGAATTCTATCCCTGCATGAGCATTGTCAGATGAGATACTGACAATTTTGCTACTGTGTTGAATACCAGTCCAATTTCCCGATACATACAAACGATCTAAATACCATTTAGCTTGGCCTCCATCAGAAATAAGCATTTTCGCGCCATTTAATTTCAACAATTCTGTATCATCTGCACGATTGAAGTCGCCGACCCAAATAACGGGCTGGTTCGGATTGTATGTTGGTTCGTTTGTTAGTGTTTCAATTGCTTTATTAAGTGATTTTGTCGCGGCGGCTGCATTCCCAGATTTTAAGTGAACAAAAACAACTCTTACATTATCTCCTCTTGTTGTAAAAGATGGAATGGGACGGACCCCCTGAGATAATTTGTCAAGATCTTGTACTTGTGAAGTTAATCGTTTGCCTGCAGTTCCTTGAATGGACATTACTGGAACTCCTCCAGACCAGATTCTTTCAAATCCCTGTTTTATGTTATTAGATTCAGCTAATAAAATCAGGTCGTAGTTTGAGTACCTTATCCCTCCCCACTCTCCTCCCCCTTGATTCATGTAGAGAATGTTCATCGAACCAGCACTCGCAGGATTACAAAATGAAAGAACAAAAAAAGCAACAATCAAAGCAGTTTTCAGCAGTTTGCTCAGCATACGTAAATCTCCATTAAATAAATTCATAGTTATCTTAAATAAAGATGAGGTCACTATCTTGCTCAAACTCTTGATATTACAAGAAGTGAATGCGTCAATCTAAATCAAAATACCTATACTGTAGATAAGTCTGGGATAATATTACTGCTAATACGAATCGATGTCAACCCCTAGAAGAGTTTGTAGAGAGATCTCACTCCCAAAGCTAATTTTTTCTGAGTGCGATCGCCGAGCGCACTAAAAATCACTAAAAAACAGGGATGGCCTGTAAAGCCATCCCCACTTTAATCGCTTATGCGACAATTGAGAACTAACAAAGGTTACTTGATCTCAACTTTTGCGCCAGTTTCTTCCAACTGTTTCTTGATGGCTTCCGCATCATCCTTGGAGACACCTTCCTTAAGTGATTTGGGAGTCGATTCGACGACCTCTTTGGCTTCCTTCAGACCCAAGCCGGTGATAGCGCGAACCACCTTAAGAACGGCAATTTTCTTATCTTTGGGGAATTCTGCGAGGATGACATCGAATTCGGTTTGCTCTTCTTCAGGTTCCGCAGCCGCAGCCCCTGGAGCAGCACCGGGCATTGCGCCGACCATCATCGGCGCAGCAGAAGCCGCCGCACTCACGCCAAAAGCATCTTCAATGCCTTTCACCAATTCCGAGGCTTCGAGTAAAGTCAAACTTTTCAGCTTTTCGAGAATTTCATCAGTTGCAGCAGACATAGTAAACTCCTGAGTAATAAAGATTAATTTGCAATTTTCGAGTCCGTTTTGCCGACGGACTTTTTTTTTCGGCAGCATTGACTTATGCTGCATCTCCCTCTTCTTTTTGAGCCATGGCTTGTAAGGCGCGACCCAAAGAAGACGGGATCTCGTTGAGACTCCGCGCCAAAGAAGACGGGACTTCGTTGAGTCCCACGGCCAACTTGGTGGGAATGGAGTTGAGGGCTCCGGCAACCTGTGCCATGAGTTCCTCCTTAGACGGCAGATCCGCGATCGCCTTGACTTGTTCTTCATTCAGGGCGCGACCCTGCATGACCCCGCCGCGAAATTCGGTCTTCTTAGCGGTTTTTTTGAAGTCTTGATAGGCGCGGACGGCTCCGCCGATATCGTCTTTGACGAGTAAAAACGCATTGGTTCCGGACAGAAATTCTGTCATCGGCTTCCAATCGTCGTTTTCCTCCACCGCGATCCGCATTAAGGTGTTTTTCGTTATCTTACACACGGCTCCGGTGGGACGCAGGCGATCGCGCAAGTCGGTAATTTCGGCAACGGTCAGCCCTTGGAAATCAACGACTACGGCGAGTTGCGATTCTGCCAAGAGTCCCTTGAGATCGCTAATCACCCCTTCTTTACTTTCTCGGGTTCTTCCCATTGTTGTTTCACCTCCTTTTATCCGTTCAAAAGTAAACTTGAAAAATTTAACCCCGCCTCTGATGCCGAGGTCGGGGTCTAATGAGGACGAAAATTTGAGATACAAATTATCTCTTTTTGTCATCTTTAGCTGACCTCGGCAGGACGTATTAAGCCAAAAGGCTCCTACTGTCTTCGGTTGGCAGTTATGGGGAATTTAATGCTTTATGGGTTTGCGTTACTCCAAAATTCAAGCCGCACTCATTCAAGCAGCATCCACTTTAAGATCGCGCAGGGCGCTCACTTCTACTTGGATCGAAGGTCCCATGGAAGCAGAAACGAAAATACTGCGCCAGTAACGACCTTTTGCCCCAGAAGGACGATTGCGATCGACAGTTTCCTGTAATGCTTTCAAATTCGCCAGCAAATCTTCCGGTGCAAAAGATGCCTTTCCAAACATAACATGAACGATGCCCGTGCGATCGGCGCGAAATTCAATTTTTCCCGCTTTAAATTCCGCGATCGCCTCCCCTAAATTGGCGGTAACGGTGCCGGCTTTCGGAGAAGGCATCAAACCGCGAGGACCCAACAAGCGCCCCAATTTTGCAACTTTGGGCATCATATCCGGGGTGGCAATCAGTTTATCGAAATCCATCATTCCTTTTTGGATTTCTTCGATCAATTCTTCGGATCCCGCCAAGTCTGCCCCAGCTTCGTTGGCTTCCGTGACTTTCTCCCCTCGCGCGATGACCGCCACGCGCACGCTTTGTCCCGTACCCTTGGGAAAACTTACCGTCGTTCGCAGTTGTTGATCGGTATACTTGGGATCGATGCCCAAACGAATATGTGCTTCGGCAGTTTCGTTAAATTTAGCGGTAGCCGTTTCTTTTAACAGTTTCATCGCGTCTAATGGCTCGTAGGCTCGATCTTCGATTTTCGCCATCGCTTCTTTTAAGCGACGAGACATTTTTTTGGTCATGGTTTAACTCCTCGGGTTCTAACGAAGCGATCGCCTCTCCCCAATAAACTTTATAAAATTGCTGGCAATTCGCCATTAATCGGTAATGCTGACGCCCATATTTCTTGCCGTTCCCGCCACGATTTTCATGGCTGCATCAATGTCATTGGCATTGAGATCGGGTAGTTTGATTTCGGCAATTTTTTGTAATTGTTCGCGAGTAATCGAACCGACATTTTCTTTGTTCGGCTGACTCGCACCTTTTTCAATTCCGGCTTCTTTTTTAATTAAAACCGAAGCGGGAGGCGTTTTGAGAATAAAGGTAAAACTGCGGTCTTCATAAACGGAAATTTCGACAGGAATCACCATTCCCGCTTTATCTGCAGTTTTGGCATTGTATTCTTTACAAAATGCCATGATATTGACCCCATGCTGACCCAAAGCGGGACCGACGGGAGGGGTCGCGGCAGCTTTTCCAGCTGGCAATGCCAGCTTAACCAAGGCAACTACTTTTTTGGCCATTATTTTAGACTTGTTTTTCGACCTGAGTGAATTCTAATTCTACTGGAGTATCGCGTCCAAAAATTGAGAGAAGGGCTTTGAGTTTGCTCCGTTCGGGGCTAACTTCAATCACCTCCCCTTCAAAGTCTTTAAACGGACCCGATAGGACCATAATTTTATCCCCCACTGCCATATCGATTTTGACAACGGGTTCTTGTTCTTGCGTCTGCCGAAAAATGCGTTCGACTTCTGAAGGACTGAGGGGAACGGGTTTAACGTGTCCTCGTCCTCTTCCGTAGGGACGCTGTTTTTCTGCCCCGACAAAGTTAATCACGTTGGGGGTGTTTTTGACGGCTCGCCACGCTTCATCATCTAAAATCATTTTGACGAGAACATAGCCCGGAAACACTTTCTCTTCCCCATGAATTCGCGAACCATCTTTGCGAACTTTTACGGTTGGCGTATGGGGAATTTGGATTTGCAAGATGCGATCCGCTACATCTAGGGTGTGGATTCGTTGCTCCAAGTTCGTTTTCACTCGCTTTTCACAACCCGAGGCAACTTGAACGGCATACCAACGCGCATTTTTGACCGGAACAAAACCTTCTTCCTCTTGGGAGAAGTCTTCCTGCTCGTCTTCGAGATTCGCGTCTTCGAGATTCGCGTCTTCGAGATTGTCTCGCGTCACATTCATCAGAACACCTTGCCACTTAACCATACAAATAAATTATCGACAAAATAAATTGTCGTTGCAACCAGCGTTACCATTAAGACAACGGCAGCCGATTCGCTAATTAATTGTTGTCGCGACGGCCAGACGACTTTTTCTAATTCATCCTTCGATTCTTGGAAAAATTTAACGGCATTAAATCCTTCACCAGTCTTGTTTTGTTCTGTTGAGGATTCTTTTCCTTTCTCGAGAGAAGGACTGTCTTTCCCCTCGTTTCGAGGTTTAGAAGTACCGCGATCGCCAGATGTTTTGTTATTCGTCTTTTGAACCCCATTTTGCGGTCGATTTTTTTTATTACTGGTGTCCTTTTTCGACTTTTTCTTGCCCACAGTCGCTCTTCTCCACTAAATTTTGTCCGCAGTTCGCGTAATGAATTTTTCTACCAGTTTAACAAACTGGTAAAAAAAGAGAGAATATTAATAGGGAAGAAAATTTTTCATGCTTTGAACGCGCCCTGGAGGACTTGAACCCCCGACATCAGGTTTTGGAGACCTGCGTTCTACCAACTGAACTAAGAGCGCTTGCCGGTCTTCGCAATAATTATTTTATTGCGAATTGGAAGTATTAATCAGTTTAGTATAACGCAAACAGGGGGCATGAACCAATCTTTTTCCCAAAATTTTTCTCCCATTAGTCCAAAGAGCGATCGAAGCGCTGTTTGATGCGGGTGGCCTTCCCGACGCGATCGCGCAAGTAGTATAATTTAGCGCGTCTGACTTTCCCCCGTCGCAGAATCTTAATATTCACGACCCTTGGAGAATGAAGGAGGAAAACCCGTTCTACACCGACCCCTTGGAAAATTTTCCGTACGGTGATGGTTTCGCTAATGCCGCCATTGCGCTTGGCAATGACGGTGCCTTCGTAGGGTTGTACCCGTTCTTTGCCACCTTCTTGGATTTTGACGCCCACGCGAACGCGATCGCCCACATGGATGGTTGGTAATTTGTCTTTGAGGTGTTCCGCCTCGATCGAGCGAATAATTTCTTCCGCGTTCATGGTTCCCTTAGCTCAAAAACTCACAGTCTTCTATAGTATCGTGAAAGAGTCAGTTTTGGGACAAATACTTGTGAAGAGCATTCAAAATAACTGTCTGGCCTGCAATACCCCCTTGCGTCTAAATTATTTCATAGTGTATCAAGCCAATGAATTTTTTTGAACGATACGAAGTAGTTCCTCTGAAATTGGACGAACAGATTGGAGACTATCAATCTTGGGCTCTTGATTATTTTACTAATCCAACGCTTGCTCCCGTTCCCTATATTGATATCACCGTCCAACTTGATATCTCATCTGCGGTTAAGACTTGGCAAGAAAATTTGTCAAGGAGTAAAGGAACTCTTACCGCGTGGTTAATCTGGAATCTACTCCAATCTCTCAAGGAGTTTTCCTGTTTTCAGTGGCGATATATTAACAACCAATGGTTTGAGGTTCAAAATCCTCCTTTATTTTCTCCAATTGCTGTCGCTAGAGCCGATCGCTTTGTAAATTTGGTACTAGAACATCCTTTCAAGATGACTTGGCAGGAGTTTGCAGGAACTTGGGTGGATTTAAAACAGAGAATACAATTAGAAGGTTCTTTTAAGACCCAAGACACTTCTGCTTTTGGATTTTCACAGTTTATTGGCAACTTACCCAATCTAAATTTTACCAGTCTCACCTTGCATCAACCTGCTAGTTTCTGTCAGAATTTTTTCTATTTTGGCGCGCGGCACTGCGATCCCTTGGATATAACTTTGATGCCTTTAGCTGCTAAGATTCATCACAGTTCTTGCGATCCTTATATGCTCGATCTTCTCCTTAAAAACTATCTTCAACGATTAAACGCGACTTCTACTTAATCTCTTAATTTATCGAAATGTCTGATACAAATCAACTCGAATCCTGCGTGCAAAGCCTCGGACTGCAAAAAATTCAACGGCATTTATTTCTCTGTGCGGATCAGACCAAGCCGAAATGCTGTCCGAAAGAAATCGGGTTAGAATCTTGGGATTATCTGAAGCAACGCTTGCGAGAACTCGGTTTAGATAAACCGGGAGGCGATCGCGAAACCTGCATTTTCCGCACGAAAAGCAATTGCTTGCGAGTGTGCGCTGAAGGACCGATTTTACTGGTTTATCCCGATGGGATTTGGTATCGCAGGGCGACCCCAGAAATTATCGAACGCATCATTCAGGAGCATTTAATCGGCGATCGCCCGGTTAAAGAGTATATTTTCTGTCAGCATCCTTTAGAATTAAAAACATAATTACTCATTTTCCATCTTGTCCCAAGAAACTCACTACAATCGCGCTCGCACGAGCCTGCAACAAGCCCTCTCTTGGTATTCCAGCTTTCAACGTCACGGACGCTATCGCCCCGATTTGGAGCTAAAAACTGCCGTGAGTAGTGAATTGCAAGCCATTAAGGGGGCATTGAATAAATTGGAACGCAAAGCGATCGCTATCGCGGCGTTTGGTTTGGTCAGTCGGGGAAAATCGGCGGTTCTCAATGGGTTGTTGGGGGAAAAAGCCCTTGAAACGGGCCCGACGCACGGCGTAACTCAATATCCTAAATCCGTGCGCTGGGCGATCGCGGATAAGGTACAGATCGAACTCATCGACACTCCCGGGCTCGATGAAATTGACGGACAAATGAGAGCAGAGATGGCGAGGGAAGTGGCAGGGAAAGCAGACTTAATTTTATTTGTTGTAGCGGGGGATATTACTCGCACGGAATACGAGGCGTTATGCGAGTTGCGAACCTATCACAAACCTTTGCTGTTAGTGTTTAATAAAATCGATCTTTATCCGGAACGCGATCGCGAATTAATTTATCAACAATTGCAACAATTGGGAACGGATAAGGAAACAGATCGACAATTACAAGCCTTACTTTCTCCCCAAGAAATTGTCATGACTGCTGCTGCCCCTGCGCCCTTTCAAGTTAGAGTAGAATGGCCCGATGGTCGCGTAACGCAAGAATGGGAAACCTCCACTCCACAAATCGATGTTTTGCGAGAAAAAATTTTAGAAATTTTAAATCGAGAAGGGCGTTCTCTCCTTGCCCTCAATGCACTGGTACAAGCACGAGAAGCCGAGAAAAAATTAGCACGAAAAACCATAGAACTCCGTCAAAAAGAAGCGGAGGAAACGATTTGGAATTATGCCAAATACAAGGCCTTAATCGTGGCATTCAATCCCATCCCTCTCGTCGATTTGATTGTGGGAATGCTGGCAGATTTGGCTTTAATTCGCGCCCTAGCACGATTGTATGGTTTGCCCATGACCAGTTATGAAGCCGGAAAAGTCTGGCAAAAAATCTTATTTAGTTCTGGGGGTTTGTTATTAGGAGAACTGGGATCCAGCGTGCTTTTAGGCATTGGTAAAACAACGGCTGCGGGAGGTTTAGAAGGAGCGGGAACGTTCACCTCATGGCTATTTGCAGCAGGTTTGCAAGGAGGTGTAGCGGGATATGGAGCCTATGCCATCGGCAAAGTCGCGCAACGATATTTAGAAGCGGGATGTACTTGGGGAAAATCTGGAGCCAGTACCGTTATTACCGAAATTCTCTCCCAAGTCGAACCGAATGCGATTGTTTATCGCTTGCGAAATGAAATTGGCATTCAGCTTTAAATGTTGCACGAGAACGCAAGAAAAGTTTCAATTCAATGAATCTCGTTCTCGGGACTGAAATAGAAAAAATCAAGGAGAATTTACACTAATTAAACGATTTTCGGGAATATGTCCGTAGAATTTCCCCCCATCGGTTAAAACCCCCACCATCCGCACTGGATAATCGGGGTGAATGTCTAAATCTTCCCAAGGAATTGCTAATTCCAAACATTGATTTAAGGCCATGTATGCCGTACATTTGCGCCGATGCCATGCTTGATATTCCCCCGCTTCATCCAACCAAATTTCTCGCGATCGCAAATTCACCCCTAAATGATGGTGAAACTCGTAATTTAACGGGTCGATATCCGGCAATTCCGGTAATGGTGCTGGGTTATTGTACCTGAGAATACCGGGATAAAACCAGAGTAAATGCAACTCAGACGGCAACTCTTTTAAGACATCAATCCCGGATTTAAAATCCAAACGCAGGTAAAAATTAAGGTGATCCAACCCGTAAAATAAACGCTGCACCGTGCTGCTTTGGTGCATGGTTCCCCGTGCGCCGCCAATTTCCACCAATCCGGCTTTATCCCAGTCTTGTTCGTCTCCAAATCCATCGATAAAGGGGTGAATAAAACTGCTGGGGACGCGATCGCCGTGGATGTCGTGACGTTCGACTTCTTCTTTTAACGGTTCGGGAATGGGTTCTCCCAATGCCTCGTATAACTCCATTAAATGCTCTCGAAAGAGGCGATCGAACATGGCATCTTGGTTGGAGGAATGGCCTTCCCCAAACCACCAAAACCAATCGGATCCCTCGGCGGCATATAATGCTTCCCATGCTTTCGGATTCTTTTGTTCTGTCGCTTCCGGATGCTTTTCTAAAGTCTTTCTCGCTTCGTAGAGCAAATCCCAAGCACGGTTTTTCACTGGATCGCCAATCCAAGTGGTAAAACTGCCATCCACCCAAGAGCCGCTATGGAGCTTTTCTAAGGGGATGGTTTGAGTGGGGGGAAATTTTGTCAAAAATTCCGAAACCGTGACTAATTCGAGAGTTTTATCGCGGCTGAGGTGTTGATAGAGATAGTCAAGAAAGGGCAAACCATCTTGTTGATAAAATTCCCAACAATTTTCCCCGTCTAAAGCAATGGTGACTAACCAAGGTTCGCTGTCGTTGGAGTCGCGGGAATTGGCGATCGCCTGTAAATGTCCGATTAAATCCTTAGCCGCATCTTGGGGAGACATGGCACTGTAGGTAAAGCCTATCAGATCCGACAAGCGGTGATCCCGAAAAGCGATCGCCACGTCTCCGTAAGGGGTTTCCAAGCGATAGGGACGATACAACACCTCGGGATCGTAGAGATTTCCCCCTTCGTCTCGATGGAAAAAGCGATCGAGACTCCATCCCAATACTGCTTCATCCGAGCAGATCCACTTAAATCCCTCACGCGCAATATGGGGTAAAATTGCCGGACTGACGGACTGTTCCGACGGCCACAATCCGCGCGGATTTCTCACAAATCGCTCTCGATAAACTTCTTTAGCTTTACGGAGATGGCGGGGAATATCTTCGGGCCACTGAAAGCGATTTTTCGGTAAAGCCATACCCGGCACGGCGACCCGTCCCGCGTGAGTATCCGCCAGCAGGGGTAAAATGGGATGCGTGTAGGGGGTCGTCGTTACTTCTAGCTGTCCCGCTTCCTGCATTTCCCGATGCTTGGGCACGATCTTGCCTAAAATTTCCTGTTGCTTGCGATAAATCCCCTGCCGATCTTCTAAAGTAAAATTTTCCCCCTTTCTCAACCATCCGGCAATTTGAGGATCGTCCCAAAATAAAGGATCGATCCAGACTAAATTATGCCATGCCAATAAATCCCCATAATCGTTTGCCTGCCAATTTTCCCAGCACCATGTCGTGCCTTTCTCTTGGCGTTGGTGATAAAGTTGCGCATAACGAGGATGGGGATCGATGAGGGTGTGATGGTTGCCATCAAAAAAATGATCGACGATAAACTGTTTTTGCTCTCGATTCAGTTTTTTCTCATCCGTTAAGGCCACCGCCAAATAAGGATCGATCGCATTCCCGGCAATATAGTCTTCGAGTTGTAAAATCAGGGAAGGAACGAGATTCACCGTTTGATGAAGCTCGGGATATCGCTCCAAAATCAGAATGAGATCTAAATAATCTTTTGTCCCGTGCAACCGCACCCACGGCAGGCGGTATTCTCCTCCCGTAGATTTGTAGAGGGGTTGGTGTTGATGCCAGATAAATGCAATGTAGAGGGGATGAGACACGATCGCAAAGGGGAGTGTAATAAAGATGAACCGAAATTCTACGGATTGGTGTTTAATATAACCCGATTTTTCCGTTGCAAATCTGTATTTTTCCCTTGCGATCGCTAAAGTTTACAAAACTTAGTTTAGATAACTTGTTCTACTTCCACGACTTCGGGAATTTTCTCTCGCAAGCGACGTTCGATCCCCATTTTTAGGGTCATTGTCGAACTGGGACAGGCACCGCAGGCACCTTGCAAGCGCAGTTTGACGATGGGTCCGTCAATATCTACCAATTCAACATTTCCCCCATCCGCCATCAGATAGGGACGCATTTCGTCAAGGACGGTCTCGACGTTTTCATCGGTTAGCGCTAGGGTTGACATTTTTACCTCGTTCGAGTTTCCACAACTTCTTTTATCCTAGCGTTAGAATTGGACAAAAGTAAACTGGAAGTTCTGCTATCGGCTAGTTTGTTTTTCCCAGAAAATACGCTTTTAAATTTTATCTATCTCTGGGTATATTTTGGAGGAGAGTTCGTTTAAAAATGAAAATGAGTTTGGGGTCTCTATCTGCTATCGTCACCATGAGACAGATTTTCAAGTTAATGCGAGTGCATCAGTGGGTTAAGAATTTTTTTATTTTTAGCCCGGCTTTTTTTGGTGGTAAAATTTTCGCTCCTTGGGTCTTATTTAATCTGGCGATCGCTTTAACTTCTTTTTCTCTTATGGCGAGTTGCGTCTATATTATTAATGATTATATCGATATTCCTCGCGATCGGCTTCATCCGGAAAAGTGCAAGCGCCCTCTTGCTTCTGGTGCAATTAGCAAGCAACAAGCTCGAATTGCCTTGCTCATTTTATTTGCGATTGCTTTGACTTTGGGAATGTATTTGCCTGCTTTTGCTTTGGTAACGATCTTGGGATATTTTGGCATGAATCTCCTCTATAGTTTCAAGTTAAAGCATATTGCAATTATAGATGTTTCTATTATTGCGATCGGCTTTTTATTGCGAGTTGCCTTGGGAGGAATTGCGGCTGATGTGCCCATTTCTCATTGGTTAATTATGTTGACTTTTCTCCTCGCCATGCTGCTTGGATTGGCAAAACGTCGCGATGAATATTTAATTTATCTAGAAGGTGCAAATACGCGGAAATCGATTGAAGGATATAATTTACAATTTATTGATGTCTCGATGATGCTAGCATCCTCTGTAACCGTCGTTACGTATATCATGTATACCGTGTCGGAAGAAGTGATCGAACGAATTGGTAATGAAAATGTTTATTTAACGACAATTTTTCCAATTTTGGGAATCATGCGGTATTTACAGCAAACTTTAGTTTTTACGAAGACCGGATCTCCCACTAAAATCCTCTTAAGCGATCGCTTTATACAGCTGGTTATTGTATTATGGCTGTTTTGTTTTGGGATATTATTATACAGTTAATAAAGATACAACAATGAAAAAGCTCAAAGAGATTAAAAACTGGGGAAATTACCCTCGCATTCCCGCTCAATTGATGGAACTCGAGTTTATCAATGAAATTTCTGAATTTAT
Organism: Cyanobacteria bacterium SBLK; assembly: GCA_017746715.1. Lineage (GTDB taxonomy): Bacteria > Cyanobacteriota > Cyanobacteriia > Cyanobacteriales > Spirulinaceae > CCY15215. Next base: position 50,575 of record JAGHZQ010000080.1, read on the forward strand.
CGAGCGCCAAAGTAATGTGACTGTTCGCGGCAATGGTAGAGCCTATGGAGATGCTTCTCTTGGAGAAAATATTTTTTCTACCCTCAAACTCGATAAATTTTTAGCATTAGATGAAAAACAAGGAATTATAACTTGTCAAGCAGGAACTATCTTTGCCGACATTCTCAAACTCATCGTGCCTAAAGGCTTTTTTCTCCCCGTGACTCCGGGTACGAAATTTATTACCGTAGGCGGTGCGATCGCGGCGGACGTACATGGGAAAAACCATCATAGCGAAGGCTGTTTTTCTCGGCATTTAATTTCTTTTCAATTAATTGGCGATCGCGGCAATCTCATCACCTGTTCTCGTGAAGAAAATACCGAGTTATTCTGGACGACAATTGGCGGAATGGGGCTAACGGGATTGATTTACAGTGCTGTGTTTTATCTCAAGCGAATTGAAACGGCTTACATTCGCCAAGAGAGTATTAAAGCCAGAAATTTAACCGAAGTAATGGACTTATTTGAAGCCTCTCGAGATTGGACGTATACTGTCGCTTGGTTGGACTGCCTTTCTCACGGAAAAAATCAAGGGAGATCGCTTCTTTTACGAGGAGAACACGCCACAATTGAAGAACTCCCTCCTCATTTACAAAAACGCCCCTTAAACTTGCCAGAAAAACGCAAACTCGATATCCCATTTACTTTCCCAAATTTTGTTTTAAATGGGTTGAGCGTGCAAATTTTTAATACTTTGTATTATCATAAACAATGGCAAGAGAAAAAAACGAGTATTATCGATTGCGATCGCTATTTTTATCCTCTCGATGGGATTGAAAATTGGAATCGAATTTATGGCGATCGCGGTTTCGTACAATATCAATTCGTGCTCCCTAAAGCTCAAAGTAAAGCAGGATTAGAAGAAATATTAAATCAAATTAGTACCAGTAAAAAAGGCTCGTTTCTTACCGTGCTAAAATTATTCGGTCAAGCCGATCCCGATGCTTGTCTTTCTTTCCCAATGGAAGGATATACTCTCGCATTGGATTTTAAATTACAACCGGGACTCTTTGAGTTTCTCAATGAATTAGATAAAATTGTTCTAGAATGCGGCGGACGCTTGTATTTAGTCAAAGATGCTCGCACCACTGCTCAAACATTAAGCTATTATCCGCATTTAGCACAGTTTAAAGCACAAATCAATCGTAAATTTACCTCGCATCTCGCCAAACGGATTGGATTATGAAAAGAGTTTTAATTTTAGGGGCAAAATCGGATATCGCTAAAGCGATCGCCCATCGTTTTGCCAAAACCGGCTGCAATATAGATTTAGCCGCACGCAATAGCACGCTTTTAGAGCCATTGGTCAAAGATTTATCGATTCGCTATAATTGCCAAGCTAAGACTTTAGAATTTGATGCCCTCGACTTCAAATCTCATGGAGCGTTTTACGAAAGTTTAACAGAAAAGCCGGATATTGTCATTTGCGTCTTTGGTTATTTAGGCAATCAAGACAATGCACAAAAAGACTTTCAAGAAGCGGAAAAAATTATTAATACTAACTATACCGGGGCCGTTTCCATTTTAAATATTATTGCCAATGATTTCGAGCAACGCCAGCAGGGAACGATCGCGGGAATTTCCTCCGTTGCCGGCGATCGCGGCAGGCAAAGCAATTACTTCTACGGCAGTGCCAAAGCTGCTTTTACGGCGTATTTAAGCGGTCTGAGAAATCGCTTGACAAAAGCAGGAGTTCATGTAATTACCGTTAAGCCCGGTTACGTTGCCACCAAAATGACCGAGGGGATGGAACTCCCCCAACCCCTCACCGCTTCCCCGGAACAAGTTTCCGAAGCCATTTTTCAGGCGATCGAGAAACAGAAAAATGCAATCTATACTTTGTGGATGTGGCAATATATTATGCTCATTATTCGCAGCGTTCCCGAATTTATTTTCAAAAAACTTAACTTATAATGTAATGCTAATTTCTATTCTACTCTGGAGCCTTTGGGCAATCTATATCGGATTGCTTTTACTGTCTCCTTCGGGATGGCTCGTACCGGGAGACCCCATCTGGGCAATTCAACCGGAAACCGTACGCGAAGTGATGAATGAATCGATTGATTTTTTCTTTATTTCTTCCTTGTTGGCTGCAATATCCCCTTTCGATCTCCAAGTTCCTTGGGTTCATCCCGTCTCGGAAGCACTCTTTAATTTTGCTCTAGCATGGATGTTTGCCTTTTTACCTCTCTTGCTCGCCGATCGCCAAGGTGAAGGTCTCCCCAAACGCATCATTTGGATCGCTGCCATGTTTTTAACCAATGTGTTCCTCCTACCCTATATGGCACTGCGAAAAGATCCGACCGAGTTAGAACATCCTCCCTTTGAGAAAAAACCGTGGCGATCGCTGGGATGGATATCTCTCTTTGTCGGTACGGTTGCCATTGTTTGGGGGGTCTTTGTTCATCCCGAGGCAGGAAACCTAGCAGCGAGAGTGCAGTATTTTGGAGAGTCCTTCGGACGCGATCGCGTAACTGTTGCTTTTTGTGTAGATTTATTGCTATTTTGGATGTTTCAGATTATCCTACTAAGATCCACGAATTTTGGCGATCGATCTCGACGTTGGCTGCATTACCTACCCTTTTTGGGTTTAATTCATTGGCTCGTTTTTGCATAATTTTTGTTCGCTCTATCTGAGAAAGGCAACCTGGGAAAGGCCAAGGCTAACGAAAAGATAAAAACGCGATTTCAAAACGCCACGAAAACAAAAAAAAACTGTAGAAACTTCTTAGGGGAACGTCTCTACAGAGATCGGGGTGTGTGCAAATAGTTTGCATTGCTATATTTCTAGAATAGGAAGTGCCCGAGATATCTTCAATCTATAAAATTCATATAAAAATCACAGAAATCTAATATATTACTGAGATCTGAGGTTAATATTCGCAATTTACGGTACATGTGCTCTAAAAAAAATCCACAATCGCTAAAGATTGCGGATTTTATTGAAGATTGGAGAAAATAGCCTAGAAACTCAGCCTTCACTTTCTCCCACGCGTTTTCTTCACTAGGCTACGCGGCCTGTTCCCTGTAAAAATAGCGCCGATAGAGTTCGCAACTTAGCACGGCAGCATTTCCCTGTAACTTAATCAGCCCCATACTATGTAGCTTATAAGAGATAATAGGCTCTAATTTAATGGATTCTTCTGCATTGACCAGTTGTTGAAATGCCGTTGCCAACTCGGGTTCTTGCTGTAAATTTGCCAAATGACGCTGAAGATGGGGGGCATAAATTCCCGTCGATGTTGCTGCAGTTTTTAAAAGTTGAGCGAGGGTCAACTTGTCTTGATGCAGATGATAAAGGGCAATTTGCACGAGTCCGGGATGTCCGCCCACTAAAGCCATGAGTTGAGCGATCTTTTTCTCATCGAGATCGAGTCTGTAGCGTCGGGATAACTCTTGAACTTGTTCGAGGGTAAATGAATTTAACTGAATTGGCAATCCTACATTAAATGGAGATTGGTTCAAATGCAGGGGAACGTAAATTTCAGTCGAGTGAACGACAATAATACGAAGATTTTCCCAAATGCGAACTTTTTTAGCTTCTTCAAACCACGCCCGCAATAATGGCAAGAAATCTCGAGCTACTTGAGGGTGCTCAAAAATGCGATTGACTTCATCAAATGCCAAAACTAGAGGCGTTTTGATGCGATCGAGAATATAGTCTTCCATATAAAGCATACAGCTGACAGAAGCACCGATATCCTCATCCCAGTAGTCGGATAACTTTGATTCGAGCTCGAGCTGACGGCTGATATTGGCACAAATCCAGCGTAAAAAGAGCTTAAAATTGCTTAGGGTTCCGCGATCGGTTTGCTGCAAGTTCAAATTGACCGTACGATAATTCTGCTTTTTGGCATAATGCAAGATTCGCAGCAATAATGACGTTTTTCCCATTTCTTGGGGTGCTTTAATCCGAATGAGAGCACCGGGTTTGACGATCTGTTCGCAAATTTGCGTCTCGACATCGGGACGTTCTATATAATAGCGAGATTGAAGGGGAAGTGCTCCATTTGGATAGGGAGGTGATTCTTCTAAGTTCGCAGTTTCTTTAATTACAAAGGAAAGTGGACTTTTTTGAGAACTTTTTTGAGAACTTTTTTTTGAGGACAACGAGGGACTGGGAAATGGAGTGGGTTGTAAGTCAGGTAAATTATCTTCAATTTCTGTGGCAATGTAGCTTTCCAACATCGCTCGGCAATTTTTCTTAGTTACGCGCTTCCCAATTAAATCCGACAATCGCCGACACAATCCAGGAGCGACGACATTGCTAATGTAGCCTTTACTATAGTCTTCTTGTTGAGCAATTTCCGTGTAAGTTCGATATTGCCAGATTCCCCGCAACAGTAAAATTTCTGTTGCATTCAGACAACGACTTTGGGAAGCAATTAACTTGCCGTTGAGAATTTCAATGAGAGCATCAAGGTTCATAGCAATTTTAGAGAGATTTAAGGGTAATCTCATAATTTTTTCATTTAGAGTTTGGGTATCTCGCGCATTAAAGTCCCTAAAATTTGATTTTTTAATAAAAATCCCATCATAAACTCATATGAGTTTTGTCCAGTTATAACAACTTCATGCAGGACTCAATATGAAAAATATTAACAAAATATTAGCTATCTTTCAATAAATCTCGAAAATTTATAGATTTACCTTAAATTTTCCCACAGATCGGGATGTTTCTCGTTTATTGTTCAAGCAAGAAAATTAATCAATTTGTGAAAACTTCTGACAATTCATCCTTTTTAAGCTCGATAATTATGGACGTAAATCCCCAACAGCGACAATATGCTGCGGCAACTCAACGCAATCGCCAGCCTATTTTGGAGATACTGCAAGAAGTCTTGCCTCCTTGTGGAACAATCCTAGAAGTTGCGAGCGGGACGGGAGAACATTGCATTTATTTTGCTCCGCGCTTGCGTCACTTACAGTGGTGGCCGAGCGAACCCAACCCGATATTGCGCGAGAGCATTATCGCATGGCGATCGCATTTTCCGAGCAACAATCTCCATCCTCCCATCTTCCTCAATGCTTGCGATCGCGTCTGGCCGATGGAAGCGGGGACGATTCCCGAGGGAATGACCCCAGAAGAATTCAATGCCAATCCCATCGCGGCGATGGTCAATATTAATATGATTCATATTTCCCCGTGGGCGACTTGTTTGGGACTAATGGCCGGGGCGGGGCGCATTCTCCCTCCCGAGGGAATTCTCTATCTTTACGGTCCTTACAAGCGCGATGGTCGGCACACGGCTCCGGGCAATGAGGAATTCGATCGCGCCCTGCGCTCGTCAAATCCCGAGTGGGGAGTGCGAGATCTCGAAGCCATCATCGCCGCCGCCGAAGCTGAAAATCTCACCGTCCTCAAAGTTGTTGAAATGCCCGCCAATAATCTCTCTGTTATTTTCCAACGATGGTAATTTTGAATTTTGAATTTTGAATTTTGAATTGATTGGACTGTTTACTGAGAAGGAGGGATGCCTTCGATCGCGATCGCCGCTTCGATGACCGAACGAACGATGGGAGCTGTCACCGTCGTTCCGTAAATGTTTTTGCCTTTGGGTTCGTCGAGAACGGCAAGAACCACAAGGCGAGGGTCGTTCACCGGGAAAGAAGCGACAAAACTAACAATTTTAATATCTTCGTAATATCCCCCTGTCGGACTGGCTTTTTGAGCCGTTCCCGACTTGCCGGCGACGGGATAGCCGCGAATGTTCATATTGGCGCCAGAAGCTCGCGTCGAAGCCGCCATTTTTTCCAAAACGATACGGCTGGTTTCTTCAGAAAAAACCGTTTTCAGGGAACGAGGCTCCGGATAGGCAAGGGGTCTGCCCTGAGAATCGACCCAAGCGCGAATGAGATGGGGTCTGACCAATTTGCCGCCATTAGCGATCGCCGCGTGGAGTTGTGCCAATTTTAGAGGCGTTAGGGAAAATCCCTGACCGAATGATGTGGTTGCGGCTTCCACTGGAGAGGCAATAAATTTCTTTAAGTCTTTGAGCTGTCCCGCACCTTCCCCGGGTAGTTCGATCCCCGCTCTTTCGGTAATTCCCAGATTCATCAGGGCTTCGTGATATTGCCGGATGTTTAAGCGCTGGACCAAATCGACCATCCCGGTATTGCTCGAGTGTTGGAGAACCCGGATTAAATCGAGACGACCCCTCGCGCCTGCGGTATCGTAGTCGTGGTTTTTGATTTCCCAATGTTCGATTTTCAGTTTGCCGCGATCGTTAAAGAGACTATTGGCATTAATGGCTCCAGCTTCGAGAGCGATCGCGACGTTAACGGGCTTAAAAGTCGAACCGGGTTCGTAGAGGTCCGTAACTGCCCAGCTTTTAAACAGACCGACATCGTACTTGAAATATTGATTGGGATCGAAAGTCGGTTCGCAAACTAAAGCCAATAAAGAGCCATCGCGCACGTCCATCACGATAATCGTGCCGCGCTTGGCCCGATATTTAGCCAAACTTTCCTTGAGCAACGATCTGACCACTCGTTGCAAGCGCATATCAAGGGTGAGTTGTAATTGCTTATCATCAAAATCGATAAAGCCTTCCGACATGGGATCGGGAACTAATGCTCCATTCCCGGCACGGCGAAGTCTCAGGGTGCGGATTTTGGGTTCGAGTAAATCTTGTTGGGTGTATTCCAGTCCTGCTTGGCCTTGATGGTCTACATCGACATAGCCGACGACTTCCGAAACGAGTTCTTGTTGGGGGTAAAGGCGAGAATATTGACGAATTAACTCTAAACCGTCGAGTTTGAGGGCGTTAATTTGATTGGCGGTGTCTTCTGGCAAACTATGGGCGAGGCGCAGTCCGCTCTTATATTGGGCAAATTTGTCCAGTAAGCTGCGACGATCGCGATCGAGCAGTTGGGTTAATCGATCCGCCACTTCCTCCTTAGAGACCTTAAACTGAGCGGGATGGGCATAAAGGGCGTATACGAGGCGATCGCTGGCGAGAACGCGACCGTTGCGATCGACGATCTGCCGCCTCGGGACGTAAGGACGCATATAGACCTGCTGCTGTTTCTGCGCCTTTTCGGCCAAGCGAGCCGCTCCGATCGCCTGCAAGCGATATAAATTTAATCCCAAGCCTCCCATCCCCAACAAAAGAATTGCCCAAACCAACACCAAACGAGAATTGCCCAATTTTGCCCTAGCCGGATGGCGTTCGCGGGGTGGCTTAGAGGGGGTTGTTGCAGAATCGACTGAGGACTTGTTTCTCGGATGCAGGGACGTAACTTTTGAATCGGTCATGGGGATGTCAAGAGCGGGGGGAGAGGGGGGAGAGGGGGAAGCGGGGGGAGAAAAAACTCGTTCTCTTTACCGATTATCCCTTCCCCATTCTCCATCATTCCGTTAATAGCCCAAGGGCGTATTGGGAGGGGCGGGGTTGAAAGTTCGGGAGGATTTTGACGATGTTGGTACGGCTTTGGGTTCGATAGGAGACGGTTCGAGAAAAATTGTATTGCTGGGACTTGGAGGCTGCAAATTGCTGCGTTTGGCTTCTACGCCTAAGTGATTGTCAATTTGAGCGCGAGCCATGCTCAATTCATGCAGTTGGCGCTGTAGGGACTGACGTTTTTGATAGGCGCTACTCCATTCCTGCTGGATTCCAACCATTGAGGAATACACCATTAAGACTGCCACTACCAAACAAAAGGTCACCATCGACGAACTATGTTTGAGAGCAACCAAACAACGCAACCAAAACGGGAGAGAATGCCGCTCCGGGAAAGGAGTCAAAGGGCGCGGTTGTTGTCGATTTTCCGCAACTGTCGTTCTATTAGCGGTGGGATGGGCAACAACATTGCCAACGAGGTCTGAAGACGGATGCGAATAGCCGGAAGAACGCGGGGACAATGTTTTTCGCGCTGGCGATTTGAGACGGCGATCGGGGGTGAAAGAGCGGGCAGAAGCAATCATAAACTATCTCCTTGGGTTACAAATCTTAAGGTGAATCTACCTCCGCAAAGGACGAGAAATCGCCATAATCCTAACATTAGAAGTTAAAGTTGGGGATTCCCCCCAAACGGGGGAGGGGGTGACGGGTCATTTTCACGAACCACAAACAATTATCAATGACAACCGCTTGACTTAATTATGCTACTTCTCCAATTTAGTACGTCTCACTACTGTCGCAAAGTTCGCTTGGCATTGGGATATAAAAATCTTGCCTATCGGGTTGAAAATTTGACTCCTGGATTGCACGCGCTTAAACTCAAGCCAATGACGGGTTTAACAACCGTTCCGGTTTTGCTGCCCGAGGAAACGGTCGAACCCGTAGCGATCGCAGATTCGACGGCAATCTTTCAATATTTGGAAAAGATTCGTCCCGTCCCCTCCTTATACCCGAAGGATTTGGCGTTAAAGACGCGAGCGGAACTGCTGGAAGATTGGCTCGATGAGAGTATCGGGACGGCAACTCGTTTTGTTTATTATGACTATAGGGCGGGAGAAGGACAAGCGATCGATCCCTCTTTATTGTCTCGCCTGCTGATTAATGTGGTTCGCCGTCAATACGGCATTTCTCCAGGGGCGGTTAAATTGGCACGATCGCGCTTGCAATTAGCCATGCAGGTGCTATCGTCTTGGCAGCAGGGTTCTCCCTTAATCGGCGAGACCTTGAGTATTGCCGATCTCGCCGCCGCAGCATTGCTGAGTCCCCTCGCTTTGCTCCCAGAGTATCGCAAGACTTATCCTTGGGTTTTCGAGCGCATTCGTGCAATTCACGAGTCCTGTGGCGAACCTCTCCCCCCCGGACTCTAAATGAATCGTCAGTCACCAGCGATGCTCTGAAGGTTCGCCGTCGAAGCCTCCCGCAGAAGTCCTGCTAAAGAGTCACCCGTTATTAACTGAATAAAAAATCAATATGAATATTTTATTAACTTTTGGTTTGGGGGTTGGGATGGTTCTATTAGGGTTCATGCGATCCAGTTTAGCGTTACCACCTCCGGAAGATATTCCCGAGGAGGTGTTGAGAAATGAGATTATTTTGGAGGCGAGATCGCCGATTGATGGAGAACCCCTCACGGCTGCGGAATATGCCCGATTGCAAGAAGAACTCTCCCAGCCTCAAGCCTTTGTGGATCTAGATCCGACAGTCGAACAAATTGTGTTTCTGCTTCGCCTCCGTCAAACCTTGAATACTCTCATTCCTTTTCTTAATCTCTAATGATAAGCGATCGCCAATACCCAATAACTAATAACTAATAACCGAACATGGGCAGACAATCCAAACGCAAACAAATTAAACGAGAATCGGCTTCTCAACCCAAACCATCCGAAGCCGATATCAATCCCAACAAATTTATCCGTCAAATCGAAAAACAGGGATATCGCTTTGACAATATCGATCGCTCTCCCGATATTCCTACCGATAAGGTCGATCCACAAGTATAAATGAACCCAGAATTCTCAAAGCAAAACTGGTGGGATAATACCTTCCCAAAAGGAAAACAAATGCTAACAATCGCCGATGCCAATGAGAGATCGGTGCAGATTGCATATGGGGAAAAAGGAACGGGGAAACCCATCATTTTAGTGCATGGAATTGCCAGTTGGAGTTATAGTTGGCGACACGCGATCGCCCCTCTCTCAGAACATTTTCGCGTTTTCTGCATCGATGCAAAAGGATGTGGTTTTTCTGACAAACCCATTCATCCCAATAAAATTGGCTATCAAATTATCGAACTCCAGCGCATTATTGAAGAGTTATGCAGCGAACCCGCAACGATTGTCGCTCAATCTTTAGGGGCATTAATTAGCTTGGCATTAGTGCAACAAAAACCCGAACTTTGCGATCGCCTCGTTCTCATCAATATGCCGATTTTCCTCGATACTTTACCCACGTGGTGGATGAACCTCTTGGGGTATTTTCCCTTAGAGTTCGTTCGCGTTGTCGATCGATCGCGTTTATCCCAAAAAATGGCACTATTCCTGCGAGGGGTGACAGGATATTTTCGCCGGGAAGTGGTTGCGGATCCGGCTTTAATTAACTCGGAAGATGTTTACTGGATTACTTATCCTTACATTGAAATGGAAGGGGCGATCGCCAGATATGCGGAAGATCTACAACTGGCAATCAAGGTCATTCAGGGGATTTCGTCCGATTCTAATAATTTGATCCGCAGAGTCCGAGATAATTTGCCCAATACTCATACGTCTTGCTTAATTCTTTGGGGCGATCGCGATCGTTGGTTTCCTTATACCCACGGCGAACGATTGCATCAATCCCTGCCCAATTCTCAGTTCAAACTTTTACAAAATTGCGGACACGATGCTTCGGGAAGTTGTAGCGATCGCGTCAATACGGCACTCTTAGAATTTCTGCTATGAAGTCGCTTTGAGTTGTCTATCATGGAAACCAAAGCCTAAAGTTAGTTTTAAACGATGTCTTACAGCGAATTTACCTTATCACAACTAGAATCTGAGTTTAACTTAATTCTACAAGAGCGAGTGGAAATTTTTAAGGAGATTAAACCGGTCGCGCCAAGTCAGTTATTAAGGGAGATTTTAGAAGAAAATATCCCTTTGGCGTTGGGGATTGACACGGAAAAGGCTCGATCTGAGTTAATTATAGCGCCGATGATGGTGGAACTCAGAAAGTATTTTCAGCGTCAAATTAGCTTTTTTTCTGGGGTGGATTTTAGTGTAGAAAAGGCTAAGGGTTTAACGGGAAGATGTGATTTTCTGATTAGTTATTCGCCAAAACAGTTGGAGATCGCGGTTCCGGTGGTAGCGTTGGTGGAAGCTAAGAATGATAATATTAAGTCGGGCATTGCCCAGTGTATTGCTGAAATGGTGGCAGCGCAAATTTTTAATGAACGGAAACAAAATCAAATTCTTTGTATTTATGGTGCGATTACGACGGGAAGTAATTGGAAGTTTTTGCGGTTAGTTGGGAGACGAGTGGATATTGAGGCAGGGGAACATTTTATTGGAGATTTGGAGGGGTTATTTGGGATTTTGTTGGCAATGATCGAAACCACTCATCCTCAGAGTTAAAGATTATTATAACAAAATCCGTATTTTTTCTAACGATTGAGTAAATCTTCTAAAGATGGATAGATCAGTCGTTCGATCGCTGCGGGTTCGAGATCGCAAATGGGAGAAAACTTCTCTGTTTGTCGATTGAATAATCTTTGCAAACTTTGCATTAATAAAGGTAAAGCCAATAGAGCGATCGCGCCGCAGACTAATAAACTGACGACACCATCCACCCAAAACCAATGCAACCACATGACCGCGATCGCGGCAAAAATAACGCCTAAGGAGGAAACGACATCAGCAACAACGTGAAAAAAAGCACTTTTGAAATTGAGATCGCCGCAACTACAACGATACAAACCCATTGCATTGATGCCATTCACAATTAATCCTAAAATGGCAAGAAATAGCATCGGCAATCCTTGCACTTCCGGATGGGGGGAACCGAGACGCACAATTGCTTCCCATCCAACCCAAATCGCAACGCCCAGTAAACTCAAACCATTAACCAATGCCGCGATCGCTTCAATTTTAGAAGGCATCCGAATAATAGGCGATCGCGCTTCTTTCTCTTCAAAATGAGAAGTTAACCAAGTTGCCGTTAAAGTAATGCCCAGTGCTGCAATATCGGAAAAAACATGACCTGCATCTGCAACTAATGATAAACTATGGCTCAAAGTCGCTGCTAACAATTCCACCACAAAAAAACAACTCAAAAGTAATAAAGCAAACTGTAAAAGTCTAGTTTTGTTCCCCATTGATAACTGCTCGCTCTGAGCGAAGTCGAAGAGATAACTGATAACTGATAACTGATTAATGTCTCTGTCCCGTGACAATATAAGCAACCCTCTGACCGATATTTGTAGCATGATCCGCCATGCGTTCTAAGTGGCGAATAACTAAAACCATCAATAGAATGGGTTCTATCGATCCTTTAATATCTTTTGCTCCTGCAAGGGTTTGATAAAGGCGATCGTAAGCATCATCAACTCGATCGTCCATAATTTTAACTTGTCGCCCTGCTCTTGCATCCAATTCAGTTAAAGCCATCAAACTGGTTGCGAGCATGATTTGAGCATTGCGAGACATTTCCTCAATATCCGACAAACAGGAGTGGGGAGAATAGGAAGCTAATTTCATGGCTAATTCTGCCAAATCTTGGGCATAGTCGCCAATGCGCTCTAAGTCTCGCACGAGGTGCATAAAAGCATTTAACAATCGCAAATCTAAAGCCACGGGACGCTGTAAGGTAATAATTTTTGCACAATCGAGTTCGATTTGACGATAGTAGGCGTCGATTTGTTTCTCGATCGCATTAATTTGCTCGATGGCATCTAAATTTTTGGCAAAGAGTGCTTGGTGACTCAAGCGAAACGATTGTTCTACCAGCGTTCCCATCCGCAACACATCTTGATCGATCCGCTTGAGAGAGCGTTCGAGTTTGGTTGTGGGGGTAACATAAGAAGAAAGCGCCATATTAAAAAACTTTTATGAACTCAAATGAGGAAGAGCGATCGCGCTAAGGGGATTCGCGGATGAGGGATCGAGATATGAGTATAAAACCGCGATACCAATTAAATGTTAAGATTTAATGAAATTCGGGTAATTGAATTTGTAACCATGCGCCACCGGTTTCGGGGTGATTTTTCGCTGAGATCGCACCGCCGTGAGCAAGAACGATTTGTCTGGCAATCGTGAGTCCCAAACCGCTACCCCGACGGGGAGAAGCAAGGTCCGAACCCGAAGAGTTAACAAGACTTTGACGAGAAGGGTCGCCTCGATACAAGCGCTCAAAAACTCGCTCCAAGTCGGACTCGCCAAAGCCGCATCCCGAGTCGGTTATGTTAATTGTAATCCAATATTTAGGATTGCTTGGTGTTTCGGCTGACCCGTGGGCTGTGACTTCAACCCGGATTGTCGTGCGATCGGGGCTGTATTTAACGCTGTTATCAAGGATATTGAGAAAGACTTGTACTAAACGATCGCGATCGCCGAGAACTTGTTGGGATTCTTCCCCCGAATAATGTAATGCTAGCGATTTTTGGCGAGCGAGGGGTTCTAAAGTCTGCCAAACGGAGAATAATAACGCTTTTAAATTTAAAGGTTGTAAATCGAGGTTTGCCTCTGATGAGTGCTGAAATTGAGTCACGTCTAAAGCATCTTTGATGAGAGCAATCAGGCGATCGAGTTCCCCGACAATGCGATCGACCCACATTTTTAAAGACGGATCGACGCGAGTTTGTAAGGCTTCTGCAACGAGATAGATAGAAGTTAAGGGAGTTCGCAGCTCGTGGGTCAAATCAGAAAAAACCCGATCGCGCGACGAGATCGCCTCGACAAGGAGTTGTCGATTTTCTAAAAATACTCCCACTTGTCCTTCGGGTAGAGGGACGCTCGAGGCCCGCAAGGTGACAGAATAATCCTGAAAGGGGACGGTTTCTTCCGAAAACGGCATGCTTTGATAGACCCACTCTTGCTGTTGGGGTGTTTGTTTCCTGCGGGTTCGTTCGATGAGGCGATCGAGCTCGTAAGATCGAACTAATTCTAATAATAAGCGTTGGCGATCGGGATTCCAGCGATCGATTTTTAAAAGCTGTCGCGAATAGCGATTGCACCACAGTAAATGATTCAAGCGATCGATTTGCAAATAACCGATGGGGGCAATATCGATCGCGGCTTGTAATTGTATCAATTGTTCTTCGAGTTCCCTATGCGATCGCGCCAGTAAATTCACGGCTCCGCGCAAGCGAGAGAGAATGGGTAAAGAAGATTCAAATTCCGCACGTTGGGGTAATAAAGCCAGAATATGTTTGGCTTTACGGTTCACTTGGTATCGCCCAATGGCACAAATTCCTAACCCAATCAGCAATCCCAAAATAAAAGTGAAGGTGATTTCCATAACTGAATCACTGAATAAATTGAATTTTTCAGTCTAAAAATAAACTTCGAGTGCATTTGCCTGTAACCTCCTAATTATCTCTGGCAATTGTCGAACAGCACGAAAGGATTTGAGCTTGAGGAATTTGACTCTCTTGACCGAATTCCCGTTTTAAAATGGTTTGCCATGCTTCGCGAAAGATTCGCGATCGCTGTTGATTTTCTGTGAGAAAAGCAAAAAAGTCATACCATAGTCCCGCTTCGCCGTAGATCTGTAATTTTGTTACGAGAGAGGCACGATCGATACGCGATTTTAACTGAGGAGAGAGTGGAATTCGCTTAACAATACCGCCGGCAACAACATCTGCATTGCGATCGTCAGGGTCACAAATGATAGCTAAATGCCATTCATAAGTTTTACCTTTTTCTAGAGTAATAGGAGAAGGAATGCGAATAATTCCGGACTCTAAAGGTAAGGGAAATTGATTGTAATAAAGCTCTTTGAACTGGCCATTTTCGAGATGTTCGAGCAGGAGAAAATCGCCCATTGTTGCAGTTGTTTTGGGAGTATATATAAAAATTGTTTTGAGAGCAATCGCGAGTGCCTTATCCTCTGTAAAAAAAGCGTTCGTTGCATCAATTTTCTCTCTTCCATAAAACAATTTTACTTTTTCCTCCTCCCGCGACTATATTTCCCCCCGGATTGAAGGCAACAGTATAGATCTCTTCAGAGTCATATCCGAGTCCGGATAGTTCTTTCCCCGTTTTAACCGACCAGAGTTTAATCCCATCACCTCCTCCACTGACTAGCAATTTTCCGTCCGGACTAAATGCGAGGGCATAGACTTTGCTTAAATGCCCGGAAAATTTTTGCAACAGCTTCCCCGATCGCACCGACCACAACGCGATCGCGCGATCGACGCTCCCCGTGGCCAGCAATTCCCCATCAGGACTAAATACAACGGCATTCAACCAGCCTTCGTGACCGACTAAAACATGCAATAAACGCCCTGTTTTCACATTCCAAAGTCTTGCTGTTTTATCGCAACTCGCACTAGCGGCAATATTGCCAATGGGACTAAAGGCAACGCAATTGACATAACTTTGATGTCCCGTTAAAACTTGCAAGACTTTCCCCGTTTTGGTCGATCGCGCCGTTACGGTTTTGCCATCGCCAGCACAAGCAAGAATGCGCCCATTAACATTAAAATCCAGAGAATCCACCGAATGAGAGTAACCGGAAATCGTTTGGATTTGCCGTCCCGTACCGATCGACCACAATTTAATGGTTTTATCGCCACTGCCACTGGCGAGAACTTGTCCGGTGCGATCGAAAGCAACGGCATTGACCCAAGTTGCATGTCCTTTCAACGTTTGTAAGAGTCGTCCCGTCGATAGAGACCATAATTTAATCGTGCTATCCCGACTGCCACTCGCCAGCATCTTTCCTTTAGGATTAAAAGAGATGGAATAAACTTGATGTTCGTGACCCGCAAACTCCCGATATTTCTGCCAAGTCGATTCCGACGAACTCTCTGCGATCGCGCTTTTCGGGGGGGAAACGGGAATGGTTGGATCCTCGGGAACGGGATTTAAATCTTGGAGGATTTCCTCAGCCGAGCAATAACGCTGTCTGCGGGTACTTTCCACCATTTTGTCGAGAATATAGCCCAATTCTGCACTAACGGTCGCTATTCCGCGATCGCGCCACCGCCAGATTTCCTCTTCGGGATCGTAGATATCTAAAGGATCCATTCCTGTCAGCAAGCACAAACAGGTCACGCCCAAACTATAAATATCACTGGCATAGGTGGGTTTGCCTAAAATTTGTTCTGGAGGTGCATAACCCATCGTCCCGATCACCGTCCCCGTTCCTTTTAAAGAGGTTGCACTACTTCCTGTTGCCGCCCCAAAATCAACTAAGACCAATTCACCGGTTTTGCGCTGAATAATATTTTCTAATTTAATATCGCGATGAATGACTTTACGTTGGTGAATAAATTGCAAAACGGGGAGCAAACTCTTGAGAAATTCGCGAATTTGTGTTTCGTCAAACTTGCCCTTGTTCTTTAAAACTGCATCTAGATTTTCTCCTTCGATAAATTCTTGAACGAGATATTGTTCTTTGTCTTGATAAAAGTGAGCAAATAAATTCGGGATTTGGTCGTGATCTCCCAACTCATCCAAGCGCGTTGCTTCTCGGGCAAAGAGTTCTGAGGCTTTCTCGATTGAATCGGGATCCCGCGCTTGGGGCGAAAATTGCTTGATGACGCAATGGGGTTTTGAGGGTTTGTCTTCATCGATCGCGAGAAAGGTTTTGCCAAAACTCCCCGAACCAATTGGTTTAATGGCCCGATAGCGATCGCGCAGCAAAATTTTGCCGCCGCAACTCTGACAGAAATTAACGGCTTCGGCGTTTTCGGGTTTTTGGCATTGCGGATTCAAGCAATAGCTCATGGGATAAGGGTTGGGAATGGGTCGAAGTTAGGTGCTACAAAACCAACCGCATCAAGAAAGTTCTTCTCTCAGACTAGCAAACTCTGAGGAAAAACATGGGTTTTGATAATTTTGCTTAATTTCTTTATTCAGAAAGAAAAGGAGCGAAAAATTGAAAATCCCCCTACTGTTTAGGGGGATTTGCTTAAATGATTAGAGGAGCTGAATATCCATCAGGTTCTTTCTTATTACAGATTTCAAACTCTTGTTTAATATTTTCTTCTAGAATATAGTTTGATTGATCTGATTTTAAGATTTTTTGTAGGAATTTGATAAATTTAGTGATTTCCATCACCTCCTTTATTAAAATAACGCCATTTCCGGCGGGTCGATAATGGTGGAAAGTTAGGAGTCCACCTTGCTCCTGAACCTTGGCAAATTCGAACTGCCACTCCTCTTGATGACTTCAAATATTCAATTATATAATTGTTCTTTTTGTATGTATACCTTGGTAATTTACGTATAACTATGAGATATTTTAGATGATTTTTCTGAAATTGACAAGGGAGGTTGAGAAATAATTTCTTACTTATGATTTGTCTGGCGAATTCTCCTAAGTCTCCACGATCGTAACAGGCTAAAGCGATCGCCTAGGATCGTTACTCGGTGGATGCCAACCCCCGCGAATCCAAAAACGACGAGCACGCTGAATCGACCCATCATCATGGCGATCGTCATTCATATCCAAACGCTCGATTGTGGCTCGTCCAATGGAAGTAATCCCTTCAATTCTCTGTCCATCAGCAGACCAGATAAAATGCTCTGACCATTCTCCCTCTCTGGGATTAAAAAAAAGTCAGCACGTCGTCGGATGCGTTGTCGAAGAGCACGGCTGATGGTCATGATTCAGCAATAATACGAGCATTGATGAGAGTGAAAATACGATCGAGTTCGGTGATGCCAGCAAGTTCAGCCGTTTCTTCTGGAGTCAGTACATTATTTTTTTTGCGATCGATTAGGGTTTCGAGACGAGCTTGCAGCTCATCGGTGAATTTGAAGAGATTAAGCTCTCTAACTTTTTGGATTTGTATGCCAGCTTCAACCCAAGACGAAGGTTGCACCATTGTTTGAGTAACCATAGCCATTAATTTTATAAGGTTTTTCTTCAAAAATATTAGCATCAATTTTCTTGAACCGTACTCAGCAAGCAGATCGGTAGATTGTATTGACGACAGCGTAACGCACCATTAGTACAATAAAAAAAATTGGTGCGTTTTGCTCCATTTTATTCCGCGATCGCGCCTTACGACTGCCAAGCTCATGAATCAATATTATGAACGATTAGAACTCGAACCCGGTGCATCCCCCGAAGAGATCAAACAGGCTTATCGGAAACTGGTCAAAGAATGGCATCCCGATCGCTTTCCCGACGAACCCCAACGCCAACAACAAGCAGAAGAGAAGATTAAAGAGATTAACGAGGCTTACGAATATCTGAAGGCGCATCCCGTTACCGTCCCGAAAGTTGAAAGGCAAGAACGCGAGAAAAAAGCCGCCGAAGCAGAATATCATTATCAGCGAGGCGTTAAAAAAGCCAAGCAAGAATCTTATAAAGAAGCCCTCGACCATTTTTCCCAAGCGATTTTTTTGAAGCCCGATTATATTGAGGCTTATAAATATCGCGGGTTTGTTTATTCCATTTTGGGCAAAGATCGCAAAGCCAATGCGGATCTGCGTCGCGTTGGCGAATTAAAGCGGAAATGGGGGCAAACTTCCACCTATTCTCCCCCCGATCGCCATCGCGAACAACAAAATCCTAATATCCCTTGGAGTTGTGCGGGTACGTTAAGAAGTCATGTTAATGTCGTTACCGCGATCGCCATCGATCCCCAAGGGCGAATTTTTTCCAGCAGCAGTTATGACGGTACTGTCAGATTGTGGCAGTTGAGTACGGGACAGCAATTGCGGGTTTTTCAACATGGGTCTCCCGTTTATTGCACCGCCATTTCTCCCGATGGTCGCATTATTGCCAGTGGTGGCAAGGATCGGACGATTCAACTGTGGAATGCCCAAACCGGACAGCACATTCGCACCCTTGGCGGTTGGTTTGGCGGTCATTCCGATACGGTTTTAACCGTTGCTTTTCATCCCGATCGCAAACGTTTGGCCAGTGCCAGTGCCGATCGCTCGGTGCGCTTGTGGAAGTTAAATTCGGGTAAAGAATTGCGTCAAATTTCCGGTTATGGTAACGCCATTACATCGCTTGCCATCAGTCCGGACGGTAAAATTTTAGTCACGGGCAGTTTGGAAAAAGCGATTAAAATTCGTCAATTTGGTAGCGGTCAATTGGTGCGATCGCTGCGAGAATCTTATAAAATCTTAACGGTTGCTTTTAGTCCGGATGGGGAAACCTTTGCCAGTGGTGGCAGCGATGGCGTTGCCCGCTTATGGGAGTTAAAAACCGGACGAGTCATACAAACTTTTGCCGGACACGACGCTCTTGTGAGTACTGTTTCCTTTAGCAAAGATGGAAAAACATTATTAAGCGGCGATGGAGAAGGCAAGATTAAATTATGGCAAATCGAGACGGGAGCAAAAATTTGTACCTTAAGCGAACACGAAGATCGCGTTATGTCTGTTGCTTTAAGTTCGGGGGGCAATAGTTTAGTCAGTTGTAGTGCCGATCGAACGATTAAAATTTGGTGGCGATCGGATTCGAGATAATTCATATTGAAAATTGAAACGATCCCCGGCCTAAAATTAAGTTGGGAAAGCGGAAAATCAACATCAATAACAATGGATCGAACCACGGCAGCCAAAGCAGATATTTTACTGGTTGACGACACCCCGGACAACCTGCGCCTGTTAAGCACGGCTTTATCGCAACGCGGCTATAAAGTACGGGGGGCAATTGACGGGAATATGGCACTAATGGGCGCTCATGCTGCTCCTCCCGATCTGATTTTATTAGATATTTGCATGCCAGGGATGAGCGGTTATGAGGTTTGCGAACGTCTCAAGTCAGATGGCAAAACCGCTCAAATTCCGGTCATTTTTGTTAGCGCCCTCGATGAAACGATTGATAAAGTTAGGGCTTTTGGAATTGGGGGCGTTGACTATATTACAAAGCCCTTTCAATTTGAAGAAGTCATTGCTCGCATCGAAAATCAATTGACGATTCGACGGCTACAAATTTCTCTGCAAACTTTAAACAATCAATTAGAAAAACGCGTTCGTGAAAGAACTTTTGAATTAGAACGCGAAATCCTAGAACGCAAGAAAGCACAGGAACAATTACTGCATTTAGCCTTGCACGATCCCCTTACCCAACTGCCCAATCGCTCTCTATTTATCGAGCGTTTGGAAGAAGCTATTCTTAAAAGAAAACTTGAAAAAAACTATAGTTTTGCGGTTATGTTTCTCGATTGCGATCGCTTTAAACGGGTGAATGATTCCCTCGGTCATAATATTGGCGATCGCTTATTAGTTGCCGTTGCCGAACGCTTGCAAACCTGTTTGCGATCGGAGGATACCCTCGCTCGTTTAGGAGGAGATGAATTTGCTATTTTACTCGAGGCGATCGAGCGCAAAGAAGAAATCATTAAAATTGCCGAACGTCTTAACTATCGCCTTTCCAGCCCCTTCCACCTTTACGAATACGAAGTTTTTATTAATGTCAGTATCGGAATTGTTCTCAGTCATGACAATTTATACCGACAATTTTATGGTATTGAAACTGAGACGATTTGTTATGAAAAACCCGAACATCTGTTAAGAGATGCCGATACAGCAATGTACCGAGCCAAAGCATTAGGAAAAGCCCGTTACGAAATTTTTAATCCGAAAATGCACCGACAAGCCTTGAATTTGTTGCATTTAGAAAACGATCTCCGGCGAGCTTTTAAACGGAAAGAATTCGTACTTTACTATCAACCGATTATTTCTTTAAGGAAAAGGAAAATTATTGGTTTTGAAGCACTCATTCGTTGGAATCATCCTCAACGAGGTCTCGTTCCTCCCGATGATTTTATTCCCATTGCTGAAGAAATGGGACTGATTATTCCCCTCGGAGATTGGATTTTGAAAGAATCGTGCCAACAATTGAAAAAATGGCATTCTCTTAACTTAGACGGTCAATTACCCGTTATTAGCGTTAACTTATCAGTCTGTCAGTTTTCCCAAGTCAATCCCATTGAAAAGATCGAAACGATATTGCAAGAGGTTCAATTAGACAATCACTATTTGAAATTAGAAATTACTGAAAGTGTTCTTATCGATCGTCCGGAATCCATCGTTCATCTTTTAGAACAAATCAAATCCCGAGAAATTCAAATTAGTCTTGATGATTTTGGTACGGGTTATTCCTCCTTAAGTTATTTACATCGCTTTCCGATCGATACTGTGAAGATCGATCGCTCTTTTATCAATCGCTTGGATGAAAATGGCAAGAATTTGGATATCGTTCAGGCCATTATATCCCTCGCTCATAATTTGGGTATGGAAACCATTGCTGAAGGAATTGAAACGGCAACGCAACTCGAACGCTTGCGAAGTTTGGGATGTGGCTACGGTCAAGGCTATTTTTTCGCCAAACCTTTAAATAGCCAACAAGCTGAAGCGCTCCTCGCTCGCAATCCTCAATGGTAATTTTGTAATTTGATGAAGCGAGAAATAATTCATTCAATTTTGATATAATATCTAAGGATGGAGATATATCGAAGCAAATAAATTTTGCAACATATTCGCTTCTCTTGGAGGTGCAGCGATGGCGGGCATGGCAACAAAAATCAATCCGAAACAAAACTTAAACTCAAATTTGGATATTACCCAAATTGCTCCAGAAGATGTAGCACAACTCGCAGAACGGTTGGATCGAGACGACTATGGCAATCCTTTTGAAGCCTTAGAAGATTGGCATTTACTGCGAGCAATCGCATTTCACAATGCCGAGCTCGTCGAACCCTATCTCTATCTCCTCGATATTGAAGCCTATGATGAAGCGTAATTCAGTTACCATCTCACCAGCAATGCTCAGAGCATGTCGAAGAGTTACCAGCAATGCGACCCCGGCGATAACTCCTGCGAAGATGCTAGCCCCTTGGGAGCGGCTAACTCCTTCGGAGACGCTTCGCGAACGCCAACGCCAACGCATTCGCCAAGGGAATGCGTATCAAGACAGTTACCAGTGCTTCGAGCTAAACGGGTTTTAATCGGCATTACCGGTGGAATTGCTGCTTATAAGATTTGTGAAGTTATTTCAACTCTTTTTAAGGCAGGAATTGAAGTTCGCGTTATTTTGAGCGATTGCGCGACTCAATTTATTACCCCCTTGACGGTTTCTACTCTCAGTCGCCATCCTGCTTATACCGATCGCGATTTTTGGCAATCTACTCATTCTCGCCCTTTACATATCACATTGGGAGAATGGGCGGATTTATTTGTTATTGCTCCCCTGACGGCAAATACCCTCGGAAAATTAGCCTGTGGTTTGGCGGATAATCTCCTCACCAATACTGTTTTGGCTTCTCCTTGTCCCATTCTCCTCGTCCCTGCTATGAATACGGAGATGTGGGAACAACTGGTCGTCCGACAAAACTGGCAGAAACTCCTGCAAGATCCGCGCTATCATGGCATCGAGCCGGGTATGGGATTGCTGGCTTGCGATCGCGTCGGTACGGGGAGAATGGCAGAACCTACAGAAATGATTCCCGCGATTACCTCCCTTCTCTACACCCGAGGCAAGCAGGATCTGGCAGGTAAACGCCTTCTCATCAATGGGGGAGGAACGCGAGAACATCTCGATCCCGTTCGCTTTCTCGGCAACCCATCTACGGGTAAAATGGGCATTGCGCTAGTACGAGCGGCTTTATCTCGCGGTGCTGCCGTCACATTCGTTCACCCTCCGATCTCGTCCCATTTACTCGCCTCTTTTCCTAGATCTGCCTGCCGCATTGCCGTTACCAGTGCCGCGCAACTGCATGAGACGATGTTAAAATTTTTTCCCGAGGCAGATTGGGGGATTCTATCGGCCGCAGTTGCGGATGTGAAACCTGCCGATTATAGCGATCGCAAACTCCCGAAAGCAGAGATTCCTGCTTCTCTTCCCCTGAGTGCCGTTCCCGATATTGCTGCCGAGTTAGGCAAGCGCAAACAATCCCATCAAAAACTCATTGGATTTGCTGCACAAACTGGCGATATTGTCAAGCCTGCATTTGAGAAATTGCGGCGAAAAAATTTAGATGCGATCGCGGCAAATCCCATCGATCTTCCCAAAGCCGGATTTAATAGCGAGACAAATCAAGCGATTTTCATTGACAAAACCGGACGACAAGAAGCGATCGACTCTTGCACTAAATTAGAATTGGCACATCGCTTGCTGGATTTTATCGTACTACTTGAAGGTTGATAGTCGTCAGAAAAATGCACCTTTAAGAAAAACAGAGTGATGAAGATGCAATTTCAACTAACTTGTTTTTCGTGGATAAACCGCTCTTAATGGTAACTTGCGATCGCGTAACGCCATATTGTTTGGCAAGGATTTTAATCAGTTCTTGATTGGCTTTACCCGCTACAGGTGGAGATTTAAGATAAACCAACAAACTCCCATCGGATTGTTCGATAATCTCTTGTCGTTTGGAATTGGGTTTGACTTTAACGCTTTTTTTCATGACCCGAAAATAAGGAATACAAAGAGGGAGAATAAAGTTAAAATAGCGAATGGAGACCCATCAAGTACTTTTCGATGAATCTGTCTGCAAACCTTCATTCTTGCCGCATTTCGATCGTCGTTTCTCATCCCATTCCCTATATTATTCCGTTGTTTCGCCTCATGGTCAAACAAAAATGGAATTTTCGGGTCGCTTATTGTTCTTTGGAGGGAGCACAATCTTACCGCGATCGCGATTTTGCGACGGAGGTTGCATGGGATGTGCCTTTATTAGAAGGATATCCTTGGGTGTGCGTTCCCAATATTTCCCCAAAACCGGGATTAAATCGATTTTTTGGCCTGGTTAATCCTCAACTGATGCAACTCGTAGGAGAAAGCGATATTATTATTGTTTATGCGGGATATGCTTATGCAAGTTTTTGGCTGACAGCATTGGCGGCAAAATTGCAAAGAAAAGGTTTTATTTTTAGTACGGATACCAGTCGTTTATCTTCTCGAAGCGGTGAATCGTGGAAAGCAAAAATTAAGCCTTTTCTCCTGCCTAAAATTTACAATCTCGGCGATGCAATTTTAGTTTCGACCCAGTTTGGGAAAGAAGCGATCGCCGATTTGGGCATTCCCGAAGAGCGCATTTTTATTACGCCGTTTGTAGCGGATAACGAATGGTGGCTGGAAAAAGCAGCAGAAGTGGATCGCACCAAAGTGCGTCAAGATTGGCAAATTCCCAATGATGCAACCATTTTAGTTTTCTGCGCGAAATTACAGCCTTGGAAGCGTCCTCAAGATATTCTCGAAGCCTTTGCCAAAGCGAATGTTACCAATAGCTATTTGTTGTATGTTGGAGATGGGGCAATGCGATCGCAACTAGAAACGAGAGTCAAGGAATTAGAGCTAGGCGATCGGGTTAAATTCTTGGGGTTTGTCAATCAGAGTCAACTTCCTGCCATTTATAAAGCAGCCGATCTGCTGTGTTTGTGTTCCGAATACGAACCCTTTGGTGTCGTTGTTAACGAGGCGATGCTCTGCGAATGCGGCGTTATTGTTAGCGATCGCGTTGGTGCGAGGGCATTAGTCGAGCCGGAAACAACAGGTTTTATTTATCCGTGGAGCAATATTGACAAACTGCGCGCCATATTACAATTGATTATACCCCAAAAGGACAAACTCGCACAAATGGGACAAAATGCAAAAAAACGCATGGAAACATGGTCGCCAAAGGAGAATATTTCGGCACAAGAAAGAGCGATTAAGTTTGTAAATAATTAAGAATTAAGAATTAAGAATTTCAATCTACTCCCCCACCAAGTCCAAGATAGAGATAGTAGCCAATGACAAACAACAAATATGCACTACTTAAATCGTCCGGAATATATTTTACAACCCCTGCAAATTTATCGTCGCCTTCGTCGTCCTCCCAACCAGCCGATTGATGAGTTTAGACATATAAATTTACCTTGGGGAATGCCTTTTCGCATTCGTCCTAACCCCGATGATAAAGTTGAATGGTCTTTATGGATTATGGGAGTTTATGACTTGGCTTTAAGCGAATCTCTGTGGCGATTAACCGAGCTTGGAGAAACCGCGATCGATATTGGTGCGAATATCGGCTATATGACGGGGATTATGGCAGAAAAAGTAGGTAAATCCGGTCGAGTTATTGCCTTTGAACCCTGCCCGGTAATTGCTGACGAACTCGAATATAATATACAAACTTGGCGCGATCGCAAAGGCTGGAATTGTATCGAAGCAAAAAAAATAGCATTATCGAGTTCAGTAGGAACGGGTTTTTTAAGGTTGCCTACCTATAATCGCGGAGAGGCGGCAATTATTGAAAATAAAGAAGCCGTCGATCGCCAAGAAACTTTAGAGATTTACGAGGTAGAGTTAAATAAATTAGATAATATAGTTGAGAATAAAACAAAAATCGGTGTTTTAAAAATCGATATTGAGGGACACGAATTATCTGCCTTTCAAGGTGCAGAAAATTTACTTAAATCTCAAAAAATACGCGATATCTTCTTTGAATCTCATCAAGGTTATCCCACTCCCGCATCGGAATTTTTAGAATCCTGCGGCTATGAAATTTTTCGGTTGTGGAAAGGCTTTTGGAAACCTTTACTCTATCCAGCAAATTATTCCGTTATTCATCCTTGGGAGCCGCCCAATTATTTGGCGACCTTGAACGGAGATCGCGCCCGAAAACGCCTAAAACAAAGCGGTTGGTCGATCCTTAAAGGTAAAACCCATCGATTTTCTTAGGGAAGCGACGATTGCATTGAGAAGCGATCGCGTTTTTTCAGGACAAAACCGGGTAAAATCTTTAGACTCAAAGCCGATCGTGAAAACCCGAATATGAAAAAAAGATTTTTTACCATCCTACCCTTAGGACGCTTCCTGAGTTTATTTTTGCTCTGTTTCTTCCTCGTTGTCGGTTGCAATACCACAACACCTAATTCTGGAGAAAGCCCCAGTTCTACGAGTGGCGATCGCGTCACTCTCGGTACGACAGACAAACCCCGCACCCTCGACCCTGCCGATAGTTACGAAATTGCCGGATCGGCGATTATTTATAATGTTTGCCAAACTCTCTACGCTTACGAACCCGGAACGACGGATTTAAAGCCACTCCTTGCCACGGAAATGCCAGAAATTAGCGAAGATGGGCTAACTTATGCGATTTCCCTGCGAGATGATATTACCTTCCATGATGGTACTGAATTTAACGCCGAGGCGATGAAATTCTCTCTCGATCGCTTTATTAAAAATGGCGGAAAACCTTCTTTTCTTCTCGGGGATATTATCGACGAGATCGAAGTCATCGATGAAACAACATTGACGATTAAACTCCAAAAACCTTTTGCCGCTTTCCCTGCCTTATTGGGCTTTTCCGGAACTTGCGCGGTATCTCCAGAAGCCTATGAAATTGGAGAAGGAAACTTCAATCCCAACGAATTAATTGGAACCGGACCTTATACCCTTGCAGAATTTTCCAGCGATACCATTCGCCTCGATGTCTTTAAAAACTACTGGGGAGATAAACCGAAGAATAAAGGCGTAGATATCCAAATTTACAACGATAACTCTGCCAATCTTTTTAATGCCGTCCGCACCTCTGCTGTCGATATTGCTTCCCAATCCCTCGATCCCGATCAAATTGCCAGTCTCTTAGAAGACGACGGTGAAGGCAAATTAAAAGTCATCGAAGCGCCCGGTACGGCAGTCGCTTTTATGTCCTTAAACCGCAACCAAGAACCCTTAGATCGATTGGAAGTACGCCAAGCGATCGCGGCAATTGTCAACCGTCAATTGATTAACGAACGAGTACTTAAAGGTCAAGCTGACGAACTATATAGCTTAGTTCCCACATCTTTTTCCGCTTACGAACCAACTTTCGAGAAAACCTATGGAGATGCGAACGTTGACAAAGCCAAAGAACTTTTAGAACAAGCCGGCTATTCTGCCAGCAATCCTGCTATCGTTCCCATTTGGTTTCCCTCCTCTTCTAATAGTCGCACCCTTGCCGCCCAAACTTTACAAGCCTTTGCCGAACAGGAATTAGAAGGCGCATTAAAAATCGAACCGGAAACCGTAGATGGGGCAACCTTCTTTAAGAATGTCAAGGAAGGCATTTATCCTGCCACAATGGTCTTTTGGTATCCCGATTTCCTCGATGCCGATAACTACGTACAACCTTTCTTAAGCTGTAGCAAAGGCTCGGAAGAGGGGGGGTGTTCTGAAGGCGCTTCCCAAACCCAAGGATCGTTTTATTATAGCGATCGCGTTAACGAACTCATTGACGAACAACGCCAAGAAACCGATCCGACAAAGCGCAAGGCAATTTTTAAAGAATTGCAAGAAACCCTTGCCGAAGATGTTCCTTACGTTCCCCTCTGGCAAAACAAGGAATACCTTTTCGTCCAAAATGGCGTAGAAGGCGTACAAATGGATGCCAGTCAAAATATTCCCTTCTGGGCAATTTCTAAAAAATAGCATTCGAGGTTAGAGGGATGAAAGAGAGAAGAACCATCATTTTTTCGGATTCTCCTCTTTCTCTCTCTATCTTTTGCTATAATGTTCCTTATTGGAGTCTTCAAATTTTCTCTTCATTGACCTCTAACAGTAAAAATTGTTTATATCTCATTCTTTGATTAAAACAACAATACTTTTCGTTGGTATTTTTCGAAAAAAGGTAGACTTCTAACACTCAAAAAGGTGGATGTAGGGAACTTGACAATCCCTTTCTTTTGTGCGATATATCAAATTCAAGGTAGATTATCGGATTGTTAATAGGTGGTATTGGGTGGATTTTCAGGACTAAATCATAAGAATATGCTGAAAAAGAAAAGGAGTTTTTTCTCCCACGCAGCGAGTAATTATCTCTAGCCACTCTCAATAATATTACATTGATTTACTTAAGTTTTATTTTTAAGTATATTTGCTTTGTGTTCTTGGGAATTCTAATTGCTTAGAGTTGTATCTATAGTTACTTTATTGGAATTGGTTAGAGACTTCGGTAATATTCGCTGTTCGATGTTCGATTTGACCATGAATGTCACAAAATTAATTGAATTTGCAGAAGTTGCAGTTGCCTATAAAATGGGTTTTTCGCTCAGTCATTTACAAAAAGTTATTTTGCAAGAGTGTTGCCAAAATCCCACTAAAACCTACGAACAAATTGCCTCGGAACTTAACTATTCTCCAAACTACTTGAAAAAGAAAGTTATTCCCTTGCTGTGGAGAATACTTTCGGAGACTTTTGGCGAAAAAGTAACAAAAGCAAATTGCTATAGCGTCCTTGAAAAAAATGCTCTGGTTTGGGAAAGCTCTCCACCCACTGAAATGAAACTCGAACGTGCAGATGGTCCGGTTCCTCTGGGATCGCCATTTTACGTCCGCCGGCCGCATTTAGAACAGTTGGGATATGAAGAATTGTTAGAATCAGGAGCTTTGCTATGTCTTCAAGGGATGAGCAAAGTCGGTAAAACCTCGCTTTTAGTTCGACTGCTCAACGATGTTGAAAAGGAAAGCTATCGAACCATTCGCTTGAGCCTAAACGTTGCCAGTACCCAAATTTTAAGCTCTGTAGAGAAATTTGTACGATGGTTTTGTGCGAATATTACTCAACAGTTTGAGAATGAGATTTATTTGCAAGAATTTTGGCGCGATGATGTCGGAGCCTTGACTAATTGCAGCCTTTACCTCAAGCAGTATCTTCTCTCTCGCAGTCCAGTCCCCATCGTTTTGGCATTAGATGAATTCGATCGCCTGTTTGCTCATCCGACGATTGCCAATGATTTTCTTCGCTTGTTGAGATCGTGGTACGAGGAGGGGAAAGATAATCCGTTGTGGCAAAAACTGCGGATCGTGCTGGTCTATTCCACTGAGGTTCATCTTCTCTTAAAAACGAGCAAAACTCCGATTGATATTGGCTCGAGCTTAGTTGTCCCTCCTTTTAATGCTTTGCAAGTGCGGCAACTGGCCGGATATCATCGGTTGTATCTGACCTCATCGGAAGTCGATCGCCTACAATCCCAACTGGGAGGCTTTCCCGACTTAGTGCGAAAGGTGTTCTACCATGCAGTGCGCGACGATCTTGATTGGTCGGACTTAATCTCTAATTTGGCAAGCGATCGCAGTATTGTCAGCGATCGCCTGCACGAGAAGCTGCATTGGTTGAGAACCCATCCCGATTTACTTGCAGCTTATCGGCAAGTGTTGAATAGCGATCGTCCTCTCGTGCTGGAATCCCAAATCGCGTTTCAACTGCAAAGTTTGGGACTCGTCAATCAACAAGAGGATGGCATAATAACCAGCTGCGAGTTATATCGGCAGTATTTCCGAGAACGATTGTAGAAACAACCGATTTATCGAGCTAAAACAGTCCCGATCGGGGAACTCGAGGCTGTTTTAGCTTCTGATTTGGGCGACTAAAAAAATGAGAATTGGGAGGCGATCGCGTTAACTCATGATTGGGTTTTCGCAATCGCCTTCACTTTTGCGCTCTTTCGGTCTTGCTTCCGATCGCCAACGCGATCGCCGTTCGACTAACAAAATTATTGATAGTAGCTTTATCGGATAATTTAACTCTCTTAGCGTAGCATATTTTGCAGTTTATTAAATTCCCTAAAATACTCGACTCATTTTTTTATGTTTTTAGTGAAGTTTTGTATTTGATATAGCGATTAGACCGGGTTATACCTTGGTGGAAGCCGTAGAGTCGGGCTGGTGGTATGCAGCGCATTTACCCGAGGATAGGATTATTGTTACCTTGATGAGCGATCGCGATATCGTCCAACAACAAAGGTTATCTCGTCCCAACGCATGGATGTCAGCTCTCGATCGCACCCATCACGTGCGGCAGTTAGTCGAAGGTGCCACCCCACCCCTCGAACTCGAGATTCAGCCTGCATTTTCTCAATATTTGGACATAATGAGCGGTGAGGATTGGCTGGCTGTCGGCGATGCTGCTTTTAAGGTGGATCCTCTCTCTTCTGCCGGCATTTATAAGGCCTTGCGAGCGGGAATCGATGCGGCCGAAGCGATCGGACAATTCCGAGCAGGGCAAGAACAGGCGCTTCATTCCTACTCTCTCCAAACCCGACATCAGTTTGAACTGTATTTAGACGATCGCCGAAAATACTATAGTCAAGAAACTCGCTGGCCGGCATCTCCTTTTTGGAAGCGCCGTCAGGGAAAGATTACACTATTTCCAACAACAGGTCTCTACTTCCAATCGTCCTCTCGGGCCATTGCTCGCTTAAAGCAGTTAAAACGATATTTTTCTCCTCATGACTTGTATCGTCTTTGCCATTTATGCAATTCTGCCGATAATTCTCCTCGACATGCGAGTGACGTTGTTGCCGAGTTTCTGGCCCAAACCACGCAAAAACTCTCTGCTTACCGACCGATTGAGGCGTTAGAATATTTAATCGAGCAGCAGGTTATTCTGACTGTTTGAGATCGCGATTCACGCGATCGCATTAAAAATATAATCCTAGATTATGCAAGAACGGGTAAATCTCTACAATGCGCTGAAACTCCCTACATCAATTAATAGTGCCGTCCTTGGCATCATCGATCGCTCTGGCAATCAATTTACCTCAAATGGTTGGCTAACTTTCAGTCTTTCGCCTCAATGCGATTTGTCTGACGTGCAAATTCTCGAGCTCGATATGTTGCTTTGTACTCTAAAACACGGGCATCAAATGCGCTGCCACACTCCCGAGTATGCCCTTGTACTCAATCGCGAGTGGGTTGCTTCTTTTTGCTTTCAATGTAACAATATTCATGTTTCTGGCAATGGCAAACGATTTGGAGTCGAATTTGATGGGATGGACGACACGGCGCAAGCGCTAATGAAATTTTTTGAGTCCAGTCTTTCTGATAAGATGCGTTAGCGACACCTCAGCAATCGAATGGATAATCTTTTAGAACCGAAAATTATTTCTTTGCTTCCCGCAGCAACAGAATTCATTGCTGCTTTGGGACTGACAAAATATCTAGTCGGGCGATCGCACGAATGCGATTATCCGCCAGAAGTGCAAAACTTGCCCATTTGTACGACCGCACGACTCAATAGCCATAAATCGAGCGGCGAAATCGATCGCGATGTGAAAGAATTAGTTAAAAAAGCATTGAGTATTTATGAAGTAAATGCCGATGCGATCGCTCAAATCAAACCCACCCACATCGTGACTCAAGACCAATGCGATGTTTGTGCGGTGAGCTTGGGAGAAGTCGAACGCGCATTAAAGGAATTAACTCAAATTGAAGCGCAAATTATCTCCCTTCAACCTAACAGATTAAGCGAAGTTTGGGAAGATATCGAACGACTGGGAAAAATCTTTAAGATTCCCATTCAAAATACTTTAACTAAACTTCAATTAAAGGTCGAACTCTGTCAGAAAACCGTGCAATCTTTAGCCTTGAAGAATTTACCCACCGTTGTCGCCCTAGAATGGACAGAACCGATGATGGGAGCGGGAAATTGGATTCCCGAATTGATAGAATTGGCGGGGGGAAAACCTTTATTTGGGGAAACGGGAAAGCATTCCCCCTATCTGAAATGGGAAGAACTGCAACAAGCCGATCCCGATGTGATGATCGTGATGCCTTGCGGTTTTGATTTGGAACGAACGCGGCAAGAATCCCAAGTTTTAAAACAACACTCTGGATGGAATGAATTAAAGGCCGTGAAGGGGGATCGCGTTTATGTTACCGATGGCAATGCTTATTTTAATCGTCCGGGACCGCGCTTGGTGGATTCGTTGGAAATTTTAGCAGAAATTTTGCATCCGAGCGTGTTGGAGTTTGGGTATATCGGCACGGGTTGGGATTATTTTTAGAGATGCGATCGTGCAAACTTTTGATTGGTTTGGTGCGATCGCTTTCTGGTTTCCCAAGCGATCGCGGGGTTAAAAGAGTTGAGGGAGGAAGGGCGATCGCCATCATCAATAGCACAGAATATTCGGGATTTGATTGTGCGTTACATTTCATTAACGTGCTCTACGGCGATGCGCGATCGCGTTAAAGTTATTTTATAATTAAAGTCTAATCTTAAGAGTAGATACAATTTAAACACATACACCATGATCAAGCACCTCTTTTTAGGATTATTGACTTCTCTTCTTATTCCTAGTGCCTCAAGCGCAGCAGTTATTACATGGAATACTCAAGGGATTTCTACTGATGTCCCAAATGGCATACTCTCACTTGACGAGCTTCAGACGAGTAATAGTCACACCTATATTGACGTTGCTGAGTTGGGGATCGATATAAAAGTCTCTGGCACTCAAACAATGGTGCTCAGCACTGGTGACTTGAATTACACCCGTCCCGGTTCCTCTATTAAGTTTGAGTTCTTCGAAACGGGTACGATAAACCCTGTTGCTCTCAATGGCTTTAAAATTGACTGGCTTGACTTAGATTCTAGCGAGACGATGGGGACGTTTACTGTGGTTGATAGTGCTGGCATAACAACGGTGCTTGATACAAGTTCTTCAATCTTCCAATTGGGATCGTCGCTCTCGACAACCGATTTCAACGGCTCAAACGGAGTGAATCCAGACAGCATTCAGAGTTCTTTTAATGGCAATTGGAATAACTCAAATATTAGTTTTGTGACGGACTTGTCTAACCTTTCGATTCGATCGTTCAGTATTGATGCCACTAATGGGTTCATCGCTCCTACCAGTCTAACTATTGGGGATATTGATATCTCAGTCGCAAATCCTGTCCCCGAGCCATCTATATCCTACATTTGGTTAATGGGTGCTTGTTTTGGACTTTATTTGCATCGACAACGTCACAAGAGGCCAACCTCGAATTAGATCCAATGATTGAGCGCTGCCAATGCGAATCTCGAAAGCTGTAGCTGATTTCAACAGCATAACCCATCGCAAGATTACTGATTTCCATTAAAAAAGAGGGTTTATAGTTAACCCTCTTTTCTATCAATTACCCTACATTGATAATTAACGATTTACCGATAATTGTTCGATGAATTAGCGAAACATACTACTAACAGAACTATCTTCGTGAATGCGCCAAATGGTTTCGCCAATTAAGTTAGCCACGGAAATTACCTTTAACTGTTCGAATCGTTTAGCATCGGGAACGGGAACGGTATTGGTAACAATAACTTCCTCAAAAACGCCGCTCGAAAGACGCTCGATCGCAGGAGGCGAAAAGACCGCATGAGTCGCGCAAGCATAGATCTGACGCGCTCCTTCTTCCCGTAAAAACTTCGCTCCTTCGGTAATCGTTCCCGCAGTATCGATCATATCATCGACTAAAACCGCCGTTTTCCCTCTTACGTCGCCGATCACGTTCATCACCTCGGCAACATTGTGAGCTTGACGGCGCTTGTCGATAATAGCAAGAGGCGCATCATTTAACTTTTTGGCAAATGCCCTCGCCCGCGCTACTCCCCCCACATCTGGCGAAACCACCACCAGATCGTGCAAATTCTTACTTTGCAAATATTGCAGGAGTACCGGAGAACCGTAAACGTGATCGAAGGGAATATCAAAATAACCTTGAATCTGAGCAGAATGCAAGTCCATCGCCACAATGCGATCGGCCCCCGCTTCGGTCATTAAATTAGCGACTAATTTGGCGGCGATCGATTCTCTCCCGGCAGTTTTGCGATCGGCTCGCGCGTAACAATAGTAGGGAATCACTGCCGTAATTTGCCTGGCCGAAGCTCGGCGACAGGCATCAATGACGATTAATAATTCCATTAAACGATCGTTAACGGGATAGCTGCACGGCTGAATTAAATAGACATCACACCCTCGAATCGATTCTTGAATTTGGACGTAGAGTTCTCCATCAGCAAAACGCTTGCGGATCATCGGCCCCAAATCCATCCCCAAATAACGGGCGATTTCCCTCGCGAGGGGAATGTTCGCCGAACCCGAGAATAACCGAAGGCGATTATTATCGGAAAGAGGGGTCAGCATTGGCTGAAGATTAACAGTTGCAATACGGCTCACGGCAAATTTATAGAACCTCATTTCACCGCCATCTTACCATTCAGATTATGCTATGAGAGAATTTATTTTTATAAAGAATAACGAAAGTTTGTTAAAGAATCGATAAAGAGGAAACGGTGAAGATTGCGTTGTGAAATTAGAGCGGAATTCGTGAAGAGCCACCCAAATTCGCGATCGCATTATTACCGAAATTACAGGTAATTTTTCGTCCAAACTGCACCGAAGGATGCAAAATTTAAAGAGACATCCGTAAATGCTCTCGAGTCCACTCAGAAAATTTCCTTATCTCCCTAACCCATGTCATTCACCCCCGATAAACTCTTCGATCGACGCTACCGCCTGAAAAAAATTTTGGGTCGGGGAGGATTTGGCCGCACCTACCTCGCCGAAGATACGGGGCGTTTTAACGAATTGTGCGCCCTCAAGGAAATTATCCCCGATCGCTCGTCCCCAGAAATCCTCGCCAAGTATCGGGAGTTGTTTCAACGAGAAGCGGCGACTCTGTATCACCTGCAACATCCTCAAATTCCTCAATTCCGCGCTACTTTTGAAGAGGAGGGGAGTTGGTTTTTGGTACAGGATTATATTGAAGGCACAACCTTACGGGAGTTATTGCGTTCGCGGTTGGCAATGGGGGAGCTTTTTGTGGAAGGGGAAGTACGGCGATTATTAGAGCAAATTCTCCCGGTTTTGGACTATCTCCACGGTCAGGGGATCGTGCATCGGGATATTTCCCCAGAAAATATCATCGTGCGAGAGGAAGACGGCCTGCCTGTATTGATCGATTTTGGGGTCGTGAAGGAACTCGTTACTCTCATTCAATCTCCCCATCGTCCCGAAGGGGTAACGGTAGTGGGTAAAGTCGGTTATTCTCCCAGCGAACAATTTCAACGAGGAGAAGCCTATCCCAGTAGCGATCTCTATAGTCTGGCGGCAACGATGGCGGTGTTGATGACGGGGAGGGAACCGAGAGAGTTATTCGATGAGGAAAATTTAATCTGGAATTGGCAGCAATGGATTGAGATTGGCGATCCGTTGGGGACGGTTTTAAAGAAGATGTTGAGTCAGCGACCGAGCGATCGCTATGCTTCGGCAACGGCAGTATTGCAGGCATTGCAAGGGGATTTCATTCTCACCCAACCTCCTCCCGCACCATTATCCCAAATGGCGACTGTCCCAGTGGGAGGAAATCCTTCCCCACAACCCGCTCAAACCCGCGTAACCCAACAGCCTTCAGTTCCCCAACCCGTAAAACGCCGTTTCGATCCCCTGCTTTTTCTAGGCATGACCCTCGCGATCAGTTTGGTGACGGGAGTCGGATCGTGGGGTTTGGTTACGTGGTGGTTGAAATCGCGATCGCCTCAAGATAACGAAATCGTGATTCCTCCTCCCTCTCCCATCGCTTCCCCTTCTCCCATCGCTTCCCCTTCCCCCATCGCTTCCCCTTCTCCCATCGCTTCCCCTTCTCCCATCGCTTCCCCTTCTCCCACTCCCACCCCCGACCCCCCTCAACTGATAGAACGCAGCATCGTTATTTCTACAGGTCGGCCGTTTACAGAACGATCGGGGTTAGGCAAACCAGAAGACCGAGTTCGCTATCGATTTTTGGGACAAAAAGGGCAAACCCTAGAAGCGATCGCCAGAAGTGGCGGGGTGTGGATGACCATTTTCAACCCGAGAGGACAAAGATTGAGTTCTGACGCAAAAGACGTACAAAGCTGGCAAGGTGAGTTACCAGAAACCGGAGAATACGCCCTCGAGCTTTCCGCGATCCCCAATGTACCGAGAAATAATTATCGCTATCGTTTAACGTTGGCTCTTAAGGATCCCGATCCCCCCAAACCCGAGCCGACCCCAGAACCCATTCCAGAAGCCACCCCGAAACCCACTCCAGAAGCCAAACCCGAGCCGATTTTTACGCCAGACCCGCTCCCAGAACCCATATTTACCCCCGAACCTTTTCCCTCTCCCTCTGCTCCCCCTGCTTCCCCTGCTCCCTCATCCCCCTCTCCCCAAGTCGAAGAACCTCGCTATGATGTGGAACCCGTGGAGGTTGCTCCCAATATTGAGGGATCGAAAATCCAATTGTTCGGGACGACTTCCCCCGATCGCGTCAAGCGCTATCTGGTATTTGTGGAAGAGGGACAAACCCTATCGGCAGAAATGCAGTCCGGTCGCGCGACGATGAATATTCGCTATCCCAACGGTCAATTGATGGAGGAGGCGGAAAAGGTGGTGTTATGGGAAGTGGAAGCATCGCGATCGGGAGATTATCAAATTGATATCGTGGCGGCAGAAGCGACGGATTTTGCGATGGATGTGAGGGTTAGAGTCTCACAATGAAGGGCGATCGAGGGTAGAGTGGGGCAAACTTAGAGAAAATCTTGGGAGAGCGATCGCAAGGTTCGGGAAAGATGCCACAATATTAAAAATACGTCGGTTCGGGTTAAGAGATTGCAATCGTTAAAAACGCCAGAGTGTTGATAAATTTTTGCTCGGAGCAGTAAATCTCTCTGGGGGACTAGCCCCCCAGATCCCCCATTGGGGGACGAGATGCCTCCCCCAAACCCCCTGCATACTGTTGCCACGGTTTTATCGTTGAGCGGGTTGCAGACATATTCTGGGAATATTTTCAATTTGGAGTTTTTGCAGTGGGTTCTTATCCTGAATTTCCGTTAACAATACCAGCGCAATTGAACTTCTAAAAACATCCAATGACTTTTAAACCGAAATTCCTAACAGGTGCCGATATTCGGCAACAATTTTTAGATTTTTATGCCCAACGAGAACATAAAATTTTACCCAGTGCTTCTCTCGTCCCCGAAGATCCCACGGTTCTGCTAACGATCGCGGGAATGTTGCCCTTTAAACCGATTTTTCTCGGACAAAAAAAAGCACCACAACCCCGCGCTACGACTTCACAAAAATGTATTCGCACGAATGATATTGAAAATGTGGGACGAACGGCGAGACATCATACGTTCTTTGAAATGTTGGGTAATTTTAGTTTTGGGGATTATTTCAAAGAAGAGGCGATAAAGTGGGCGTGGGAACTCTCTACGGAGGTGTTTGGATTGCCTCGCGATCGCCTCGTTCCCAGCGTCTTTCAAGAAGATGATGAAGCCTTTGCCATTTGGCGGGATAAAATTGGCGTTCCCGCACATCGCATTCAGCGCATGGGACATGAGGATAATTTTTGGGTATCCGGACCCACGGGACCTTGCGGCCCCTGTTCGGAAATTTACTATGATTTTCATCCCGAAAAAGGCGACGAGAATATCGATCTCGAAGATGACACGCGGTTTATCGAGTTTTATAATCTCGTTTTCATGCAGTACAATCGGGATGCAGAAGGTAATTTAACTCCTTTAGAAAAGCAAAACATCGACACGGGAATGGGGTTGGAACGCATGGCGCAAATTTTGCAAAGCGTTCCCAACAATTACGAGACCGATCTGATTTTGCCGATTATTAAAACGGCGGCGGAAATTGCCCAGATCGACTACAACAAAGCGGATGAAAAAACAAAAACATCGCTGAAAGTCATCGGCGATCACGTCCGTTCTGTAGTTCACATGATTGCTGATGGAATTGGCGTTTCGAATGTGGGTCGCGGTTACGTTTTGCGTCGTCTCGTTCGTCGGGTCGTTCGTCACGGTCGTTTATTGGGAATTGAGGGAGAATTTACGGGGCAAATTGCCGAAACTGCCATACAGCTTTCTGAGAGTGCTTATCCCAATGTACGGGAACGAGAGGCGATGATTAAGGAGGAGTTAAAAAATGAGGAGATTCGTTTTGGGAAAACTTTAACCCGAGGCGAAAAATTACTACAAGAAATCCTTGATAAAGTCAAGGGCATTGGTAAAGATGTTATGGATGGTAACAATGCGTTTATTCTCTATGACACTTACGGTTTTCCTTTGGAGTTAACTCAAGAAATTGCTGCCGAACAAGGAATTGAG
The DNA here is from genome assembly GCA_017746715.1 of Cyanobacteria bacterium SBLK. GTDB lineage: Bacteria > Cyanobacteriota > Cyanobacteriia > Cyanobacteriales > Spirulinaceae > CCY15215. The sequence continues at coordinate 88,042 of JAGHZQ010000080.1, forward strand.
ATTGATTTGGAAGGCTACGACCGCGCTCTGAAAAAACAAATTGAAACCTCCCAAGGGGCGCATGAAGCGATCGATCTCACGGTGCAAGAAAGTTTGGATAAGTTGGCGGAAAAGGTGGATTCGACGGAGTTTTTAGGCTATACAGAAGCGCAGGCAAAAGCAACCATTGAGGCGGTTTTGGTAGAAGGAAAAACCGTCGGGGTGGCCAATGCGGGAACGGAGGTGCAAATTATTCTCGATCGCACGCCATTTTATGCGGAATCTGGCGGACAAATTGGCGATCGCGGTTATCTTTCTGGAGACGATTTGGTGATTCGCATCGAAGATGTTCAGAAAGAATCGGGAATGTTCGTTCATTCCGGTCGCGTGGAACGGGGATATTTGCGATCGGGGGAAAAGGTATCGGCAAGCATCGATCGCGCCTGTCGTCGTCGCGCTCAAGCCAATCATACCGCAACTCATCTCTTACAGGCCGCTTTGAAAAAGTATGTCGATGAATCGATTTCTCAAGCAGGGTCTTTAGTGGCGTTCGATCGCCTGCGTTTTGACTTTCATTTATCTCGTTCCGTAACTGCGGAAGAATTGCAACAAATTGAGGAACAAATTAATAACTGGATCGCGGAAGCACACGAGACAGATGTGGAATTAATGTCTTTGGATGAGGCAAAATTAAAGGGTGCAACGGCCATGTTTGGGGAGAAATATGGCGAGGTGGTGCGCGTTATTGATGTTCCGGGAGTTTCGATGGAATTGTGCGGGGGAACCCACGTTAAAAATACGGCAGAAATCGGGTTGTTTAAAATTATGTCCGAGTCGGGGATTTCTGCGGGAGTGCGACGCATTGAAGCGGTGGCGGGTCCTGCGGTTTTGGAGTATTTGAACGTGCGGGATAAGGTGGTGCGAGAGTTGAGCGATCGCTTTAAATCTCAGCCGGAGGAGGTGTGCGATCGCGTCACTAAATTACAAGAGGATTTAAAGGCAGCGCAGAAGGAATTAGAAGCGGTTAAGAATGAGTTGGCGATCGCCAAATCCGACCAATTGTTATCCCAAGCGGAGGCGGTTGGAGAGTTTAAATTATTGGTTGCCAACCTAGGAGAAATCGACCCGAAGGCGTTACAAACGGCGGCGGAACGATTGCAACAAAAATTAGGGGAAAGTGCGGTGATTTTGGGTTCGATTCCCGCAGAAGGCAAAGTGAGTTTAGTCGCTGCATTCAGTCCGAAAGTTAATAAGGAAAAGAAACTGCAAGCGGGTAAATTTATCGGCGGTATTGCTAAGATTTGCGGCGGTGGCGGTGGCGGTCGTCCCAATTTAGCACAAGCAGGAGGCCGCGATCCGAGTAAGTTAGCGGAGGCGTTGGAAACGGCAAAAACACAATTGCTGGAAAAATTGCAGTGATTCAGGCAAATAAATGGGGATTTTTATATCCCCATCTCATACAAAAAATTCTCAAATAAACTTATCACTAGATCAGAAATAACTAATACAATGCAATTAAATTTTTATGTAAAAATAATTCACGAAAATAACATAACTATGAATCCTTCTAAGTTTTTTATTGTTGTTTTTATTCTAAGTTTTTGTGTTGCAACAATAGATTTAATTTATCAATCTCGCAAAGAGAAAAAATTAAGAGAAAATTTCAATAAAATACGTAAAAATTGGAATATACAAGATGAAACATTACGATTTGTATTTATTATTCTATTGATACTCTCAACGATTTCATTAACATATTTTGCTTATTTGTTCGATGAAAAAATTCTGCCTTCTATACTAACAATTGCCTCTGGTTGGCTTGGCTATTTTATCTCAAAGCAAGAAGACAAAGCAAAAGCAAAACAGAAAAAAGCAGATGAAATAGTTGAATTTTTTGAATCACTGCAAGATTTTAAAGACATTTTAGTCGATTTGAATTTATACATAAAAATGTAGGAAGAAATACGTGAAGCTCAACGTCAACAAGGACTCGATCCTATTTGGTATCAAGATCAAAACCAATATAATCTTAATAAAATACGAAAGAATTTTTCAAAAATCGAACATGAATTTTTAATGAACTTAAAAAAAGAAAGTAAAAAATTCAGCTTATATAATCCTCAATATAAATATGATTCTTTTTTGTCTGATTCTCGTGATGATATTGCTTGGATGCGTGAGTTAGTTAAATTTCTTTTAGATAAAGAATACCAAAAATTTTGTCAATATGACAATCAAAGTGTAGAAAATTCAGATCCTTTGCCTGATTTTTTAGTTCGTTCTGGTGATGACCTCAATATAAGAATTGATGATTTTTTGGAGGCGTATAAGAGACTCAATCAAAGATTATTTGAGAGAGTCATAAAAAAGTAAGTTTGAGAAAAATTGATCGCCTCATCCTATTCCAATATTCTTAAGGGGTAACTTTAAAAGCATCGCGATCGTAGAGTCGGTAAATATAAAAATCGCTATCTAAAGTAAAGATTCGCTTAATATTTTGGCTTTCTGCTGTAGCAACCAGAGAAGCATCGGCTAAATCCATAGGAACATCTTTATATTTTCCCATTAACACTTTCATTCGCTGACGTTCTGACTCACTCAGATCGTGGAGATACAATGCTTTGCGATCGCATAATTCCCATAATACATTCTGTCCCGACCAACCTCTCAACTCCAATAGAAAATACATGGCTTCAGTGAAACAAGGCCATGTTGTTAAAAGAGGATCTGTAAATGTTCTATAAGTGGCAACGCATCGAGTATGTGCGTCTCCTTGTCCTTTATCAATTAGAGCAATTAACGGGCCTGTATCGGTTAAAATCATTATCTAAGATGGCGATCGCTTCAGTCCTTGTTTGGCTAATTTAGCAGCAATTTGTTCCCCGAACTCTGTTTTCTGGAACTGATGATAAGGTTGTTCTTGAGAATCGATCGCACCGATTAAATCCTCGATACCTTCAGATAAAGGCTGTTTCTCCAATGGTTGTACGGGAAGTTGAGACGCAATCCAATTCGCCGGAGTTAAGCCCTGTTCTCGAGCAACGGCTAGGAGAGTTTCATAAACTTCTTCTGTAAGCGCGATCGTATAGGGTGACATGAGCTTAAATGAAAAATCCTACTACTTTTCAATTTTAGCAGTTCTGAGATCGCCGCGATCGCACTTTACAAAAATCAAGATTCAAGTGCTAGTCTTCGGCGAACTTCACTCAGAGATAACGTCCCTTCAGTTTTTCCACGTTGACGACAGCGATCGAGAAAGTCAAGAAATTCTTGATTATTGCTCAGACTGCGGACTTCTTCTGAAAAATCATCAATTTCGCCGAAAAAATAGTACGGTTTTTCATCTTTGTAGATAATGACATTTTCGTTACCTTCAAGTTGGGAAAAAAATTCGCGAACTTTCGGATCGCATTCTTCAAGATTAATTTTTTTCATCACCAGTAAATGGGTTTAAAGTTAAAAATTGCGAGGCGATCGCTTCCCAAAAATAGTACAATAACTCTAAATCATTACGAGGAGCGCCCCAAAGCTCAGTCCAAGCATGGTTATTGCCCAAACTCATCCCCCCAATATTATCCCAGACAAATCCGTTACTCGCGTAACGCCAGACGAATACCGAGCAAGAGAAGAAATCGCTGAAGAACGCCATGAATATAATAATGGAGAGATAATTATTATGCCCGGAGGTTCTCCCCCTCACAGTCGCATTGCTGTAGATATTACAACTTTTCTGAATGTAGCGCTGCGAGATACGACTTTTGAAACTTATAATGGCGATCTGCGAATCTGGATTCCTCAGTTTAATTGCGGTACTTATGACGATATTTTTGTCATTGAAGGAGAACCAGAATTTAATGGCGATCGCCAAGATGAAATTCTCAATCCTCGCTTGATTGTTGAAGTGCTTTCCCCTTCAACCGAAGGATACGATCGCGGGGAAAAGTTTAGAAAATATCGATCGCTACTCGGATTTTGCGAATATCTTCTCGTCAGCCAAAACGAACCCTATTTAGAACGATATTATAATGGCGATCGCGAAAATGAAAATCGCTGGCAATGGCAAGTTTGCGATCGCATTGAAGAAGCGATCGTCCTACAAAGTTTAAATGATCTAGAACTTCCCATGAGAGAAATCTATCGTCGTATAGAGTTTTAACAGTACAGAGGAGGCAATCATGGATCGCTCGGCTAAATTTTGGGATAGAATTGCAGAACGCTACTCAAAGCAACCCGTTGCCGATGAGGAATCTTACCAAAAGAAATTACAGGTTACGCGCCAATATTTTCAGTCGGATATGCAAGTCTTTGAATTTGGCTGCGGAACCGGATCGACGGCGATCGTCCATGCACCTTATGTCAAACACATTCAAGGGATTGATATCTCTGCAAATATGATTCAAATTGCTCGCGGAAAAGCTGAAGCAGAGAATATAAACAATATAACTTTTGAATGCTCGACTATCGATGAATTTAGGGTTTCTGATGAGACTTTTGATGTCGTCCTAGGATTGAGTATTTTACACCTCCTGCAAAACAAAGAAGAAGCCATCGCCAAAGTTTATAAAATGCTAAAACCCAATGGTATTTTTGTGACGAGTACGGCGTGCCTTGGGGATGATATGTCGTTTTTTAAGTTTATCGCTCCCATTGGAAAATTCTTGGGTGTATTTCCCCTCGTTAAGGTTTTCACCGAACAAGAATTAGTAACGAGCTTGACGAATGCTGATTTTGCGATCGATTATCAATGGAAACCGGGTAAAAATAAAGCGGTGTTTATTGTGGCCAAAAAAGGCTGAGGGAATCGCAGTAAATTGGCCGCATTTGGGTTGATTTTAAGCTAAAGGCAACCAGATCGTAAACGTTGTACCCGGTAAAGCATCGCGATCGCTTCGAACGTTATCCGATACCTCAATAAACCCGTGCATTTGTTCGACCAATCCCTTAACAATCGCCAAACCCAACCCCGTCCCCTCAATTTCTCCTTCTTCTTGGATGCCTCGATAGTGACGCTCGAAAATGCGATCGCGATCGCCCTCGGGAATACCGTATCCCGTGTCTCGAATGGCAATCCCTTGCATGAGTCCGTTTTCGTGTTCCAATCCTGCTTCTAGGGTCACGCAGCCCCCAAAGGGCGTATACTTAAGGGCATTATCGAGAATATTATTCAAGACTTCTCGCAAAGCATTAGTATCCCCTTGAATGGGGAGCAAATCCGAGGGAATATTGGCCCGAAATTTTAAACCCCGATCGCTGGCGATCGCTTCTGCCGATTCTAATAGGGGATTTAAAATCGCGTTAACTTCGATATCTTCAATTCTTAAGCGAGCTTCTGGCAAAAGAGAGAGAGGAGAAACTTCACTTTCTGCCGGCAATAATTTCGGCGTTGAGGGAGGTTCAAAGACTTCAGTATCTTGCCCCATCTCCTCGAGATAAACGTCAAATTGTTTCAGTAATGCTTGTAGGCGATCGCTCTCTCTCAGTAAATTTTCTGCCATGTTGCGATTCTTATCTCCAGGTAAAAACCGCTTCAGCAATAGTTTCCCAAAAGTTCGCAATGCCGTCAAAGGATTGCGAAGTTGGTGCAGGAGATCGTCAAAGCGATCGCGTTGTGCGGCAATACTGCGCTGTTGTCGCAACAATTGTTCTTTTGACCAAACCTGCTGGCGATCGAGAAAGCGGGCGATTGCTAAGGTTTCTACGATATGTTCGATTTGCGCCAACTCTTGCTCTTCCCATTCGCGATCGTTTCTCCTCGCAACCAAAACCCCTAAAACTTCTTTCTCGTAAAGAAGAGGTAACATGAGTTGCCGTTTTCCCCAAACATCTCGAACCGTACTTTCGGCTTCGACAAACTCAGTTTTTGGAATGCGATCTGAAATCGTCTCGCTTTCTCCCGCGAGCGATCGCCGAGATTGAGGCAAATAGAGAGGAAAATCATCGACTTGCTGCCAGGCATCCGTCCCCTTCTCTGCTCGTTCTCCAGAATAACGAACGATGCCGGTTTCCGGATAAACAACTACCGGAAGCAGATTCGGATTAACCCCTTCTACCCATTTTTCTGTTAAGTAAACCGCACACCAAGTTGCCCCTAATCCTTGGACTAAGAGATATACCTGAGCTTGACACAGAGCTACAAATTCCGCACTCGGTCCGATAAACATGACGATCCCAACAACTGCAAATATTTTACGATAAATACCGTTGCCCTACTCGGGGCGATCGCAGAAAATTTCCCATCAATATCGAGCTAGCCTCTTGTCAATATTATTAAAAAATGATAAAATCTAAAGCAAATCTAAAATTCATTTTTCTCATTGTTGCAACCATTAGCTGCAATTTTCTAGTCATCTCGCTTCACAAAAAGTGAGGTAATTAAAAGCAATGCAAGCAAAGGCGAACTAAGCATCTGAGATAAGCGGATTTTGTTACTGCATTCATCAAAACTTATTATTTTTACAAAACCCCTTGATTTTTTGAAAAAAAGCAGATATACTAGCCACGGTTTTGTAGCTAGGATTACAAATCAAAAGGTTGTAAATCCAATGATTGCAAATTCTGATTGCAAATTCAGCATACAAGACTCATGAACCCAAATCAAATCTTAAAATTTAAGTTCGAGAAGAGGAGGTAGACAGATTGGCCAGGAAACGCAAACGCAAGAGTCGCCGTCGCCAAGAGGGGCGTAAAATTTTAGAGCTAGTACCTCAATTTAATCTCGAGAGTGGCGAGGATAAACCCGTTACTGCAGCTCGTAAGTATATCTCTGCGAGATGTATTGTTCCCCCTGCATTATTGATAGTAAAGCGGAACGAGCATACCACAGATCGCTATTTTTGGGCTGAAAAGGGATTATTTGGCGCTCAATATGTCGAAGAAAACCACTTTCTCTTTCCGAGCTTGAGAAGCATTGCTCCCCAAGTGACGCAAAAGAAAGCCGCAAAACCACCTCTTGCTATAGCGAATCATTGAAGCCAAAGTCTTAAAACCAAAGGGCAGAAAGTGAGAGGTATCCCTTGATTTTAATCAAGGGTCATTGAACGCTATGGGTTTTAACCCGTTTGTGCTATAATTTCAACATTAATTTCAACATTGTTGGAACACCAACTCTAAGCGGCTAAAACCTTAAAAATCCCGGGTCAGAAAGAATTCTGCCTGTGGATGCTGAGTAAGACCAAGAGAGACAAACTTTTCTGGAGGCTTCGGCGGTAGAAACACGAAGCTACGATCGAATTGTTTATTCAATCTTTGATTTTCGAGCTTTGATTCTCGAGCTTTGATTCTCGAGCTTTGATTCTCGAGCTTTGATTCAATCGTTGGTACTTCACTCTAATACGGCACTCTAATAGGGTACTCTAATAGGGTACTCTAATACGGCCTAGTATCCAATGGCAGTACGCTAAAACTCAATCCTACTTTACCACAACTGTGTAAAGTAGGATTGAAGTGTTTGAATTTGAATTGTTGCGATTCCATGAAAATTACGCAATGCTTGCATACTGCCCTGCTCGTCTCCGATCTCGATCGCGCCAAACATTTTTACGAGACAATACTCGAGCTTTCTCCTGCTCCGAGGAATCTCAATTTTCCCGGCGCTTGGTATCAAATCGGAGATTATCAAATTCACTTAATCGCGAATACTGATTTTGTCGGAGGTATCGCCAATCGAGAGAAATGGGGACGGAATGGCCACATTGCTTTTGATGTTGACAATCTCAACGAACTCGAGCAAAGATTGCAGGCAGAACATTGGCCCTTACAGAGAAGTTCTTCTGGTCGAGCAGCAATTTTTATTCAAGATCCCGATGGTAACGTTATTGAAATTAATCAATTATAGCGACCGGATCGATCGAGAAAGATTAATCAGCGTGGAAAATAGTGAGAATTATTGCCTATCTTTATGCAGATCCCGCATTTGAAGAGATTCCCGAGTTAGAGATTTGGGGATGGGAAGTCGATCGCGTTTATCGAGATTTAGGCGATCGCTTCCAATTGCAACAACTCCAGCAAGATTGTCAAAATATTCCCCCCAATTATCTCCTCCTGCGCCGCTTGGAGGAGTTGGGAGATACCCTCGATGTCGTTGTTGGCATTCTCCAACAACTGGAGTCGGTGGGAATTAAAATTATTGCCACCGAACAGAATTATCGGACTCCTACCTCAGACGACGATCCTCAATCTCGATATCGTCTCTCTCTCATCCTCGCAGAAATTGAGAGCGATCGCCGCAGTCGCTGCATTCGTCAAGGTCACGCCCGCAATCGCCTTAGAGCCGCACCTCCCCCGGGTAGAGCGCCTTATGGTTATCGACGGGGTAAAGATCGCTATATTTTAGATCGTTCCACGGCCCCAGTGGTGAAAGATTTTTTCGATCGTTATTTGCTTTACAATTCTTTACGAGAATCCGTCCGCTATTTGGAAAAGAAATATGGTAAAAAAATCTCTGTCACGACCGGTCGCCGTTGGTTGACCAATCCTATTTATCGCGGCGATATTCGCTATCACAATGGTCATATTATTGTCAATACTCATCCAGCAATTGTATCCCGCGAAGAAGCGGCACAAGTCGATCGCCTATTGCGTCGCAATAGTCGTTTGCCTTCCCGAACCGCCAGCGCACCTCGTTCTTTGGCTGGGTTGACGATCTGTCATGAATGTATGGCTAATTATACAATTACTCGAGTCAAGCCTCGCAATAATGTTAAGGAATATTTATATTTGCGTCCCGTACATTGTTCGCGAAGCAATCGATGTAAAGGAGTTTCTTACACGGAAGTATTGACAAAAACCATCGAACAAATCTGTCAGCAACTCCCTTTAGCAATCGCGAACTTCAATCGAGCAGAGGAATTCAATCCCAAACAGGAAATCGCGGCAGAAATCGCGCAAAAAGAAGCGATTTTGCAGCACATTCCCGATTTACAGATTCAAGGTATTCTCGATGAGGACACTGCCAATCTTCGCAGCTATAAATTACGAGCAGAATTAGCTCGACTGCAACAAAATCTCGCGCAACTACCTCCAGATAATTTACAACCGATCGCCCAAGAAATTTCCTTTCCTCAATTTTGGCAAGATTTATCCGAATCCGAGCGTCGCTTTTATTTCCGCGAGTTTATCAAACAGATTTTAATTATCCGCGATCGCGATGGGAGTTGGCATCTCAAAATAGTTTTTATTTTTGACTCGTGAAACCATTATTTTGAACGATATTACAGATTATTCGAGCAACATCTTCTTCTTTATGAATATCGCAAATTAGTTCTGTAATATCATTCACTGTATTAGAGCGAGGACCTTTCCATTGTGCAATTAATTTGAATTGGTATCCCGAGGGCGTTGAAGAAAATTGAGATTCCAATACCCACAGAGAACTTTCCGAAAGAGCATCGCGTTCTGCTAAAATTTGCCGCTGAAAGGCCGAGAGAAAACCTTCGCGATCGCTATCTTGCAACCATTTTATTGCTTCTATCCAAGGGCGATCGTTCACTTGTTGTTCGAGCAAGCGCTGCATTCCTTCAAGAATCAACCAACCCCGAGGTTGAGATAGGGGGGCAAGATCGAAATGTACGATCAATTGACTTTCATTAAAATTTTCAGAAAGAAGACTGGGATATTGCTGCAACCAATCATTGCAGAGAAAATAAAATTGAACCCAACAAGCCAGTAAAATTTGGATTTCTAGTAAAATTACAATTTCTTGTCCTTCATGAGGATTTGGAAACTTGAACTCTAAATTGCGCGTAATAAAACTTGCTAGCGAAGCCACAATTGCAGAGAGAGGAAACCACAACAGAATAAGAATCTGGGGTTGTATTTTCAACAATCCCCATAATAACAAGCAAATTAATGCCGAAACGAGCCAAGGCGTAGATTGCCAACGGCTTTCAATTCCCAACCAAGCAAAGCTAACGATCAAGAGTAAATAGCCAAAAATAGCAATAATTTCTCCGATAAATCCCCGCGCGATCGCAGACATCAATGCCGAAAATAAACTCAAACAAAACAAAGTTTGCCAGCAATATGCTCGTGGAGGCTTGAAAATCCCCCAGATTTTATCAAAAATATCTTTCATTATGCTCCATATACATTAACCAAAACAATCAGTATAATAATAACGAGATAACTTAAAATATTGGCTTGAAAAACCGTTGCAAGTGCCTCAGAATCCGATTGAAGAATTGCCATATTAATTCGGTTAATCAAAGGCATGGATTCATTTTGATTACTAGCATTCTGTTCGGAAAAAATTTGCAACAGCGTTTGAAACATTTGCAATGCTTTGAATTCAACAAAAATTACAAGTGCAAACATCATGATAGCGATAAGAGTGAGCACGGGATAAATTGTACTCCAGCGATCGAGATTGTATAAATTATTGAATAAAATAATACTAATAAGGTGTAATTTTTGGCTTTCCGGTGCTAAAGTCTGAAAGGCGAAAAAGACGAACCATAAGGCGATAGTTGACAAAAGATTAATCGAGATTGAGAATTCTATACTTTGTTTGCGGGTTAATCTTAACTTTTGTTGCAGAACGATCGCTTCTAGGGCAATGCAGATAAAGAGGGTGAGAAGTTGTAAAATAATTAAAGGTAAGGGAAAAATAATAATAGACATCTACAATAAATAATTTAATAAAGATGAATTGGGCAAAGCGTTGCAGAAATTGACGAGAAAGGAAATTTTTGTGAAGGTTTTACAGTAATTGCTCGCGTCAAAGACAAAAAGCGCTAGCCTGAAGAAGACCCCCCATGCACGGTAAAGCTATGGCAGTTTTTCATAAACGACCCGCGATCGAAAATTCCGCAGAAGAGGGTACCCGCACTCGCATTTTGCAAGCGGCTCAACGCTTATTCGCCCGTAAGGGTTATGATGGCACGACGACTCGAGACTTAGCATCGGCGGCAAATGTAGCAGAAGGAACGTTATTTCGTCATTTTGCCAATAAAAAGGCAATTTTAGTGGAAGTAGCGACGCGAGGATGGGTAGAAATTCTCACGGATTTGCTGACAGAATTGAGTGAAATGGGAAGTTATAAAGCCGTCGCGCAGGTGATGCGAAGGCGAATGACGCGGATGCGAGAAAGTCACGATCTCATGCGGGTTTGTTTTATGGAGGCGCAATTTCATCCAGAACTGCGCGATCGCATTCAAGAAGAAATTGTTGATAAAATGACCGACGTTGCGGAGGCATTTTTTGAAACGGCAATGGAGAGGGGGATTTATCGCAAGATGGATGCCAAAATCGTCGCTCAAGTGTTTTTGGGAATGTTCGCGATCGCGGGCTTCAGCGATCGCACCATCATCGATCCCGATGCCTCTCCAGAATCTATGAAAGAAATGGCAGAAGGCATCGCGGATATTTTTCTCAATGGCGTTTTGGAAAAAGAAGGGTAATGAGTAATGGGTTATTAATTCTCTACTCTTTACTCTTTATTCCTTCAACGCCTTTTCAAAGGTTTCGAGAGGAACTGCACCGCTCAGGGATTTGCCGTTGAGGGCGAAAAAGGGCGTCCCTTGAATGAGTAGAGATTCCGCCAATTGAACGTCGGCAGCGATCGCCGCTCGGGCGGCAGCACTGTTGCGATCGCGATCGAATTGCTCTAAGTCGAGATCGTAATCTTCGGCCAGTTCTCGATACAAGTCTTCTCCCAACTCTTTTTGATGGGCGAATAAGCCATCATAATACTGCCAAAATCGGCCTTGTTGTCCGGCAGCATAAGCCGCTTTTGCCGCTCCCGGTGCTTGGGGATGGATGCTGAGGGGCAGGTGCTTGTAAACGAGGGTGACGCGATCGCCGTACTGATTCATAAACGCTTTAACAGTTTCACTCGCCAGAGCGCAAAACGGACATTGAAAATCGGAGAACATGAACAGAACGATTTTTTCGTCCCGGGATCCGCGAGTGGGAGAATCGCCGATAAAGGCTTGCGGATCGACCTTCATTCGCTGCAAAACGGCTTTTTGCAGGCTTTCTTTTTGTTGCTGCTGTTGGCGTTGATAATTTTGTACGGACTCGATAATGACTTCCGGGTGATTGCGAATGATACTTAAAACTCGCTCTTCTAATGGTTCGGTTCCATCTGCCAGGGCGGGCAAAGTATAGCTGAATAATCCCAAACACCACAGACAGACAAGGAGTAGATTGAAAAATTTTCGGGTTTGGTTGAGCATGATCCTCAAGAGCAATAAAATACTGTTGAATCAAAAATGTTTCTTTCTCACTCTACCTTTTTTAAGCATCAAAATTTTCAGCGATCGAGGGAGTAAAAAGCAATTCACTCCATTCAGACCCACCCCCAACCCCTCCCAAGAGGGGGAACGCGCACTAAGACACCAACAATCAACCACCAACAACCCAAAATGAAAAGTCTTTGGAATCAAGCAGAAGCCGATCGCTATCCCACCGATCTCGAACAACGCGTCTATACTTCTCAACTCTTGGGCAGAAATCCCTCCCTCGTCCTGCACGGTGGAGGGAATACCTCTGTCAAAATTCAGGAAAAGAATATTGTTGGCAAAGACGAAAACATCCTTTATGTGAAAGGAAGCGGCTGGGATTTAGCCACGATTGAAAAAGAGGGTTTTTCTCCCGTTCGTATCGCCCATTTGCTCGAGTTGGCAAAATTGGAGAGTCTCAGCGATCCGCAAATGGTCAATGAGCTAAAAACGCAAATGACCCGTGCGAGTGCGCCTTCTCCCTCAGTCGAGACCATTCTTCACGCTACCCTACCCTATAAATACGTGGATCACACCCATGCCGATGCGGTGGTGACAATTACCAATACCCCGAGCGGTTTGGCAAGAATTCGGGAAATTTATGGCGATCGCGTGGTGATTATTCCTTACATCATGCCGGGGTTCGATCTAGCGCGTTTGTGTGCGGAAAAATTTGCTGCCGAAGCTCACGATCGTACTGATGGCATGGTGTTAATGAATCACGGCATCTTTTCTTTTGGGGCGACGGCGCGGGAAGCCTACGAAAAGATGATTGAATTGGTGACATTGGCCGAAGATTATATCGAGAAACAAGAGGCAAAAGTTGCTTTCGCCCCTGTAGAAATCGAGGAGAAATCTTTGTCAATTCCCCTCGCGCAAATGCGTTCCCAATTCTCGAAAGCAGCAGGATTTCCCGTTATCCTGAGCAACTATCGCAACGAAAAAACCCTCGCTTTTGCCCGACGAGAAGATATTAGCGCAATCTCCCAACAAGGACCCGCAACGCCAGATCACGTCATTCGTACCAAGCGCATTCCCCTTCTCGGACGGGATTTAGACGCATATATCGAAGATTACAAGGCTTATTATGGCGCTCATGCAAGTGAAGCGACAACCATGCTCGATCCCGTGCCTCGGGTGGTTTTAGATGCGGAATTGGGGATGTGCGCCGTTGGCAAAAATGCTAAGAGTGCCGCGATCGTTGCCGATATTTATCATCACACGATCGATATCATTCAATCTTCGACGGCTTTAGAACAATATCAAGCCTTGCCTGCTAAAGATATTTTTGATGTAGAATACTGGGATTTAGAACAGGCAAAATTACGCAAAGGCGGCAAACCCCCTGCATTTAGCGGCGAAATTGCTCTCGTTACCGGAGCCGCTTCGGGAATTGGTAAAGCCTGTGTTGAATCCTTACTCGCGCGAGGGGCTGCAGTTGTGGGTTTAGATATCAATTCCAAAATTGAGGAACTCTATTCTCGTCCCGATTTCTTGGGAATTCAATGCGATGTCACCCAAGAAAAAAGTATTACCGACGCGATCTCGCAAACTGTCGGCAAGTTTGGCGGTTTGGATATTTTAATTCTCAATGCGGGAATTTTTCCTGCCAGCCGTCCGATCGCGCAATTAAATACGGGAGAATGGCAAAAGGTCATGGGGATTAATCTCGATGCCAATTTGATTTTATTGCGCGAATGCCATCCGTTTTTAAAACTCGCCCCCCAAGGTGGTCGAGTCGTAATTATCGGCTCGAAAAATGTGCCGGCCCCCGGTCCCGGTGCGGCGGCTTATTCGGCTTCTAAAGCCGCTCTCAATCAACTCATGCGGGTGGCAGCATTAGAATGGGGTCAAGATAACATTCGTCTCAATTCTCTCCATCCCAATGCGGTTTTCGATACGGGAATTTGGACGCAGGAAGTCTTAGAAAACCGTGCCAAACATTATGGAATTACTGTAGAACAATACAAGACGAATAATGTTTTAAAAGTTGAGGTGAACAGTCGCACTGTTGCCGAACTTGCTGCCGAGATGTGCGGTACTTTATTTACCTGCACGACGGCGGCTCAAATTCCTGTCGATGGCGGGAACGAACGAGTCATCTAGTCTCGAATTTGACAAGGCGATCGCCAGTCGAATGATTCGTACCAACTCTTAAAAGGAGGACAAAAGTCCTCCTCTTTTTTGGAGAATGCTGAGGACGCCCTCGTCATCTTTCCTAACTCTGCATACAAGAACTGAGGGAAATTTAATATTTAGCATAACTCCCGAGAATCCCCCTCTTGAAATCTTTCAAGAGGGATGTAAGACTCGCCATCAATTCTATTGATGGAAAGCAATCCCCTATGAATTCCGAAGCCGCTCATCATCCTACGGATAGATGAGCGGTAGTTCACACAATAAAAATTCCAGCCAATGACAAAGCAAAAATTGACTCGCGGGAAATCTTCCGATTTTATCTGATGAGAGAAATAAACGAGAAATTAAATCGAGGTTATTCCTTGACAGCACAAAAACTCTACTTTAAAATAGAATCATTTAGCGCGCAAATAAGACTGGCAAATGAAGAATCAACTCGCAAATCTCTGTATTTTTACTGCATTGGGTGGAGTCGGAATTTCTTTAGGAACAACTCTGCCTGCTTTAGGGGCAACAGCCTATTTAGGGAGCAGTAGCGGATCTTTTGGAACGGTGGATACGACGACGGGAATCTTTACCCAGATCGGTACGACCCCACAATTCTTTGATATTGCCGTTGCGAACTCCACTTTGGGTTATGGCGTTACGGGGCTTGGAGAACTTTACAGCATTAATTTAGCTAACGCATCAACGACTTTGATTGGCAATACAGGAGTTTCTGTAAATGGGTTGGGCTTTGATGATTCCGGCAATCTTTTTGCAACGGGCACTTCGAGTTTCTATAGTATCGATTTAGGAACGGGGGCAGCCAGCCAAATTGCCTCGATTAGTGGCTTTAGTTCTGCTGGAGATATTGCTTTCGATGGCGGTCAGTTTTTTGCAACTTCTTCTTCGGGCAATTTGTTTTCTTTTAATGCAGATGGAACAAATCAAACTAATATTGGGGCGATTGGTTTTGGAGATGTTTGGGGTTTGACCTACAGCCAAGGAGAACTTTTCGGTTATACTGCCAGCGGCGATATCCTAACAATTGACATGACTACTGGTGCGGGAATTGATATTGGTAACGTTATCGGTTTGAGCGGTCGAATTTATGGTTCTGCTCCTACAAGCGAGTCAGTGCCCGAACCCACAAGCATACTCGGTGCTGCTGCGGCTTTTGGTTTGGCAGGTCTGTTACGCAAAAAGAAAAATCAATCGTAATCAATTCAAAATTATCGATTCAAACTTGTTCCCTCCGCTTTAGATCGGAGGTTTTTTTACGCAGATCGATCGAGTTTTTGCTGGCAGCGTTCTAAATAAATATGCACGACGCGATCTTGAGGAAAAAATTTGAGGCAAGTTTTGAGCAGTTCGATCGCTTTTTCGTAATCTTCGAGAAAATATTGTAAGAGTGCCTGTTCGAATAAATTCTTGGTCGATCGCTTTTTCTCCTGGATATCTGGCGGATCGGCATCAAAGACTTCTAACACGGAAATGGGTTGACTCATCCCTTTAACGAGAACGCGATCGAGCAGGCGAATTTTGTACTTTTCGGGATGCTCGAGTTTTAAAAAAGTATTATGAGAAATTAGTAATGGCGTTTGGTAAACTTTAGTCAATCCTTCAACTCGAGAAGCTAAATTCACGGCATCGCTGATCACCGTGCCATCCATGCGCTCTTCGCCGCCTACCGTTCCCATCATCAATAACCCGGTATTAATACCAATTCCCACGCGAATTTCAAAGGGATATTCGCCTTTTAAATTGCTTTGGGATAGTTTCTCCAGCATGGCAATGCCAGCATCGAGAGCATCGTCGGCACTGCCACTAAATAATGCCATAATCCCATCGCCAATATATTTATCGATAAAACCATGATTGGTTTTAATTTGCGGCTCCATTTCCGAAAAATATTGATTGATAAACTTGAAATTTTCAGTCAGGCTTAAAGATTCAGAAATTGTTGTGAAATCACGAATATCGGCAAATAGAACCGACATTTCTCGCGAGATCGCATCTCCCAACTCGACATCTAAAATACTGCTCTTTTGTAAGGCTTGAAGAAATTCCTTAGGAACAAACTTATTATAAGCGCGATCGATTTGAATTAATTGTAATTGAGTTTTAATGCGAGCGAGTAACTCTTGTTGTAAAATAGGCTTGGTTAAATAATCATTCGCACCTACTTCTAATCCTTGGACTAAATCGGAAATTTGATTTTTTGCCGTAATAAGAATAATCGGAAGTTCGTTTAAATGCCACGATTCCCGGAGTTTTTCTGCCAGTTCGTAACCGGAAATATCTGGCATCATGACATCCAGTAAAATCAGATCGGGATGCCAATCGCTAGCGATAATTTCTAAGGCTGCTGTCGCATTCATAGCGGAGGCGATCGCATAATTCTCCCCGGATAAAAAGTTTTGTAGCACTTGCAGATTTACGGGTTCGTCGTCAACCATTAAAATTTTAAATTCCGGTGCTTTTTCCTCAAAAGAAGTTAACGGAATAGTTTCCTCGAACGAGTCCAAATCTGTTGGTGTAATAGCAGGCTGAGAAAGTAGGAAAGTTTCTTGAATTTCCCGAGGGCGATCGCGAGACATTTGTTGCGAAATGGGTAAAGTAAAGGTAAAACTCGAACCTACCCCAACTTCAGATTTCACGTTAATTTCTCCTTCGTGTAACTCAACCAATTTCTTGGTCACGGCCAGCCCTAAACCCGTGCCGCTATAACTCCGAGAAATCGAGCCATCTGCCTGTTCGAAGGCTTCAAAAATACGCTCTAATTTTTCTTCTGGAATGCCAATCCCCGTATCCGTTACCGTCACGGCTAAAAGCTCGAATTCGCGAATTTCTGCGGTAATACCTACTGTCCCGGATTGCGTAAATTTAATTGCATTCCCGATTAAATTATAAAAAATTTGTTCCAAGCGATTTTCATCGGCAAGAACCCAAGGAATATCCTCGGTAAGGCGATCGTCAATTTGAATATCTTTGTTGCCGATTAATGTTGGTGCAACCGCCAAAACTCGCGCTAAAACCCGACGTAAATCCAGCGATCGCAACTGCAACTGTAACGTTTTGCGGCGCAACTTGGCAAAATCTAAAATATCGTCGATCAAACTCGACAAACGGCGGCCGCTTTTGGCAATAATCTCGATATTTTCCCGCGTGTCTGAGGTTAAATTGGCGTTTTTACTGCCTAACAAAAATTCGGCGATACCGATAATTCCGTGTAAAGGCGTGCGGAGTTCGTGGGAGGTATTGGCCAAAAATTCATCCTTAAGGCGATCGAGTTGTTTTAATTCTTCATTGGCAAAAGATAATTCGGCCGTGCGTTCTGCCACAGTTTGTTCTAAATTCAAATTGAGATCTTGCAACTGTTGGGCATACCCTTCAACAGAATCCATGACCTGATTGTAACGGAAGGCAATGTAACCGACCTCTGTAAAGGGTTCAAAAGGTACCCGCAGGCTTAAATCTTGCGTTTTTGCCTGTTGTTCCATGACCCAAAACAAGTCGTGAAGTTCGGTTTTTGCCTGATGTTCCGAGACATTTAAACCGATCTCCTCCTCCTCTAAAGAAACTCTTAAAGGAAAGATGCGATTGATAATCCAAAGAATGAGAAACGTTAACCCAAATGCCCAAATAAAGGCCATGCTAACCCCGAAGACTTGCACCCCCAGTTGTTGATATCGCGTTAATCCTGTCGCTAAAACCTCGGGGTTGCCAAATAAAGCCACTGAGATCGTTCCCCAAACCCCGGCCGCGCCGTGAATGGCAACGGCATCCACTGCATCGTCGATTTGCCACCGCTCCAACCAATAAACTGCGAATAACATCACCCCCGACCCCACAAAACCAATAATCACCGACTCTACTGCCGTCACGGCGAAACAAGGGGCAGTTATCGCTACCAAACCCGCGATCGAGCCATCAATTAAAGATTCAACTGTGGGAATGCGATCGCGCTTCCAAGTAATGGCACCGGCTGCCAGCATTCCACTCGCCCCGGCAAGAATCGTATTGGCAATAATCCCTGGAACTCGCATGTCAAGAGCGAGGGTGCTGCCCCCATTAAACCCCATCCAACCCAACCAGAGTAAAAGCGTTCCCAAAACGGAAAAAGGCAAATTAGAACCGCCAATGCGATGAGATTTTTGGCGAGAAAAACGACCCGATCGCGGGCCCACTACCAATAAAGCCGCTAACGACACCCAACCGCCGATGCCGTGAACGACAGTAGAGCCGGCAAAATCGATAAATCCCATGCGTCCCAACCAGCCCAAAGGATTGCCAATATCCGCCCCGTTCCAAACCCAATGACCGAAAAGAGGGTAAATCCCGCCGGAAATGAGGATGGATATAATCAGATAGGCCTGAAATTTCAAACGTTCTGCCACAGCACCGGAAACAATGGTCGTTGCCGTCCCGCAAAACATTGCTTGGAACAGGAAAAAAGCCGCCAGCCACGGTAAAGATTCAAAGGAGGGGAAAAAATCGCGATCGCCGATCCATCCTCCCCAAGAACGACCGAACATCAACGCATAGCCAAATGCCCAAAATAACAAAAAAGAGATGCCAAAATCGACGAGGTTTTTGACTGCAACATTAATACTATTTTTCGAGCGAGTAAGTCCGGACTCCAGACACATAAATCCGGGCTGCATCAAGAATACCAAGCCCCCACAGCCTAGCAGCCAAGCAATATCCCCCATAGTTTTTTAGCACTCTCGATGTTGTTTAAATGGATTAAGTTCGCTATTACAGTATAGTCTTCCAATTTGAGAAATCCGGAAAGTTTATGAGAGTGTTCCCCTTCAAAAAAGTATTCTTACTGGCCAAAACGATCGCGAACCGAATCAATCTCAAATCTTTCTGCGCGATCGCCGCGATCTCGATTGGTGGAGTGGCAATACCAGTCGATCTGGCTCGGTCAAATTTTCCCTGGCCTCGCGATTGTCCCTATTGCAATTTTCAAGGAGCTAACCTTAGAGGGATTGACAGTCGCGGCACGTCTTTGAATTGGCAAGGCGCGGATCTCGACAATGCCGATCTCTCTCAGGCCAATTTGCAGGGGATTAACCTGACCGACGCCAATCTCAGTCACGTTCGGCTTGTGGGTACAAATTTGCAAAATGCCAATCTAACCGGCGCAAATTTAACCGAGGCTGTTTTGCATGGAACGATCTTAAAGGGGGCAAATTTTAGCAACGCGATTCTGACTGGGGCGAGTTTGCTAGCCGTCTCCGCGGAAGCCGGACAATTTCAAAACTCGGATTTGAGTGAATCTCGCTGGCAAAATGTCTATTTGGGAGGCGCAAATTTACAAGAAGTCAATCTAGTTCGCGCGAGTTTGCAAAATGTCGATCTCGTTGCTGCAAATTTAATAGAGGTCGATCTAACAGAGGCGAATTTTAGGGGTGTCAAATTGAGGAATGCCAACTTATCGGGTGCAAACTTGAGTTATGCCGACTTGAGCGGGACGAGTTTGGTAGAAACTGATTTATCTGGAAGTCTCTTACAAGAAACAAATCTGGCAGCAGCCGATCTAACCCTCGCCAATTTAACTCGAGCGGACTTACAACGGAGCAATCTGGAAAATGCCAACCTCGATCGCGCTATCCTGCGAGATGCCAACCTCATCGGAGTCAATCTCCAAAGGGCGTATTTGCTCGATACTGACTTGTGCGGTGTTATTATCTCTGAGGAGGGAGAAATCCACAAATTAGATGGAGCTATGTTAAACTGCGAATAAAAAATTGATAGCAAACAATACTTCGATTTCGCTCAGTGCAGGCAAACAACTAATAACTAATAACCAATATGCTTAATCCCAGACTCAAAAAATTATTAACTTATCTTCGTCCTCACTGGCGACAAGTTGCCTTGGGCATTGTCTCGCTATTAATTGTTAATGTTATCGGGGTTTATATTCCTCTATTAATTCGCGATGCGATTGATAGCCTTTCAGGGACATTACAATTCAAGACGATTTTAGGCTATGTTTTTTCCATCGTTGCTTTTGCCTCAATCATGTGGTTTATCCGCATGACTTCAAGAGTTACCATGTTTGGGGTCGGGCGTCAAGTAGAATTCGATCTCAAACAGCGTATTTTTCAACATTTATTAAAACTACAGCCCTCTTATTTTGCCCTGAACTCAATTGGCGATCTCATGAATCGTGCCACTAGCGATGTCGATAATATTCGTCGTTTGTTGGGGTTTGCTGTTTTGAGCTTAGCGAATACAATTTTTGCCTATTGTTTTACTTTGCCTGTCATGCTTGGCATTCATGTCAGTCTGACATTATTAGCGCTAGCAATTTATCCATTAATGTTAATTGCCGTCCAATTATTTAGTAATAAACTGAGAAACGAACAAAAAGACGTACAAGAAAATCTTTCCGATCTGAGTCAATTGATTCAAGAAGATATGAGTGGCATTGCCCTGATTAAAATCTATGCTCAAGAACTCAATGAAATTCTTGCCTTTAAAGGTAAAAATCGGAATCTCTTAGAAGCGAATTTAAAGTTAGCCAGAACGCGGAATTTACTTTTCCCAATTATTGAAGGATTGGTTTATATTTCTTTATTAATTCTCTTGTGGTTGGGAACGGGAGCGATCGGACAGGAGGAAATCTCAATCGGGGATTTTGTTGCCTTAATTATTTTTGTGGAACGGTTGGTTTTTCCAACAGCTCTATTAGGATTTACAATTACGGCCTATCAACGAGGAGAAGTGAGCATCGATCGCATCGAATCGATTTTAACGGCTTCTCCTTCGATTCAAGATGAAGAAGGGGCAACGGTTTTACCTCCAGAATTAGTAGAAGGAAAAATTAGCGTGCAAAATTTGACTTTTGTTTATCCGGGGGGGGTTCGCCCCGCTTTAAAAGATATTAATTTTGTTATCGAACCGGGAGAAACAATCGCCGTTGTCGGACCGATCGGTTCGGGAAAATCCACCCTTGCCAATGTTTTACCGCGCTTATTAGATATCGAACCCGAACGAGTTTTTTTAGATGGCTGCGATGTGACGCAACTGCGTTTAAAAGATTTGCGCGAAGCGATCGCCTACGTTCCTCAAGATAGTTTTCTCTTCAGTACATTTATTAAAAATAATATTCGCTATGGCGATCCCTTAGCAGAACAATTAGAGGTTGAAGATGCCGCCAAACAGGCACAAATTCACCCAGAAATTCTCAATTTTCCCCGCCAATACGATACCCTTGTCGGAGAGCGCGGCATTACTTTATCCGGGGGACAGCGACAGCGCGCATCTCTCGCTCGCGCCCTCATTGTCGAAGCGCCCGTGTTAATTTTAGATGATGCCCTCTCGAGCGTAGACAATCAAACCGCAACCGAGATTCTGGGATTGCTCAAAAGCGAGGCTAACGATCGCACGGTCATCTTTATTTCCCATCAGCTTTCTGCTGCGGCAACTGCCGATCGAATTTTTGTGATGAACGAAGGAGAAATCGTCCAGATCGGGGCTCACGGACAACTGATCGAACAACCGGGTTTATATCAACATCTTTGGAAACAACAGCAATTGGAAAAGGCGGTGCTTTAATCAGTCACCACCTCACCCGTCACCAATTATCAATCGGCACGACGAGAAATTGACGAAGAAGCGAGATTGACAGATAGTGAGAGAAGACAAAATACAAATTTAGCGTTCTCTTTCAATCGAAATCGCATTTTGTCAAAACCTTGCTTTTGTCAGTTTTTGGTAAGTTTCCTTAAGATTTGTAGAAATATTGCAACGATCTCTCATCAGTTTTAAAAACGATCGTGCGAGTAAACTGAGAAACGATTGAGAAACAACCTTCACGGGTTTTTCACAATTCTTTCGTAAACTATAAATTGAGATTATCTTGCTTCGATAGTGTGGCAAATAGTGAAGGCAATGCTCAACACAACGACAGCCAAAAGAGCCATTAAACTTTTATTATTGGGAGAGCGGTCAAACGATCGCAACTCAGTCCATCGATGGTTCGCTGACACTCAGCACGAGATCGAGCCAACTCGGGCGGATAGTATGGCGACGGCCAAAATTTGCATGAGGAAAGAAACGTTTGATGTCGTTGCCCTCAAACTCTCCTCGGACGATCGCCAAGCAAACCTGCGAGAAATGACCCGCTATTTTACCTCCGAGCCAGAAAATGGCTTACAGGCAAGTCCCCTCGCTCGTTCGTTACCTCCCCTCATTCTCTTGAGCGATCGTGACGATCCCGAACTAGCCGTGCGTGCAATGGAGATGGGAGTCCAAGATTTTTTAGTCGTTTCGCAAATCGATCGCCGCCACTTTTTACGCGCCCTTCGCCATGCTTGCTTTCGCCATAGGGCATCCCTCTCGCAGGAGAGCCCCCCGAGGGAATCGAGACAAGAATTCACGATGCAAATTCTCAATGCGATCGCAGACCCCGTTTTTGTCAAAAATCGACAAAATCATTATATTGCCGTCAATGATGCCTATTGTCAGTGGCAGGGAAAACCCCGAGAAGAAATTATTGGCAAATCTCCAACCGATTTTTTTACCCCAGAAGAAGTTGAATTTTTTGCCAGACAAGATGCAGCCGTTTGGCAGAGTGGAATCTCTCGAACCTGCGAGCGAACTTGCCAAGATTCTGTCGGCAAGATCCATTTTTTAGCAACCAAGGTCAGTGTTTTTACAGATGAGTGGGGTGAAAAACGCTTGGTTGGCATCATTCGCGATGTCAGCGAACAATATCGCGATCGCGATCGCGCCCACCATTCGGAATCTTTGTTAAATAATATTCTCAATACCATTCCCGATCCCATTTTTGTCAAAGACGAGGAGCATCGCTGGATAGTTCTCAACGATGCTTGCTGCAATCTCATCGGACACTCGCGATCGACGGCGATCGGCAAATCCGATTATGATTTTTTCCCCCAAGACGAAGCCGATGTTTTTTGGGAAAAAGACGAATGGGTATTCCAAACGGGACAAAGCAATGAAAATGAAGAATCCGTCACCGATGGAGACGGCATTCAGCGCACGATCTCGACCAAAAAAAGTGCCTTTACGAGTGCTGATGGAACAAAAGTTTTAGTGGGTTGCATTCGGGATATTACAGAACAAAAACAACAGGCAGCCCTCGGATGGAAACGCGAACGCTACCTCGCGGCTTTAGTCAAAATTCAGCAAAAACTTTTGGGCTGTCAGAATCCTCGCACCTGCTATAACGAAATCCTCCGCATTCTCGGCACGATTTCGGGGGCATCCCGAGTCTATTTATTTGAAAATCACTATAGCGACGAACAAGATCTGCTCATGAGTCAAAAAGCCGAATGGTGCGCCCCAGACATTCGTGCCGAAGTCGATAATCCAATCTATCAAAATCTCCCCTACAAAGACTTTAGCCCCGAATTTGCCCGCATCCTCGTTCGCGGCGAAATCATTTCCGACTGGGTGGCAAACTTGGCCAGTCCCATGAAAGAGATTCTGAGCGAACAAAATATTCTCTCGATCTTGGTTTTGCCGTTGCGAGTTAATGATGCGTTTTTTGGTTTTATTGGGTTCGATAACTGCGTCGAAGCCCGAGCTTGGGACGCAGCAGAAGTTTCCTTGCTACAATCTGCGGCAGTATCCATCTCCCTCGCCCAACAGCAATGGCAAGCAGAAATTGCCCGCAAAGAGAGCGAAGAACGCTATCGCTGCATTGTGGAAACTGCCAATGAAGGTATCGTTCTTATCGATTTGCAAGGACGCATCGATTTTGCCAATCAACGCGCGGCAACCATGCTCGGGTATGATATGGGAGAGGTTATGGGTCGAAGCAGCACGGACTTGTTCGGCCGAGAAATGCAGGACGCTCTGAGGCGAATGCAAAAACAGCGTCAAAGTCTCGATTCCGAACAATACGATCTGAAATTAACTCATCGTTCGGGAAAATCCGTTTGGGTGATGATTTCGGCCTCTCCTCTCTGGGATGAGGGGGAATTTCTCGGTTTCTTGGGCATGATGACGGATATTACCCAGCGCAAAAAAGCCGAAGCCGATCGCGATCGCTTTTTCACCCTCTCGGCAGATATGCTCTGCATTACCGGATTTGATGGCTATTTTAAGCGCCTCAATCCGGCTTGGTGCGAGATTTTAGGACACCCCCGAGAAACCCTCTTGAATCGGCCCTATCTTGAATTCATCCATCCCGAAGATCGCGACAAAACCATAGCCGAAGCGGAACATCTCGCCTCGGGAGGGACATCGAACATCCATTTTCAAAATCGCTATCGCCACGTCAGCGGAGAATATAAATGGTTGGAATGGCGTTCGACAGCTTACCTCGAAGAAGGACTCATCTATGCCGTCGCTCGAGATATCACCTCAGAAAAAGCTATTGAAGCCGATCTGCGAGAAAGTACCCAACGACTGGCAGAAGCTCAAAAAGTCGCCCATGTGGGAGATTGGGAAATCGATCTCATCTCCGGGGCCATTACTTGGTCTAAGGAAATGTTTCGCATTTATGGATTGGACAAAATCCCCCGAGAAAAGAAATCGCCATGGGAATTCAATTCTGCTTCGACGATTATCGGACAAGAATATTGGCAATACATTCATCCCGACGATCGCGCCGCCGATCGGCAAGCCAGACAAAGGGCGATCGTCACGGGAGAACCTTACGAAATCGAACAGCGCATTCAACGCCCCGACGGAGAAATGCGCCATTTGCTCCTGCGGGGAAAACCCGTTACCAACGACACCGGACAGGTCGTGCGTCTCTTTGGAACCGCTTTAGATATTAGCGATCGCAAACAAATCGAGCAACAATTGCACTGGCAAGAAGCCCTGTTGCGATCGATGGCGGATGCCTCCCCCCTCGCCTTTTTCGTGGTCGACAATCGCACCGATGCAATTCTTTACTTTAATCAGCGTTTTTGTGAAATTTGGGGATTGCAACATCGCGTCGAGGGCATGAGACGGGGAGAATTAAAAAATAACGATATCATTCCCGATTGCATTCCGTTAATCGCCGATCTGCCTGCTTTTATCGAATCCTGCAAACCCCTACAAAGCGAGGCCAATCGTGCCGTCGTCGAAGATGAAATCGAATTTACCGACGGACGGACGATCCGCCGCTTCTCCGCGCAAATTCGCAACGAGGGCGATCGCTATTTCGGGCGCCTCTATCTCTTTGAAGATATTACCCCTCGCAAGCAAGCCGAAGCGGCTCTCGAACATCGCATCGCGATCGAGAGCCTCGTTACGGGAATTTCCACCCAGTTTATCAACTTTGATGCCCACGAAATCGATCGCGGTATCAATGATGCCCTCGCACAGATTGGCAAATTTGCCGGGGTAGATCGCGCTTATTTATTTCAATTCTCCCATGATGGCAAAACCGTCAGCAATACTCACGAATGGTGCGATACGGGGATTTCAACCCAAATCGACAACGTGCAAAATTTTCCCGCGTCTGCCATTCCTTGGTTTATTGGGAAAATACGACAATTTGAAATTATTTACGTTCCCATTGTTGCCGACTTACCCCCTGAAGCGGCAACCGAACGAGAAATATTTGAGAGTCAAGAGATTCAATCTCTCCTGTGCATCCCCATGAGCGATCGCGGGCGTATCGTCGGCTTTGTCGGCTTTGATGCGGTACGAGAACGGAAAACTTGGATTCCATCCAGTATTAATATTTTGCGGTTGGTGGGAGAAATATTCACCAATGCCTTAGAACGCAAGCGTGTCGAAGAAGCCTTACAACTGACGCAATTCGCCGTCGATCGCACCACCGATGCCATTTTCCGCATCAATTGCGAAGGACAATTTTTATACGTCAACGAAGCCGCTTGCCGTTCTTTGGGCTATTCTGTTGAAGAATTGCTAGCGATGGAAGTCGGCGATATCGATCCCGATTATCCGCCAGAACGATTTGCCGAACATTGGCAAGACACCAAACAGCAATCCGACCTATTTGAGAGCTATCATCGCCATAAAGACGGTCGCATTTTTCCGGTAGAGATCGTGAAAGTCTATCTGGACTGGTACGGGGAAGAATCTGCCTTTTGTTTCGTGCGAGATATTAGCGATCGCAAGCAAGCCGAACGGGTTCTCAAAGAATCGGAAGAAAAATATCGCAACTTGCAAGAAGGCTCGGGAGATGCCATTGTCCTAGCCGATATAGACGGGAATTTGCTCGAAGCCAATCGCAAAGCCGAAGAACTCCTGGGTTACGCTAAAAACGAACTCGCCCGAATGCACTTTACCCAAATTCATCCCCCCGAAGAATTACCTCGGGCGATCGCGGCCTTTGAAGAAGATGCCCGAACCAAAAAACCGGGCTATCTTGCCAATAGTCTCGTCTTAACCAAAGACGGGCGACAGGTTCCCGTCGATATCAGTTGCAGCTTTAGCAAAACAGGAGATCGATGGCTCATTCAAGGGGTCTTTCGCGATATCACCGAACGCCAGCAAGCCGAAGCAAAAATTCAGTATCGCCTGTCCCTCGAACAACTCATTGCCAATATTTCTACCCAATTTATCAACTTGGAAATCGAAGAACTCGATCGCGGCATCCATGTTGCCCTAGAACAAGTGGGAGAGTTTATCGGAGTCGATCGCTGCTATCTGTTTTATATCGATCGCGATCGGCAAACCATGCGCAATCTCTACGAATGGTGCACAGAAGGCATTCATTCCCACCGGGCCACGGGAGAAGATGTAGCGTTGAGCGTCTATCCGTGGTTTATCGAGAAAATTCAGCGTTTTGAAGTGGTGAACGTGCCGCGAGTTTCGGAACTGCCTCCTGAAGCCAATTTCGAGCAAGAATGCTTAGAACTCCAATCCGTGCGTTCCATGCTCAACGTTCCCATGCACGTCCGGGGCGAACTCTTGGGATTTTTGGGCATTGATGCGGTACGCGCCGAAAAACAATGGAATGAGGACAATATTGGCTTGCTGCGGATTATCGGGGAAATTTTTGCCCATACGTTAGAGCGCCAGCAAGCCGAATTACAACTGCGACAAAAACACGAGGAACTCGAAGCCATTTTTGCCACCTTTCCGGATTTATTCTTCCGCATGGCTGCCGACGGTACGATCCTCGACTATCGCGGCGAACTTTCAGAACTTTACGCCCCCCCGGAAACGTTCTTGGGGCAACGCATTCAGGATGTTTTACCCGCCGATGTCGCCCAGAAGATCGATCGCGGCATCCAAGAAGGGCAGCGATTGCGATCGGTTGTGGGAATCGAATACAATCTCTGCGTTCCTGCTGGAGAATGCGAGTACGAAGCGCGACTCGTCCCCTTCCAAGCCGATCAAAATATTGTCATCGTTCGCAACATCACCGATCGCAAGCAGACGGAACGGGCATTGCGAGAGAGTGAAGAACGCTTCCGCCAACTGGCCGAGAATATTAATACGATCTTTTGGATGAGCGATCCCCTCAAAAGTCAAATGATTTACGTTTCCCCAGCCTACGAAACCATCTGGGGACAAAGTTGCCAAGCCCTCTACGAGCGCCCTGCTTCTTTCCTCGAAGCCATTCATCGCGACGATCGCCATCGCATTGTCGCCGCCATCCCCAAACAGTTACAAGGGGATTATGACGAAGAATATCGCATCCTTCGCCCCGATGGGGAAATGCGCTGGATTCGCGATCGCGCTTTCCCCATTTGCAACGAAGCCGGAGAAGTTTATCGAGTGGTGGGATTGGCTGAAGATATCAGCGATCGCAAGCGAGCGGAAGAGGCTTTAAAAGCGATCGCTGAAGGAACCGCCGCGCAAATCGGCAGCGAATTTTTCCACTCTTTAGTTCGTCACTTGGCTCAAGTCTTGCAAGTGCGCTATGCCTTTGTCACCCAATGCGTCAATCCCGAGAAAACCCGGGTGCGGACTTTGGCATTTTGGCAGGGGGATGATTTTGGCGATAACTTTGAGTACGATTTGGTTCATACGCCTTGCGAGCGCGTCATTCACGGCGAAGTTTGCCTGTATTCTCGAGGCATTCAAGCATTATTTCCCCAAGATCCAGACCTGGTAACCCTCGGGGCGGAAAGTTATTCAGCGATTCCCCTGAGCGATTCTGGGGGCAATATTCTCGGGCATCTCGCCATTATCGATACCAAACCCATGAACGATACTCGTACGCCCGAATTAATCGTGCGGATTTTTGCCGCTCGGGCGGGGGCGGAATTGGAGCGCTTGCAGGCCGAAGAAGCCTTGCAAACCAGCACGGAACGCTTGCAGCTCGCCTTAGAGGGTAGTGCTTTGGGATTGTGGGATTGGCGGATCGATACGGGAAAAACCTATTACAGCCCCCAATGGAAAGCCATGTTGGGTTATGAGGAGTGGGAATTAGAAAATATTTACGATACTTGGGAACGTCTGGTTCATCCCGAAGACTTAGCCGATACGCTGGAAATTCTACGCGCTCACCTTCAAGGCGAAATTCCGGTTTATCAAGCCGAGTTCCGCATGGCAACCAAGCAGGGAGAATGGAAGTGGATTTTCGTGCGGGCGAAAATTTTTGAATGGGACGAAGAAGGTTATCCCCTCCGCATGACTGGCACCCATAAAGATATCAGCGATCGCAAGGCGATCGAGCGCATGAAAGATGAATTTATTTCTGTCATCTCCCACGAGTTGCGGACTCCCATGACTTCGGTACGAGGGGCTTTGGGACTTTTGGCCACGGGAAAATTGGGGGAACTGACGGACAAAGGCCAAAATATGCTGGCTATTGCCATTAACAATACCGATCGCCTCAGTCGTTTGATTAACGACATTCTCGATCTCCAGCGCATCGAATCCGGGCAATTCAGCCTGCAATGCCGCCATAGTAATGCTTGCGAACTCTGCGAACAGGCATTGGACATGATGCGGGATTTAGCCAACAAGCAAGGTATTTCTCTCTCCCTATCTTGCGCCACGACATCAGAGATTTGGGTCGATCCGGATTATTTCCTGCAAATTCTCAGTAATTTACTCAGCAATGCCCTTAAATTTTCCCACTCCGGGACGGTGATTTCTGTAGATGCGGCAGAATACGAGGGGAATTTGCGCTTCTGCATTCGCGATCGCGGTCGGGGCATCCCACCAGAACATTTAGACAGTATTTTTGAACGATTCAATCAAGTCGATGCCTCGGATTCCCGTCAAAAAGGCGGGACGGGTTTGGGACTGGCAATCTGTCGCAGTTTAGTACAACTTCACGGCGGTCGCATTTGGGTGGAAAGCGCTTTGGGGGAAGGCAGTGCGTTCTACTTTACCGTTCCCATCGGCGATCGACACTCCCTCCATTCTCCGTAATTGACAGGATAAAATCGCGATCGACTCATTAATATTGCCGGAAAATCGTCAATTCTACTTGTTCTGCCCGGGTGGGGAGGTCGAGAAATTATTTTTTGGCTTTCACAAGATCTTCACATTTTTTCTTTAGAGTAACGATATAGGGTGATATGAATGAATTTGCTTCTTAACCCGCATTTTGCCTTTCAGAAGGCTGCCCAATCTTTCGGCTTAGAACAATGATACAACACGACCAATTTACCTACTATTTATATTTTTTAGTGTATGACATTGGTGAAACTTCTTGCCTGAAATCAATTGACTGGTTGCGTCTGAAAGTAGCGCGAACTTCGGGTTTATTAAATGAAGAAGAAAAGCAAATTATCGATCGCATTCTCCACGCTGTCGAGTACGAGCGGATTGTCATCGTCGAACGTTCTACCCCCCTCGCCAAACCGTTGAGTTACCAAAGTTATAAAATGTTGTGCCAAAATCAACCCGCAGAGTATTTCTGCCAACTATTCAATCGACTTGTCGAAACCAATGCGTTGAGCGAAACCGATTTTCAAATGCTCCAAGACGCTCGAGAATCTTGCAATCTGAATTTTGAAGAAGAGCAAATTGTCAAGCGCATTTTTTATTCGATCAAACGCGGACGCATTAAGCTCGTAAAAACTCGAGAAGTCTCGCCGCAAAATCTTTGAAGGATTGGCTTGCGACTTCTCGAGGGCGTGGAAGCCTCTCATGAGGCGATCGCTTTTATTGTCCCGGAAAGCCTACATAAGCATAGTAAGTGACCATGGGAACGATCGTCGCCACCACCAAAAACCCGATAACCCAAACCGCAGCATTGCGATCGTCGGTTTCTTCTGCATCGGCAAACGTACTTTCGACACCGGCTTCCGCGATCGCGGGGGGTCCTGGATCCGGTTCTCCAGACAGCACTAAAGCAAGACGATCGGTGGCATCTAAAAAGGCTTGATTGTATTTGCCTCCCGATTGCACGGGAAGCGTTAAAGTTTCTTCAGCAACGCTTTGGGCGATATCTTCGGGCAGTAAATCCTGCAATCCCGTCCCAACGCGAATGGCTCCATTATTAGTGAGGGTATCCAGCACTAACAAGACGCGATCTCGGCTGTCTTCCGAAGAAGGAAACCAACGAGAGAACAACGTATCGGTAAATTGTTCTACCGTATCGCCATAGCCGATCCGCACCGTCACCAACCAAACCTCTTTCCCCGTCTTTGTCGCTAAATTTTTCAAGGACTTATTGAGCGTTCCTTCATTGAGGGGACTGAGAACTTTGGCTGCATCAATGGTTTGAGGAGCTTGTCCGCTAATATTGGGAAGCTCGTAAACGGTCGTTGCCCGTGCGGGAGTCGCGGCGATCGCAAAAATCAGCAATCCCGCCAATAATCCCAAAATGAGATGGCTGAAGCTCCTTTGTCTGGGAACAAACCTGGGAACAAACTTTGTCAGTAATGCGCTCATTTGTCGGAAATAAATATAATTTATTGTTATCATTCGTTCACAATTACTATAGGGGATATTTGTACAAAATGTAATACAAGTTTATGCAACTTATAACTTGGTTTACATTCTGAAACAAAAAATTCCTTTGTTGCTCGTGCAATTATATCGAGAGGAATGACTTTCTCGATTTGCGCGAGAGTAAAGGCGATTTCGATCGCTCATTTGAGCAAACCCAATAATAAGAGATGCGATCGCCCAACCGCATCTCTAGAAATCGGAGAATTTTTTCGCTCTAAACCAAAGCTGCAACTTTCTCTTCAGGAACTTGGAATAAAGGCGTACTGAGATAGCGTTCTCCAAAACTGGGTTGAATCATGACAATTAATTTACCCTGATTTTCCGGACGCTTGCCCACCTCGATCGCCGCCGCTAGAATCGCTCCTGTAGAAATTCCCGATAACAATCCTTCTTCGCGTGCCAAACGACGACCGTAGCTAAAAGCATCTTCGTCTTTAACTTTAATCACCTCATCAATTAAACCTACCTCGAGCACCTCGGGAACGAACCCCGCACCGATCCCCTGAATTTTGTGGGGTCCGGGATCGCCTCCCGATAAAACCGGACTGTTTTCCGGTTCCACGGCGATCGCTTTAAAAGCGGGTTTTTTCTCCTTAATAAACTCGCTACTGCCGGTAATGGTTCCCCCCGTTCCCACCCCAGAAATGAGAAAATCAACTTTTCCATCCGTATCTTCCCAAATTTCCTTACCCGTCGTCAGGCGATGAATTTCCGGGTTGGCAGGGTTATTAAACTGCTGCAACATATAAGCATTATCCATCCCGTCCACAATTTCCTGCGCCTTCGCGATCGCCCCTTTCATCCCCCCACTCGCAGGAGTCAGTTCTAATTTTGCCCCATAAGCCTGCAACATTGCCCGACGTTCAACGCTCATGCTTTCCGGCATCGTTAAGATTAACTCGTATCCTTTCGCCGCCGCCGCCATCGCCAAGGCAATTCCCGTATTGCCCGAAGTCGGTTCGACCAAAATCGTCTTTTTAGGAGCGATCGCTCCCTCTTGTTCCGCCTTATTAATCATATGTACCCCAATGCGGTCTTTCACTGAGGCTGCTGGGTTCATCCCCTCTAATTTCATGAGGATTTGTGCGGCGCATCCTTCCGCTTGAGGGATGACATTCAGTCGCACTAAAGGAGTCCGACCGATGAGTTCCGTGATATTGTTCGCAACGTGCATAGATATTTTGTTAGTCGATCTCGATAGACAATTGCAAGGATCGCGATTGACCCAATAAATCGAAGATAGGCAACAATTCGCGATCGCGCTCCTGAATTACAGATTGTTTTAAGGGGAAAGGATAAAGGATGAAGGATAAGGAAAAAAATGCTTATAATAAGTTCATAATAATTTTCAGTTTAAAACCTTCCACTTAATTGCAAATCGCATAAAAACGAATGCTTCCAGGCTCGATCCTCCAACAACTGACCGCTCGTTGCCGTCAAAACAATCGCTCCCTCAATTTGGGAGTTTATTATAAGAATACTCTCATTGCCCTCTGTCACGCCCTCGAAGATTTTATCTTGGAAACCGAGAGCAAACCGATTGTCCTTGCCGCATTTCAGCAAGGCAAATGGTATTTGCAGGAAGCCGATCGCTATGGCGAAATGGCAGAAAAATCTTCAGATATCGCGATTTTAGCCACCTCCGACACGACTTGGGCAGCACATTCTACCTCTCAAAAAGAAAATGTCTTCCTCGTCAGTCTCTCTCCCGAAGATCCGGTCTCCCAAGAATGGCATTTAATGATTATTTCGCCAACTTATACGGCGATGGTATTATGTCAAGAACTTTCTGACTCGGATTACGGCGAGGCAGGAGTGCCGGAGAACGATTTGGAACGAAAATTTTACGGGTTTTGGACTTTTGAACCGGAATTAGTCCGGGAAACACTAGCTTTAACAATTTCTCATATTGGCGAGTACGATCGCGATCTGCAACAGCATTTAAGCAATTGCTTCAGTTCGATGAATGCTGAATTCGGTCATTGTCAGCGTGACGATCTCAATGCCGTCGTCACTAAAGTTGTAGACTATTTACATGCCATCCATCAAGATTCGCCAATGGCAGGGGAAGGACGATCGCTCGACGACAATTTGACTTCCAATGAAGTACAAGCATATCTGCGAATGGCACAACTGATCGACGGCGCAGATGCGACAAACCCCAATGCCGCCGCCGAAGTTGCCGCCCTTGCCGAAGCCATGGGACAATTATTAGACTTACCCGCATGGCAGATTAAGCGCCTGCGACTGGCCGGATGGTTGCATCGCCTCGCTCCCTTACAAGGTGCCACGCAAGTTAGCGATCCGCGCTCGAAGGCACAGCAAGATATCTTACAAAAACAAGGATTATTACCGAAAGCCTCGGTTTTGCGAGTGATGCCCCAATTAAACGCGATCGCGTCTATCATCACCTATCAGAGCGAATCTTGGGATGGTTCGGGGCAACCGAAGGGGTTATCCTATGACGAAATCCCTTTAGAATCGCGGATTTTATCCCTAATGGCTCATTTCCAGAACTGTACGGTCGTTTATCGGGAGGAAGGGCGAGAAAATCCCCTTGGGGAGGCATTGGGGAACTGTCAAGAAAAGGCGGGAACGATCTTCGATCCCAAGTTAGTTGAAGCCCTAGCTTTATTGGCAATGGGAATGCAGCAAGGCATGACTTTACAAAACGTTAAACCCAAAATTTCTACGGGACTGTGGCTGCTTGATGAATCAGTCACCAGTCACCCCTTCGACAAAGCTCGGGGCAAGCAGTCACCAGCGACGCTCTGAGCCTGTCGAAGAGTCACCAGTTAGAGAGCAATCAATAACCCATACACTCACCCCCAACCCCTCCCAAGAGAGGAGTAATAAACAACTAATAACCCATAACTAATAACCAATGGATATTGAAAAGATTCGTGCGGGACAGCAAAAACAACTGTCGGGAATGAACTTGGAAGATGAGGATTTTTCGGAATGTCCTCTGGAAAATGTTAATTTGGCTGGGGCGAATTTAGTTGGGGCGGATTTTTCACGGGCAACGCTGAAAGGCGGGCGTTTGGACGGGGCAAATTTGTTGGGAGCAAATTTGAATCAAGCAGATTTGCGAGCCAATTTTTTAGGGGCAAATTTAATGCAGGCAGATTTGAGCAATTCGGATTTGCGAGGTAGTAATTTGCGCGGGACGAATTTGATGGGAGCAAAATTCGTTCAATCCTCTCTTTCAGGGTCTTTTTTAAGCGGTGCAAATTTGACGGGA
This sequence comes from Cyanobacteria bacterium SBLK, assembly GCA_017746715.1. Lineage (GTDB taxonomy): Bacteria > Cyanobacteriota > Cyanobacteriia > Cyanobacteriales > Spirulinaceae > CCY15215. Next base: position 122,416 of record JAGHZQ010000080.1, read on the forward strand.
GTCAATTTACAAGGGGCAGATTTACGCGGGGCAGATTTGCGAGGCGTTAATTTTAATAGTGCCAATTTAAAGGGGGCAAATTTGTCTCAATCGGACTTACAAGGGGCTAATTTAAGCGAGGCTAATTTGGAGGAAACGGACTTGCGCGGTGCAAATTTAGCGGGTGCGAGTTTCGCGGGCGCTAGTTTACTTTGTGCGGACTTAGAAGGAGCAAATTTAAAAGGCGTGAATTTCGATCGCACTTGTTTGGTGGGGACAATAGTTAACAATTAAAATTTGCAGGTTCTTGCAAATTTCAATCGATTGCAATCTCAATCTTTGTGTTTCCCAATCCCGACAGCTTGGTTCGATCTCGCAATCGCGAGAAAGATGGCAATTCAAATAATATATCTCTTGCCAATGCGATCGCACTCCATTAGGAGAGAATTGCCGATCGCTTTTTTTTCTGGCATGATAAGAAATAGAAACCCGAGCCAAACCCAGCGCGATCGCAAGCAATGTCCGAGGTGTACCATGTCCGACTCCAGACCCAATCCTTACCTCACCGACAATCTCAGTATAAACACGCATTCTCTTATCCTCCCTTCAGAGTTGGACGATCCCCTCAAGATTGTGGGAAATACCAATCACAGCGCTTCCTCCATTGCAATAGCTCCCGATAGTATTGCGAATGATATTGCAACTGAAATTACACGCGATTTTGCATCCATGCAAAAGCCGCCATCGCCTAATTCCGCTCCAGAACATTTATCTTTTACCCTCGACAAAAATAGTTATACCCTAACAGAAAGTCTTGAAATTCAGAAGGGTTGGATTTTCGATCGCGATGGTGCAACCGATATCGATCGCATTACCTTAGAAATCCAACAACACGGTACATCTTCAGTCAATCTCGGTCAAATTAGCGCGATCGATGTTGCGTCTTGGGCTCGTCAATGGGGCAGCTTTTCTCACTTAACGAGTTTGGACGGTTTGGGATTGACCGCCGGAAATTACGAATTCGTCGCGATCGCCTACGATCGTTCGGGTTTGGCGAGTGCTTCCTTCCAACGTGCCTTTCAAATTACCGAGTCCAATATTGCTCCCAATCATACTCCTCAATCTACTCATTTTTCCCTCAATAAAAATACTTACGAGCTCGGAGAAACAATAGAAATTACCAATGGTTGGGTGTTTGATGAAGATGGGATTCTCGATCTGACCAACATAATATTTACCCTCAAAGATTCAACCGGGGAAGCGATCGCCGTTTCTGAAGAAACTCATCTCAATCCTAACCCTTGGACGACACAATGGGCGAGTTTTAGCCACGAAATCGATCTGACGGGAGTCAATGCGGGGGAATATACTTTGAGTGCCGTTGCTTACGATCGCGCCAATGCCGCAAGCGCAGAATTTTCGCGATCGCTGATCGTAGAAGAGCCAATTTTGAGCAATAATGCCCCAGAATTTTTAATGTTTTCTCTGAATCAAAATAACTATAATTCTGGCGAAACTTTAACGATCCAAAATGCTTGGGTTAGCGATCGCAATGGAGCAACGGACATCGATCGCATTGAATTTAGCTTGTGGTTGAATAATAATGAAGTACTTTCTCCCCAAGCTGTAAGCGATTTGAATCCGGCAAGTTGGAGTCAGAATTGGGCGAGTTTTGCATTTGCTTTGAATTTACAGAATTTTGGGAGCGGGACTTATCATTTACGAGCGATCGCTTACGATAAAATTGGAGCAACCAGTATCAGCTTTGAACGCCAATTTCAGTTAACAACGCCCCTCACTACCTTTCGCCAGTTCGAGCTCTTCGATGCGTCGGGAGATAATACTGCAACAACGGCTTTTCAAGGCGGTGTCTTGCGCTTGAATTACGCCCTAGAAAATGTTTTTGATTTGCATAGCGTCCGCTTGGAAGCCTGGCAAAATGGCGCTCTTGTTTCTCCCCTCGGAACGTGGAATGATGCGATCGCTCGGGAAAGACTTATCGATCTGAATGACTTGAATTTAACAGGAGGAAGTTATGATTTTCGCACCGTTGCCAATACTTTAAATGGGATAGAAATTAACTCATTATTCCAAAGTTTGCAGATTCTCAGTTGGGATGAAAATACAACCCAGTTTGGTACCGTTGCAGGGGAAACTTTAGATTATGAAGATATGGCCGGAGTCGGTCATATTTTGGTCGGACGAGGTGGAACCGATACTCTTTCCCTGGGTTTGGAGCGCAGCGCGATCGCCAGCATCAACGGCATAAATGTAGACGATTACGATCCCTTTAATTCTACCAGCAATCAAGCCATTTTCCGAGGGACTGCCTTTGATTTTATCACATTAAAAAATGGGAATGAAATCTATTTCCAAGGCATCGAAAAATTGGAATTTACTTCAGGAGAAAATTTAGAATTACAAGTAGCTGCGAACGATACTTATTTCGACCAACAATGGAATTTACGGGTTTCTAATATCGAGAGTGCGTGGCGCTTTAGTCGCGGTTCCCAAGATGTTTTACTCGTCACCCTCGATACGGGAATTTTAAGCAAATATGGCTCTTCTGAAGGAGTGTACGATTTAGATTTAGATAATCGCTTAATTGTCGATGAAACCGATGTTGACGGTTATGAAAATTACGGCCACGGCCATTCTGCCACGACCATTATGTCAGCAACGAGCAATAATAACTTTGGCGTGGCAGGAATTAATTGGGAAAGCGATGTTTATGTTACTAATGTATATATCGATGGCGTAAACTTGCAAACGGCCATTAAAGATGCGATCGCTCATGCAGAAACGAATAATCAACGAGTCGTTTTCCAAACCGGAGTGCAAGGAGAATATTGGTTGAATAACGGCGGCACGCAGGCGCAATTAGAAGCACTTTTGCGAGAAAATGCCGATCGCGCCATTTTTGCCGTGGCTGCGGGAAATGGCGGCGAAGATATCGATAATCCTGTCAATCGACAAAAAAGTGGTGGTGTCGCAAGGCTGCAAACCACCCACGAGAATGTTATGGCGATCGGGGCATTACAAAAGAGAGGAACAACAATCATTGATGGATTGACGAATGCCATCGGGGTCGATCGCGCCAGTTATTCCAACTACGGCTCGAGTTTAACCCTCATGTCTGCTACCGACTCCCCCGCCATGAATAAGTTTGGCAGCCGCCAGACCTTTGGTGGCACCTCGGCAGCCAATCCCAATACGGCCGGTATTGCCTCCCTCGTTTGGAGTGTTAATACCGCCCTCTCTGCCGGAGAATTACGGCAAATTCTCATCGATACGGCCATGGACTTAACGACCACCACTCGAGGCGTAACGGCAGGAGAAGGCAAAGATGACGCTTTCGGTCACGGGTTGGTTAATGCCGATGCAGCCATCCGTCGTGCCTTTGCCCTCAGTCGCAATGAAGAACTGGCGAACTTGTATTCGGGGCGATCGCAGTTTGCTTAGCAATATGGAGAAACATCTTCTTGGCAATCGTCAGCAAGGTAAGTGAGGGCGCGAAAACGCAAGCCTACCAATTGCTCGTATAAAGGATTGAGTTTGCACATGGGAGGAATGTGAACGATTTTGCGCCCGAACAGTTTGATATCGCGTTCGAACGGACATTGAGGGGGCACCATTTTGCAGACAAAACGAGCAACGCGAGGATCTTGCATATCCATGCCATCCAGCCATTCTCTCACGGGTCCGAGAACGTCCGAGGGATCTCGGGACGGAGGAGGGAGGGCGTTGGTTTCCAGCTTGTGCTTGTCGGGGTCGTAGAGGGTTTCTTCTAAGGCTTTGAGGGCTTCCACTTCCAATCCCAAAGCATCGAGAAATTCATTGATTGCTTTGGCTTCTTCAATCGAGTAAACCCCGTTGGCCAATGCCATCATGACTGCCGTTCTGATAAAATTTTCGGCAGTGTTGCGATCTCCTCCCAATACCTCGGCTAAATCTTGTGGGGAAATGGGGTCTAACGAGCCTAAATTCGTTGCTGGGGCAAGTTCGTCCTGGGTCAGTTGGGCGATCAATTCTTGTTCTTCGGGATCGAAGTGACCGTCGGCCCAAGCAATGGTCAGCAGGCCGCGCAACCAAGCAGAAATTTGTCGATCTGTATAGGGGGAGTTAGCTACCGTGGTCATGGAAAGTTACAAAATCGCTACAAGAAGATTGTTTTTTCAATTCTAATCGCTCGATCGCAATATCTGGGAAGATGGATGTGCAGATTTTTCTCTAAATCAACAATTTTTAACGGGTTTAAGAGATAGTTCGTCAAACAAATATTAAATGAAAAGAGTGGTAGTAGGGTGTATTAGCGTAACAAAATGAAGGGTAACGCACCCGATTCAAGGAGCGATCGCGGGATTTCCCTTTTTTGAATTGATAATTTCGAGGTTGAGGTGCGTTACGCCGTTGCGTTAGCGCAGCCATGTCGGAGGCGATACAGCACGCAATATCTGGGAAGATGGTATTTAAAGATTTTGTCGTTAAGAAACAATTACGAGTTTAAGCGTTTGCAAATATCCCCCAACAAAAACCAGTTTATTTAAGATTGACAAAAAAATAGAAAAGATGAGATGATATAGATTATTGTTTACATCTAAAGTGCGATGAAAAAACTCTTGGTAGTAGCTGCCTGCATCACTTTATTGTCCGGAATGGTTGCTTGCGAAAACGATAATAAAACTCAAGAAAGTTCTGCAACAGTCTTGACAGGGCTTCCGGGAGAAGGAAAAACAGTGAAACCCGTTCATGACACCATAGCAGAAGAACATTTTCAAACAGCAGTGGTGAGTAAACTCTTAGAAAAGTTAGGTTATGAAGTTGAAGAACCCGCAGAAGTGACACCTGCTATCATGTTTTTTACCCTTGCTCAAGGGGATGTAGACTTTACCGCAATCTTTTGGGAACGACTCCACCAAAATTTTTATGAAGGACGGGGTGGAGATGAAAAACTAGCCAAACTCGGGGTTATCATTTCAGAGACGTTGCAAGGCTATCAAATTGATAAGAAAACTGCTGAGAAATATAACATTACTCATCTAGACCAGCTCAAAGATCCCGAAATTGCGAAACTTTTTGATAGCGATCGCAATGGGAAAGCGAATTTAGCGGGATGCAATCCGGGTTCGGGTTGCGAATTAGCGATCGAACATCATTTAGATGCTTATGGTTTGCGGGATACGGTAGAACACGATCAAGGAGCCTATGGGATTTTATTGGCGGATGTGATGACTCGCTACGAACAAGGAGAATCCGTTTTGTTCTATATCTGGAGTCCCCTTTGGTTCGATCGAATTTTAAAACCCGGAGAAGATACGATCTGGCTGGAAGTTCCCTATACGGATTTACCCAAAGAACAAGGAGACATCTCCGAAAAAGATACGACTGTTAAGGGAAAAAATCTCGGTTTTGTCGTCGATCGCGTCAGAATCGCCGCTAACAGGGAGTTCATTGAGGCTAATCCTGCTGCAAAAAAACTCTTTGAATTGGTTACAATACCCGTTGACGATATTAATGCTCAAAATTTACTCATGCGAGATGGAGAAAACTCGCAAGAAGATGTTAGCCGTCATGCAGATGAATGGATTGCCAAAAATCAAGATACTGTTGATGGTTGGATCGAGGAAGTTTTGCAAGTGGACTCGAAAAATTGAGCGATCCGGAAAAGGTAAAAATACTTTTCTGACACAAAACACCGATTACACTGCTGCTTGGGAGCGATCGCACGCCAAGTTTTATGAGAAGAATGGTGGAGATGAAAAATTAGCCAAAATCGGAGTTCTTATTGACAATACAGTGCAAGGATACCAGATTGACAAGAAAACGGCAGATGAATATAACATTACTAATTTGGAGCAGTTAAAAGATCCCGAAATTGCGAAACTTTTTGACCGAGATGGTAATGGTAAAGCTAATGTCACTGGATGCAATCCGGGTTGGGTCTGTGAGGGAGTTATCGAACACCATCTAGATGCTTATGGCTTGCGAGATACGGTAGAACACGACCAAGGAGAGTACGGTCTTTTAATTGCCGATATGATGACTCGTCACAAACACGGAAAAAATCTCGGTTTTGCGATCGATCGCGTCAGAATTACTGCCAATAGAGAGTTTATCAATGAGAATCCTGCCGCGAAAAAACTTTTTGAACTGATTGAGATTCCGATTGAATTGGTTGGACTCGGCGAATCGCATTCGCCGTCCCCCAAGCCTTGCATGCAATGTCCCTACATGGTCAATTGTGCCATGGGTTTACAAAAATCAATATTAAATTTATGACAAGATCGCAATGGAATTTCTGCATCTACGTTAATAGATTTTATGTATGAAAGAGAGATGAGAATTTTTGAAGACTCCAGAAGAAGAGTAAAAAGCTAACACTTGGAGAATTTTGCATGAAAGCGAGAATCCGATCGTAGAAGCATTTCAAATGAGAATGACAATCCAATCATCGATTTGCTTTCATCTCCTTGATTAATTGAGGCTGAGTATAAAAATGAGAGTGTTGACTCTTTGAAATTCCTATAGCAAACAAGAACATTCGTTTTTAAGATAGTGATTCTTTTATAATTTATTGCTGTAAAGTTAGATATAAGGTCTGCTAATCTCAGAAGTGCATTTTTTTTGAATTTATTTCAATTGGTTTTTCATACAATACATTTATCTTGCTTTTTTTTGTGAATCTCAAATAAAATAGAAAATCTAATTTGTCGATTGTTTTGATTTTTTCCGCGCTCTAAAGAATCCAAATTGCAATGCTTGCTTTAAAACTAGCAAAAATATTGAAAATCATTACTGAAAATAATGTTTTCTGTTCTCTCACGAAAAAAACAAATAAGAGATATAATAAAATATATTCATTATTCAGCGTTCCTTCGAGTCAACATGAAATTCTTTGATGCCCTGATACAACAGTTCATCGATTTGTGCGAGATCCCCGAATTGTATGCAGGAATTGCAACAGGTTCAATTGAAATCGACATTATCCCCCTTGGCTCCTGCTACTATGGGATTAAAGTAGATTGCTCGGATTCCTCTCTTGCCGATCGAATGAGTTTGCATGAGGAAGTTGCGATCGATGCAATGTATCGCTCGAACCTAGCAGAAACTTATATTACTTGTAGAAATCAGTTCGTTCAATTATTTCCTAACCCGATTTTTCTGCTTGCGTCCATGAATACAGAAGAAATTGATTTAAATGCTCTCTATCGTTCTGAATATCCAGTTTATATCATCGCAATGGGTAGCGAAAAAGTACTGTTCGCCAATCTGCCTGCTTTATCGGAACAAGAAAAAAGTGCTTCGGATTTTCTTGGTTCGGAGGTAGCTCCTTTGCATTATCCAGATGAATTTGAGCAGAGGAAGCGACTGCTACGATTAGATGGGCAAGTTATGAACTACGAACATAAAGGAATGTGCTGGTATCAAGACGGGATGTTCTGGCGACGCAGAGAGGTTAGATTTGTGACCGATCAAAAAATTGTTCATTTTGGCGATATTGAGTGTCGGTTGTGCATTGATTATGTAACAGAAGAAACAAGACGTTTTGTTGATTAATTCCAGAAGAGCGATCGCCGCGAAAAAGAAAAATTACGCCATTGTTACAAATCCAGAACCTATAAAATACGTTCGCGATCGCGTTTATGTTCACAGGGACGCACAAAACCACTGACCAAGGGTATACTTACCGGGAATTTCCGCATCGACGATCGCCTTGATTTCTCGAACTTCTGCCACAGTAGCAGGCTGTAGATGACCTGCGGCGATTTCTTGAAAAATTTCCCAAGTTACTTTTTTGAGATCGAGTGCTTGAATCTGTGCTTGCAACTCCCGATCGGTTTTTCCCGTGCTGCATTCAGCGATCATATCCGCCAGCCTGCACTCTCTCGGTTCCGAAACAAAAGGACGAAAGCGCATTTTCTTCATTGTCTTAACATCATTGCGAACCTCTAGCAGAACGCTCATCATGGCATGCGTGGCTTCTCCATCATATTCTCGCTCGCATTTGCGATCGCTCCCGGGCTGTCCCTCCGGTTGGTTGGAAAGACCGAGAATCCACAGACTTTCTTCCCGAGTCGCTCCTATTTTTTGCAAGATTTCCACCATAAAATCCGTCGTGGGAACGGAACGCTGTAAATTGTGATAACGGCTCGAACTCAACCCGCAAGCTCTCATAAAAGCATTAAGACCGCGATCGCCGCGCTTGCGATCGATGAATTGGGAGAGTCGCTTGCAAATCGGATGGGGAAATGTCTTAGATTTTGCCGTTGCCATGATATTAATTTAAACCACTAGCTCTCAGAATACTATGGGTGAAGGCTATTGACAAGATTGTAAAATAATTATTCTGGGTATTGCAAAATAATAGTTTTCGGTGTAAATTAATTTTAATCTCAAATAACACCACTCTCTGCCTTGTCCGGAGTATTTTTTAATACCTCGCTCTAATGCCCTGTCCGATCGGAGTGGATGTCAGGGTTGCATTGCTATAGGATTACAGCGCGATCGCGTTCCTCACTCATTACTCAATACCAGAAATTAGAAGAAAATGCCTATCATCGTTGTTTTACCCATTTCCCGCCGAAATCAACATTTAACTCAAGAAAAATTAGCTCAGCTAAGTCATCGTTCTCAGCAACTCATCGGCAAACTCGAACAAGGAAAAGCCAAGGGGATAGGATTCGACACCCTCAGTCAACTCTGCGACGTGACGGGTCAAGATATTGGTAATATTCTGACTTATGTCTCCAACGATCCTCGAAAAACTGATGAGGAAATCTATCGGATATCTCGACAACTCCACTGTTCTACAGAAGAAGTCATTCCCTACCTTCCAGAAGATTTAAAGCGAAAATATCGGCGGTTGTTTTAGTGACTCAAAATCAACTGCATAGTTCTAATACTATAAGAAGTTTATTTGATTTATCAAAAAGTGTTGTCATCCCCAACCTTAATCATTAATAGTGGAACGGATATCTTACCCGTGTCTTGCTTAATAAAGAACAAGTATCTTGCTTGTTCCATGAGTTCGCAACTGAATTAGTTTTGCATAGCAATTCCAACTTCTGAAGCAAAAACCTTAGTTTGAATCTAAGATTTTGCTTCGTTTTTTTGATGAAGAAACCGCACCTTGATAAGAGTGCGGCATTATTTTTATTGTGGGCGATTTAAGGGTGCAACCCATCTGAAGAAGCCACGATTTATTGGGATTAAAACTCGATCGCAAAGAAACCGATCGCTATCAGCCTGACAAAATGTATAGCCCTAGTAGCGTTATCTCCAACGCTCCCCCATCAGAATTTTTCTCAAAACTCATAGGAGACAGAGCCGATAACCGTAAAGGGTTCGCCAAAGAAATTCCCCGCCGATCGCGAGCCATTCGTAAATTCAACGTATTGAACATTGCCGATATTTTTGAAATTGAGGGCAAATCGCCAATTGTCGCGGCTATAAAAAATGGCGGCATTGGTGACAAAATAACTGTCGAGATCGAAATCATTGTCCAGATTCCCCGCTCGTTCGCCGACGAAATTAAAGCCCAAGCCTAAGCCCAAACCCTCCAAATCACCGCTTTGAATCTGATACGTCGTCCATAAACTGGCACTATGCTCGGGAACGCCGAACAAGCGATTGCCAATTCTTGTCGTATCGGAATCCTCGGTTATTTCGGTATCGGTGTAGGTATAGGATGCAATCAAATTCCAGCCCGGAGCAAGTTCTCCCACCAAGTCGAATTCAAAACCGCGACTCTGTTGTTCCCCCGTCGCAACAAAAAAGAAAGGATTGTTTGGATCGGTGGAGGATACATTTTGCTTGGTAATATCAAAATAAGCGGCAGTAGCCACTAGGTTGCCATCCAAAAGTTCTGCTTTAATTCCCACTTCGTAACCTTCTCCTTCCTCGGGAGGGATAATCTCTCCTGCGGAGGTCGTGTTTTCATTCGGGTTAAACGACTGGGAGTAGTTGCCATAAATGGACGCATTGTCGGTGATGCGATAGAGCAAACCCAAGCGCGGCGTAAAGGATTCTAAGTCTTGCGTTGTCTTGACGGCTGTTGTTAGATTATCGACGGTTTGGTTCACCGTATCGTAACGAACCCCTGCTAGCAATTGCAAGCGATCGTCGAAGAAGGAAATCCGATCTTGCACGTAAATTCCCACGCGATCGGTTGTGACATCAATCGTACCGATGTCGGGAAGGTCTCCCACGGTCAAATTGGGAAGTTGTCCGTAAACCGGATTGAAAACGTCGAGACCGAAGAAGGGAGTAAAGTTTCCTCTTGAAGAGAGGAGATCCCGACTTTGGTTGAGATCCACCCCAAACAACAAATGATGGCGAACCGATCCGGTGTTGAATTCTCCTTGGATGTTCGTCAAGAAGGCATAATTTTCATTTTCTCCTTGTTGAGAACTGGATACTCGTAGGGAGGTTCCGGTTGCTTCATTAAAAGCCAAAGGAAGGGCAATGACATTGAACGCAAAGTCGTAGGATGAGTAGTTAAAGGCATTGCGGATTTTCCAATTGTCGCTAAAGCGATGCTCGAAGTTGTAACCCATGCTGAAAAATTCTTCCTCGATCGCATCCCCCGGTTCGCCGATAATGCGTTCGATGGGAACGTCAACAACGCTCCGGTTAATGACGGGCAGCCCCAAAGCAGCAGGACTGCGTTCGTCTAAATATTCGAGGGAAACGAGCAAGTCCGTACGATCGCTTCTGAAAGCGAGAGTCGGCGCAACTGAGAAGCGCTGATAATCGGTCGTATAATCGTCAAAGGATTGTTGAGAAGAATATACGCTGTTTAATCGATACGAGAGAACGTCATCCTCGGTTAAAGAACCAGAAAAATCGACGCGGGGATAAAGTAAGCCTCGAGTGCCCGTTTGCAGTTCTACTTCGTAGAACGGCTCCGATAAAGGTTGTTTAGAAACCAGATTAATAATCCCTCCAGGTTGAATCTCGCCATAGAGAATGGAAGCAGCCCCTTTAATCACTTCAACCTGTTCGAGGTTGGCGAGTTCGGGAATGGCTTGAAATCTTCCGTAGCGTCGGAAACCATCTCGGAGGATGGGAGCCCCTGTAAAACCCCGCAGGCTGATGTCGTTATCGCGAGTGGGATCGGATCCTTGAATGGCAACACCACTAACATTCAGGAGAGCTTCTTGCAATCGAGTCACGCGGCGATCGCGCAACAATTCTTCGGGCAAAATCTGAATCGAAAAGGGAGTTTCCAGAATGGACGCATCCAGTCCTGTTGCACTACTAGAACTCGGGGCGATGTAGTTTTCTTCTTGTCCGGTAACTCCAATCCGCAGCGTTCCCGAATCGGAGGTTATCGACGAGTCTTGAGAGCGGGCGATCGCGGCGGTGCTGGGAATTTCCACGATGAATTCTTCTCCCGTGACCGAGAGGTTCGCCTCGGGCAGGACTTCAATTCCTACAAGGGTAATGCGAATGCTCCCGTCCTCCAACGGCTCTACGATTAATGAAGACACCTCCTCAATAGGATTTTCCACGCTGTAGCGATCGCTATCGGGAAGAGCGAGTCGAGCATTGACCAGATCGAGAATTAAAGTTTCCCCATCAACTGAAGAGAAGGGTTGAATCACATCCCCATTCGTCGTTTCGAGAACCAATTCCACCCCGGAAGAGATGGGTTGCAGGCGGATATTGGCAATCTCGGCGATGTTAGTTGAAGCCTCTAATGGTTCTTCCGGCTGAGGATCTCGGGCGATGGCGGAGGGACTAGGAATGTTGACGATGAACTCTGCTCCGGTGGCCGAAAGATTGGCTTCGGGCAGGGTTTCAATCCCCGCGATCGCGATACGAATGCTTTGGTCGTCCAAGGTCTCGACAATGAGGGAAGACACCTCCTCTGTGGGATTGTCTGCGCTGTAGCGATCGGCACCGATATCAAGTCGAGCGCCGACTAGATCGAGGATTAGGGTATTTCCGTCCGTTGAGGAAAAGGCCTGAATATTCTCTCCGTTGGCAGTTTCGAGAATTAAGTCGAGGCCGGCATCGGTGGGCTGGAATCGAATGCCGATAATTTGCGCGATCGCCTCTTGCGAGACGGCTTCTTGAGCGATCGCATTTGTCTGTTGCGATCGCAGGGGCAAGACGACACCACTCGATAGAGCAACACTCAGTAACAAAATGGGCAGTGCTTGTTTGGAAGATAACGTCATAGGGAATAGAACGCGAACATGACTCTCCCCATTGAGAAAACTCAACTTTATGGGGGTTTATTGCAAAATATATTCAACTAGGTTATCAGAAAAATTGAATTTAGAACTCAAATTTCTGAGGAAAATTCGGACAGATATTCCAATTAAAAGTTAATATTAACGGCTATATTAGTCCAAGCCCTCATTTTTTTATTGATAAAATTTACTAATAACTTTGCAGTTGAATGGGAAGTTATTAGGAAGATGAAAACAGATACCGCGCAACACTCAAATGTACGACTCGCAAATCCCTCAAGCGATCGCGGATTTTTTTCTCAGACAAATAAAGCAGAAAATTGTCCCATCGCGATCGCTACAGACACTCATTTTTAACCCAAGAAATATCACTTAAACATGTATTCCAGATCGGGAATCGTCATTTTTGTTCTATTAGTGAAGGAGAGGGATCGATCTTCGCCCGCAACGATTTGCGATGGATTTTGCCCGTAGAGGTACGAGGCAAGCGCTCGACAAAATACACGGATTGAGGAGCTTTAAAGTGAGGTAAATGCTGTTTGGCAAATTGACAGATATTCTTTTCTAAAGCAGGAAAGGGACGTCGTTCGGGTTTGAGACCGACATGGGCCACAATCCGAGTGAGTTGGTGCCCCCCCTCGGATTCCGGAACGATCGCCACTTCTAGGATATCGGGATGTTGCAGAAGCACCGATTCAATTTCCAAGGGGGATATCCACTGACCATTCGCTTTAAAGAGATCGTCTTTACGTCCCATAAATTTAAAATAGCCTTCGTCATCGCAGATATATTTATCTCCCGTTCCCATGGTATTACCGCAAAGGGCTTGGCGAGTTTCTGGCAGGCGATTCCAATAACCCAACATCAGGCTCTCTCCTTTCACCTCCAAGTTGCCGATTTCACCAGCAGGCTGAGGCAAGCCCCCATCGTCCACGACGCGCACCTCATAACCGGAAACGGGACGACCGCAAGTACCGGGTTTGCAAGCTCCCGGTCGATTGGATAAAAAGATATGCAAAAATTCGGTCGTGCCGATCCCTTCGCAAATTTCGAGAGCGAATGTTTCTCGCCATTGATACCAGACGCTTGGAGGCAACTGTTCGGCGGCGGAAACGCACAAGCGCAAGCTGGAAACATTGAGAGGCGCAATCTCTCCCACGGCTAAAAGATTGGCGTAAATACTGGGAATGCCGAAGAAAACGGTAGGCTTGTAGCGATCGACGTCGGCAATAATATCGAAGGCATTTCCCGCTTCTGACAAAATAGCAGAGGCTCCGACTGCCATGGGCATATATAGGGAGTTGCCCAACCCATAAGCAAAGGCGAGAGGAGCAACCGAGTAGGTAATATCGTTTTCCTTGAGTCCCAATACCCCTTGACTGTAGTTGCGAGCGCAGATGACCATATTTTGGTGAAGGTGAATGACCCCTTTGGGTTTGCCCGTACTGCCAGAGGTGTAGAGCCAAAAGGCGGGTTCGTCCCGATGGGTATCTGCGGGGGAAGGAAGGCAATTTTGTTGAGCGAGAAGGGAGAGAAAAGAGCGATCGCCGTCAGTCAAAAGCGTATGACGCAAAAAAGGAGAATCGCTCGATTCGAGTCTCTCGTACCCATCGCGATCGCTCAGTAAAACTTTAGCCCGGGAGTCCTGCAGAATGTAGCGAACGTCCTCAACGGTACAATTGGGGACGATGGGGACGGGAATCGCTCCCAGCCAAATCGCTCCCCAAAAGGCGAAAACAAATTCCGGCCGGTTACCTAACAAAATGGCAATGCGGTTTTCTCGTTCGACTCCCAGTTCTGCCAGCAAGTTCGCCGCCCGCTGGACGAGATCGCGAGTTTGGGCATAGGTATAAGTCTCGTCCTTGGCATAAAGGGCAATTTTATCGCCCCTACCCTGGGTTATATTCTCATCTAAGAAATAAGCGGCAGCATTGAAGTGAATGGGTAATGGTTCAAAAAGAGCGTTCATCATTCATTAATCATTGATAATGGTTTATTGATAAGCGATCGCGCGAACGAGAAGATGATGCTGCCAAGAAACCCAACTCATCTCCCATTGTTGCAATCCCAGTTCATTGGCTTTTTGGCGGGCGGACCCCAACAAATTTACGGATAAGCGACCCGATGAATCCAACTTGGCGGCAATATCAAACCAGTTAATTTCCGCCAGCCCCGTCGCAAGTGCTTTGCCGATCGCTTCTTTGCTGGCAAAACACAGTGCCAAATATTCCTCGGCTTTAGGGGCGAGTCGGCTGGCATCGAGTTCTTCTGAGGCAAAGACTAGAGCTAGAATTTCGCGATCGTAGCGCTCGATGAAGCCTTCGATCTTGGCAATTTCCACGAGATCGATCCCGACCGCTTTGATAATCCGACCTTGACAAGATCTTGGCAAGACTTTACTCCTCCCTCGGGGGTCAAACAAGAGCGGCTCTCGCACTTTCGACGGCCTGACTAACTTCTGCAAGAGTTTTGTCCAGACGGGTTTCTAATTTCACGACAACGCCGAGTTGACGTTTGAGTGCGAGAGAAATTTCCACGATCTCGGTCGAGTCTAATTGCAAGTCGCGATGGAGCAGAGCATCATCGCGCAACAATTCTTCGGCAATACCCAGATTTGTCAAAATCTCCTTCAGGGTGTTTTTAACATCAAGGGAGGGGTTCTGTTTCATGCCCACTTATTTATAAAAATTCTCAACAAGTTAACAAGATGGCGTTATCAAAGATAATCCTATCAGAGAAGCGATAACTGGCTTGGCTCGAAACGGATTTTCTTTTGTCCGAAACGGATCGGCTGGCTCAATGCAAAAGAAAACACGGATCGGATCTCTCAATGCACAAGAAAACATTGACCCTAGGGAATATTTTTGTCTATACGATCGCTTCTTAAGCTAAACTTAATTGATATAATTTCTCAATTACTTCCAATCGAAACCAATATTAAATGACTATAGGATTGACAGTAGAATGCAACAGGGTTTCTCTCGGCAACCAGAACAAACGAATTTATCAGACTTGTATCTCTACAAGACAGAGGAAACAGAAGAACAACCGGAGTGGTTGAAGGCTATGGGTCAGGATTCAGACCGTTTGGCTTATCCGAGTTCCGGGTTACAGATATTAATCGAAGATCGTTCCGGGCTGCGGATATTAATCAAAAATCGTTGGACGAAAGAAGATTGGGTGATACAGGGTCATCATTTTCATTCCGAGCCATTGAAGTTCTATTTTCTAGTTTCTGGAGAATTGAGCGGTGTTGCCGGACGGCCTGACTCTCCTTCCTTCGTTTTGCAGGCCGGACAAAATTGCTTGCTGGCTTCTAGCGGCGATCGCCCTCGAATCATCTACCATGCCAATCGGCCCTATTTAGCCGTGACGATTCTGCTCGCTCGCGAGTATATCAGAACATTGTTAGAAGGGAAATCCGAACTGCCTCAGTCCTTGCTCCAGGCGATCGAGTCTTCAGCAGAGACATTTTTGCATATAGACTCGACTTCAGCCGCCATGCAGGTTGCTCTCCATCAAATCTTGCACTGTCCTTACAAGGGTTCGATCGCACAGATTTACGTTAAGAGTAAGGCCATCGAACTCATTGCCCTCAAACTGGCTCAGATCGGCGAACAAATGAAACAACCCCTAAAAAACATCCCATTACAGCCCCGAGACATTGATTGCATCCATAATGCGAAGGACATTTTGATGAGCAATATAGAATCTCCGCCCTCCTTACCCGAACTGGCTAGGAAAGCAGGTATCAACGATTACAAGCTCAAAATTGGCTTTCGTCAAGTCTTTGGCACGACGGTATTTGGCTATCTTCGCAACCAACGCATGGAACGAGCACGCCAACTGCTCCTCGAAAAACGAATGAATGTCTCGGAAGTCGCCGAAACTGTCGGCTATAGCAGCCTCAGTCGGTTTAGCATGGCATTCAAACATTACTTTGGCATTACCCCCAAAGCCTATCAAAAAAATTCTTAATCTTCACTCGGTCTTTCCCACATTCCTGAGTTTTTGGGAAAGAGCCTGAAGCAGGAGCGATCGCTCCGTGTTGATAAAGAAATGATCTCCCGGAAACATTTGTAGGGAAAAATCATTTTTCCCGTGTTGAGACCAGGCTTGCAGTTGAATTTTACTTGCTTCTGGATCGCGATCGCCTCCAAAGGCAGCAATGGGTATTTCTAGAGGAGGCTCGGCCTTGATTTCATAGGTTTCATCAATCTCTAAATCTCCTCGCAAGATAGGCACGAGTAACTGCATCATGTCGGAATTTTCCAGAATTTCTTGAGGTGTACCATTCAAGCGTTTTAGTTCTTGAATAAACTCTTCTTCCGGGAGGGCGTGAATGGGAGAAGGATCGGGGAAATGAGGCGCTTGGCGACCGGAAACCAACAAGCAGTGGGGTTGACGATCGTAGCGATCGCGACAATAACGAGCAAATTCAAAAGCAACCAACGCGCCGAAACTATGGCCGAACAAAACATAGGGTCGGTCTACATAGGGACGCAAACCTTCTCCTAATGCTTCTATCAAAGAAGGCATATCTCTCGGTAAAGGCTCTCTCATGCGAGAACTCCGTCCCGGCAATTCAACGGGACAAACTTCTAGAGTTGAGGGAAGTTCTCGATGCCAGTCGCGAAAGATTGCCGCATTTCCCCCTGCATAGGGAAAGCAAAATAACCGCAATTGCGCTCTGGGATTAGGGGTACAACAGTTAATCCAAGGGTTATAAGGAATTGAAGCGACCATCACAAATCTGTTATTTCAGCAAACGGCGAATAATTATAGCGCTACGCGCTAGGGAGTAGTAAATTATGTAATACGCCCTCATGCAAGATTTTGAGTTTTAACTGGACAAAAGAGATTGCTTATATCTTTGTTTTAATCGCTGTCGTCCTTGTTTTAAAGCTAAATTTGTTTCCAAATCGCTTGGCGGGGAAGAAGCTGTTTGTTGCCCGGATAAGTATTGACTGAGTTGCCGAATGGTTGAATAGTTAAAAAGATCGACTATCGCTACATTTTTGGCTAAATCCGGCAATTGTTTTAAGATTTTCCCATAAATCCGGGTGAGTAATAAAGAGTTCCCGCCTAAATCAAAAAAGTTGCGATTGACTCCCACCCGCTCTAAGTCGAGAACCTCCTGCCAAATTGCTGCAATGGTTTGTTCGAGAGAATTGCGAGGGACAATATCGGGTTCGCAGTTTTCGGCGGGTAGATAATCGGGAAGGGGTAAAGCACGGCGATTTACTTTCCCATTTGCAGACAAAGGAAACGTTTCGAGAAAAACAAATGCCGAGGGAATCATGTAATTGGGAAGGCGATCGCTCAGAAAATGCTTGAGATCGTCAACGGGAATTTCATTATCTTCTTGTATTACATAAGCCACTAAACGCTTGTTCCGCAAATCGTTCCCCGAAACTTCCGCGATCGCTTGTTTCACGCGAGGATGCTGAGTTAAAGCCGCTTCAATTTCCCCTAACTCAATGCGATAGCCGCCAACCTTAACCTGAAAGTCTTCTCGTCCGAGGAATTCAATCTTGCTATCCGGGAGATAGCGTCCCAAATCCCCAGTTTTATAAAGCCGTTCCTTGGTTTTCGGATGGATGATGAAGTGTTTGTCTGTTTTTTCGCGATTGCGCCAATATTCCCGTGCCAATCCGATCCCGCCAATGTACAAATGTCCGGCAACCCAGACGGGTCGAGGCTCTAAGTTTTCATCTAACACATAAAAGCGCTGATTCGTTAAAGGAACGCCATAGGGAATGCTTTTCCAAGTGGGATCGACGCGATCGATGGGATAGTAAATCGACCAGATCGAGGCTTCTGTGGCGCCTCCCAAACTGACAACGCGCGCATCTCGACCGAGAGTTTGAATTTGTTCGGGTAAAGAGAGGGGAATCCAATCGCCACTGAGGAGAACTAACCGCAAATCCTCTAAATCCCGTGCATAATCGACCATCATCTGCATTAAGGCCGGGACGGAATTCCAAAGGGTAATCTGGTGTTGTTGCAGCAGTTCCGCCCAATGTCGGGGATCGCGATCGCGATGGGCTTCCGGAAGCACGATCGCTCCCCCTGCAGCCAAGATACCGAAAATATCGTACACCGAAAGATCGAAACTCAGCGAAGAGAGGGCCAGAACGCGATCGTTCGCACCAATGTCAAAGCGTCGGTTAATATCTTCGATAGTATTGACGGCTCCTCGATGGTCGATAGCAACACCTTTGGGCATTCCCGTCGAACCCGAAGTATAAATGAGATAAGCCAGATCCTCAGGAGCTTGTTGGTGCTTTAAAGGTGCAGTACTTTCCTCCGTCAAATCGTCGCGATCGACGCACAAGCAAACAATTCCCGAGGGCCAAGATAGCGTCTCGTGCAACCATGATTGAGTCAGGATGATACTCACCTCACTATTTGCTAAGAGTATCTTGCGGCGTTCTTCAGGCCAAGCTGGATCGATGGGAACGTAAGCCGCTCCCGAAGCTAAAATCCCCAAAACCGCAACGACTTGCTCCCATCCCTTTTCCATGACCACCGCAACGAAGCGATCGCAACCCGCTCCGAATTTCTGCAAGCGATGGGCGAGTTGGTTGGAAAAGTTAAATAACTCCTGATAAGTGAGAGTTCGTTGCGGTGCGATAACGGCGAGTTCGCTGGCTCGTTCTGCCACTCGGGCGGTAAATCCCTCGTGCAGGAGAGCTTCAGAAATGGGTGCATGAGTGCAATTTATTGCATCGGTGCGGGCGAGTTGCGCGGGGGGAAGTAGCGATGGCGTTTCTTGCCAAGCCGTTGCAGAGGTCGCCAGCGTCTCGAGCAAGCGACAATAAGCCGCAAACATTTCGGCAACCAAATCCGTCGGAAATAACTCCTCGACCACATCCCAATTAAAAGTAAGATCTCCCTTTTCTTCCCAAACCTGTACGTCCATCCATGCTTGCGATGCCTGGCTGATGGCATAAACCAACTCGCCCAAATGGGTGAAACTCGAGGTTTCTTGACCCAATGCCCCCATCCCGAGGGTACTGGTAAAAACAATGGGGAAGGCGTTGGGAGTCGTCCCGTTTGCACGCGCGAGTTCCCGCGTCACTCGCACGCCGCTAAAATAGCGGTGTTCAAGATCTTGCCATAATTGCTGTTGGATGGCGATCGCGCGATCGCGAAAAGAGAGAGTTGGGGGCGCATCAACGGACAAAAGCGTTGTCGAGGTAAAATCTCCGATTAAATCGTTAACTTGGGGATGAAAGGGCAAGCGATTGAAAAGCGCCAAATTTACGGTAAAACGCGGATTTTTGCTCCAAACTCTCAAGATTTCGCAAAATGCTGCGAGCAAAGCCACCGAAGGGGTTACGCCTGCATTTGCTGCCCGATCGCGCAGTTGCTGCCAGTCCGGACGGCTCAAGCGTCCGTCGTAGCGCTTGGCTCGCGGCTGTTTAATGCTGCTGGGATGTTGGGCTAAGGGCAATTCTGGGGCAGGGGGCAGAGTATCGAGGCGAGAGAGCCAATAATCTCGCGATCGCCGATACAAGGCTGTCGTTTCTAACTTTTGTTCCGCCAGCACGCAATCTCTAAAGGTGATCTCTAAAGGTGGGAGGGTGACTTCAGGTTGATTGTAGCGTTGAGACCACTCTTCAAACAAGCGAAAGAGACTCCAAGCATCGAAGATTTGCAGGTCGTAGCTGACGTGCAAGCGAACTCGCTCCCCGGGTAATTGGGTGGCGCGAAATTCAAATAACGGCCAGCGATCGCCGCTTAACACTTGGTGGGAGAGCTCTTGGCGAACGGCTTCGATGGCGCGATCGATCTCGGTTGGGGAAGATTGCCGCAAATCTAAAACCGCAATTTCATAAGCCGGAACTTTTTCGAGAACTTGTTGTCGGCCGTCGGGAAGGATAATCGCCCGCAGCATATCGTGGCGATCGATTAAACCCAGTAGGGCGCGGTTCAAGCGTTCTAAATCCAATCCTTTGCTCTCGATCTCGTAGTAGCCGTGGTTGGCCACGTTGCCCAATTCCATCACTTCCAAGCGACCCACCCAATAAGCGTGTTGCAGATCCGTGAGAGGAAAGGGATCGTGACGACCGTCCGGATCCCGAATGAGGGGAGGAAGAGAGGCAAAAGTCTCTGTGGTTTCTCCTTCTTCGAGGAGGGCGAGAAGTTCGGTTTTTCGCTTTTGTAAGGCTTGGCGCAAGTCGGCGGTTAATCCTCCCGCAGGGGCATCGACTGCAAGAGATTCGCCTTCAACGGCGAGTTTGATGTCTTTGGTGCGGAGCTCTCGGAGTAGAAGTTGTAATTCCATCAGTTTATCAGTGAATAGTTATCAGTTATAGCGCTACGCGCTAGGCAAGGGGCAACGGCCGATGGTCAACCCATTAAGCGGATTTGATATTATTTTTTGGGTCAGAATGAGAATGAGTCAAGTTTGTTGTGGAGATTGGGAAATAACTAGGGTTAGAAATGGACGATTTCTCGAGGTCTGTCGTTTTGGGTCTCAGATATATTGCTTAATTCCTTTAAGATAAGGCGATCGAGGAGATAATCCGCAAGGCGATCGCTATTGTTCTCGCCAAAGAATTGTTGCAGGGGAACTTGGATGCGAAAATCTTCCTCTAAGCGTCGTTTGAGTTCGATCGCCACGAGGGAATCTAATAAACCGCCAAAGCATAAATCGGATCTGAGTTCCTCGGGGGAACATTGGAGATACATTGCCAACCAACCCAAAAGATAGGTTCTCAGCAAAGTGGGTCGCTCTGAGAGAGAAGCGTTCAAAATGGGTTGCGGAGATAGGGTCGGATGCGATGCCAGACGCATTTTCGACCTCTGCAATGGCACTGCTGATTCTCCGACTTCGTGAAAGATCGTCCCCCCCACTCGTTCTTCGACTTCGGAAACGGCTCGGGGCGGGGCGGGAGGAGTTCCCAGAACCGTGTCTCCCCAACGCACGATTGCGGCGGTGGCAGTGGCAGCAGCACCGTTGGCATAAATCAAGACGCGATCGCCTTGACTAATTTTACCTTGGCGAACGGCACGCTCCAAATTGGCAAGGGGGAAAACCGGCCCGATATTGCCATAACGGGGATAGAGGTTGAGGACGCGATCGCGATCGATTCCCAGCGCTCGGGCGCAGACATCGGCATACCAAGCTGTCGGAGTATTAAAGGCGAAAAAGTCGATCTCGGCAAGATTGATACCCGCAGTCTCAGCAGCTTTTTGGCAGCACGATCTCGCTGCATCGGCGGCGGTTTCGGCGAGAGCAATAGCAT
Organism: Cyanobacteria bacterium SBLK; assembly: GCA_017746715.1. Taxonomy (GTDB): domain Bacteria; phylum Cyanobacteriota; class Cyanobacteriia; order Cyanobacteriales; family Spirulinaceae; genus CCY15215. The sequence goes on from JAGHZQ010000080.1 coordinate 143,852, forward strand.
TATCCCCCGTTCTGGCGAGGGTTTGGGTTTTCCCCTTGCTATTGTCTGCCAATTCGTAGCGATAGGCATCGCAAGTTTCCGTGGTCGGGGCGATCGCTACGCCTAAAATGCCTTCATCCCCAGGGACGGGACTGACGATAAAAGCACCCGCCCCATCTCCCAGAGTCCAAGAAAGGGAGTCGGTATTATCCGTGGCATTTGAACCGAAGTGAGAAACGACAACGAGAATATTTTCATAAATTCCTGACTTGATAAAGGCGCGAGCGCTTTGTAGGGCAATGAGAGCGCTCGCGCAGGTGGATTCGATATTCCAAGCCGGACAGTACAGCCCGATGGCTCGAGACAGGTAAGCCGCATGACCGGGGCCGAGACGATCGGGAAAGAGGGGGGAAACCAGTGCGAGATCGATATCTTCCGGACTGAGTCCGGCAAGGGCGATCGCTTCTTTTGCCCCCTGACATTCCAATGCCAACCCCGATTCCTTTCCTCGGAGAAGGCGTCGCTCTCTTGCCCCTCGAAAGGGATCGCCGAGATAGGGAGCAACTGCCCGAGACCAAATATCGGAGTTTTCATTTCCCATTGTTGCCGCACCTCTCCTCCGCCGCTTTCTCGTTTTGGGCAACAAGTGAGGGAAGTTTTCGCGCCAATAGGCATTGGTGCGAATGGTTTCGGGAAAGCTCAAGGTTAGAGAACGGATGCCGATAGAAGCGTTCATAATTTTTTGGGTTCGACTCCATTAATGAATGGACGTTATACCAATTCGCAACAGGTCGGTTGGGGATGAGCGCGAGGGATGCTGAGGCGCAATTCGCAGATTCCCACGCGATCGGGGTTTAAGCCTTACGATCTATAGCCAGAATTGGTGTTAAAAGTTTTGCATTGCGATCGCCCAAGCGACGGCATAGCGAGAGGTATGGCTGATACTCAAGAGCCATCCCGTTATTCCTGCATTAGCGGCAGCAATTTTGCCGCGATCGCTCAAAGCCACGGCAGGCGCGCCATGAGGCAATCTTTGAATCTCCACATCCAACAGCGAGAGTTCGGGTAAATAACTGAGGATGCTTTGTTTGGCCGCCAGACGACCCCCTAAATATTGCAACCGTCGCTCTCCTGCCTCCCAAGCATGGCGTTCGGCGATCGTGAAGTGCCGTTCTTCGTCGAGGGTTCGCAGACTCTCTATCTCGACTAGGGTCAAGGTACGATCTCGCAGCATCTCTGAGAGAAAATTGCTCGTTGGATTAGAAAATTTTAGGGAGTTGTCTGTCATTAGTGCCGGATTACTCAACGACAAGATTGGCCAGCATCGTGTTCATTTTGTTAACCGACTCGATATATTCATTGGCGGGAACGGACTCGGCAACGATGCCCGCTCCTGCATTGAGGTGAATGCTATCGCCGTATTGGAAAACCGAGCGGATGGCGAGGGCGAGGTCGGATTCTCCATTCTTGCTGACCCAGCCAACCGTGCCGGCATAAAGCCCTCGGGGTTTGTCTTCGAGGCGATCGATCCAGTGCAACGCCTGTTGTTTGTCGATCCCGGACACTGTAATGCCGGGGAAGAGGACTTTCAGCGCATCCCACAGGGTGCGATCGGGCTGGAGGAGACCCCCCACGCGAGAGGAAAGATGCTGAACGCAACGATAGCCCTTAATTTCCATAAAATTAAACACGCCCACGCTATTGGGCAGGCAAACCGAGGCCATTTCTTCTTGGGCCAGCCAAGCGGAGAGGGCGTGTTCTTTCACTTCCTTGGCATCGGAAAATAACTCGGCATAGAGGCGCAAGTCTTCCTCTGGGGTTGCGCCTCGCGGTCGCGTTCCCGCCAAGGGATTCGTGACGACCCAACGCCCGTCTGTCGTTTTCATGAGAATCTCGGGACTGAATCCGACACCCTTCACCTCTCCCAGTTCAAAGGCATAGGAACGGTAAGAATTATTGGCTTGGTTGGCGATTGCATAGGTGCCGAGGACATTTAATTCTCCCGTATACTTGGCGGTGCGAGAAATAATGGCTTTTTGCAAGTGCTCGGCCTTTATCGCTGCAATGAGTTCTGCTACTCGACCTTCGTAATCTTGGCGATCGCTAAAGTCGATTGAGATAGGAGTCGCCTCATAAATCGGGAGTTGATTCTGAGTCGTTAATAGGGTTTCAATTTTTTCGAGGGGTTCGAGACTCCGGCAACGAATTCCTTCGGGAATAAAAATTAATTCTATCTCGGGAATCATGAGATAGAGCAAGTCGTTTTGGCTCTGCTTTGAGTAGGAAGAGTAAAAACTCGCGATGTCAAATGCCACATAGCCATAAGCCGTCCAATTTTCCAAGGGAAGAGCATTTAACATCCCTTCAACTTGTTTGAGCGGATCGTGGGTGGGTTGGGAATTGGATTCATTCCCAGACATTTTAATTTGTTCTGGATTTGCCGTAATTTTAATGTATTCGCCGATTGCGACTCGGACTTCTCCTTCCCCTTCATAGAGAAGGTATCGATCGAGAAGTCCCGCTTCCTGAAAATTTTTCAGAACGATAAGAGGATCTGTTGTATAGCCAGAAAAAAATTGTTCGCTATACTTCTGCCGAGTAAGATATTTTGATTGAGCTAACATTACTATTCCTCAAGATTGGTTGGAGCGAATACAATCCTTTCTATCGGACAAATGCAATATTTTGATAGAGCATTTGTCCTTTTTTTTCTCTTGAATTCCAACAATCCAGAATTCATTTACACTTACCAAGACTATCAGCCTAGTTAAATTTATTCTTCTTGTATCCGGTTTTTTTTTTGCCTCAAACGTATTTTTTAGATCGTCAATCCCATCAAAATTATCAATTATGAACTCAAAATTAGAGAGGTTTTCTAAAATAAATATTAAGATGGTCGGGTAAGACGCGCTAATCTTTTGACCGTCAACGGTCATCGTGCCGATATCGCTGGATGCCAAGGCATTCCCAATTCCAACGCAGGTATCGATATGGAGAAATCGTCCCATTGCAACACGAGTAATCTTGAAAAGTGAAGCTGAGAAAAATTCTGCAACACTAATGAAAAAATAGAAGCAAGTATACTGGGATCGGTTGGCTTGAACAATCCCCTAAATCAAAAGTATTTTCAATTACTCTCATTAATTTTTTTGATGAGTTTGAGTCCCTGAAGAAAGATCTTAGAGAATTCTAGCGCCCTTTCTCCTCGCCAAATAAGGCTTACAGACAAGATTTAGTTTTTTTTTGGACGGGTCTTGTTTTTACAGTGAAAGCTGTGATATCCTGTTGCCTAGTTTGAGAATCTTTCTTAAAAAGGTTCGATCTAATTGATAATTAATTGCAATAAAAACCGCCATCAGCATTAGATCCGTGAATATATATCCGTGAAATATGCGGTTAACGGATATATAGCGATCGCGAACCCATCCCTCATCTTCAGCTCTAGTAGAGAGTTGTAAAAAGCCTTAAGTCAGTCACCCGTCACTAGGTTTAGGGTTAGAGATTTTACCCGAAATCAACGCTTACCACTAATTGCATTCAGTAGGGACGTTTCCGAAAACGTCCGTAATTAATAGAGATTTATGAGGTCGTTAAAACCGAAAAATCCACGGGTAATTTAGCGATTGACGGGAGCGACGAATTACTGAGAATAAATTTCAACTTTTGAAAAACAAATACAAATCCATTAAATATATGAGCGCGACTTACACTGGCTTAGAAATTGCCGTTATCGGTCTCTCCGGACGATTTCCCGGAAGCGATACCATTGAAGACTTTTGGAAAAACTTGGCTAATGGAGTCGAACTGATTTCCACTTTCGACGAATCTCCCTCAGATACCCAACCAATACGAGCCGGCTCTGTTTTAGAGGGAGTCGATCGCTTCGATGCGGACTTTTTTGGCTTCAATCCGCGAGAAGCTCAAATGATGGATCCCCAACATCGCTTATTTCTTGAATGTGCTTGGGAAGCCTTAGAAAATGCGGGTTACAGTTCGCCAACGGAAAAACGTTCCACCGGCATTTTTGCTGGCGTAGGAATGGGAACTTATCTGTTGTACAACTTAAGTCCCACTCCCGGACTGCTGGAGTCTCAAGGATTTTTATCCACTTTAGTGGGAGTTGATAAAGACTATTTACCCACCCGCGTTTCCTATAAATTAAATCTCAAAGGACCCAGCATGAGCGTCGGGACGGCCTGTTCGAGTTCCCTTGTCGCCGTTCATTTAGCCTGTCAGAGCTTGCTCGGGGGGGAGTGCGATATGGCCTTGGGAGCGGGAGTTGCAGTGAAAGTACCGCAAAGTTCTCTCACTCTTGCCCCCGATGAAATTATTTCGAGTGACGGTCATTGCCGGGCCTTCGATCGCGATGCGACGGGAACCGTTGGCGGGAATGGGATCGGGGTGGTGGTTCTCAAACGCCTCGAGGACGCGATTGCCGACGGCGATACCATCTATGCAATCATTAAGGGCTCGGCGGTCAATAATGATGGCGCGCGCAAAGTCGGCTATACCGCCCCCAGCGAAGAAGGGCAAACCCGCGTCATTCGTACCGCCCAAATGATGGCAGAAGTGGAACCCGACAGCATTGGCTACATGGAGGCCCACGGCACCGGGACGCCCCTAGGGGATCCGATTGAAATTGCGGCGATGACGAAAGCCTTCCGGGAAAAGTGCGATGGCAAGGGATTTTGCGCCACGGGTTCCGTTAAAACCAATGTGGGCCACCTAGATGCCGCCGCCGGCATTGCAGGTTTCCTGAAAACGGTTCTCGCCTTGCATCACCAACAAATTCCCCCCAGTTTGAACTTTAAAACCCCTAACCCGCAAATCGATTTCGAGAATAGTCCGTTTTATGTCAATGCTCAACTCAAAGATTGGCAAAGAAATGGGACTCCTCGCCGTGCGGGAGTCAGTTCTTTCGGCTTTGGCGGAACTAACGTTCACGTCGTCTTAGAAGAAGCCCCCAGTCCCGCCGCCGAAACGCCTGCAAATTGCCCCCAACTCCTGTCCCTGTCGGCAAAAACCGCGACAGCACTCGAGACGATGAGCGATCGCCTCGTCAACCATCTCAAAGCCTCTCCCGACCTCAATCTGGCGGATGTGGCGGGCACCCTGCACTTAGGGCGGTGGCAACTGCCTCACCGTCGCGCTTTCGTTGCCCAAACCGTTGCTGAGGCGGTAGAAATCTTAGAGGCCGGAGGAGCGGAAACCCGCGAAGCGCCGGTCAATGGATCTCCCGTTATCTTTATGTTCCCCGGTCAGGGTTCTCAATACGTCAACATGGGGCGGAAGTTGTATGAGAGGGAAGCCAAATTTCGAGAAGTCTGCGATCGCTGTTTCGCTCGTTTAAAGTTGCAACACGATCTCGATCTCCCATCGATCCTCTTTCCCACTGCCGAAGCAGACATTCCCGTCTTCAAGGAAAAGTTAACCCAAACCGCGATCGCGCAACCCGCTTTGTTCGTCATTGAATACGCCCTCGCGCAACTGTGGATATCCTGGGGTATCATTCCCCAAGCCGCGATCGGCCACAGTATTGGCGAATATGTCGCGGCTTGTGTGGCGGGGGTTTTCTCCCTCGACGACGCACTCGATCTCGTCACCGCACGAGGACGCTTAATGCAGCAGCAGCCTCCCGGTTCCATGACTGCCGCACGTTTGTCAGCGGAGGAAGTGCGACCCTTTTTGCACGATTCTCTCTGCATCGCGGCGAGTAACAGTCCCTCTCTGACGGTTGTTTCGGGAACGGCTGCCGATATCGAACGGTTGCAGTCGAAACTGGCATCTCAAGACATTGATTGTATCCCTTTGCACGTCTCTCACGCTTTCCATTCTCCCTTGATGGAAGGCGCGATCGCCCCCTTTCTCGAACAATTGCAACGGGTTAAGCTCAACCCCCCCAAAATTCCCTTCATTGCCAACGTGACGGGAACGTGGATAACCGACGAACAGGCGATGGATCCCCAATATTGGGGACGGCAGTTGCGCCAAAGCGTCCAATTTTCAGCGGGAATCGGCGAACTGTTGCAGAACTCCGAGGGGATTTTCTTGGAAACGGGCCCGGGGCGGACTTTAAGTACGCTAACTCGACAGCAGGCCAAGGAACAAACGATTCTTTGCTCTCTTCCCCATCCCAAAGATCCGGTTGACGATGGGGCATTTTTGTTGCAAACCGCAGGACGGCTTTGGTTAGAAGGCGTAGCGATCGACTGGTCGAGTTTTTATGGCGATCGCCCCCATCGGCGCATCCCCCTTCCTACCTATCCCTTCGATCGCCAGCGCTATTGGATCGATCCCCCCGGGTCGGATCGTTCGACGCTGGAGAAAAATCCCGAGCTGGCGGACTGGTTTTACGTTCCCGCTTGGAAACACTCGGTTTTACCCGCGATCGCGACGGATTGCCCCCAAGGATCTTGGGTGATTTTTTCGGATTCTTCCGGGTTGGGAACGGCACTCGGTCAACGATTGCAACAGATGGGACATCGAGTCGTTTGGGTGACTCCTGGGGAAGTATACGGTCGGGGTAGCGAAGATGTTTATACCCTCGATCCCGGCGATCGCGAACATTACGAGGCGTTAATTCGCGATGTCGAATCTTTGGATTCTTCCCTAGTTTTTGCTCACTTGTGGACGGTAGCACCGGATTTATCTTTAGAAGAGGCTTCCCGATCGGGCTTTTATAGCTTGCTCTATTTGGCACAAGCCCTCGAACAAACAAGCGGAGATCGCCGCGATCGCCTCTGCGTCATTTCCAGTCAAGTCGAAGATGTGACTGGACGCGAAACCCTCTGTCCGGAAAAAGCGACGATTGTCGGACCTTGCCGAGTCATTCCTCAAGAATACGCCAATATCGCCTGCGATCGCATTGATATCGATCTGGCAGATTTTCAGGGCACGATCGCCCCCCAATTCCTCGATCGCCTCGTCACCGAGATGCTGGCACAAACAGCAAAACCTGCCGATGCGGCATCGGCAGTCCTTGCCTATCGCGGTAATTATCGCTGGGAACTCACCTATGATTCCTTCCCTTTAAAAGCCGACAATCCCTCGGCCTTTCGGACTGGGGGAACCTATTTGATTACTGGCGGTACTGGGGGAATCGGTTTAGAAATTGCTGCTTTCTTAGCCGAAAAAGTGCAAGCTAACCTCATTCTCGTCAGTCGCTCGACTTTCCCCGATCGCGAAGATTGGGACGATTGGCTGGCTAAAGCAGAGGACTCTTGTCCCCAAGCCGCTAAAATTCGCAAACTGCAAGCGATCGAAGCCTCGGGAGGGAAAGTGTTGGTCTCGAGTGCGGATGTCTGCGATGGCGAGGCAATGCAGGCCGTTTGCGATCGCGCCCGGACGGCTTTTGGTGAGATTCATGGAGTCTTCCACGCCGCGGGGATTCCGGGGGGTGGGATTATTTCTCTGAAAACTCGGGAAATGGCCGAAAAGGTGATGGCTTCGAAGATCGAGGGAACGCGAGTTCTCGATCGCATTTTCTCAGATACCCCTCTCGATTTTCTCGTCCTTTTCTCCTCTCTCAGCGCTCTCGTCGGCGGTGCGGGGCAAGCGGACTATTGTGCGGCGAACGCTTATCTCGATGCCTTTGCCCGAGGGCGATCGGGCGAACGAGTCGTCGCGATCGATTGGGATACTTGGCAAGAGGTGGGAATGAGCGTCGATACGGCAGATCTTCCCGAACATCTCAAAGCGCGTCGGTTGGAGGCCCTCGAGGCGGGAATTGCCCCCAAAGAAGGGTTAGAGGCCCTCGATCGCATTCTCCAACGAGGGCTGGAGCGCGTTGTCGTTTCCACCAAAGCCTTACAAGAGGTTCTCGCCGAACGTCATGACTTAAGTGCGATGGCGGAAGGGGTCGAAACCGAAGCCTCGCCAACCCCGCAACCCGAGCATCAACGCCGGATTCAGTCTACTGCTTATGTTGCCCCGCGCAACGCGATCGAAGAGTGGATCGTCCAACTTTGGCAAGAACAAATCGGATTTTCTCCCATTGGCGTTAATGATAACTTCTTTGAGTTAGGCGGTCATTCTCTCTTAGCAGTGCGGGTAATGGCCAAGTTGCGCGAGCATTATTCTGTCGATCTTTCCCTGCGAGTATTATTATCAGAAGCACCGACTGTCGCGGGATTAGCTGGTTCTGTTGCGGAACAGTTCGCTCCACCAGACGAGTCGAATTTGGAGGATTCTACAGAAACCGCTCGCTTGCTTGCAGAAATTGAAAATTTATCTCTTGATGAGGTGCAAGAACAGTTGCAGCAAGAAACAACTCCGCTCTAACTGGTTTTTACGGTTCTGCTCGCAAAATCGAGTGTCTAGAAGTGACTTGACTACACTTTTAAGAGTCCATTTTTGGGTTGCTTAAGAATCTCCCCCCTTTAGCAACGTGGAGAGAGGAGAGCAGTCAATACTTAAAGCAATTTGCACTTTATTCCCAACGCTTACCTTTTTGGGCAAGATATTGATCTTTCATTCTCGTCCCAATTTTCCAGAATTCCGGACGTATCTTGCATTTACAAACTCTCAACTGTAAACTCTCAACTCTCAACGATCGATGGATTTTAGTCTTTTTTATTTTTCAGGTAATGGCTCGACGACCCGTCGAGATAAATATCGCTTATTACTTGAAGGTGCCAAATTTGCCGATCGCAATGGTTTTTCAGCCGTTTGGATTCCCGAACGTCATTTCGATGCCTTTGGGGGTTTATATCCCAATCCTTCCGTTGCAGGTGCCGCGATCGCGACGATTACGGAACATATTGAAATTCGTTCCGGTAGTATTGTCATGCCTCTCCAAGATCCCTTGCGAGTTGCCGAAGAATGGGCAATGGTCGATAATCTTTCTCATGGTCGAGTCAGTCTCTCCTTTGCACCGGGATGGCATCCTAATGACTTCGTACTTGCTCCAGAAAAGTTTGCTAATAAAAAAGAGATTATGTGGCGCGATATCGAGGTTGTGAAAAAGCTCTGGCAAGGAGAAGCGATCGAACTCAAAAACGGTGCGGATAAACCCGTACAAATTCATACTTTCCCCCATCCCTTGCAAAAACAATTACCGATTTGGATTACATCTCTCTCCGATTCATCCTTCGTTCGAGCGGGTCAAATTGGTGCCAATATTCTCACTTCTCCCCTCTATCAAACTTTAGACGAAATTCTTCGCAAAGTCTTGCTCTATCGCGAATCTCTAGCTCAACACGGCTACGATCCCCAGGGGGGAAAAGTTGCCATGATGGTACATACTTTTATAGGGAACGATATGAACGAAATTCGCAAGAAAGTTAAAGAACCTTTCAAAAATTATTTAAGAACGCATTTCGATCTTGTGGTCAAATCTGCTGGTGATTTCTGGGGATCTGTCGATCCCAAAATGCTAAGTCCTCAAGATTTAGAAGACTTACTCGATTTCAGCTTTGAAACCTATTTGGATGGGAAGGTATTGATAGGAACGCCAGACTATTGTCAAAAAATGATTGACGAGCTCAAACAAGCAGGAGTTGATGAGATTTCTGCTTTAATTGATTTTGGAATTGAGTTTGATTGGGTGATGGAAAGTTTGGAAGTTTTGCAAGATGTCAAACAAAAATTTGCTCCGTCATTATTGAGGGAACCTCTTGCTGTTTAAACATCTAATCTCTCGACTCGACGATCGCGGTTTTACCATAGCTCCATCACTTTTGCGATCGTGCAATGGTTAAAATTTCATTCTCAACCGCTTGAATTTGAGGTCGATCGTGAATTGTGAATCAAAAATACACGCACAAACTCAATATTTTTTTAAACATTTAATTGATGACAACTTACGATCTTTCCCAACGAATTTCCAGTCTGCCTCCAGAAAAGCAAGCACTGTTAAAACTGCGACTTCAGGGGAAAAAGAAACAACCCGAAACGCGACCGCTCGAAATTCGCAAACGAAGTTTATCAACCTCGCGATCGGAAAAATTTCCAGTTTCTTTCGCGCAGCAGCGAATGTGGTTTCAAGATCGCTTGGGGATTAAAAGTTCTGTTTCTAACAATATCTCCATCTCCTTAAAAATTACCGGCTCGTTGCAAGTTTCCGCTCTCGATCGCGCCCTCAGAGAAATCATCCAACGTCACGCCATTTTGCGAACGACATTACAGACGATCGAGGGCGAATTAATGCAAGTTATCTCGCCCCATATTGATTGGCAATTACCCGTTATCGATCTGCGATCGCTGACTCCTAAAGAACAAGACGAAAAAGCGCGATCGCTGGTTTTAGAACAAGGGTGTGCACCCATCGATCTCGCTAAAGATTGGTGTTGGCAATTCAAATTACTCCAACTGAGAAAAACCGACCATATTTTATTGTTAACCTTGCATCACATCGCCGTCGATGCTTGGTCTTTTGGTGTCTTTTTTCGCGAATTGAGCGCATTATACGGCGCATTTGCCAACGGACAGCCTTCCCCCCTCCCCGAACTTCCCATCCAATATGTCGATTTTACCGTTTGGCAACGAGAGTATTTTCAAGGCGACACTCTCACAAAAGAACTAGGATACTGGAAGCGAACCTTACATAATGCACCCGAGGTTTTGCAATTGCTCGGCGATCGCCCCCGACCTGCCGTTGTCTCCTTTGCAGGGAAAACTCTTTCTTTCTTTCTCCCCAAAACCCTAGCAGATGGGCTGAAACAGCTATCCCAACAAGCAGGAACGACCCTCTATACAACCCTCCTCGCGGCGCTGCAAACGCTACTCTTTCGCTATTGCGGAGAAGAAGATATTCTCGTCGGTTCTCCCATTGCCAACCGTCACCAACGGGAAGTCGAGCCTTTAATCGGCTGTTTTATCAACACTCTTGTTTTTCGCTCCGATCTGTCGGGAAATCCCAGTTTTCGCCAACTGCTCGATCGCGTTAAGGATACCGTTCTCGGGGCATTGGCACACCAAACTTTACCGTTTGAAATGCTGGTCAACGAACTGCAACCGACGCGGAATATTGCCTATGCCCCGATTTTTCAGGTCATGTTAGTGTTGCAAAATGCCTTCTCTACCGACAATGTTGCCCTACCGGGGTTGTACGTTCATCCGACGCGGATTGATAACAAAACCGCCCAATTCGATCTCACTTTCCATCTCACCGAAGAGGAGACCGGACTGATCGGCAAGTTGGAATACAACACCGATTTGTTCGACGAAGCCACAATGGTGCGGATGTTGGGACATTTTCAAACCTTGTTAAATGGCGCGATCGCCAATCCCGATCGCTCCCTTTTAGAACTCCCTCTCCTCACGGAAGCAGAACAACAACAACGGGTTGCTTGGCAAAGACCGGAGATATTCCACTCGCCGAATGCTTGCATTCACCATCTCTTCGAGGCTCGGGTGCGAGAGACTCCCGAGGCGATCGCGATCGTCTGCGGGGAAGAACAAATCACTTATCGCGACCTCGATCGACGTGCCAACCAGTTCGCCCGATACTTGCAAAAGCAAGGGGTGGGGCGAGAAAGTTTGGTCGCTTTGTGTCTGGCGCGATCGCCAGAAATGCTCGTCGGTTTGTTCGGCATTCTCAAAGCCGGGGCTGCCTATATTCCCCTCGATCCCGCCTATCCCCCTCAACGCTTCCAAACCATCTTATCCGACGCGCAACCCGAAGCGATCGCGACCCAAGCCTCTTTAGCGGGGAAATTCTCTAATCTCGACGCGGCGATCGTCCTGCTAGACAAAGACTGGGAGAAAATTGCCTTAGAATCCTCCACAAACCCAGAAATTCCCGTCAGCCCGGAAAATCTGGCTTACATCATCTATACCTCGGGTTCGACAGGCAAACCCAAAGGCGTGGCGATCGAACATCGATCGCTGGTCAACTTCACCGAAGCGGCTAGAGAAGCCTACGAAATTACCGCAAGCGATCGCATTTTACAGTTTGCTACCATCGGTTTCGATACCGCCGCCGAGGAAATTTTCCCTTGTTTGACCCGAGGGGCAACTCTGATTTTGCGAACCGATCGCCTGTTGAGTTCGATGTCTGGATTTCTCAACGCCTGTCACGACTGGCGGCTTACGGTTCTCGATTTACCCACCGCCTTCTGGCATCAAATGATAACCGAAATGTCAGTGGAGAATCTCGCGTTCCCCGAATCCCTGCGCTTGGTCATTATCGGCGGCGAAAAAGCCAAAAGCGATCGCCTCGCCCTCTGGCAACAACGAATATCATCAAAAGTTCGCCTCGTCAACAGTTACGGACCCACAGAAGCCACCGTCGTCACCACGGTTATCGACCTATCAAACCTCTCTCTCGATGCCCTAGGAGGGCGAGAATTGCCAATTGGCAAAGCGATCCGCAATACAATGACTCGCGTCCTCGATCCCCTCCTTCAACCCGTTCCTATCGGCATTCCAGGGGAGTTGTATATCGGGGGTGCGGGACTGGCGCGGGGCTATCTCAACCGCCCGGAATTAACAGAACGGGCATTTATTCAAGATCCTTTTTGCGAGGGGGCGCGTCTCTACAAAACCGGCGATTGCGTTTGTTACCGAGAAGATTGCACCCTCGAATTTTTGGGACGTATCGACAATCAGGTGAAAATACGCGGATTTCGCATCGAAGTGGGGGAAATCGAAGCCGTATTGAGCCAACACCCCGACGTGCAAACTGCCGTTGTCATCCCTCGCGATAGCGATGGCGATTGCCAACTGGTGGGGTACGTCGTCCCAGAATCCAACCGCACGCTAACTTCTCTGCAACTGCGCCGATTTCTGGAAACACAACTCCCCAAATACGCCATTCCATCCGCATTCATGCAGTTGCAGGAGTTACCCCTCAACGTCCACGGCAAAATCGATCGTCAAGGGTTGCCCCTACCGCAACCCGAACGTCCTGAAACTTTTGTACCCGCCAAAACCCCCACAGAGGTCACCATCGCCGAGATCTTTACCGAGATTTTAAACAGCGATCGCGTCGGTCTTTACGATGACTTCTTTGAGTTAGGAGGGCATTCGTTACTGGCGATGAAACTGCTGGCACGATTGCACTCCGCACTCGAGGTAGAACTGGCGTTAGTGGACTTATTCGAGTCCCCAACGGTAGCGGGGTTGGCGGCGCGAGTCGAATCCCTTCGAGGGCAATCGACAGGGCGATCGCTCCTGAATTTAGACGAAGAGGTGATTTTAGACCCCGCGATCGCCCCTCGCGATCGATATCCTTTTCAATGGGTCGAAGTTCCCCAACAGGTATTTTTAAGCGGAGCAACGGGATTTTTAGGGGCTTTCCTATTGGTGGAACTGCTGCAAAATACGCCAGCAACTATACATTGTTTGGTGCGTGGGGCTAATGAGGAACTGGCTCGTCAAAGGATTCGGGACAATCTCGAATCTTATCAGTTATGGGAGGAAAGTTTCCTCGATCGCCTTATTGCCATTCCGGGGGATCTGTCCCAACCTCGCTTAGGCTTAACCCCCGATCGCTTTCAAGAATTGAGCGATCGCATCGAAGTTATTTATCACAATGGTGCGTTTGTCAATTCTCTCTATCCTTATAGTGCCTTCAAGCCGAGTAATGTTTTGGGAACTGAGGAGATTTTGCGGCTGGCGACTCAAACCAAACTGAAAGCCGTTCATTTTGTGTCCTCCCTGTCCGTGGTGCATTCTCCCGATTACCTCCATCGCGAAGCCGTCTTGGAAACCGACGGCGATCGCTGGCAAGGCCTGTTTAACGGTTACGCTCAAAGTAAATGGGTGGCCGAGAAAATTTGTCAACTGGCGCGATCGCGGGGCATTCCGGTCTCTATTTATCGTCCGGGGGTCATTTCGGGACATAGCGAAACGGGAGTTTGCAACACGCGAGACTTCCTCCATACCTTACTTAAAGGATTTATCCAACTGAAAAGCGCTCCCGATCTCGAAGCACTTTGGGATTTTACCCCCGTCGATTATGTGGCTCGCGGGATTCTTCATCTCTCCCGAAGGTCCGAGAATATCGGCAAAGTTTTCCATTTGACGAATCCGCAACCCATTCTTTTGAGTAACTTAATCGAGGAGATCGCATCCTTTGGCTATCCCATCGAGAAAATGGCTTACGAATCATGGCATTCGCATTTGGTCGATTTTGTCAAGCAGTCGGGATCGAATCAATGGAATTCTTTACTCCCTCTTTTCCCAGAGCAGTTTTCCCTCGAACAACTGCGAGTTTTAAAACTCAAATTTGACAGCCAAAATACTGTCAGAGGACTTGCCAATCCCTCCATTACCTGCCCGAGTGTCGATCGTCAATTACTGGGAATTTATCTCTCTTATTTGTGCGATCGCGGCTTTTTAACGGCACCCCTCGCGCAATAATTACACATTTTATTCATCCCCTAACTCATTTGGAGAAATTCATCATGATTGCTGACAAAACCAAACAGTTTGATGTCATTATTATCGGTTCTGGGTTAGCCGGGACCCTCTTAGCAACGGTTCTCGCCCGACATAATGTTAAAGTTGCCGTCATCGATAAAAACGTTCATCCTCGGTTTGCGATCGGAGAAGCCATGACTCCCGATACCGATCTGATGATGACCATTCTCAGCCATCAATATTCCGTTCCCGAGATCGATCACCTCAGTTCCTTTGAAAAAATTTGCGAACATATTTCTCCTTCTGCTTGCGGGTTAAAGCGATCGTTTAACTTTATGTATCATCGACAAGGGGAGAAACAAATCTTAGCAGAAACGAATAAAACAGGCGTTGAGCCGAGCAGTCATTTATTTCGACAAAAAATCGATCTTTACATGGTCAAGGTGGCATTAAAATATGGGGTTGAAGTTTTTGAAAATACGACGATCTCGGATGTAGATATCAACTCAGAAGGCGTTCGAGTAGACCTGAAAGGCGGAGATGTATTTACTGCCCGCTATATCGTCGATGCTAGTGGTTATAACTCTCTCTTAAGCCGTAAATTAAATTTACGAGAAACTCCCACTCGTTTTAAGACCCAATCTCGAAGTATGTTTACTCATATGAAGGGTGTAAAACATTACGACGATTGCCTTACAAATGGGAAAGAGCGAGACGGATTGCGCTGGCATCAAGGAACTCTTCATCATCTTTTTGATGGCGGTTGGATGTGGGTTATTCCTTTTAACAATCATGACAAATCGGACAATCCCATTTGCAGCGTTGGCGTGAATTTTGATACTCGTAAATTTCCTAAAACCGAGATATCTGCCGATCGCGAATTCAAAGACTTTCTCGCGAAATATCCCGATATTGCCATTCAATTTGAAAATGCCAATCCCATTCGCAACTGGATTTCAACGGGTCGCTTGCAATACTCGTCCCATTCTTGTACTGGGGAACGGTATTATCTTCTCCCTCATGCAACGGGATTTGTCGATCCGCTTTATTCATTCGGTTTGGTAAATAGCTGCACGATTATTATTCCTTTGGCAGCAAGGCTCATGAAAGCCTTATCAACTCATGATTATTCCATCGAACCTTTCCTAGAATTGGAACAATTGCAACAAAAACTTTTTGACTACAATGATAATCTAGTGAACTGTTCTTATATCTCTTTTGCCAATTATAATCTTTGGGATGCTTGGCGACGTATCTGGATACTGGGAAGTTTTATGCGTCAAACCAAAGCAGGAGTGAGCAAGAAACTTAAAATTGCAGCAGGTAAGGTGCAAGAATTAACCAACTTTCAAGATGATAATAATCTGGATAGTCTCACGCCGAGTTATGAGGGGTTGGGCGATGATTTTTTCCAAAAAGCAACCACAACGGTCGAACAAGTAGAAGCAGGATTGCTTTCCGCTGATGAAGCGACGAGTCGGTTACTCTCTCTCATTAATTCGATTGATTTTCTCCCCGATGATTTCTATCAATTGGGAGATGTTTCCCGAAAAAACATCGATATTGCGTCGAATTTTGTTCGCTCGGAACATTCTCGTTTTATGTCTTGGGTGAAAACCTCTCAAAAGCCAGAAGTGAAAAAGTATTTCGACTATGACGTAGAGGATTTATTAGCCGCGATCGAGCGAACGGCTGCCATGAGCACATAATATAGTTAGCAATCAACCGATGAAGTGAGAGAAATTTACCCGAGAGTTATTTCTAAAAATGAAATGGCCAATCTACTTGCTGAAAAACTCGCATCTATAGGAGGGAATGAAAACTAATGAATACCATGTCTAAGCCATTACCGCCCGGTAGCTTTGGATTACCGCTCTTAGGTGAAACCCTTAGTTTCATAAACGATCCTGCCTTTGTTGAAAAACGGCAGGAAAAATACGGTCCCATCTTCAAAACCCATATCCTAGGTAGTCCCACGGTAGGCATGGTGGGTCCAGAGGCCAATCGTTTCCTTCTCTCCAGCCATATGCACCATTTTTCTTGGCAAGAGGGCCCGCCCGATACGGGAAAGGAACTGTTTGGAAGAGCTTTATTCCTTCAGGACGGGGAAGAGCACAAGCGTAATCGCAAGCTGTTAAGACCTGCTTTCCACGGTAAGGCACTGACAGGTTACTTTGAGACGATGGAGTGCATTACCCAGTCCTATTTGACCCAGTGGGAAGCAATGAAAACCTTCACTTGGTGGGAAGAAATGCAAAAGCTCACCTTTGAAATCTCCAGTGTCTTGATTTTAGGCAGTGAGCCCGGAATAATGACCGCTCGTCTATGTCAGTGGTTCAGTGAATTCTCTGCTGGAAGATTGTCCCTTCCCTTGCGATTCCCCTGGACTACTTATAATAGAGCACTTCAGGCCCGCGATCGGCTGCTGGCTCACATTGAGGCAGTGGTGCGCGATCGCCAACAGCATCCCACCCAAGATGCCTTGGGTCTTTTGGTGCAAAGCCGAGACGAAGAGGGTTGCGGTCTGAGTCTGGAGGAAATTAAAACTCAGGCTCTGATGATGATTTTTGCCGCACACGAAACCACCACTTCCATGCTGACTTCTCTGGTGATGTCCTTGGCTCTGTATCCAACAGTATGGAAACAAGCTCAAAACGAACAAGATGCGCTAACCGTTGAAGGAGCGTTGAATCTAGAGCAACTCAAGCGTATGCCCTACTTGGAACAAGTCTTGAAGGAAGTCGAACGAATGTATCCTCCAGCCGCAGGCGGGTTTCGGGGTGTCGTTGAGTCTTTTGAGTTCAATGGCTACCAAGTCCCCAAGGGGTGGAAAGTATTCTACTCGATCGGCACAACCCATAAGGATCGCCGATGCTATTCAGATATCGAGCAATTCGACCCCGATCGCTTTAGCCCAGAGAGAGCCGAACATAAGAAGCATAACTTCAGTTTGGTGGGCTTTGGTGGAGGTCCTCGCATCTGTTTGGGACTAGCCTTCGCTCAAATGGAAATGAAGATTATCGCCGCTCATCTGTTGCGAAACTATACTTGGGAACTGCTACCCGGTCAAAATCTGACGATGAAGTATCTGCCAATTCAGCAGCCTCAATCGGGTCTGAAGGTCCAATTTAGGAAGCGCTTAGGGGGTGAAAAGTAAGCCAGGATCCCCTATTGGCTCGTGCTGAATAAGTCCATTCCCTTAAATCCAAGGGCATTTTATCGACAACAGTTAACAATAGGTCAAGAACTGGCCGAGGTAAAGCCTGTGGATAAGAAGAAGCCGACTCCCTGAACGCGACGGGTTACTCGTCTTGTGTTAAAGTGTCTCAATATTCTGCCATCGCGTACATCTGTTGTTGCAGCCATGCCTCAGCATCATTGAAAGAGTCAAAAAATTGCCCCGGACAACCGAAGAGAGAACTCAGTGCTTTCGGTGTCATTTTCTGTTGTTCTGCGGGTATTTTGTCATCAATAACAGCCATACCAACACAATATTGTTTCATATTGTGTTGGTTTTGTTTTGCCCAATTCACGACTAATTTATGGGATTCCTTGGCGTTTTGTTGGTCTTCGGTATTGTTGGCATTGGATTCTGGATTGGTTTTATGTAGCATTAAACCGAAGAGATTTTCTCGCACTAGCCAATTGCTAAATCTTTCGAGATACATTTTCGTCTCTTCTGGAGTGACAACGCCAATAAATTTAACGGAAACAAAGGGATAGTTTTCTTCGTGAATTTCGATTGTCATATTTTCCTTGAAAAAGATGATTCGGGGAATTCAAAATTCAAAAGAAAATTGGAATAATTTTGAATTTTGAATTGATACTTTTGAATTGAATTGATTAATTTAAACCCGATCGCATTGCTCGGAGAAATAACGATCGAACTCGACGATGTTGAGAAATTTAAAAATCAGCATGATACAAGCCACCATAATGACCGCTCCGAGCAAGAACACGCCGCGATAGCCAATTGCACTGGCAATTAAACCACTGGGGACGGCTGAAAAAATGCTAAACAAAGGAATAATGGAAGTTTGCAATGTATAGTCTGTTCCTGCCATTTCTTGACGACTTTTATCCATCATGACGGTAAAGGTTGTCGTTCCCATAATCCCAAAACCAAAGAAAGTAATACTGGTGATGAAATAAAGGATGGAGGGTTGGGTCAGCCCAAAAGTTGGTAACAACTTCATGAGGATGCCGATCGCCGTTAAACTCATGGCCACTAAGAGCGATCGCTTGCGTCCGAAATTGGCGATCGTTACTCCAGCAGCTAGAGAGCCGAGAATGGTCATCATCATCCCGAAAACCCCCAGCAGCCAACCGATCTCCTCCAAAGACAAGCCGAGATCTACGAGGAGGGGAGAAAACATTGTTGCAGAAAGGTTATAACCGGAAGTTGCTAAGGCAATAACGAGCAGCCAAGTTTTGAAACCGGGACGCTGACAGGCATCGATAAAAATCTTGCAGTAGGCGATCGCGCCGCGAGCCATGCGCTTGAGGTTGAAAGGGGAGGATCGCGATCGCTTTCGGCGCGATCGAGATGATTTTTCCCGATGAAATAATAGAGGAATCAAAGCCAATAGCATCATCGCTGCTAAAGTCAGCAAACTGACTCTCCATCCCCAACGGTTGAGTAAAATCAACATCCCGCCACCGCCGATGGTGCGTCCGAGAGCGCCTCCAATGCCCTGCACGGCATTTCCCTGTCCCCTTTCTTCGGGCTGTAATAAGCTCAAAGCGAGAGCATCGGTGGCAATATCTTGACTCCCGCTGCCAATGGCAATGAATGCCATTGCGCCTAAAAGGAGTGGCAAATTGGCTTCAATACTCAAGAAACTACAGAAGATGGTCAGACCCACTACCCAAAGTTGAAAGCTGATAATCCAAAATCGATAGTGTCCCCAACGAGTAAACCCATAAAAGTCGATGAGAGGTGCCCAAAGAAACTTGAGAGAAACGGGGAGCAATAATAGAGGGAGCAAACCGATCGCTTCTAACGCCATCCCATCTTGTCGAAAAAGGACGGGCAGTCCTTGATAAAGAAACCAGAATGGCATAAATTGAGACAGATATAAACTGCCCAATAAACCATATTTTTTGAAGCTCTGCATAGCACCCTAACAGTAAGATCGTCGATAGGAAGGGGGAGACGGGAAGCCTCGCGCAACACCTGCTCTGAGTTACATTATTCGGATTTCGGAGCGGTTGCGATCCCCAAGCGCACCCCTTCAATCGTCCGCAACACATCCATTACCTCGAATTCTTCGGCTTGAGTGAGAAACAATGGGGACAGAATAAAAAAGGTCAAGATGGCAAAAATTACATCGATTGTCGGAATGATGTTAATCTCATCGAAAAAATCTTCCGGTTCGTTATCCCACACGCGCATAGGCTTTATCCTCTTGGTTTTGTTGCTGCGCTTTGTGATGCCATTCGTATAAAATCTCTAATTGACCGCCGTACTCTTGAAGTAGTGCAACCTGCCGCCGATAAAAACTGCGAATCATTATTCTCTTTTGACGGCGATTGACTCGCAGCCAAAAGATTAAACGCTCGGTACTTAAAGTGAGTGTTGTCATGGAAAACAACAGCAAGGGCCACATGACAAACCCGCCTGCTGCAAAAATTTCAGCCAGAGACATAGTTTTTACGACATCCTTAGTGAAACTGCCTGGCGAGGAACTGCCAGCAGTAAGATTTGTTCTATTCCGGAATAGATTAATTTAATTAAGAATATTTGTCAACTCTACTTCTGGTAAAACATTAACAATAACGATTCTTAATGAGACTGAAACGATCGCTAATGATTCGTTTTTTGGGATTTTCTTTACGATCGTCATGATAATTATATGCAATAGTGGGTAAAATTTTGGCAATAAAGATTTTTAGTTGAGATCTACTAAGTAGGAATTATTAGCAATGAGTCTCTCTCAAACTTGTATCGAACAGGGAGGCTTTAAGACAGAGTGTAGAAGGAGAACTTAAAGTCACGTTCGAATTTGACCGTCGCGGAGGAGAGATTTATTACAAAACTTTACATTTGTATCCTATTTTGCACGTATCTCTCCTCTGTCATTCTAGGCAGAAGAGGGATATTCCTGATATTGATATAGAACATGCTCGAATAAAAATGAAATTGCAAGAGTTAGTAGAAAATTTTCGCTTTGATACAATTTCAGAATTGGCTCGAGAAAGTTTAGAAAAATTGTAAAATCGCTCTTTTTTTTTAGATCAAATATACTATGAACGTGCTAAATTGGTTCGCTAAATCCCACAGTAAAATATTCTTATTCGCCATTGCACTTTTAGTCGCGATCGCGTGCAATCCTTCTCGCTCTAGCGAAAGCGATCTCCTTGAGGGAAATGTTTCCCAAACTCGGGAAGAGAATGAGCGATCGCCAGCAACTTTAATCCCCACAGAAATTTTAGTTCCCAAACCCATTCGCATTACCCTCGATCGCCTTCCCAAGCCTTTTGCAACCCGCAGTGCTGCCAAATCCCCTCGAGTCGTTCCCATCCCCAATAATCCTATCCTCAAAGTTCCTCAAGGGTTTCAGGTCAATATTTTTGCCGATAATTTAGAGCGTCCTCGATGGTTGGCGTTAACGCCGACGGGAGATATTTTAGTCACGGAAACGCGTCAGAATCGCATTCGCTTATTAAAAGATAGAGACGGGGATGGGGTAGCAGAAAGTCGAGAGATTTTTGCGACTTCTGAAAACGGCCTCAATATTCCTTTTGGGATGGCATTTTCCCAAGAGTCTTTTTTCTTAGGAAATACCAACGCAGTTCGTAAATATTCTTATCGCATCGGACAGGAAACATTAGAGGGAAACGGAGAAAAAATCGCCGATTTACCGGGAGGGGGATACAATCAACATTGGACGCGAAATGTTATTATTTCTCCAGATAAACAAAACTTGTATGTGTCAATTGGTTCCCGTTCTAATGTCGATCGCGAACCTTTACCCCGTGCTTCCGTGCAGGTGATGAATTTGGACGGATCGGAACGAGAAATGTTTGCATTTGGCTTGAGAAATCCAGTAGGTTTGGCGTTTCATCCTGTAACGCGAGAATTATATACAACTGTAAACGAACGGGATGGAATGGGAGATAATCTCGTTCCAGATTACTTGACCCGCATTCGAAAAGGCGAGTTTTATGGCTGGCCGTATACTTATTTAACACCTAATTTACTCGATCCGCGCCAACTGCAAAACGGTCGCAGTACCAATCCGGAATTAGCCGCACAAACCCGCATCCCAGATGTTCTATTTCAATCTCATTCTGCTGCTTTAGGATTGCAGTTTTATCAGGGAGAAACTTTTCCCAAAAAATATAAACATGGTGCATTTGTTGCCTTTCGCGGCTCGTGGAATCGCGATCGCGGAACGGGTTATAAATTAGTGTTTATTCCTTTCAATGATTCCGGACGACCGATCGGAGATTATGAAGACTTTTTAACGGGTTTTCTTCTCAATCCTTCCATTCCGTCAACTTGGGGAAGACCCGTAGGATTATTAGAATTACCCGATGGAAGTTTGCTTTTTACAGAAGAAGCAAATGGTCGAATTTATCGCATTCAGTATATTGGAGAGTAAGGAGGAATAACTCAAAAAACAAACACTTTTTTTCAAATCCAAACATTATTTAGGACAGTCATGTGAGCAATAATTTTAGGCGACCCGCGATCGCTAAATTGCGAAAGTTTATCGGCAAAATTAATAGATTCGTATTCCATGGCAAAGCTCCTATTATGAAAATCAGATCGATTGGCTTGGAAAACTGCCAAATGTGTTGTTAACTAGAAAGCAACCGAATTCTATCGCGATCTCTCATCGATCGCAATACTCCTAAAACCTCATCCAAAATCGTTTGATATCGTTTGTCCTGCTATTTTTCTGAAAATCCATGCACAAATCTTGGAAATATCTACAAACTTATCTTTTGATCGCCCCGCAAACGTTAGTTTTTCTTCTGTTTCTCGTTTTTCCCATTCTAACTATCTTTATAGTGAGTTTTTGGGAGTTTAATGGCTATTCTATGACTCCGGCCTTTAAATTTGATAACTATATCAATATTTTCACCTCTAAGGTTTATCTCGATATCTATCTGAATACTTTCAAGTTTGTTGCGATCGTCTGGTCTCTTTCCTTAATTATTGCCTATCCTATCGCTTATTTCCTTGCTTTTCATATTAAAAGTTTGCGCTTGCAAATTATCCTATTTGTCATTTGCACGATCCCATTTTTTACCTCTAATATTATTCGCATGATTTCATGGATTCCTTTTTTAGGACGGGAAGGACTGCTCAATCAACTGCTATTAAATCTCGGCTTAATTCGAGAACCAATTGATATTTTCCTATTTTCTGATTTCTCGGTTATCTTAGCATTATTACACCTCTATACTCTCTTTATGGTCGTGCCAATTTTTAATAGTTTGATTCGCATCGATCGCAATTTAATTACGGCGGCAGTCGATGCAGGTGGGTCTGGATGGCAAGTATTTAAAGAGGTGATTTTGCCCCTATCTGCTCCAGGGATAGGGATCGGCTCGATCTTTATTGTCACCTTAGTTATGGGAGAGTTTACCACCGTGCGCTTGATGAGCGGCGGACAATCTTCTTCAATTGGCTATGCCATTCGCAATCAAATTGGCAGTTTGCAATACCCTTTTGCCGCAGCCAATGCCGTTATTTTATTAATAATTACACTAACGTTAGTGTTTGCAATCATGCGAACGATAAATATCCGTCAAGAATTGTAAGCAAGGCACAACCGAAAATATGAAAAAACGATCTTTATCATTTTATTTCTTCGCAGGATTTTTTATCCTCTTCGTTCTCTTTCTTTACGGTCCCATGTTTGCGATTTTTCTGTTATCGCTGCAAGGAGAAGAAGGATCGCTAACCTTTCCCATGAAAGGATTGAGTTTTTACTGGCTGGGTGCAGTATTTGGCGAACAGCGTATTGGTGAATTCGTCACGCCTTTTTTGCGTTCTTTTGTTTTAGGAACAATCGTCACGATTTTATCGGTCGTTTTTAGCGTTATGGCAGGTTTGGCCTTCCGTCGCCAATTTCGCGGTTCTCGCGTCATATTTTATTTAACCGTGACCAGTTTAATCGTTCCCAGCATTCTCATTTCTTTAGGAATTGGCATTGCTTTTAATCTTTTGGGATGGGAGGTACAATGGTATAGTTCTGCATTAGGGGGACATTTAACTTGGACGCTGCCTTTTGCTTTTCTCATTGTCGTGGGAGTTTTTAATCGGTTTAATCCAGATTATGAAGAGGCGGCTCGGGATTTAGGGTCGAACGACCTGCAAACATTTTGGCAGATTGTTTTACCGTTAATTATTCCGAGTTTAATTGGTGTAGGGATGATTAGTTTTACCCTCTCTTACGATGAGTTTACAAGAACGTCTTTAATTTCGGGACAAAATAATACTTTACCTTTAGAAATCTTCGGGATGACAACAAATGTAACTTCTCCCGCTCTTTATGCCTTGGGGACAATTACAACTGTTTTCTCCTTTTTCGCAATCGGAGTTGCGATCGCGGCTTTTAATTTATTTTCTCGCCAACAACAAAAATAATAACCATGAATTTACTCGACAAGATAGAAATTTGGAAAGATACCTTAAATATTCGAGAACCCGAGATCGTACGCGAATTGACATCGGAACAGGTTGCAAAAATTGCCGTTTATCAAGAGAAATGGCGTAACATTGCCCTCTCTATTACACCTTGCGATCGCATCCAAATTAAAAGCATCATTCAAGAAACCTGCGATACCTTAAAAAAGCCTTTTCCCAATCTCATTTTCTGCGACAGTCCTGCCAGCCTTTCTTATTATTTATTGCCAAAAAAAAGAACGTGGGAATTTCGCTTATATATGTTATGGGATCGTTTGGAACGACAATTGCAACGTCAAATCGCCCAACATCTTTGGTTAAAACTATCATTGCACTATTTTAAAGAAACAGCTCGATTTTGGGAATTAGTCACGACAGAACAAGAAACATTGCAAAAAACCCCTAAATTGAGATTTATTAACTTAGGCAGTACCTTTGCCCGTGCCAGCTTATACGATTACTGTATTTCCGTTCTCAAGTGCCGTCACAATCTGGAAACATGGATGCTATTTCAATCTTTGGTGCAAGCCTGTAGTTGGTTTGGCGGTTATGAAAATACATTTTTAATTGTCGATCGCCCACAAATTCTCTCCGTCGATGAAGAATATCGCCTGCATGGAGAAGGAAAACCCGCATTGCAATTTCGCGATGGTTTTTCTCTCTACGCCTATCATGGTGTTAAATTACCCGAACGATACGGAAAACTTTTCCCCTCTCAATGGCAATCTCAATGGTTATTATCGGAAGAAAATGTCGAACTTCGACGAGTTTTATTGCAAGGAATTGGTTACGCCCGATTGTGCGTTGAATTGCAAGCGGAAAAATTAGATGAGTGGCAAGAGTATAGTTTGTTAAGAATTAATTCAACTATTGACATCGAACCCATTTATTTACTAAAAATGATCTGCCCGAGTACGGGTTACTGTCATGCGTTGCGAGTTCCTCCGCAAATGACCTCTGCGAGAGGAGCGATCGCTTGGGTTAATTGGGATATCGATCCCGAAGAATTCTCCATCCAGAGTTAAATGTACGCGCTAAATGGACATCATTCAACCGTAACTTTCAAGTTACTTGAAAAATTGCTGCATCTTTCAATGTTCTAAGGAAGGCGATCGATCCGGAGTTCAATTCACTGACAGCGTAAGAAGAATTAAGGCACATTCATAATGCCAACATTTTTTGAGGTTTGTTCTTTGAGGTTTGCTGAATGCGAACGGATTATCCTACCTTTCAATCCCGCGATCCCGATCCTTCAACGCGAAACTTTTGGGTGAGATTGATTATTGGCGGTACGACAATCGTGGTGAGTATCGCGGCCTATTTTAGTTATAGCGTCGTGCGAAACTCTATTTTAGAAAACTTAAAAGAAAATGCTCGTTTGGAAGTGGCTGGAGGGATTGGGGAAGTTGACAAATGGTTGGCGCAAAGAAAAGCAGAGGTGGCAACAATTGCCAATTCTCCGATTACCCGCACGATGAACTGGGAGACGGTTAAGCCTTATTTGCTGTCAGAATTGCAGAGGCGATCGGATTTCTTTTTCTTTGCCATGGTCAATCCCGATGGTTCGTATTACACCACAAAAGTCGATCTTGCCAAAGCCAATATTAAAGACCGCATTCACATCAAAAAATCCCTTGCCGGAGAGGTTTATGTTGCCGATCCGCAACTCTCGCGATCGCTCGACATTCCTGTTGTTTTTGTGACTTCTCCAATTTGGAAGGACT
This sequence comes from Cyanobacteria bacterium SBLK, assembly GCA_017746715.1. Classification (GTDB taxonomy): domain Bacteria; phylum Cyanobacteriota; class Cyanobacteriia; order Cyanobacteriales; family Spirulinaceae; genus CCY15215. Next base: position 169,502 of record JAGHZQ010000080.1, read on the forward strand.
CTTCGGCAACGGGAGACCCCATTGGCGTAACCCCCGGAATTATTAACATCGATCGCCTTTCAGAAGTCATCGGCACTCTTCAACACGGGGACGGGAGTTATGCTTTTGCGCTCAATTCTGCGGGAGAACCCATTATTCATCCCGACGAACGCTTAATGGGGACAAAGGAAAAACCCGCACCCAGTTTTCTCGAAGCCAAGGACAACGACTTGCAGAAAATTACGCGATCGATGGTGGAACGCCAAAGCAATATCGAACTTGTCGAGTTGGATGGGAAAGCCGTTTACGTCGCTTATGCCCCCCTCAAACAAGCCGATTGGTCTATCGCCCTCGTCATTCCGAGACAAACGATTGAATCCCAATTGCGTCCCCTGCAAATTATTGCTTTTGTGGTGGGGGGACTGGCGATCGCCACCATTACGATTTTATGGCAAGTGCAAGTATTCGAGCAAAAACATCTGAAAAAATCAAAAGAAGCTGCCGATGCTGCCAATCGTGCCAAAAGTGAATTTCTCTCAAACATGAGTCATGAATTGCGAACGCCTCTCAACGGTATTTTAGGATACGCGCAAATTTTGCAACGCGATCGCAATCTTTCCAACCGTCAAAGCGACGGCTTAAACATCATTCAAAAAAGCGGACAGCATCTTCTCACTCTCATTAACGATATTCTCGATCTGTCCAAAATTGAAGCGCGTAAATTAGAACTGTATCCCACGGATATTCACTTTCCCGGTTTTATTGAAAGTATTGCGGGCATTATCCGCATGCGAGCATTAGAAAAAGATATTCTCTTCAAATACGAAACCAAAACAACTTTACCCAATGGCATTTACGCCGACGAAAAACGCCTTCGACAGGTTCTTCTCAATCTTTTAGGAAATGCCGTTAAATTTACCGATACAGGCAGCGTAATACTATCAGTCAACAGTGAGAAAATCAACACTTCGACTTCGCTCAGTGCGGGCAACCAACAACAAATCCAAACCTTTCGCTTTGAAATTATCGATACGGGTGTGGGAATAAGTGAAGAACAACAACAGAAAATCTTTCAACCTTTCGAACAAGTTGGAGATGCTCGGCGACGCGATCGCGGGACGGGTTTGGGTTTGGCAATTTCTCGGCAACTCGTTGAATTAATGGGGGGAGAAATTCAAGTTAAAAGCGAGTTAGGTCGGGGTTCAAACTTTTGGTTTGACGTGGCTTTTCCTATCGTTGATGTCCAATTATCTTTAGCTACTGAAGTATCTGGAAAAATTATTGGCTATAGCGGCGAACGGCGCACGATTTTAGTGGTTGACGATAAGGAAGAAAATCGCTTGGTTTTGTTGGATATGCTCGAACCTCTGGGATTTACAGTCGAACTCGCTGAAGATGGTTTACAAGCCGTTGAAACAACCCGAAAAATTCAACCCGATCTAATTTTGACAGATTTAGTAATGCCCGTTATGAGCGGTTTTGAAGCCATTCAAGAAGTTCGCAAAATTCCCGAGGTCAGGGATACACCCATTATCGCCATCTCGGCCAGCGTTCTTGATATGGATCGCAAACGGAGTCGCATTGCCGGGTGCAACGATTTTCTTTCCAAACCCGTCGAGGAAGAAAAATTATTGGCGTTAGTGGCAGAATATTTGCATTTAGAATGGCTCTATGAAAATATTCCGAAATCATCTACAATAAAAGAAGAAAAATATAGTCAAACAACAGGAGATTTTATTATCCCACCCGCAGAAGAAATAGAGGTTTTGTACGAATTGGCAATGATCGGAAGCATGAAGAAAATTCGCGATCGCGCTGCTTATTTAGAAATGCTGAACGACAAATACTTACCTTTTGCCGATCGCTTAAAAGATCTCGCCCACGGTTTTCAAGAAGAAGAAATCGTCGCATTAATTGAAAAATATCTGAATGCAGGAGCAAAAGAAGAATGACGGTTCTCTACGGAGACTTATTTAACTTGAGGAAATTTCATGTGCAAAATAGTACCATTTTAATTGTTGATGACAATCCCACAAACTTAAGCATTATTGTGGATTATTTAGAAGATTGTGGCTTAACCATTTCCGTTTCTCGCAATGGTGAAAGTGGCATCAAACGCGCTAGATTTCTCCATCCCGATTTGATTTTGCTTGATGTCATGATGCCGGGGATTGATGGGTTTGAAACTTGCCGTCGTTTGAAAGCCGATGAGGAAACCCGCGATATTCCCATAATTTTTATGACCGCTTTAACCAATCCAGAAGATAAAGTCAAAGGATTTGAAGTGGGGGGCGTTGATTATGTGACTAAACCCATACAACATGAAGAAGTATATGCCCGAATTTTAACACATTTACGCATTCAAAAATTGACGCAAGATTTAGAAGATTCCGTCCGAGAACGAACCTTACAACTTTCAGAAACGCTGAATGAGTTGAAACAATCTCAACTCAAATTAGTGCAGCAAGAAAAGATGGCAACTCTCGGTCAACTTATGGCGGGAGTCGGTCACGAAATCAATAATCCTCTCGGGTTTCTTCGCGGTAATGTGGGTTATTTAAAAGAATATATTGTCGAGATTTTTTCCCATCTCAAACTCTATCAAAAACATTATCCCAATCCTCCTGACGATATTATTGAAAATGCAGAAGAAATCGATCTGGATTATTTGTTAGAAGATGTCCCAAATTCTTTGGAAGCCATGAAGAACGGGGTAGAACGCTTGACAGCGATCGGGACGGCTTTGAGGACATTTGCACGAGGCGATCGCGAAACAAAATGGGCGTTCGATCTACATGAAGGGATTGAAAGTACCTTAACCATTTTATACCATCGTTTGAAAGCGAATAGGGAGCGTCCGGAAATTCAAGTCGTTAAACACTACGGTACTTTTCAAGACATCAAATGCTTTCCCGGACCGATCGTACAGGTTTTTATGAATATTATCGCCAACGCGATCGATGCGCTTGAGGAGTCCCGATCGGGAAAATCTTATGAGGACATTGAAAAAGATCCCCAGAAAATTGAGATTTTTACTCAACTCACTCCAGACGATCGCTACGTCATTATTCGGATTAAAGATAATGCAATGGGGATGGATCGAGAGCATTTAAAACATATTTTTAAACCGAGTTTTACCACAAAAGAAGTGGGCAAGGGAACGGGTTTGGGATTGGCGATCGCCCGTCAAATTGTGGAAGAAAAACATAAAGGTATATTAAGCTGCGATTCGGAATTGGGTCGAGGGACGGAATTTAAAATCAAATTGCCTTGTTGAATTATGATAATAAACACCTGTGCTCGAAGTGACCAATCGTTATCTAATTGGATGGGAACAAAGACGAAAATCTCCTCAATATAATAGATCTTCTGATTATTTAGCGCATTTAGAGACACTTTATAAAAAAGTTTTTCCCGAACGTTCATTTAACGGGGTAGAATATCAACCTAGTAATGATTCCCCAACTGAATTAAATACTTATTTTACAATCAACGATGGCTCTAGAACGTATGACATTGTTGAAATGTCAGCAGGAGAACAGGCAATTTTTCCCATGCTCTATGAAATTGTTAGGTTGGTTTTGGGAAAGAAAAGAAATTGAAAACTATCTGCTCGATCCCGACGTTGTTTCGCGCGCACTCGGCTCTAAAGCTCCACCAATTGAGGATTATCGTGCAGCACTCGAAGAATCGGCTAGAGCGATCGCAGATTATACTGCTGCAAGAATTTCATTATCTCTCACGCGTCAACCTCTTCGACCCATCAAAAACTGTTGGGGCAATACTGGGGGTCAGCACCCTTTTCCTAACAGTCTTACTGAATCTGACTGTCGTACTGGTATAGCAGAAATTATCTGCCAATACGAGCAAGCTAGAAAGATAGAAGTTGAAGATGTGTTGCAAAATTTTGAAGAATTACTCGTAACTTGTCGAGTTGGCGGCCATAGGTTTGAGAACTTTCTGACTTTTTTTTCTGGCAAAGATATGTTCTGTGCAATGCGATCGGCATTAAGAGGTTTTGGATTGGGGTAACCTTTTGTTTTTCGAGAGAGGATCGTCAAAGGAATTGAAAATTCACCAGAGGATGTTTGGTCTTGGATACCAGAATGGATTGAACTGAGGCAAGCCGTGCAAAATTTTACCCTCTAAATATCATGCTAAAATTCTCAACATGATTGCTCCCAAAATGCGATCGCAAAATTAGCGAAATATTACAATTTACCCCCTTGTCGGATTCTTCACCGCTCCCCGTGATGTAAACTTCTGAAACAGTGTATGGATGGTTAACGGAGTTTCACGAGCAATGGGAGAGACTTGGCAATCGACGGCAATTATTACGGGTGCTTCTTCTGGGGTGGGATTGTATGGAGCGAAGGCACTCGCTAAAAAAGGCTGGCACGTCGTGATGGCTTGTCGGGATGTTATCAAAGCGACAAAAGCCGCGCAAGATTTACAAATTCCCGAAGAGAATTATACAGTAATGGAAATCGATCTCGCTTCTTTAGATAGCGTGCGTCGGTTTGTCGAGATTTTTCGCGAAAGCGGGCGATCGCTAGAAGCCCTCGTCTGCAATGCAGCCGTTTATTTGCCCTTACAGAAAGAACCCCTCCGCAGTCCCGACGGTTACGAATTAAGCGTCGCGACGAATCACCTCGGGCATTTTTTACTCTGCAATCTCATGCTCGAGGATTTGCGGCGATCGCCCATCCCCACCAAACGCCTGATTATTTTAGGCACCGTTACGGCGAATCGTAAAGAATTAGGGGGTAAAATTCCCATTCCCGCACCGCCCGATCTCGGCGATCTCAAAGGATTTGAAGACGGATTTAAAGAACCGATCGCCATGATCGACGGCAAAAAATTTAAATCCGGGAAAGCCTATAAAGATAGCAAACTCTGTAATATGCTCACTGCTAGAGAATTACACCGCCGCTATCACAATACGACCGGAATCGTTGTCAGTTCCCTCTATCCCGGCTGCGTCGCCGATACCCCCCTCTTCCGCAATCATTTCCCCCTCTTTCGCACGATTTTCCCTTGGTTTCAAAAGAATATTACTGGGGGTTACGTCACTCAAGAACTGGCAGGAGAACGCCTTGCAGAAGTTGTCGCCGATCGCGATTTTACCAAATCCGGGGTGCATTGGAGTTGGGGCAATCGCCAGCAAGTAGGGCGAGAAGCCTTCGTACAAGAGCTTTCTGCTGAAGGTAGCGACGATGCTAAAGCCAAGAAAATGTGGGAATTAAGCGAGAAATTGGTGGGTTTAGCTTAATTCAGTCAAATCAATTCAAAATTCAACAGGTGGGTTGGATATGCTGAATTCGATTCAGCATCCCCCCACCTCAAAATTATCAATTCAAAATTGTAACCTCTGCCTCAAGTCAGGGGAATCTGAAATCAAGACAATCTTTTTGAATTTTGATTCAAATATGGTCGCCAGTGACCCAATTAAAATAGGCTCAATTGTTTGGGGGGCATTTTTAGAAGATTCCAGGGTAATTCTGGAATGGATGTCCCCTGTTTTTCTAATAGTTTTTGCAAATCTCGTGCGGTGTGGGGTGAATGTTCTTCTTCGGGACAGTGAACGAAAAAATAGATTGTTTTCCCTTCTTTTAACCAGCGATCGATTTGCTGACTCCATTCTTGCAAAAACTTCTGATTAAATTGCGATCGCGGATGAGAAATAAAACGAACAAAAGCAAAATCACTCGTAATTACAGGCTGTAAAGGAACATTAGGTTTGCGAGTGCGAGAATGCAGTTGGGGATCGTCAGAAGAGTCGTAAACGGGACGAGTATCGAGGAGAACTCGCCCGATATTTAGACTTTGCAATAATTCGTTTAAGCGATCGCGATTCAATTCCTCAAACCAGTCGAGATGGCGAACTTCTAAAGCAAATTTATAGTCTTTTTTTGCCAGTTGCGAAAGGAAAGAAGCAAGATCCCCAAAAGATTCCGAGCTATAACTGGGGGGGAGTTGAATAAAAATCACCCCAAGGCGATCGCCAAGTCCCTCCATGCGTTCCAAAAAAGCGATCGCCCCGGCCAGTTGCGCCATTAATAAATCGCCGTGAGTGACGCTCTTCGGCATTTTTGGGCAAAAATGAAATCCCGAGGGGGTTTGAGCCGCCCAACGCTCTACAGTCCCTCGCTCCGGGACTGCGTAGAAGGTAGTGTTGCCCTCAACCGCAGTCAAGCGATCGCCATACAAGCGCAAAAAATCTCCTTGACGGGCTTTCTCGGGATAAAAGTCCCCCACCCATCCCTTAAAAGACCAAACCGCACACCCCAAATAAAAATTTGTCATTCCCTTAATTCGAGTAACCCGAAGCCACAATCATCGAGCCGATCCCTTCATCGGTAAAGATTTCTAACAGTAGCGCATGAGGAATGCGCCCGTCAATAATATGGGCCGCTTTGACCCCTTGAGCCAGCGATCGCACGCAACAATTGACTTTCGGAATCATTCCCCCGCCCACAATTCCCGCATCAATTAATTTTCTGGCCTGTTGAATATCTAATTTCGTTAACAACGTTGAAGGGTCTTTATAGTCTTCTAAAATTCCCGCCGTATCCGTTAGCAAAATCATTTTTTCTGCCCCCAATGCCGCCGCAATTTCTCCCGCAACCGTATCTGCATTAATATTATGAGCCTGTCCTTTTCCATCTGCAGCAACGCTAGAAATAACGGGAACATAACCTTTTTCGGTTAGGGTTTCAATGACTTTTATATCGATGTTGCTGACTTCTCCTACAAAACCAATGCCTTCTTGACCGACATGGCGGGCGGTAATTAAGTTACCATCTTTGCCGCACAAACCTACCGCAGAACCGCCAGCCTGATTGATGAGGGCAACAATTTCTTTATTGACTCGTCCCACCAATACCATTTCGACCACATCCATTGTCGGAGCGTCAGTCACGCGCAACCCATCTTTAAATTGGGGTTCGATACCGATTTTACCCAACCAAGTGTTAATTTCGGGACCGCCGCCGTGAACGACGACGGGACGAACCCCCACGCAAGATAAAAACACGATATCGCGAATCACTCTTTCTTTCAAGTGAGAATCTTTCATCGCCGCCCCACCGTATTTAACCACTACGGTTCGTCCGGCAAACTTTTGAATATAGGGAAGTGCTTCGCTTAAAACTCGTACTCGCGTTGCGCCAGTTTCCTTGATGTATTCGCTTTCGCCTTTCATAAAATTTGTTTGTGAATAACCATAACTAACGACGATTACCAAAAACCATAATATTATTTGGTAAGATTGGATACATTGTTGGGTCAAATCGAAAAAGTGACCGTTCGAGGTTATGGCGATCGCTCCATACAGGCACGAAACGAGTGGAGACAATCGCCTCTTCATCGATCGCTCCTTGGAAGAGGACTGACTCGCCAAGTTTTATCCCCAAACACTTCCAAAAGCTGGTTGTGATATTGCAATAGAGTTGGACGGTGTCCGACACTAATATAAGAGATTGATAAACTTTGTAACTGTTGATAAAGACTTTGTTCGTTTTGTATATCTAAAGCACTTGTTGCTTCGTCTAAAATTGCATAAGATGGTTGGATTAGTAACAAACGAGCAAAAGCTACGCGCTGTTGCTCTCCCATTGACAATACCCGATCCCAATTTTCAATTGTATCTAAACCAAATCTTTCAGCTAAATTGGGTAAATTAACTCGGTTGAGTACTCGATAAATTTCTTCATCAGATATATTGAGGTCAATACGCGGATATACGAGTTGAGCCCGTAAAGAACCCAAGATCGTATAAGGATGTTGAGGTAAGAAAAGAATCCGTTCTAATTTTGGCCGATAGATTGCCCCAGTTCCAGAATTCCACAAACCGGCGATCGCTCGCAAAATAGAACTTTTCCCGCCACCACTCGCTCCCATAATTAAGAGTCCTTCTCGGGGTTGTACCTCCACAGATAAATTTTTAACTAAAGTTCTTTGGTAATTAGGCGTTTGCAAGGTCAAATGCTGTAGGCGCAAACGGGAATCTTCGATCGTATCGACTGTTCTACTTCCTTCTACGGGCGATACTTTTGAGTCTTCTAGAACTTTGGAAAAACTCTCTAAACGTTCGATTCCTGCTATAAAAGCAGTCAGAGACTCAAACATATTAACGATGATGTTCAAGGATCTAAATACCTTTCTAAACGCTCCACCAACTTCTTGCAATGCTCCAACTTCCAGCCCTGTTTCCCCTGCCAAAATTCTCGGACCGATCGCGAGAGCGGGTAAAATCCAAGTCATATAATCATATATATTTTGAAAAACGTCTAAATTTCTCTCCCAAGCAATTACTTTATTGTAAATTGTCAAAACGGGAGTAAATATCTGTTTAATGCAGTTCAATTCTCTATTTGCACCGTAATAAAAAGCAATTGATTCGGCATTCTCTCGAATTCTCACTAAGCCAAAGCGAAAATTTGCCTCGAGTTTCAGTTGTTCTTTTTTGAGCGGGACCAAAATTTCACCAAACCCAATGGTTGTAATTAGCATCCCTGCTACAGAATATACCACCAAAATTACAACCAATAATTTTGATTTTCCCCAAAGTACGATTGCAAAAGCAATTAGATTAAAAAATGACCTTGTAAACTGCCTAAATATACTTATAGAACGATGACAAAATTCTTTAATATCCTCGGCAATTCGTTGATCTGGATTGTCAATTTCTAGATTGAAGGTATCGATTTTATAAAAAAAATTATTTTTGAAGTATCGATCTAAATAAAATTGAGTGAGCCATTCTCGGGAATACAGGCGAATTTTATCTTCTACATACTGCCAAGTAGAAACCGTCAGCGCTAACAAAATAGAAGCCCCTGCATAGAGCAATACAGATTGCCAGAACCTCCTTGCATCGAGATTTACTAAAGCGGAAACTAATTCTCCTTGTTGTTTCAGTTGATTGACTGCGATGGTTGAATCTAAGCTGAGAAAAACAAGTAACAATCCCAGCAAACCGATTGCTCTCCATTTTTCTGTAGAATCCCACCAATATAGTTTAGCAATTGCCCAAAAACTTTGCAAAGCGCGGAAATTCAGTGTTATCTTTCTCATGGGGGATATTTTTCCACTGTAAAGCCGTTAGAGACCGTTTACAAAAAAATATAAAAGAAAAGCAAGGAAAATTCAAACAAGAGATAAAAGAAGAAAAAGTTTGATTAAAGGAGAGAAAAGTGCAAAATGATGCGCCGAGCTTCTCCCACAGACATTCTCACGATGTACCTCCTTGGAAAACAGGATCGAGTTATTTTCGGAAATAGCAGAGAAGCGGAGGGGGAGAACAGTCAATCTCTCGTTGTACTCGATCGATAGGGTTCGCGATAGTATTTTTGTATGTTACGATGGAGGACTACCTCAACCGTTCGCTATTCTTTGCAATGACTTTTCATCTCAAAGCACCCTTTGAACCCACTGGAGACCAACCCAGAGCGATCGCGGAACTGACTCAAAGCATTCGCGAAGGCAATCAAATGCAAACCCTTCTCGGTGCTACGGGAACGGGTAAAACGCTCACCATTGCCCATGTTATCGCCAATATGGGAAAACCTACTCTCGTCCTCGCTCATAATAAAACCTTAGCCGCCCAATTATGTAACGAATTGCGGCAATTTTTCCCCGATAATGCGGTAGAATATTTTATTAGTTATTATGATTACTATCAACCCGAGGCATATATTCCCGTTAGCGATACTTATATTGAAAAAACCGCTTCGATTAACGATGAAATTGATATGTTGCGACACTCGGCGACGCGATCGCTATTCGAACGCAAAGATGTTATTGTTGTTGCTTCTATTAGTTGTATTTATGGTTTAGGGATTGCTTCAGAATATCTCAAAGCTGCCATTCCTTTAAAAATGGGAGAAGAAACCAATCAGCGCAAACTTTTACGAGATTTAGTATCCGTTCAATACAGGCGCAACGATACCGAACTCAAGCGGGGTAATTTTCGCCTCAAAGGGGATGTTTTAGAAATCGTTCCCGCTTATGAAGATCGCGTGATTCGCTTGGAGTTTTTTGGCGATGAAATCGATGCCATTCGCTATCTCGATCCCGTGACAGGGGATATTTTGCAAACTTTACCTCAACTCAATATTTATCCTGCGCGTCACTTCGTCACTCCAGAGGAACAATTAGAAATTGCCTGTCAGGATATTAAGGATGAATTAGAAGGACAATTGGAAGGACTAAAAAAGCGAGAAAAACTTCTCGAAGCACAGCGACTCGAACAGCGAACTCGCTACGATTTAGAAATGCTGCAAGAGGTAGGATATTGCAACGGAGTCGAAAATTATTCCCGACATTTAGCGCGGAGAAATGCTGGAGAGCCACCGGAATGTTTGGTGGATTATTTTCCCAAAGATTGGCTGTTAGTTGTGGATGAATCCCATGTCACCGTGCCGCAAATTCGCGGGATGTATAATGGCGATCGCTCTCGCAAACAGGTATTAATCGAACATGGTTTTCGCCTTCCCAGTGCTGCGGACAATCGTCCCTTAAAAGCAGATGAATTCTGGGATAAAGTCAATCAATGTATTTTCGTTTCTGCAACTCCGGGGAATTGGGAAATCGAACTGTCTGGCGATCGCGTTATCGAACAAATTATTCGTCCTACTGGAGTCATCGATCCAGAGATTTTCGTGCGTCCGACAACGGGACAGGTAGACGATCTTTTAGGAGAAATTAAAGATAGAGTTGCACTAAAAGAGCGGGTTTTAATCACGACATTAACAAAGCGAATGGCAGAAGATTTAACCGAATATTTTGACGAGAGAGAAATTAAAGTTCGCTATTTACATTCTGAGATTCAATCCATCCAACGCATCGAAATTTTACAAGATTTACGAAAAGGGGTTTTTGATGTTTTAATTGGGGTCAATTTATTGCGGGAAGGATTGGATTTACCGGAAGTCTCTCTCGTAGCAATTATGGATGCAGATAAAGAGGGTTTTTTGAGAGCAGAGCGATCGCTCATTCAAACTATCGGAAGAGCTGCAAGAAATGTTCGCGGACAGGCGATTTTATATGCCGATAATCTCACGGATAGCATGAAAAAAGCGATCGATGAAACGGAACGCCGTCGAGGTATTCAAATGGCTTATAATAAGACCCATAACATTACCCCCAAATCCATTTCCAAACAATCCGATAATGCAATTTTGTCTTTCTTAGATATTTCTCGCCGTTTGAATGCACGAGAATTAGAGCAAGTTTACGAATATAAAGATGATATTCCTTTAGAAAAAGTCCCCGATATTATCAAACAATTAGAAGAACAGATGAAAGAAGCGGCGAAAAAATTAGAGTTTGAAGAAGCAGCAACCTATCGCGATCGCATTAAAAATCTCCGCGATCGCTTACTGGGTCATCATCGATCGTAAAATTCTCTAATTCTAGGGAAAAGAGATAAAAATGTTCGGCATTCGTCCTGATTTTGCCAGTCGCCTTATTTTACCAGTCATTGTTCTCAATGCTTTCTTGAGAAATATTCTCAAAAAAGCATTGAACTATCATTTCAATCCGGGAATTGCTAATTGAGTATAAATTGGAGTTGTGTCATTGTTTCAATTGTTGCGCGATCGCTTTCTTTTTCCCGCAGCATGGCAATTAAACATCGACCTAAATGATAAGCTAGATTAACGGGAACGGCGTTGCCAATTTGTCGATATTGAGTGCTGAGAGAACCCGTAAATTGCCACTCGTCGGGAAAGGTTTGAATGCGAGCATATTCTCTCACGGTTAATGGTCTGGTTTCCTCGGGATGGCATCTTTCGGTTTGAGTTTGTGCGGGAGAGCAAGTTACTGTTAATGCAGGTTCGTCCCAAGACAGTCTTTTCGCAAAACCCGTTCTTCCACCACCTTTATAATAACTGTTTTTCATGTACTCTTTTTGAATTTCAACAGGTAAATCTCGCCAATTTCCTCCCGGTGGCACTAATTCCATAATCTCTTTTTTGCGGGTTTTATATTCAGTTCCTTGGGATACAGGACAATTTTTAAAAGCGTCTCGTAGGGGAATTGTATAATTTCTTTCTTGGGGAAAAATCCCTCGCATTGCTAAATCTTTTCGCGTGGCAATAATAATGACTCTTTCTCGTTTTTGCGGTACGTCTAAAAACTGCGCGCTTAGAACTTCATAAGCAGTATTGTAACCTAAGTCTTGCAAAACTCTCAGCATCGTTGCCAAAGTTTGTCCTTTTTGATGACTGAGTAAACCGCGTACATTTTCTGCGATCGCAATTTTCGGACGAACTTCTGACAAACAGCGCGCAAATTCAAAAAATAGCGTGCCTCGCGTGTCTTCAAACCCCTTACCATGTCCGGCATAACTAAAGGCTTGACAGGGAAATCCTCCGGCGATAATATCAATGCGATCGCGGTATTCTCTAAAATCAACATTGGCAACATCATCGCAAACAATTTTCCAATTGGGTCGATTTATTTTGAGAGTATTAAGACAATTGCGATCGATTTCAACTAATAATTCAGTTTGCAAGCCTGCGTTTTCTAGTCCTAATGCCATCCCGCCACAGCCTGCAAATAATTCAATCACATTAAAGGAGGTGATTTCTTGAGATTTTAGGATTTTATAATTATTTTTTGAGTCAGTCAGATCGCTTTTACTTTGCAGTTCTTGCAGTTCTTCGAGATTAAATACCTTTTGTCCTTTAGATATTTTTTTACTTTTAATGAGTTTCTTCTTTTCCCATTGTTTTATCGTCGTAGGAAATACTCCTAATACTTGTGCGGCATTTTTGAGCGTTAGCATTTTCATTAATCAAAACTATTTGAACACCAGTTCTATTACCTATTTTTAATATTATAACTAATAAAATTTTGGAAGTGTTAGAATTAAGTTTAATACTTTTTTGTATTGTATTTAATCTGTTGTTCAATCTTCTTTACAGTCTTTTATTCTAATTTTGTGAATTTCTTCCAAAACTGGGTAGGCATCAACTGCATCAAGGATGGATTGTTGTGCAGCAATACTAATAATTTCTTGTGATTGTGTTAATTCAGAGATATTAAAAGGAAATATATCGCGACAATCAACAAAAGAATCATAACATAGAAAATTATTCTGACTGACTAATATTTGAGATTCACAAGTTTTTATTGCTATTTCGGCAAGGTTTAACGCGATAAGAAAACCCTACATGAAATGCAGAATTTGCTATCTCAAAGATTTCAGGACCTAAGGAATATAGATACGATTTATTTGCATCTCTAACATTTTTCAGTAAGTCATACACTCCACTGGGGACGGGTCCATTTTTCATTGCAATATAGCGATCGCCACAAATGAAGCGTCCGTATTTTTCTAAGTGTTTTCGATCTGCAAAATACATCACTTTAGAGATGTGCAGAAATGTCGGCTCTGTACCATGTTTAATGATATAGAGAATTGCTTCAATTCCTTTCTCTGCATTAAAAATAAATGGGTGTTTCATGATTAAACTCCCAAATCATTAGTATTTCTATTTCTAATGTTAGCATTTTTGAATCGTAACAATCGAAAAAAAACGAGCTATCTTGTGTTTAGCTCGTCCTTTATTACGTTTTCACAAATCTCAACCTCCAGCAACAGCAGGAACGATACTCACTTCATCCCCATCGCTCAAGGCTGTATTTTCGTTATCCATAAAGCGAATATCTTCGCTATTAACGTAGAAATTAATAAAGCGGCGGGGTTTCCCCGACTCATCGCAAATCTTTTCTTTAATGCCGGGGTAACTGGTTTCCAAAGCATCAATTAACTCGATAATATTACCACCGCTAGAGTTAACTATTGCTTTATGGTCGGTGTACTTCTGCAAAGGAGTTGGAACTAATACTTTAACAGTCATTTTGTCTTGGGTAATCGGTAATGGGTAATCAGTAATAGGGAGAGAGTAAGGAGTAAGCTATCTTTACTTTTTACTCCTTACTCTTTACTCTTTACTCTTATACTAAAACTTGCTGCCACTCTGCACGATCCAAAGTTTGCGCTCGCTCCCAAGCGCGCTCGAAACTGTCGAGTTTGGCTTCAATGGTGAGGGGTTCGCCGATATAACCTTGAACGGCTTCTTGGGTTTTCAAGCCATTGCCGGTAATATAAACCACCGTAGTTTCTTCGGGATCGATTTTCCCTTCTTCTGCCAATTTTTTCAGGACTGCAATGGTAGTACCGCCAGCCGTTTCTGTAAAGATACCTTCGGTTTCTGCCAATAATTTAATCCCTTCAATGATTTCGGGATCCGTGACAGATTCAATGTAACCATTGGTTTTCCGTGCTTGTTCCACGGCATAAACCCCATCTGCCGGATTGCCGATCGCAATAGACTTAGCAACAGTATTCGGCTTAACGGGGGCAATAAAATCTCGACCTTCTTTAAAGGCTTGTGCGACGGGAGAACAGCCTTCTGCTTGAGCACCACTGCAACGCACGGGTTTATCTTCCACCAAACCCACCTTAACAAATTCTTGGAAACCCTTATAAATCTTGGTGTAGAGAGAACCCGAAGCAATAGGCGCGACGATATGATCCGGTAACTTCCAGCCCAATTGTTCGGCGACTTCAAAAGCGAGGGTTTTAGAGCCTTCCGAATAGTAAGGACGTAAATTAATATTCACAAATCCCCAACCATAAGTATTCGCAACTTCCGAACAGAGGCGATTCACTTGGTCGTAATTGCCTTTCACTGCCATCACCGTGGGATTGTAAATTAAGGTACCCAATACCTTACCCGCTTCCAAATCCGCCGGAATGAACACGCAACATTCCAGCCCTGCATGAGCCGCGATCGCCGCCGTAGAGTTGGCTAAATTCCCGGTACTGGCGCAAGAGACTGTCGTAAATCCTAGTTCCCGAGCGCGGGTCAATGCTACCGAAACCACTCTATCTTTGAAACTGAGGGTGGGCATATTCACCGCGTCATTTTTAATGTAAAGATTTTTTAAACCCAAACGGCGGGCCAAACGAGTCGATCGCACCAAAGGAGTCATTCCCGTACCGACATCAATAACATTATCCGTCGCAACGGGTAGAAAAGGACGATAGCGCCAAATGGAATTCGGACCTGCTGAAATACTTTCCCGGCTGACTTGACGGCGAATGGCATCGTAATCGTATTTAACCTCTAATGGTGCGAAAGTATTTTCGCAAATATTGATGGGGAGCAAGTCGTATTCATAGTCCCCCTCTTTGGACACTAGCTTAGTAAAAGTAGCGGCTTGGCTCTGAGGTTGAGTGGCGATCGCCTGAGTCATGGGATTTTCTCCTTCTGTTCGCAAGTTGAAAAAAACTTAGCACATCTTAAAAAACCCTGTCAAATATACCCGACTAAATTAGTCGGGATTAAAAATGGCAAGGATGAAGGATAAAGTATGAAGGATGAATCTCCAGTCCATTCCGTGAATCGCGATCGAAGACCCGTTTTGCGCTTATTTCCTTGGTTTAAACTCGCTTTGGCGGGAATTTTTCTGCTATCTCTGGGGCTGCGATTTTGGCGCTTGGGTCAATTTAATACATTGGTATTTGATGAGGTTTACTATCCGGTCTTTGCCAATCGCTACTTACTCGGCGAAACTGTTTACAATACCCATCCCCCTCTCAGTCAACTCATTCTTGCCGTAGGAATTTGGCTTGGCTCTCACCTTCCTTTCGGACAAGAAATCAGCAATACCTTTACAGGGTCTTTGAGAACGACATTTAGTTATCGTTGGTTGAATGCTCTAACGGGTTCGTTTATTCCCATAACGATTGGCGCGATCGCCTACCATCTAACTTATCGTCGCAGTTATGGCACGATCGCCGCCTTATTTGCCGCCTTAGACGGATTATTTTTAGTCGAATCTCGTTATGGGTTAAACAATATTTACTTAGTTCTGTTTGGGTTGTTGGGACAGTTATTTGTATTACTGGCTTTGCAGGAATATCCCCGATCCAGACAGCGAAAAATCCGGCACTTGCGAAGCTATCAAGGCAGTCGTTTTCGCTTGCTTCGCTTGGTGAGCGATCTGGTTAGCAATTTTGTTCGCGATCGCCGCCCTCGCTGGCAAATTTTAATTTTAGCGGGGATATTTTTTGGCTTATCGGCAGGAATCAAATGGAATGGGTTGGGTTTTTTATTAGGAATTTATCTCTTATGGTTATTGGCGTGGGCGATCGCCATCGGACAACCGAAAAATCGCCTCGAAAATGGAAAATCGAAACAACTTCCCATCACTCATCTAACCTCTCTCAATCTACTGCATGCGATCTGGTATTTAGGCTGTATTCCCATTTTTACTTACTGTTTGACTTGGGTCCCCCATCTATGGCTGAACCCCAAACCTGGATTTTGGCAAATGCAAAAAGAAATCCTATCTTTCCATCAAAAAATTGGCAGCGGTCCGGAAATTCATCCCTATTGTTCTTCTTGGTATAGTTGGTTAATTATGGGGCGGCCCGTTGCCTATTTTTATCAAAGGGTGCGGAATGCTGAAGAAATGATTCCTGCCTATCCTCCCCTTCCCAATGGACTGGGAGAAATTATCTATGACGTTCATGCCATGGGAAATCCGCTCTTATGGTGGTTTTCTACCCTAGCCATTGTCAGCCTCGGTCTACTTTTATGCTTGCATCTATGGCGGGGAAAATTTTGGAGATTGCCCCTCTCCCCCAGCATTGGGTTGATGTTATTTTTAGCGTGCAATTATGGAGCCAATTTACTCCCGTGGTTAAAAATAACGCGATGTACGTTTCTGTATCACTATATGGGAGCATCGGTTTTCGCCATTTTAGCAGGAGCATGGATTATCGATAACTGGCTGCATTCTCCCCAATATCTTTTCCGTTACATCGGAATTGTTCTGATTATTTTAATAATTTTTGCTTTTGTTTTTTGGTTGCCGATTTATCTGGGTCTGCCCCTTTCTCCAGAAGGATATAAGTTACGAATGTGGTTTGATAATTGGTTTTAGATTGAGGATTGAGGATTGGGGATTGGGGATTGGGAATTTGGGAAATTATAAACAACAAACACTTCGGCAAAGCTCAGTCCAGGCAACAAATAACAAATGACAACATATTGCGTTAAAATCAAAAGACGCTCTGGAATAATTATACGGACGAGGAAAATATGCAGGCCCGGGTTTCCCACCATTGGAAGGTCGGTACGACCCTTCTAGACCTGTACGCGATTGAAAAAACCTTCGATCGGGGAGGATTGGCACCCGTCTACCTCGCCCGTCATAAGGCATGGGCAACAAATATTGTCCTGAAAGTTTTGTCTCCCGAACTGATAGCAATTTTAGGAGGGCGGGAAAAATGCGACGGAGAACTCGAAGCGTGGGTTAACTTAGCCCTGCATCCTCATATTGTTAGTTGTTACTATACGCGTCCAATTGAAAACGAACTGATCGTCGTCTCCGAATATATTGACGGGGGAAGTTTAAGGGATTGGCTCGATCGAGATCGCCTCTATCGCGGCGATCGCAACGCCGCCCTCAAGCGCATCCTCGATATTGCCATTCAATCGGCTTGGGGATTGCAGTCCGCCCGAGAGCGGGGGACGATTCACGCTCGTCTCAAACCCGAAAATATTCTGATTTCCGGGGGAGGTGCCGAGGGAGGCATTGCCAAAATTGCAGATTTTGGTTGGGGGAATCTCGCTCCCGTTTCTCCAGCTTATGCCGCGCCAGAACAACTGCAAAACAACAGAACCAGTCCGAATAGCGATCTGTGGAGTTGGGGGCTGACCGTTTTAGAAATGTTTCAAGGAAAGCGGACTTGGCAAACGGGAATACAAGCGAGAGAAGCCTTGGAAAGATACGGCCAAACTCCCAGAGCCCGACAGGATATTCCCTCCATGCCTGCTGCCGTTACAGAATTATTGCACCATTGCTGGCAAGATCTCGAACATTATCGCCCGCCGGATTTCCGCTTTTGTGCCGAGAAATTAATCCAAGTTTATCAAGAAAAGATTGGCAGCACTTATCCGAGACAAGAACCCGATCCGAGTGCCTATCGCGCCGATATTCTCAACAATCGCGCCGTTGCCCTCATTGACTTGGGACGCAAGCAGGAGGCTGCCCGTTATTGGGAAGAAGCGCGACGCATCCATCCCAACCATCCCGAATCTACGTATAATTGGGGACTATTATTGTGGCGATCGCGACAGACCACCGACGAAAAATTATTGCAGGCCCTCAAAGATTCTCTCGATGCCCGAGATGACCTCACGCCCTATCTAATGGGTTGGGTACATCTCGAGCGGGATGACTGCGAATCCGCGATCGCTTCTCTGTCTGTCTTATCAGAGACGAGAGGAAAGGGAGAAAGCGCCAATGCCCTTGCCCTCGCCCGAGCGCGCCAACCCGAATCAAAATACCGAAAGATTCATCTTCCGGGCAAACAGCCCGCTGCCACTCGGCCCAAACCCGTTAACGCCGTCTGTTTCAGTTCCGACGCGCGTTATGGTCTATCGGGCAAGCAAGATGGCACCCTAGAATTATGGGATTTTAAAACCAATCAAGGTCATATTTTTGCCGGAGATTGCCAAGGCGAAATTCTCTCCATTGCCATTACCCCCGACAATCGCTATATTATTTCTCTTTCTCGGGGAAGCGTCGGTCTCATTCTGAAATTGTGGAGTTTGATGATCGGTAAATGCCTCTGCACATTTGAGAATATCGATCGCTGGGACGCGCCGAAAAATACCTTAGAAACACAATTGGCCGAGTTTCCCGAAGTGTTTGCCCCACTAGATTTTCCTCGCGATTCTTCAGAAGACTTGGGAACGGTATTTTGGGTAGGAAATTCCCCTCGAGGAGAGGAGTACGGGAGTGGGGGAAGCGTGAGGAGCGGGGGAAGCAGAGGGAGCGAGGGAAGTACGAGCAACAAAAATGTTACTTCTCAAAACGAGATTTTTAGCGAGGACGGACGTTATATTTTATCTCGAGGGGCGATTGTTTTAACTTTGCGGGAAGTTGTCACGCAACAAATTCTCTACACTTGCCTCCACGACGGGACATCCATTCATCTCGGTACTTCTCGGCGTTACGGCTTATCGGCAGAATCTCGTCCTCGCTTGTGGGATTTGAGGGAAGGGAAATTACTGTACCAATTTAACAATCTCGGTTCGGTCTCGGCAATCTGTCTGTTACCCAACGGACGTTTTTGTTTGGCCGCAACCCGAGATGGCAATCTACAACTACTATCTCTTTCTACCGGGCGTATTCTCCGGACGATAAAAACCGATCGCCCACTCGTTCGAGCCATTGCCGTCAGTGCCGACGGTCGCTATGCTTTGAGCGGGGGAGAAGACTTGCAACTGTGGAACGTCGAGACGGGCAGATGCTTGCGAACGTTTGAGAAATCCGAAACCGTTACCGCCGTTGCTATTGCTCCAGACGGACGTTATGCCTTGAGCGGGGGAGCGAGGGGCACGACATTATGGCAGGTTAATTGCTATTCTCCCGCACCATCTGCCCCCTTGCGCCTCTGCCAAAGACGGCAAAGCGTCGATTTGCTCTCCGTCGAAGAACTCTACGAACAAGAACTGGCCCGAGGATTGCTGGCAATCGAAGAAGAAAATTATGCGTCTGCTTTGGAATGCCTGCGTCAGGCACGATCGCTCCCCGGATACGAATGGGAAGAGCGAGGATTATTTCTTTGGGGCAGTCTTTACGATCGCTTTCCCCGAATGACTTTAAGAAGAGCGCAAGAAATCTTAAGTATTGCACCTCACGGCGAACGGATCGATGCGATCGCCTTTTCTCCATCTGGCGAGTGGGTCGCCACGGCAGGCAATGACAAAACCGTGCAACTCTGGCATCCGAGGACGGGGGATTTACACCAGACTTGTCAAAATACCGCCTTGGGCAGCGGTATAGCACTGGATTTGAGTTTGGACGGTCGCTATCTCTTGGTGGGAGGCGATGGGGGTAGCGTGCAGATCTGGGAAGTGGCAAGCGGTCGGTGTCAATCTCGCTTTTCCGGCAATGGCAGCATTGCCCGAGCCGTCAGTTTCAGCCCGGACGGCGTTTATGTTCTTGCCGGTTTTGCCAATGGCGAACTCCACCTGTGGAAAGCAACCGGTCGCCGCTTGTTGCGTCGCTGGCAAGGTCATCAAACTCCCATTGCATCCGTTGGTTTTAGTCCCGACGGACGCTATTTGCTATCGTGCGAAACGGGTTCCGCCCGAGGGGAAAGCGATTGGGGAGCGGGTCGGTGGAAATACTGGCACATTGCCACAGGGGAATGCTTGCAAGATATTGCGGTTGAAGGAGAGCGCTTGCAGGGCATTTGCTTGAGTCCCGACGGTCATTACGGTGCGGTGGCGGGCAGTCGAGAGCTGTCCCTATGGGCGATCGCCGTAGGTCGCTGCTTGCGGGTATTTGCCGGTCACGACGATGCCATCACCACAGTAGATTTTAGTGCTGATGGTAATGTTCTTCTCTCGGGGAGCGAGGACGGGACTTTGAGATTGTGGAATGTTTTGAGCGGGGAATGTACTTTCATTTTCGAGGGACATCGAGAAGCGATCGCCACGGCGCGATTGAGCGCCGACAGTCGCTACATGGTATCCGCCAGCACCGACGGAGATTGTAAAGTTTGGGCGCTGGATTGGGAATTGGCAGAACGTCAAACCCGAGCTTGGGATGAAGGAGCCAAACCCTACCTCGAGGCATTTTTGTGGCTGCACGTTCCCCCAGCCGTCACTTTACCCGATGCCCCCCGCAAGGAAGAAGAGATAAACCCTCGTACTCAACCGCTACCTTGGAGTTATGGCGGCATACTCTTCCTCATGGCATGGATGGGTATGGCCTTGGCAACAGAAATTTTTACGGTGGGGGACTTAAATGCCATTTTACTCGCCTTTGGGGCAGTTGCTTTTGTTTCGGGTTATTATCTCAGTCGCGAAATCGGCAATCCCAGCGTCCAATTGGGATCTTTATTCGGGGTAGGCGTATTAGTGGCGGTGGCGGCGGTGAACGTCCCCATTAGTTGGATTCCCCTAGCCAGCACGACCTTGGGAATCGGCTCGGGCTTGCTGTCGATGGGGGCGATTTCGGGCTTGTTTTTCGACGATCCCATCTCAATTCTGCCGGGGTTGCAAGCCTGTCGCCGCTTGAAAGCGAGATTGGGATACCTGCCCGGAATCGCGATCTTGCTCCTCATCAGTTGGGCGGGAACGAAACTAGAAGACGCGATCGCCCTGTATTGGGTCAGTCCGAGGCTGGTTTGCGGCGTTTTGCTAGCAATACTCGCAATCGTCGGTTGCAAGCAACTCTGGCAGTCGCGGAAGGCAGACAAGTCCAAAAAATCGGACAAACAGAAAAGGAGAAGCAAGCCCACTTTCTCTTTTTCCCGTTTGACCTCTTTCTTGCGTCCTGCTGCTTTACCGCGTCCTTCTGCCCTGCTGCGAGGGTTATGGCGCGGGATCGGTCGCGGGGGAAGAGCGACTTTGCTGATAGCGGCGATCGCCGCGAGCGGTTTTAAATGGAGCTTGCCCAGTTCTTTGGGCATTACGCCTCCGGATCTCTGTCGCGATCCGGCCATTGTCCGCGCTTATCTCTATCGCGGCGGCAATCCCAATGTTTGGGTCAAGCGGGAGGTTCTCTCTTCCGTGGGAGAAGCCAAACGCATTCCTCTGCTACAATGTGCTTTGGTTGGCGATCGCTTTGACATTGCCAATCTACTCCTCGATCGCGGCATCAACGCCGAATTTGCCCAAATGCAAGGCCGCGTTACCCCCCTGCATATCGCAGCAGAGAAAAGCAGTCGCGATATCGTATCGGCGTTATTACTCCAAGATGCCAACCCTAACGCCCGCGACGAGTATAATCGAACGCCGCTTCATTGGGTGCAAAGTTCTACCATTGCCGCTTTACTTCTCGATCGCGGTGCCGATGTCAACGCCTTCAGTCGCGATCGCGGAACTCCGTTACACTGGGCGATCGCGATCGATAGACTGCCATTGGTACAACTCTTCCTCGATCGGGGTGCAAAAACCGATATTCAAAATGATGAAGGGTTGACCCCGCTTGAATTTGCCGAACAACAAGGACGGGAAGAAATCGTCAAAGCCTTGCAGGAATGGGGATCTGAGGAAATCTAAAATCAATCTCATAAAATCGCGAAAGAGGCGATCGTTCCTTAACAATATGACTAACTCAACCCTAAATCCCAATTCAAATCGCGTTATTGGGACAGAAAAAAGATGAATTTGTGTTTTATTTTTTGAGGAATAGGAAATGGGAGAACCCAAACGAATTGGCATTCTCACGAGTGGTGGAGATTGTGCTGGATTAAACGCTGTTATTCGGGCCGTAGTCAACCGTGCTGTCAGAGAATATGACTGGGAAGTTTTGGGCATTAAAAGTGCAACAATAGGTTTATTAAATCGCCCTCCTTTAGCAATACCGCTTAAATTGCACGATGCCGACTCGCTACTGACTCAAGGGGGAACGATTTTAGGAACGACGAATAAAGGCGATCCTTTTGCCTTTCCCATGTCAGATGGAACAATTAAAGACCGTTCGGAAGAAATTATTGCCGGCTATCATCAATTGGGACTCGATGCCTTGATCGGGATTGGTGGCGATGGCAGTTTGGCGATTTTGCGTCGCCTTGCCCAACAAGGCAATATAAAGCTCATCGGCATTCCCAAAACCATTGATAATGATGTGGGTCATACGGAACTGTCCATCGGATTCAGCACGGCGGTGGATATTGCCACTGAAGCCCTCGATCGCCTGCATTTTACGGCAGCCAGCCACGATCGCGTTATGGTCTTGGAAGTCATGGGACGCGATGCCGGACATATTGCCCTACGTGCGGGCGTTGCCGGTGGCGCTCACGTCATTCTCATTCCCGAAATTCCCTATCATCTCGAGAAAGTTTGTCAGAAAATCCGCGATCGTCAAGATGCGGGTTTGCATTTCTCGATTATTGTCGTTTCTGAAGCCGTCTGTACGGCAGAAGGAGACACCCTACAAAAACTGCAACAGTTTGGCGAATGTCGTTTGGGGGGAATCGGTCAATACGTTGCCGATAGTATCTCCAAGTGTACCGGAGCAGAAACCCGCGTTACAGTTCTGGGGCACATTCAACGGGGCGGCCGTCCTTCAGCAATGGATCGCATTTTAGCTTCGGCGTTTGGGATTGCGGCGGTGGATTTAATCGCTCACGGGAAAGAGGATTTGATGGTTGCTTGGCGGGACTCGCAAGTGATTAATATTCCCATTGCCGAAGCCATTAAAGACTATCGAACCGTCAATTCTCAAGATACTCTCGTCAAAACCGCTCGCGGTTTGGGGATTTGTTTGGGGGATTGATTTGAGGGCGGGAAATTCCCGCCCTAGATTATTCTCATTTGTCAACTGGGAAAAACTCTGGCGATGGAGTTTTCCCGTTTCCTCATAACTCTCAAATTCAATTTCATTGTCGGCGATCGCTAATTTACTTTTAATAACGACAATTCGAAGGTCATCCAAATACTGGAAAAATCCCTAGAATTGCCAATCAAATCAAAAATTAAGTGCCTCGAGCGTGGGGAGTTGTAAAATCAATTTCCGGACCGATGGGAACGACTCCCGTAGGATTGATGGTTTTATGGCTTTCGTAATAATGTCTTTTAATATGGGCAAAATTAACGGTTTCTGCCACGCTAGGAGTCTGATACAAATCCCGTAAATAACCCCAAAGATTGGGATAATCGACAATGCGGCGAATGTTACATTTGAAATGCCCGACATAAACCGGATCGAAGCGTACGAGGGTGGTAAATAACCGCCAATCTGCCTCCGTTACGCGATCGCCCGTCAAATAACGCTGTTGTGAGAGACGCTCCTCCAACCAATCTAAAGTAGAGAACAGGGGTTTTATGGCCTCTTCATAAGCCTCTTGAGTCGTTGCAAAACCGCATTTATAGACTCCGTTATTGACCGTATCGTAAATGCGATCGTTGAGGGCATCAATTTCTCCTCGCAATTCTTCGGGATAATAGTCCCCCGGTTTCGCTCCCACACCATCAAACGCACTGTTAAGCATCCGGATAATCTCCGAGGATTCGTTATTAACAATAGTTTGCCCTTGCTTATCCCAGAGAATTGGCACCGTCACCCGTCCCGTATATTGGGCATCGGCACGGGTGTAGATTGCGTGCAAAACTTCGGCATTAAAAAGCGAATCGCCGATGACTCCTTCTCCCAGTGCAAACGTCCAACCGCGATCGCCCATGAACCAATTGACGACAGAGAGAGAAATCATAGCTTCTAACCCTTTGAGGGCGCGAAAAATCAGCGTTCGATGGGCCCAAGGACAGGCATAGGAAACATAGAGATGATAGCGTCCCGGTTCTGCTTTAAATCCCCCTTTCCCCGTCGATCCGGGACTGCCGTCGGGAGTCACCCAATTGCGAAATTGCGAGGCTTTGCGGACGAATCTTCCCCCCGTGCTGGCGGTGTCGTACCATTTATCCTGCCAAACGCCGTCAACTAAAAGTCCCATAATTCTGCTGCTCGAGTTGTTGTTAAAAATTGTTACATATTTTGCGATCGCGATTCTGAAATTTGTCGCGCAGTTTTCTCCAAACTGAATCATCGACTCGCCAATCTCGCTAAAACAGCTATACTAAATTTGGTGAAAAAGAATATCAAAGCGATCGCCCTGCTGATGGCATTTTCAGAAATCGCGATCGACAGCAGAGAATTTTCAGTGAATATCATTCAACGCACGAGCCAATCGTTCGATTTCCGGTAGGGATACCCCCGTATAAATCGGTAGGTATAGCAATTGCTGAAAAGCCCGTTTTGCCTCCGTAGGCGTCATTTCCGGGCGATTCTCCGGTGCTTCAACGACGTACAGGCTCGAACCGCCGCGCGTGGCATCAAAACCGCGATCCCATAAATGGCGCATCAACCGTTCCGGATCGGGACAGAGAATGGGAAAGACCCAGTGAGTATGTTCGGATGCCTCGCTACCCGGTCGCTCGTAGGAAGGAATTAGGGCGATCGCTTGCTCTGCTAATTTCGTTCGTTGGCGAATTCTCTCGCGATTGAAACATTGCAAACGACGTGCTAAAAGCGCTAACAAAGCAGAACAAGGTCTTTGACGAATCCGTGCAAAGAAATCGTCGCTGGAAAATCCCCGGACGCTATTGCTAATGAGGCGATCGCAATCGATCCCCATCATCTGACAAACCCCTGTAAAAACCGTATAAGTTGCTCGGTAAGAAAGCATCATTAACAGGGCATACTTGCAAAGGCGGAAGCAAAACTGCTGTTGACTTTGGATCGGCCATTGTTCTTGGCGATCGCGTACGGCTTGACAGAGGGAAGCATCGCGAAAGTGCAAAACCCCGCCGCCGAGTGCCGTTGCCGTTTTGATCGAGCCAAAGCTAAACAGACTGATATCGCTTTGAGGATGACCGCGATAGTCCGTCCCGGTATAAGCCTGAGCGCAATCTTCGATAACGAGGAGTTGATGCGATCGCGCAAACTCCAAAATTGACTCCATCTTCATCCGACTTCCAAATAAATGAGCGACGAGGATCGCTTTTGTGCGGGGAGTTACCGCTTTTGACAACGACTCCTGGAGCACGCTCAGGTGTCGCATATCGAGATCGAGGGGGATGGGGACGAGACCGTACGCTTCAATAATTTGCGTCATTCCGCGAATGGTAATCGCCGAAACCAAAATCTCGCTTTCCGGCTCAAAATTGAGGGCGTGCAGGAGGGCATCGAAGCCGCTACGCACGGATAAACAAGCGAGACTGGTTTCTTTTTGCAACCATTCAGGGGAGGATGCGATCGTGCTGGAATTTTCCAGACTCCAACAAGCCCTCATCCCAAACAGAATATCCAACCAACCAATATCGAGACGTTTGCGAGGAATCACGAGTTAATTGCAACTTTTCATTGCTACAAGAGAGGGTAAAGTCTGTCGTTTTCGGCAATTTGCCGATACGAAGGTCATTTGGGATGCAATGGGTGATATCCCCTAATCGCGGTAAATATCTCTAGCAGGCATTCGTTTACACTCCTCTTTTTAAGTTGTTGATTCTCCTAAGACTTCCTCAAAAGCAAAATCCGGAGCGGCAAGGACGAATAAGGTTGTAGGAAGACCGATCGCTCTAGATTGTAATTTTTCATAATAGCGAGTGAAAGAATCATCTGTCGGTCTAGCCATTCCTAAAAAGATGAGATCGGCATTTTCTGAAGAACTGTGGAGAATTTCATCAAAAGAGCGCCCTTCGGCAATCAAAACTTGCGGAAAAGCTGTAATGCGTAACTTGGCAATTAAAACTTCTAGATTCGTTTTAGCAGCGGCGGCGGCGGCACTATTGGGCACCACTAAATTTAAATAAATTTTGGCTTTGCGCCAACTGATATTTTTACATAAAAGATAGGCCAGCAAGAGCATTAAACTCCCGTTGGCTTGCAGTCCCCCCCACCAAATATCGATGCGCGATCGCGCTCCAAAACCGCGATCGCCGTTCTCGCGTAAAATCACAATACTGCGCTTGGCACTGTGAATATCGCGGATCATCTGACAATAGCGATCGCGAATGTCTGCATTCTCGCTATCGCCTAAAACAATTGTATTCGGGACGACGGCACCCAAGCCGTAGGTTTCCACCAAGCGATAGGCGCCCTCAAAAGGATTATCCGCCGCGACCACCCGCACGAGAGCCTCTACGCTGCGACGTTCGAGATATTCTACGAGGGTGCGCTCGAGTTCTGCCTGTCGCGCCAAATCCCGAGATCCGCTTGGCAAAACGCTAGAAACGGTAATTAATCCTCGGTTGTGGGTGAATCCCTTGGCCAGTTCGATGAGAGACCAACGCTTGCGAGGAATGCCGGAAAGAACGAGAACATTAGGCCGCCAATTTTTGGTATCTTCGGCATGACGAATTTGCAAGATTCCGATCCGCAGTAATTCCATCCACAATCCTCGGCGCACGTCTCCCCATGTCGTGACTAACTCTCGCTGTTGCAACCAAAAATAAATTCCCAAGACGATCGCCGCCGCCACAACCGTCGCCACGGCATTAATGAGAAACATGACGGCCAAACATCCCACGGCTCCGAGAAGGGAGAAGACCCAATGCACGCGAAAGGTCGGGCGAAAGGAAGGACTTTGCAAAATACCCTCGATGCTGGCCGAAACATTGAGAACCATGTATGTCGTGAGGAAAAACATGGTTAAAACCGGAGCAATGAGATTCAAATCTCCGATGCACACTGCCGCGATCGCCACTCCCAAAGTCACGGCGGTACCGATGCGGGGTTCGTCTTCTTTGCCGCTTCCCTGTCCCAATACGCTCATCCAACGGGGCAAAACTCCATCCCTGGCCAATGCCTGCAACACTCGAGGCGCGCCTAAAATACTGCCGAGGGCACTGCTTAAGGTGGCTCCCCAAACCCCCCATAAAATCGTCGGTCCCCACAGTGCCATTTGTTTCATCACGAGGGAATCTTCAATCAGGGTAGCGGCATCGGCGCGAGTGGCAAGGAGGACGGGCAACCCCATATAAATCAGGTATCCCGTGGCGACGGCGGCTAATGTTCCCGTGGGGATGGATTTGGTGGGATCGCGCAAATCTCCCGATAAGGAAACTCCCGACATGATCCCCGTGACGGCGGGGAAAAAGACGGCAAACACCACCCAAAAGGATTCCCCCTCTCCATTCCACCATTCGATCGCCGTGGGTTCGACGGGTTGGCCGAAGAGGAGGGAAATCAGAGAGAGGGCGATCGCGGCCATGATGAAATATTGGGCGCGAATGGCGAGACTGGCGGAAGTAAAGGCTAAAAAAGCAACGAAAATGGTCGTGATGAGGGCGACATAGGTTTGATCGAGGGCGGGAAAGGTTTTGACGATACTTTCGGCGAACCCGATGGTATAGAGGGCGACGGAGAGGGCTTGGGCAAAATAGAGGGGGATGCCTACTGCACCTCCAGTTTCAATACCCAGCGATCGGCTGATCATGTAGTACGCCCCGCCCACCCGGACGACGCGATCGGTCGCGATCGCGCTAACGGAGAGAGACGTTAAAAAAGTAATCGAGGTGGAAAGCGTAACGATCGCTAGAGTTCCCAATAACCCGACATTGCCGACAACCCAGCCGAAGCGAAGGTACATGATCACCCCTAAAATCGTCAGGACGGAGGGCGTATAGACTCCGCCAAACGTGCCCAAACCCTTTGGTTCTTGGTTGTTGGGGGGTTGTCCGCCTGCCCCGCCAGCCTTGAGCGAAGTCGAAGGGAGCTTTGCCGGGGTGGGGGTTGCAGGTTGTTGGCTATTAGTCATTTCAATGAACAATTATCAATGATTAATGATTAATGAATCATGCCCATTGTCGATCGCGATCGCCAATTCAGCTTAATTTTAAGGAATTAACGGGCACCTCATCCCAAGATTCTACCGTTCGCAGGCGAGCGATCCAACCTTCTTTTTTTTGCTCTGAAGAAAGATTATTGGTAAAAGACTCGTGGCAGGATTGGGCTTGTTCTTCATCGCAACAAGCAATACAGGCATGAACCATACCCGATGGATCGATTTGTTCGTTTACCCAAATTGTCATTTCAGTTATTGGTTATCAGTATTATTTCGGTCGCGTTGGCGAAACTTCGATCTTTGTAACAGTATGCCAGAAGAGGTTCTTTGAGGGGCGATCGCTGTGGCTTTCTGGGCAGAACTCTTGAGATTTTGGCTACGATCTTCATGGAACTCTAAAGAAAAAAGAAATGAAGATATGCTTTCTCGGTGATATGCACGGTTGCATCTTTCACGCGCTTTTTCTTCTGGCATTGTCTCAACGCAAGCGGAAAGAACAATACGATCTCATCATACAAGTCGGCGATCTGGGGATTTGGGCGGATCCGGCAAAGGCCGATGGGGCTACCCAGCGATTTGCACAAAAAAACCCAGAGCAATTCGATTCTCAATATCTGATTCATCCCCAAGAGGAACACGTCCAATTTTTCCAAGTCGTTCAATCCTTATTACGAGTCCCTATCAGATTCATCAAAGGCAATCATGAGGACTTCGAGGGGCTGCCTCGGGAAAGTCCCTTTGCGATCGATGAATTCGGGCTGTTTGAGTACGTTTTGGATGGCCGGGTCCTCGAATGGGGCGGCTCTCGTATTGGCTTTATGGGAGGATCTCACAATGCCAAAAAGCCGGAAGGTCGCCTAAATCCCTCGGCGATCGCGAAGTTCGTCGAGTTGAATCGAGGCCAGATCGATATTCTCGTCACCCATGACGCACCGTATAACGCCAGTTGCGGTTTTACCGGGCAAATCCAGGGATGCCAAGCAATTACTCAGATGGTTGAGGCGCTGCGTCCGCGAGTCCACGTCTTCGGACACTTACATAAAATACTCGCTCTCAACGCGATCGCAGATGTTGATTCTTATTGCGTCCCTTGTGTCGTCGATCCCGTGCGAGAAAAAAGAGATTTGGAACGGCAGGCTATTAAGTCCGGATGTCTCTTCATTCTCGATACAGACAATCAGAAAACTGAATTTGTCTCGGATCGATGGCTGTCCGAGATCGATCGCAAGACAACAGTTGTCGAATGGACGAGAATTTTATCAGAAGAGCAATCTTAATTAACGTCAGCCCACTGCAAGCAGTATTGCGATCGTCTGCTAGAAGCAGCTGGCAGTTCTCTGAGGCTCTGTTAAGATAGGGGGCGAGGTTATCAAAAACACTGATAGCCGATCGCCAATAACGGATAACTGAAATGATAGATTTACGTGGTTTCTATCGGGTGACAAATCCCAGCCAAACCCTTGAGATTGCTAAGCCGGAAGACCGAAAATATTATATTAATTTTTCCTCAGTGCGAGGAGTAGATCTCATTAAACGCTTGACCAAGCGAATTTCTTTCTTGTCGCCGGACGATCCCACTTGTACGCTGTTTACCGGACATATCGGCTGTGGAAAATCCACAGAACTCAAACACCTCAAGTTAGAGTTGGAAAAAAAAGACTTTCACGTCGTGTATTTCGAGTCTAGCGAAGATTTGGAAATGACGGACGTGGATATTAGCGATGTTTTACTGGCGATCGCTCGTCGCTTGAGTCAGAGTTTAGAGGGAATCAGCATCGGACGACCGCAAACATTGATGGAGTTGTTACGGGAAGCGGGTAAAATTTTGTTTTCAGAGGTAGAAATCTTTCAATTTGAATCGGGTTTGCCCGCGATCGCCGGATTGCCAGAAGTTAAATTTTCTACCCGCAAGGCGGGAGAGTTTTCCCTTGAGTTGGGAATTGGTAAGATTACCGGGCGAGCTAAAAGCGATCCGAGGTTACGAGAACAGTTGAATCAATATTTAGGACCGCGAAAAATCCAATTGTTGGAGGCAATCAATCAGGAGTTGATCGAACCCGCGATCGCTAAATTAAAGCAGCAAAATAAGGCGGGTTTGGTGGTTATTGCGGATAATTTAGATCGCCTCGATCCGAGACAGAAACCGTGGAAGCGAGGACAACACGAATATTTGTTTGTGGATCAAGGAGAATATTTGACGCGTTTGGCTTGCCATATGATTTATACCATGCCGTTAGCCTTGAAATTTTCCAATGATTACGGGATGCTGACGCAACGGTTTGACGATCCTCAAGTTTTGCCGATGGTACCGGTCAAACATCGAGGCGATCGCGAAGATGAGGAGGGGATAAAACTCTTGCGACAGATGGTTTTAGTGAGGGCTTTTCCCGATCTGAGTCCGGAAGAACGCTTGCAAAAAATTGATACGATTTTTGAGAGTCCGGAGAGTCTGGATCGCTTGTGTCGGGCGAGTGGCGGTCACGTTCGGGATTTGCTGCGATTACTCAATCGCTGGATTGAGGAAAGCGGAGAGTTTCCGTTAACGGGGAAGGCGTTGACGGATGTTATTCGAGAGCGTCAAAATATTGTCAAACAGGCGGTTTCTGATGAAGAATGGGATTTATTGCGGCGAGTGCAGCGAACGAAGAAGGTCAGCGATACAACGGGCTATCAGGCGCTGATTCGAAGTCGGTTCGTGTTTGAATATTGCGACAGTGAGGGGTTATCTTGGTTTGATGTCAATCCGTTATTGGCAGATGCGGAGGAATTAAGAATTAAGAATTAAGAATTAAGAATTAAGAATTAAGAATTCACCAGTTCAAAACTACGTCAATTCAAGCTCTGATGCTTAACTCGATCCAACTTGAAGCCCGCTAAATCCTCGATACGCTTGCTTTTACACCTTTTGGACAATGTCAGCCTCTCAGCCGTAAGTTTGATACCATCCCAGCTAGAGTAGGCTTATACGCATTTCGGCATTCGTCTGAAGGATTGCTCTACATTGGCAAAGCCAAAAACCTGCGAGACAGATTGCGCGGGGGACATAAAGCGTTTTTGTGGGGTTGGCTCGATCGCTACGATCCGGATAACGTGCGAATTGCTTTTGTTACCCTCAACAACTGGCAAAAACCGGGGTTATTATATGAATTAGAAACCCTCATTTTACAAGCCTCCAATCCTCCCTATAACGTCAAAATCCCCAGAGAATGATGACTCAAACTTTCACCCAACATCTTTCCCCAGAAGCGATCGATCGTTTTGTTGACGATCTGCCCGACTACATCAAAATTGCACTCTTGAAAAAGTCTAGCGAACTTGAATGTCCTCTGGAAGCAACGATTGAGATGGCGATCGCCAATTTCCTAGATGAAGAAGCATTAAGTTTTGAGGATTGTTTACTTTCTCAGCGCTTGCAAAAGTAATTTTAAATTGCGGTTATGAGTCAGTCTGTTTTTGAAAAATTCGCTCGGGCGATCGCTCTTTCTCAAGGAGAGTTTAAACTCTTTTTTGCCAAGTGTAATTCTTTGCAGTGGCGGGAAAGGGCGATCGCGGAAATTCGAGCGGTTTGTTCTGTGGAGATTGCGACTTTAACTCTCGATCCCCAAGAAACTCAGCTTTATCGCCGCATTGAGGCGGAGTTTGGGGGGCAATATCCCGAGGCGTTGATGGTGTTGGGGTTGGAGAAGAGCGATCGCTTGGATGAGCTATTAGTACGGGCAAATCATGCTCGCGATGCCTATGTGAAAAATTTGCCGTTTCCTCTGATATTGTGGACGAGCGATCGCAGTCTCCATCGCTTGTATCGGGTGGCTGCGGATTTGGAGAGCGTGGGAACCGAACGAGATTTTCCCGTTCCCCCGGAGGTCTGGCGAGAGACAATCGCTCGCGAAGCGGAGAATACTTTTGCAAGTTTGTTAGAGGAAGGAGCAACGCGGTTATTGGGCGGGACGAAGGTGGAGAGCGATCGCTTTTTACAGCAAGAACTTTACATCGCAGAAAACGAACTAAAGACTTTAAATGAGAAAGCAAGGAATTTGGAAGGGGAAACAGGCAGGATGTCCGTTCCACAAGAGGTGAGACCGGAGGAGATTTTTTCGGATTTAGCCTTTTTGTTGGGGCGAGAAAGCGGTTATTTGAGTGAAAAGACTCGATATTTTTATGAGGAAAGTTTGGCTTTGCGGGAAGGATTGGCGGCGAGCGATCGCAAGGGAATCGTTTACTATTGTTTGGGGGATTGGTGGCGGGTGCAAACCTTTGTCTACCATCGGAAGGCAAAGCAGGCATGGGAAAAGGCGGAGGCGAATTTTGCCGGGGCGATCGTTCAGTTTCGGGCGATCGCTCGTGACGATCTCATCGCGAAGTTTATCAATGCTTGGGGGAATGCTCTCGAACATATTGAGAATTGGGATTCTTTAGCAGAAGTAGGCGAAGAGGCTTATCGACTCCATCAAAAATATCCCGACTCTTTTAAACAAGCAAGAGCCTGCGGTTTTTTAGCTGAGGTGGCACTAGCGCGATCGCAATGGGGAGAAGCTGAGGCGCGATCGCGGGAAGCGTTGGCAATTACGACAGATTCGCCGGAATTTGATAGCGATCGCGAGTACGTTTACCAAGCAGGTTACAAGTTTGCTTTGGCGAGGGCGCAACAGGGTAAAGGTGCGATTAAACAAGGGTTGGAGACGTTGGAAATTGCGCTGAAGGAGACTAATCCGCGTTATGAGTTAGAACTTTATATCAAAATTCTGCGGGCATTGCGAGATGGCTATTTTCAGCAGGGAGAATACGTGCAAGCATATCTTTATAAACGCGATCGCCGAGATACAGAAGCTCAATTTGGCTGGCGGGGGTTTGTGGGGGCGAGTCGCGTACAACCCCGACAAGAGCAACAAATATTAGCGCAGTTAAAACGAGGAGAAACATCGTCGATCGCATCAGAAATCGAGGCATCAGGACGAATGTTCGATATCGAGAAATTGGTGGAACGAGTGGGGCGCACGGATTGCAAAATAACGGTGATTCACGGTTCTTCTGGAGTGGGGAAAAGTTCGTTGATTAGTGGGGGATTGATTCCCGCTTTGCACGAAGTCAAAGCAGGGACGGAAAGCGATCGCATTTTGCCCATTTATTTACGTGCCTATCAAAATTGGGAAATAGAATTAGGAGAAGCGATCGGCATCTCCGGCTCCCCCCTTATCAAGGGGGGTTGGGGAGGATCCCACACTCTAATAAAGAACAAAAAAAGTAACAAAGAACAATCCTCGGAGATCCTCCCGGCTATCGCCTCCCCTCTTAATAAGGGGGGTTGGGAGCAATCGAATCATCCAATGGAGAGCGGAAAAAGCAACCCAGAACAGTCCTCAGATATGCCCTCAAATTCCGACTCCCCCCTTACAAAGGGGGGCTGGGGGGGATTCAACCCCTCCGAAATCCTCCAATACTTTCACCAATGCAAAGAAAATAAAATTCGTCCGGTCTTAATCTTCGATCAATTTGAGGAGTTTTTTATCAGTTATCCCCAGAAAAGCGATCGCGATCGCTTTTTCCAGTTTTTGGGAGAATGTTTGGCAATGCTGCTTCTGAAAGTCATCTTTTCCCTACGGGTAGATTCCCTGCATTTACTCCTAGATCGTCCCGGTTTGAACTGTATCAACGGGGAAATCTTAGGGCGAGACGTTCGCTATCCTCTCGGTAATTTTTCCCCGGAACAAGCACGGGATGTCATTGAGAGATTGACAGAGCGATCTCAGTTCCCTTTAGAATCCGAATTACTGGAAAAATTGGTGGCCGATTTAGCCGCAGAAATTCATGTCGTGCGCCCCATTGAGTTACAAATTGTCGGGGAACAGATGCAGCGAGAGGATATTCAATCCTTGGCAACTTATGAGGCAGCAGGGGGTAAAGAAATCCTGATCGAGCGTTATGTGACGGAGGTGGTGGACGATTGCGGAGAACCCAACCAACAGCTTGCAGATTGGGTTTTCTATTATCTCACTAATGAGAAAAGCCAGCGACCTTGGAAGACCGCGGCCGAGTTGGAGGAGGATTTAAAAGGATTGTGGAAAAGCGATCGGACCCAGTTAATGTTAGTGCTGAAAATTATGGTGACTTCGGGTTTGGTAGTGGAGGCAGAGGACGAACTGGAAAACCGCTATCAGTTACTCCACGATTATTTGGTGGATTTGATTCGCGATCGCTACAACCGCGAATCTCGTCGAGAAATGGAAGCATTGCGAAAGAAGAATCGCGAAGCAGAGAGACAGCGAGTTATTTTGCAACGATGGCTGACTTGCGGATCCGTTGCATCGGTGGCGATCTTTGCAGTTTTGACAGGTGTGAGTATTTTTCTAACGATAGAGGCTCAACGAAACGAACGAATCGCCAAAATTAAACAGTTCGCGGCTCAGTCGGAATGGCTGCGCGATCGCTATGTTTCCCACCACGATGCGAGCGTTCTCCTCGCAGTAGAGAGCTATAACCTCATGGCACGAGAAGATAAAGAAATGGTAGAAGTAGATACTGCCCTACGAAGTAGCCTAAAATTACTGCCCCAACATGTTGCCCGCATCGACCATGAATCGGGTGTCAATGCCATGTCTTTCTCCCCCGACGGCCAATATGTCGCCACCGCCAGTTGGGACAACACCGCCAAAATTAGCCGCACTAACAACGGTGCACAAATTGCCCGCATCCACCATGACGGTGAAGTCAGAGCCGTGTCCTTCTCTCCCGACGGCCAATATGTCGCCACCGCCAGTTGGGACAACACCGCCAAAATTAGCCGCACCCACGACGGTGCAGAAATTGCCCGTATCCACCATGACCGAGGTGTCAATGCCGTGTCCTTCTCCCCCGACGGTCAATATGTCGCCACCGCCAGTTGGGACAACACCGCCAAAATTAGTCGCATTGACAACGGTGCAGAAATTGCCCGCATCCACCATGACCGAGGTGTCAATGCCGTGTCCTTCTCCCTCGACGGCCAATATGTCGCCACCGCCAGTGGAGACAAAACCGCCAAAATTAGCCGCACCCACAACGGTGCAGAAATTGCCCGTATCCACCATGAAAAGTATGTCTATGCCGTGTCCTTCTCCCCCGACGGCCAATATGTCGCCACCGCCAGTTGGGACAACACCGCCAAAATTAGTCGCACCCACGACGGCGCAGAAATTGCCCGCATCTACCATGGCAACGAAGTCAGAGCCGTGTCCTTCTCCCACGACGGCGCAGAAATTGCCCGCATCGACCATGACAACTATGTTAATGATGTGTCCTTCTTCTCCGACGGTCAATATGTCGCCACCGCCAGTTGGGATAACACTGCCAAAATTAGCCGCAGCGCCGACGGTGCAGAAATTGCCCGCATCCACCATGACAAGTATATTCTAGCCGTGTCCTTTTCCTCCAACGGCCAATATGTCGCTACCGCCAGTGGAGACAAAACCGCCAAAATTAGCCGCACTGACAACGGTGCAGAAATTGCCCGCATCCACCATGACGACGAAGTCAGAGCCGTGTTCTTCTCCCCCGATGGCCAATATGTCGCCACTGCCAGTAAGGACAAAACCGCCAAAATTAGCCGCACTGACAACGGTGCACAAATTGCCCGCATTGACCATGAATCGGGTGTCAATACCGTGTTCTTCTCCCCCGATGGCCAATATGTCGCCACTGCCAGTTGGGACAAAACCGCCAAAATTAGCCGCACTGACAACGGTGCAGAAATTACCCGCATCCACCATGACGGGGGTGTCAGAGCTGTATCCTTCTCCCCCGACGGTCAATATATCGCCACCGCCAGTGAGGACAAAACTGCCAAAATTAGTCGCACCCACGATGGTGCAGAAATTGCCCGCATCCACCATGATAACGAAGTCATAGCTGTGTCCTTCTCCCCCAACGGTCAATATGTCGCCACCGCCAGTTGGGACAACACCGCCAAAATTAGTCGCACTGACAACGGTGCAGAAATTGCCCGTATCGACCATGACAGAAGGGTCATAGCCGTGTCCTTCTCCCCCGACGGCCAATATGTCGCCACCGCCAGTTGGGACAACACCGCCAAAATTAGCCGCACTGACAATGGTGCAGAAATTGCCCGTATCGACCATGACAGAAGGGTCAGAGCCGTGTCCTTCTCCCCCGACGGTCAATATGTCGCTACCGCCAGTTGGGATAACACCGCCAAAATTAGTCGCAGCGACGACGGTGCAGAAATTGCCCGCATCGACCATGACAAAGATGTCAGAGCTGTGTCTTTCTCCCCCGACGGCCAATATGTCGCCACCGCCAGCACTGACAAAACCGCCAACATTAGCCATGTAAAATCTTCCCCCCTCTGGCAAAAAGTGTGCGCCAGAATTAGCCGCAATTTAACTGCCGAGGAATGGGAACGTTATATTGATACCGATTTGCTAACCTACGATCGTACCTGTCGCAATCGCCCCATTCATTCTAGTGTTGCGGACAAAGCATCCCAATGGTTCAAACAGAATGAAGACAAAGCCTTAAAACTCCTGCAACATATTGCAAAAATAGATGACAATGCAGATTTATATCCTCGCACCCCAGAAATTGAACGCGATCCAAAACAAACAATCCTAAAAATCGCTGCCTCAACCCAACTCGAAGAAGGAATCAAACAAGCCAACCAAGGTACAATCTTAGAGGCGATCTCTCTGTACGAAAAATCCCAAAAAACCGACCCCGATCTTGAAATTTCTGCCAATGACTGGCATACATTATGCCGCTTTGGGAGTCTAGAACGTCAAGCAAAGGATGTAATGTTTGCTTGCGAAAAAGTTGTCTCGCTAACCGAAGAAAAAGATATAACATTTCGCGAGAGTCGCGGTCTTGCAAGGGCATTAACCGGAGACTTTGAAGGAGCAATTGCAGATTTTCAAGCCTTTGTCAATGACAGAAAAGGAGACGAACAAAAAAAACGAAAACAGTGGATCGAAGATCTCCGTGCAGATAAAAATCCTTTCACCGATGAAGTTTTAGAAGAACTCCGCAATGAATAAACATTTTCAAGCCGTTGCAAACTCCGTAAACTCTCGCTTATACGGGGGATGAAAACCGAGAACGATATCGTAATTGGGAACCCCAGCAACCATCAAATCCGTCGCAATTCCTTCCGTCGTCCAATCTTCCTCAATCCAAATTTTACCATTCTTTAGCCGCGCAAAAATCATCGTGCGAGAAATGCGCCGATCGCCATTCCAACCCACCTGATACCACAGGAAATAACCGCGATCGCGATCGCATATCAAACAATTCTCAAAGGTATCATCCGCAGCACGATCGGCCCAGTCATGATAATCGCGGATTGTTTCTTCTAAGATATCTGCATATTGACTTCCGGATTCCATAAGATAATGACCTCCTGTTGAGGGTCGATAACAAAAAATTTGACAGCATTGCGATCGAGAGCAAGTTGCACGGAAGGACGAAAAAAAATCCGTTCGTGGGACGCGATATCGATCGCCAAATAAAGCTGAAAGCTCGGTGCTGTAGCACCCAAAAGATCGCGATAAAATACATATTGCCCGAGAGCATTATGAAAGTCATATAGAGGCGATCGCCCAGCAAAACGCTTGATTTCTATGATAATTTTAATCCCTTGGCGTTCGGCTGCAAGGGGACGGGATGCAGCCAGATCGGCATAAAGGTCTGCATCTTCATAAGAAATACGATAGGGATCTGCAAATATCGTCCAGCCTTCCTGAATTAGAGAAATGCGATGCAGCAATGCGATCGCATCAAGTTAATATAAAATGCCTGAAATATGAGCTTGCAGCTGATTTGCGATCGCTGTTGCATTAGTTGGTACTTTTCGTCGCAATGCTAACGACCATACTGAAGTATCTACAATAACACTCATCTCGAATTTCTTTGTTGTTTGTAGTCGTAATCTTCTTCATAGTCGATTGTCGAAAATAGTTCCAAAATCTGCAATTGTTTGCGACGTTGTATATATTCTTTCAACGCTGTTTCTATCAAAAGATTCGCTGTTGAATGCTGGCTTAAAGCCAGTGCTTCCTCTAGAAGTTTGTCATTAATTTGCAGAGATGTAACCATATTTTTTAGCCTTTGATGTAAGAATTGTGGTTCATTTTTTTGAAAGCGGAGGTAAGTTTCTCAGTATGCGATCGCATCTCTGAAAACTGCGAGCGCACCCAAAAATCTAAGCCACTCCATAATTTGTATAAGGACGTTTAAAAGGTGGTTGTAATCCTAAAATAATATCTTCTCGTACTACACCAAGTTTGATTAAATCCTCCGCAGGACTGAGATCTGTTGCATTTTGTTGTAGCCAGATTTTGCCATCTTTAATATCAAAATGAATCACGCAATAGTAAATCCGTTTAGATTCATTCCAACCTACATCAAACCAGAGATAATGATCTCTTTCCTCATCAAAAATCAATTGTGACTCGCAATTGTCTGGATGTCTTTTCCATGAGTTATATTGAGAAAGTAACTCTTTAATGGATTTTCGATAATGATTTAATCGATCCATTGAATCGATCCTCCTTGATTAGAATCATAAATAATTAATTTTAACTCATACTCGCTCTCGAACCAAATTGTGAAAAATGTCTCTCGCCATTTTTTGAAAATTTGACGTTATTCTTTATTTTATCACATCTTCGAGAATCGGTAGAAATACGATCGCAAAACCTTTTACCTTTCAAAAAATTCTAACAAGAAATCTAGAAAATCATTCGGATAAACAGTAATAATTTAATAAGACTTCTTGCGCCATCGGGAAAGAGAAGTTCGCAAAATGCCGACGAGTCTTTATAATGGATTAACAAAATGCAGAGGCGAGGACAGTCGCGAGACTCCTCCTGTTTTCCCCAACACGATGCGATTTCTCAAACAAAAGCTCGCTAACCAAATTTTACTCGGCTCGATCGCCTTTGGCTTGAGTTTTAGCTTGGGATGGCTGGTTCATCGCGATACCAAAGCCGCCGCCATTACGGGAGCGATCTCGCTTCCTGCCAGTTATGCCGGAGCGATCGCGGCACAACTGCATTGGAGCAAGCACGAAAAGCGACTCCGCCACGCTCTGCGCTACCAAATTCAATCCCTCACAGAACAGCGACAGCACCTCTACGGGGCAATTTCCGCCGCCCTCGCCACCCAACAAGAAGTCCAAGCCAGCGTGCAGGCGCTAAACTTAGAACGCACTCGCCTGCTCGATCGCGTCTCGGAATTGCACCAGCAACGCAACGCTCTCTATCGGGAAATTCAAGAGGGAATGGAGCGATCGCAAGAAGCCGAAGAACCCGATGTCTATCGCCCTCCCGCTCGCCTGCAACCTTCCTATCGCGAGCCTTCTTTCAAAACCGAAGCAACGATTAACCGTGCCTTTTTTTCGAAAACCATTCAACTGCAAGAAACCGAAAATCGCTTGCAGCAACTCAACAGCGAACTTGAAAAACTGCAAACCCTCCTGTTAGATCGACAAGAAGAACGAGATCTCGTGCGCCAGCAAGTTTTTCAATTGCAAGAACAGAAAAAGCAACTGGAGGGAAATATCCAAGACGCACAAGGAAAACTCAAACACCTGCAACAAATCCAAGAACAATTTGCTATCTCTTTATCTGCTCTCGAACAAGAGAAACAAGACCTCGATACTATTTTAGACGAGAAACGCGATCGCATCGAACAATTGCAAAATGAAATTAAATCCTTGCAAAAAAACAAACCCAAACCCAGATCGAAACCTACAAAAAATGGCAGAAAACCCGTCAAAACTACCCTAAATTTACCTCCTGAATGGCTGGACTTTACCAAAGAATTAAACGATAATGAAAAAGCAGCCTTAAAGGCAATTTTAGAAAAAGACGAGCAACAATTAAAAGCAGTTGTCAATCAACAGGCAACCATGCCGGAAGTGTTAATTGAATCTTTAAATGAAAAAGCACTCAATACATTAGGCGATACGTTATTTACCTCGAATG
Organism: Cyanobacteria bacterium SBLK; assembly: GCA_017746715.1. Lineage (GTDB taxonomy): Bacteria > Cyanobacteriota > Cyanobacteriia > Cyanobacteriales > Spirulinaceae > CCY15215. Next base: position 209,786 of record JAGHZQ010000080.1, read on the forward strand.
GTGGGGTCGGTATTCCCGAAATTCATGAAGAATATGCTTCGACGATTGCCGAACCCATCATCGCCGCACAATTTGCCACCTTGCTTGCCGTTAAAAAGGTCGAATAATTGAGGAAGCCAAAAATGCTAAAACTCATGCCAAAACTCATGCCAAAACTCTCCAAGCGCGTCTCAACTGCGTTAATTAATGCCTTGGCTGCGGGAGTCGTCCCTCGGGTGGGTTTGGAACATATTTCCGTGGGACGAGAGCAAGAAATCGACGCGATCGCTCGGGATATGGACAATATTAGTGAAGGAGGTGCATCTTTTCGCTTCATTATCGGGCGCTATGGTGCGGGTAAAAGTTTTATGTTACAACTGATTCGCAATTTGGCCATGGAACGGGGATTTGTAGTCGCCGATGTGGATTTATCCCCGGAGTTGCGCCTTGCGGGAGGGAAACAGCAAGCTCTTTCCACCTATCGGGAACTCATGAAAAATATTGCTACCCGAACATCTCCCAAAGGCGGCGCGATCGCTTTAATTTTAGAAAAATGGACGAGCACTATTTTATCCCAAGTCGCCCAAGAAACCGGAAAGCGTCCGGGAGATGAAGGCTTTGACGAACGCGTCGAAATCAAAATTCGTCAAGTTATCGACGATGTAGAAGGATTAGTTCACGGCTTTGATTTTGCCAATGCGATCGTCTCTTATTGGCAGGGTTATCGAGAGGAAAATCGGGACAAACAAGAAGCCGCTTTGCGTTGGTTGCGGGGGGAATTTTCCACGAGAACCGAAGCCAGAGCGAGCAGTTTGGACGTGCGGGTCATCATTGATGATGAAACGTGGTATGACTACGTTAAATTATGGGCGAAATTCGTCGCGGATATCGGTTATAAAGGATTAATTATTTTCTTAGATGAAGCCATTCATTTATATAAAATTTCCCACAGTCGTTCTCGTCAAAACAACTACGATCGCCTTTTAGCCATGTTCAACGATACCATGCAGGGAAAAGCCGATCGCTTGGGGATTATTGTTGGCGGTACGCCCCAATTTCTGGAAGATAAACGACGGGGTTTGTTTAGCGAGGAAGCTTGGCGCACCCGCTTGGCAAAAAGCCGCTTTCTTCAAGACGGGTTGCAAGATAGTTTCGCCACGGCGATCGCGTTAGAACCATTAACCGCGCCCGAAATTTCCCAACTCCTGCATCGTTTGGCGGACATTCACGCCCATCATTACGGTTATCAAAAACGCATTAATTCGCAACAAATTGAAGCCTTTCAACAAGAATCGAGTCGTCGCATCGGTGCGGACAAAATGGCGACCCCTCGAGAAAGAGTGCGCGACTTTATCAGTTTGTTAAATGTTCTGCAACAAAATCCTAAATTGGTTTTTACTGAAGTCATGCGAAACTCTGAATTTCAATTTACTGCCGCTTCCGAAAACAACAATGGCACGGGAGAATTTGCCGAAATTACCCTGAATTGACCATTGCTTGCTATTGTAAAATCAAAGCAAGAAGTTAAAATTTTGAATTTTGAATTTTGAATTTTGAATTTAAAAAATGTCTTTCCAACTCGCCTACCTCGCCCGAGGCAAACTGTACCTCCAACAAAACGAAAACCGATTTCGCGAAATTCATAGCGAATTCGGTCAATCCATTCAACGCCAACGCTTGCAGGTTCAGCGCCAACGAGCTTGGAAAGATCGGGGCATTCGTTCGATGATAATGCCCCCCGAGGCGATCGCGGAGCAAGATCGGCAAGCAGAAGCCGTCACCCCCGTCGCCATTACCAGCTTGTGCAACAGCCCCGAAGGCAAGCTCTTTTACGCCCTCGAAGCCGAGGACATGGGGGCATTATTTCGCTTCGATCCGGGACGCGATCGCGAAGATCGGCTCTTTCATAACGCCAACTTCCGCATTAGTCACCTCGATTACAGTCCCCAACACGATCTCATCGCCTGTACGAAAACCTATCCCACGGGAATCGTCAATATTGCCACCCTCTCCCCCAATAGCGTCCGCCCCAACGATATCACGGAAGGAGATTCTATCGATCTCGCCCCCCGTTGGCTGCCGAAGGAAAAAGCTGTAGTTTATCAATCTGCGGGAGTCAGTCGTAACAGTCAGGGATTTGTTAGCGATCGCACCCCGTTCTCGATTGAAAAACTCGACTTTGCCCAGCAAGACCTCACTTCTCTCGCACAAGATCCAAAATCCGACCTTCTCGGTCCTCAAATCGGCTCGGATGGGTTACTTTACTACATTCGCCGTCCTTACAAATCTTTTCATCATTCTTTTAGTTTTTGGAAGTTTTTCAAAGATATTCTTTTAATTCCCTTTCGTTTAGCTTTCGCTATTTTTCAGTTTTTTAATATGTTCGCACAAGGTCTCACGGGGAAGCCATTAATAGCAGCCGGGACAAAACAAAGGGTCGAACCCAAGCGAATAAAAATCTGGGGAGATTGGCTCAATCTCGATAAGTTACCCAAAAAACATGCTGAGGATGGGGATGCGCCTCCCCTCGTCCCTGCGACTTGGGAATTAGTACGCCAAGGACGGCAGGGAACGCCGGAAGTCTTAGCCAAAAGCGTCCTCGCTTACGATCTAGCAAAAGATGGCACGATCGCCTATACCAATGGAAGCGGGATTTTCCTCCTCTCTCCCCAAGGAAAGCGGGAAAGAGTCGCGATCGATCGCTTTATCGAAGCCATTACTTTTGTGGATTTGCCTCGAGAAGAAAGCGATCGCCAATAGTTCGATTTTAACTGCTTCTACACCTCTGTCATTCATCATCTATGCAAATCGAAGTACAACCCTTTACCGTTCGCAAACGCGTTCCTCTCACAATTAGTCGAGGAACGAGTGCAGAAAATACAAATATTTGGGTCAAAATCAAACACGATCGCTTCGAAGGATGGGGAGAAGCAACCCCCTTTTCCGTGAGTCAAGAAAGCAAACCCACTCCCGAACGACTCCTCGCAGAATTTAAAGCCTTAATTCCCAGTTTAGAAACCTTTGAGCCGTGGGAAAGACAAAAAATCGCCGCCATATTACAAGCGGAAAAAGTATCGACTTCTGTCAGGGCAGCGATCGATATGGCACTCTACGATTGGTTGGGAAAACGTGCCGATCTCCCCTTATGGAAATTGTGGGGTTTGGATTTGAATCGTATCATCCCGACATCGGTAACGGTGGGAATTAGTTCCCCAGAAAAGGCGCGGGAACGGGTGCGTTTGTGGCGAGAAGTGATAGATGTAAAAGTTATTAAATTAAAACTCGGCAGTCCAGAAGGAATTGCTCGCGATCGCGCCCTGTTTCTCACGGTGAAATCGGAGGCTCCCCAGGCAGAAATTAGCGTAGATGCCAATGGAGGCTGGAGTTTGTCCGATGCGATCGATATGTCTGCATGGCTGTCGGGACGGGGAGTACGCCATCTCGAACAACCTTTAAATGCTGACGCTGAGAAGGATTTTCCCATTCTCTATGAAAAATCTCTCCTCCCCATTTTTATCGATGAAAGTTGTTTTAATAGTGCGGATATTGTGCGTTTATCCCATTGCATTCACGGCGTGAATATTAAGATTGCCAAAGCGGGGGGATTGACGGAAGCATTAAATATGATTCGAGTGGCGCGATCGCTTAATTTAAAAATCATGTACGGGTGTTATTCCGATAGTGCTTTAGCAAATACGGCAATGGCACAACTCGCCCCCTATGCAGATTATCTCGATCTCGACAGCCATCTTAATTTAATTGACGATCCGTTTCACGGGGCAATGTTAGAAAATGGCCGGTTAGTACCGAGAAATTTACCGGGTTTGGGGGTTGAGTTGGGCTGAAAGGAATTGTGTTTAAAGAGTGAGATTGCTTGGGTTCTAGAAAAGCGATCGCGAGTTTTGCGATCGTTTGGTTCTGCTTTTGCTAGCGATCGCGCTCCTTCTGAGAGTATCTAACAAAGAGAATAGGGTTAAGATAGAGAAAAATCGTCTCCTTTGACAATCTTCCATGACTCAGCCCTCCCCGCAACCTCCCCAAAAACCCCTCGAAGAACGATTGGTCGATCTTGCGATTAAAGCACTAGCTGGAGTGAGTGGCGGTTCGTCTTTGGTGTTCCTGATTAATAATGAAATCTCGAAAGCTGCGATCGCCGGATGCCTTGCCGGAGGATTTACCATTCTCAGCAGCTTTAAAGAGGGTTTGATGAAACACCATTGCCACAGAAGTTACAGTCAAACCATTGCGATCCGATGGTTCGATTTGAACGGAAAAAGGAAAACGCAACGCTTTCATCGAAGAAGTCAAGGGAACGACCATCAGCATAGGAGAAGTCGGAATAGCTGCTTGCACGGCGATCGCGGGACGATTTCCCGTTTCTTCTCGTCGATCCGATTCTGGCAAACTCACCAACAGAACATCTCCTCGTGCCATCTAATTGTCCTCGGATGCTAAGAGTGTTTCCATTGCCAACCCATCGCGATCGCTTGCCGTTTCCCAAGCGATAAACTCTCGTTCGAGATCGTCAGGAACTTCTGCCAGAGAACGAGTTAACAACTTGATAATCTCTTGAGAGAAAGATTGTCCGTTCGCTTGCGCTTGTTGCGCGATCGCATGGTAAAGCTCCCGAGGGAGTGAAATTTGCGCTTCAACTGTTTTCGATGAGTTCATCACTCTTGCTATCCTGACAGCTATTTTTATTATGATACTTAGATAGACCGTCTCGCGATCGCGGTAAGAAAACTGAGTACAGAGGGGATTGGGTATCAAATCGAACAATGAAAACCGATAGCATATTTTACCAACTCTTTCAAACCTTTCCCACCTTGCTTTTTGAACTCATCGGAGAAACCCCAGAGCGAGAGGATGAATATCAATTTCTGTCCCAAGAAGTCAAAGAACTCTCAAGACGCTTTGACGGGTTATTTTTGCCCCCCTCGACATCCCAAGAAGACCCCATCTATTTTGTTGAAGTCCAAATTCGACCTAAAGACGATTTTTATTGGCGTTTCTTTGCCGAGATTTTTGTTTATTTGGGACAGTACCAACCCCAACAAGATTGGTGTGCTGTTGCCTTGTTCGGCGATCGCAAAGCCGATCCTAGCTTACCTCGTGCCTATCGCGGTTTGAGACAAAGCCAACAGCTCAAAGTTCTGTATCTCGACGAACTGGAAGCCAAAGAAGAAAGCTCCCTCGGCTTGGAAATCGTGCAATTGATGATGAGACAAGAAAAAGAAGTGAGAGATGCAATTGTGCCCACCCAAGCGTTAATGGAAAAAGCGAGAACAACTTTAGATAATCCCGCCTTACAACAAAAAGTATTAGAATTGATAGAAACCGTGTTGGTCTATAAATTTACTGCCTTGAGCCGTCAGGAGTTAGAAGCTATGTTTGGATTAGAAGAATTAAAACAAACCCGTTATTTTCAGGAAGTTGGTGCAGAGTTCGAGCAACGCGGATTTGAGCGCGGCGAACAACAAGGATTTGAGCGCGGCGAACAACGCGGATTTGAGCGCGGCGAACAACAAGGATTTGAGCGCGGCGAACAACGCGGAATCAAACAAGGCAAACTCGAAGCCATTCCCAGATTATCAGCGATTGGCTTGACCATAGCACAAATTGCGATTGCTTTGGATTTGGATATCGAAGAAGTCCGAAACGCCATTCAAAATCAAGAGAATAATTCCTAGTCGATCCGTCTAACAAGACTCATTCACTAAGATTGCTTCCATTGCCAACTCATCGCGATCGCTTGCCATTTCCCAAGGGATAAACTCTCGTTCCCAAAGAAAGCAAAGTCAAGCGATCGCCCCTCTCTCCTCACTTTTTTCTCAAAAAAAAGGCAATAGGACACTTAAAATATTGGGTAGGGAACTCGCCGAAATCCGAGAGAGTCTTCCTTAACAAATCGGGGAAAGCGGCTCCCATTTTCTCGAGCAATTTGGATCGTTCTCTACACTATAAATTCTCATGCTGACCCAATCATTCAAACCGTCGCACCCGTTGAAACCGAAACGAAATTTACGCAAACTCGGTGCGAGGATATTCGCCTTTTTCTTGGCCTTGTGGGTCGCGATCGCCCTACACAACCTTCCCGAGCCCGCGATCGCCGCTTCTCCCGTGCAAACCCCCCTCTCCACCCGAGGATCGCAAATTATCGATGCAAGCGGTCAACCCGTTCTCCTGCGGGGGGTCAACTGGTTCGGCTTCGAGACGGAAACCCACGCCCCTCACGGACTCTGGGCGCGAGATTACAAAGAAATGTTCGCTGAAATCAAGACCTTGGGCTATAACATCATTCGCCTGCCTTATTCCGTGCAAGGATTGCGATCGAACTCTATTAGCGGCGTTGATTTTAGCATTGGCAGCAACGCCGATTTTCAGGGGAAAACCTCTCTACAAGCCCTCGATCTCTTCATTCAAGAAGCCGATCGCCAAGGATTGCTCATTCTCCTCGACAGCCATCGTTTAAATAACCAGCGCATCCCCACCCTCTGGTATGGGGACGGTTTCACCGAACAAGACTGGATCGACGCGTGGACGATGCTGGCGCGACGTTACAAAAATCAACGTAACGTTATCGGCGCAGACTTGAAGAACGAACCCCACGGAGAAGCGAGTTGGGGAACCGGCGATCGGACCACGGATTGGCGACTGGCGGCGGAACGGGCTGGAAATGCCATCCAAGCGGTCAATCCCGACTGGTTGATCGTCGTCGAAGGAGTCGAGAAAAACGTACCGGGACAGCAACTCCAACATTGGTGGGGCGGTAATTTAGAAGGGGTGAGAAATTATCCCGTTCGCCTCAACGTCCCCAATAAGCTCGTTTATTCCCCTCACGAATACGGGGCAGGAGTTCACAATCAACCTTGGTTTTCCGAGCCTTCTTTCCCCAGCAACCTGCGCCAGCGCTGGCAAATCGGTTTTAACTACATTAACGATGAAAAAATTGCTCCCATTCTCATCGGCGAATTTGGCGGTCGTCAAGTCGATTCTTCTTCAAAAGAGGGGATTTGGCAGCGCGAGTTAGTCAAGTTCATCGACGAAAAAGCCTTGCACTTCACTTACTGGAGCTGGAATCCCAATAGCGGCGATACGGGGGGAATTTTAAAAGATGATTGGCGTACCATCGATGCTCCTAAACAGCAGTTATTAAGTACTCTGCTTGGAGATAGCGTTGCCCTCGACCCCGATCCGACCCCCAATCCCATTTCCGATCCCGCACCAGAACCAACTCCCGATCCCGTTTCCGATCCCGCACCAAAGCCAACCCCAGAACCAACTCCCGATCCCGTTTCCAATAGCGGTCTTACGGCTAATGCGGTGATGGATTCCGATTGGAATGCAGGATTTTGTGTAAGAATTCCGGTAAATAATCCCAATAGTTCTCCGATTCGTGCTTGGCAGGTGCGCTTTGAAATGAATCAAGCACAAATCGACAATAGTTGGAATGGAGATTTTCAACGTCAGGGTTCGCAATATACTGTAACGCCTCCCAATTGGGGACAGCCATTGCAACCCAATCAAACCGTTGATATGGGATTCTGTGCCAAGAAAACCGGCTCCGATTATCAGCCTCGCAATGTGAGAGTTGTCGAACTCTAAAGAAAAAAATGATTTTCTTTCCTTGAAAAATTCAAAACTTTTTCGCTAATATAGATAGTCCTATTTTCTAACTGGAAAATGGGACTATTTTTAACCAACAACCCACCCCCAACCCCTCCCAAGAGGGGAGAAACCCACTAACAACCAACAACCAATGTTCCAATTTGAAGCAGATTTTGTGGAGTCCCTGCGCTGTATTCCCATGCAGGTGAGAATGAAATTAGATACTTGTGGGGTCAAACTAAAACTCATTCACTGGAATCAATTCGATCTCAAAACAAGAGAAACGCTGGTTATTATGCCTTGTGAAACAGAAGCAGAGAGTAAAACTTATAGAGATTATTTACAAAAATTAGTGATTCAATCTACCGGAAAACCAGCCTCAACACTTCCCATCGATCGCAATCCGCCATGGTTGAATGAGACAGAAATCCCCAATACTGTAGGAGAAAAGGCTAGAGAAATGGATGTATCTTTGAGCCTCGAACAGTGGCAAAGTTTAACCCCGGATCGCCGCTTTGCTTTAATCAAGCTCAGCCGTCCCAGTCACGAAAATAAAAACTTTTTGCCTGCCATGAAAGAATTTGGATTATTGGCAGAGAAAATTTAGAGGGGAAAATTTAGAGAGAATGACTCCCGTGGCAAGTCCAAGATTCATCCTCATGGCGTTGATAAAAACGCAATTCCCAGGTTACTGGAGCAAAGGGATCGATCGCTTCTGCCAATTGAATCAAGGTTTCTCGATATTTCTTATCAAACTCATAGGCAAAACTTAAATGCAGCCATTCTTTAGGGCGAATGTCTTGCGATCGCGTGGGAGAATCGGCCAATTTCATAAAAGTTTCGATGAGTTTTGGCAATCCGGGGGCATCAATTTCCAAACCGTGCCAGTCCGGATGAAAAATTAGAGCGCGCAAGCGAACGGCTAAGTTAATATTTTCTTGTTTGCTTTGATTATAAGCGTATTCTAGTGCTTGTAAATAAAGAGGAATGGCAGAGGCTTCATCGACAAAAAATCCTGTTAGGGTACAGTGCGGCATATAGAAATGAGCGCGATTTTTCCCGCAGGATTCTTGACTTTGCTGCAAATACAATTCAATCTGTCGATTGAGTTCTCCGACCGGACAAGCATAAACAATAAAGCGATTGGTTGCCATTATTACTTCTTCATTTTGAATTTTGAATTCTGAATTTTGAATTGACTAACCTACTCGTTTGCCTCGGACAAAAACAGCCGTCAAACGAGGAACGATACCATCATGATGAACGGTAATAAAATCGGCGCGCTTGCGGACTTCTAAACTGCCGCGATCGCCATCGAGACCGATCGCTGTGGCGGGATTTTCCGTCACCAATTTCATCGCTTCGTGCAGGGGTTTGCCCAATTTGCCGACGATGGTAAAAATCCCTTGCAGCAGGCTGCGAGGCACGTAATCCGAGGATAAAACATCCACCAGGTCTAATTCTACCAATTCCATTGCTGAAATATTGCCGGAGTGAGAGCCGCCCAAGACGAGATTGGGGGCTCCCATTAATACTTGCAACCCGTGGCGGCGAGACTCTTTTGCTGCTTCTAGGGTGGTAGGAAATTCCGCGATCGCGGCATTATCTCGAACGGCTTCTCGCACGTGTTCGACAGTCGCATCGTCATGACTGGCAAGGGCGATCGCTTGCGCTTGGGTCATGCTGACAATGGCTTGACGATTTTTTTCGGCGTACTTTTGTTGCTTCTCTTGACGAACTCGGATAAATTCTTCCATTTCGGCTCGAGAAATGCCGTATTTCCCCATGTAATATTCCGTATATTTCTCGATTTTCACAAATTGTCTTTGTCCGGGGGTATGATCCATCACGGAAATGAGGGAAAGCAAGGGATGTTCGCCATAGTCGGCAACAATATCGTAAACCTCGGGATAGGAAACCTCGCAGCGCAAGTGCAGGCGATGATCGGCAGCAAAACGACCGCATTTTTGCCCTTCGGAAACGGCATTTATCATGGGGTTGAAGTGGGTCAGGCGGGTAGAAGTCGGTTTGACATCCCCGATGGCGATCGCGTCGCAAACCGTGGTAATTCCCGCCGTGACCACATCGCGATCGTGGTAGCTGGCTGCGGCATCTAGCGGCCATCTTATCCCCGGACGGGGACTCATGCAGCGCTCGAGATTGTCGGTGTGCAATTCGACTAAACCAGGTAAGAGATAATCCCCTTCGCCGTCCTGTCCGATAGAGACGGTATCCGGTTGAATGTCCGCGATCTCCCCATCTCGCACTACCAACGTTCCTAAAACTTCGCGATCGCTCAATTGCAGGCGATAATTCGTGTAAATTTTTTCCTTCATGGGTAGATACGCTCCGATCGCCTTCTCGATTTCTTACCACAAAACTAGCGTATGGTGTGAATTTTGAGAAAATTCGTTCCTTTATGTTGTTGAATGGGACTGCCTCCCAGCATGAGAATTTTATCTCCCGGAGTGGCGAGTTTGCGATCGCGCAGGGTGGTTTCCATGCGATAGGTCAAAACATCTAAAGAATCTACCGGACCTTCCATAAACATCGGTGTAACGCCCCAAATTAGAGCCATGCGATGGTAAAGGGAAAGATTATTAGTAAAGGCAACGATCGGGGCGTGGGGACGTTCTGCGGCAGCTAAATTAACGGTATAACCCGTCGTCGTAAAGGCGGCGATCCAACGCAAATCGAGGATTTTGTCAATCGTATTCAAGGCTTCGGTGAGGGCATGGGTTTCGCTGGACATTTCCGGGGGGAGATTGACAAACTCGATGCTAGGTTCGATTTCTGTTGCAATACTGGCAAGCATTTCCACTGCCAACACGGGATATTTTCCCACCGCAGATTCTCCCGACAGCATCACCGCATCGGTTCCGTCAATAATCGCATTGGCAACGTCACTGGCTTCTGCGCGGGTGGGACGGGGGTTTTCGATCATGCTCTCCAACATCTGCGTTGCCGTAATTGCAGGAATTCCGTGTTGATTGCAGGCACGAATAATTTTTTTCTGTAACATAGGGACTTTTTGGGGATTCATTTCTACTCCTAAATCCCCCCGTGCGACCATAATCCCATCGCAGGATTTAATGATCTCGTCGAGGTGAGCGATGGCTTGGGGCTTCTCGATTTTCGCTAAAACGGGAACATCGCTTGCGTTTCGCTCTTTGAGAAATTCTTTTATAACATAAATATCATTGATTTCTCGAACAAAACTTAAAGCCACCATATCTACCCCTTGAGATAGTCCAAATTCGAGGTCTTGCTTGTCCTTTTCTGTCATGGAAGGCAAGCGCAGGTTTAGATCGGGAACGTTCACCCCTTTACGGCTTTTGAGGATTCCTTCCCGAATCACCTCACAATTTACTCCGTTTTCGGCGACTTTCGTGACTTTTAATTCCAAGCGGCCGTCGTCAAGCAAAATCCGAATTCCCGGTTCTGCTTCTTCGGCGAGATGGGGATAATCAATGGGAATGAGATCGGGTTCGTTACTATAGCGATCTTCGGCAACAAAGGTAAAAAGGGCGGATTTTCTTAAGGTTATTGCTCCCTCGGGCAGTTGACCCACTCGGACTTTCGGACCTTGTAAATCTTGCAGGAGGGCGATCGGTATGTCTAGTTCTTGCGAGGCTTCTCGCAAAAGTTTGACCGTGCGAGCGTGGTCTTCGTAACTTCCGTGAGAAAAATTGAGTCGCGCGACGGACATTCCCGCTTTAATCATTTCGCGGATCGTTTCGGGGGAATTGCTGGCAGGGCCGATCGTAGCCACGATTTTGGTACGGTGGGGACGAAGAGACATAATTTTTGGGGAATGAGGTTTTGGGAATTGGCGATCGCAACAAAAAAATAGCTATTTTTTAAATCTATTCTTACTCTGCCAAATTTAGCCGAAATTGGCTGTTTTCTGGAACACGCACGCCCGATCTCTGCATTAAAAAAACCTTGAGATTTTGCCGAGAATTGAGTTATTTTGCACCCAATGCTACAACGACAAGACATCCCCAACCTGCGAGAAAAGCAAGGCCTCCCAAAGGGGTAATCGCTCCCAACCATTTAATCCCCGTTAAACTGAGGGTGTATAAACTGCCAGAAAAGAGAAAGATTCCCGCAATAAAAGTAATGCCTGTTGTTGTCAGCAATCCTCGAGAGAACTCTGTCTGTCTGAGTAAAATAGCAACCAGTAAAAGAGCGAGGGCATGGTACATTTGATATCTAATCCCCGTCTCAAAAATGGCCAATGCTTTTTCGCTCAATCTATCTTTAAGAGCGTGGGAAGCAAATGCACCGCCGCCAACTGCTAATCCGCCAAAAATTGCCGCGATCGCGAGAAAAAGTCTTTCCATTTTTTGTACAATTCTCCACTAATATTCGGGATAAAAAACGATGCTTTCATTTAGGCGCTGTAAGACGGTTCCGGGATAGTAAAATTGTAGAATTCGATCGTATTTCCAACCCAATCTTGCTAAAGTATAAGAGCCATATTGATTTAAACCAACCCCATGACCGAAACCGCCGCCAATAAATTTATAACCTGTTAAGTTACCATTGGCATTGAGAATGGGATCGATATAAAACAGGGTACTTCTTGGGGGACCGAAAGCACTTCTGGCTTCTGTTTTTTGCAATTCGACAATCCCGCGATCGGTTTCCACGGTAAATAAGCGGATTCTTCCCGACGGCGATCGCTCTGTCACCTCCATGCGGATAATGCGATTAATTCCGGCTAAAGGGTGTTTGATCCTGACCAAATACTTGTTTAAATCTTGGGTTAATTGGGTAATGTTACTTTGCCGATTCCAGCGAAAAACGGCGCTATCTGTGCCGTTAAATCCTTGTTTTACATTAATAAAACGACGGAATGCCGCCTCATTATCTAGAGGCTGTGCGGCGAGATTCCATTGCGGATTTGCCCCATCAATTCTCGCTCGTAAATAGGGACGGGGTTCCCCATCCCAAATATCTTCAAATTGTGCCGTGACACCGCCAGTATGAGCGGAATAAAGGGCATCGACTAGCTCGTTATTATGGGTGAGAACCAATCCTCGCGTAGCTTGAATGGCGCGATCGGCATTGGCAACCGTTCCCGTTAAACCCTTATAAACCTGACAGTGAACTGTCGCGCAAAGTTCGTAGTTATCTGCTTTGAAACGGCGCAGATTTCTTAACGCATAAGTGCGAGCAATCACGGTCTGCGCTTCAACAGAATTATAGGGGGCGTTTGGTCCGATTTCATGAGGAACGACTCCGCGCAAATAAACTTCGATCGGGACTTCATTGACGAGGGTAAAATTTCCGTAAGAATTGGGCTGAATTCGCAAGCGTCCCCCAAAAAGAATGTTTTTATCGCCTTCTTTAACGCGGATTAAATTTTTCTGGCTGGTAATGTTTAAATGACTGCGATTGTAGCGAAAGCCGTTAATTACAAAGGAAACAATGGGAATGGTATTTAAAACTTCCGAATGGAGATAGGGATCGCTTTCTCCTTTTTCTTGTAAATTTTCTAACAGCATCCGCCGCAATAAAGGAGTATTGTAAACATCTCGCTTTGCCCAAACTTGCCAGCGTCCGGGTTGTACTACCTCTGTGTCAATCCCTTTTGCCTGCCATTCTTTGGCGCTGTTTTCAGCCGTTTCAAAAGTGGCGCGATCGCTGAGTACTACCCATTCTTGCAATGCGGGTTCTTCGGGTCGTTGGGGGGCAATTTCTAAGACAATATTTTGGCTATTTATTGTTTTTAACGTTCCATCTCCATCTTGAAATTGTACCGTTAGCGTATCTCCTTCCGTACTGGAGAGCGTCAGTCGATCGCTCGCTTCGTCCCCAAAACGCTGAATGATGCCAACCTCAATTTCCATCTCTGGAGAAATTTTTCTGGGGGTTTGCGTGTTGGTTTGTGCGTTTATTTTCTCTGGGTGAAAAAAAAACGAAGCCAAGACAAGAGAGAATGTACTGGAAAATAGTAAAAATAGGTCTGTTTTTCTCATTTTTTACCACATTATTTCAATAGGTATTATTCGACAGGTATTGCCGAACTCACTGCAACTATTTATACTATCAGATTATAAATCTTTTCTCTATCAACATCAAGATGTTAGCAAAATTTTGGCAAAAAATCGATAAAATTTATTTTGCGATCGCAATGTTCGCCACTCTATTCTACACTCTCTTTATTTATACAACCAGTTTTATAGTTGATGGAAAAACATATTTTTCTCTTTTTGATGATGCCATGGTTTCCATGCGCTATGCCAGAAATTTGAGTCACGGTTATGGTTTGGTTTGGAATCCTGGAGAAGCACCTATCGAAGGCTATACTAATTTTTTATGGACGATTTGGATGGCAATTTTACATTTGTTTCCTATTCCAGAACGACTCATTTCTCTGGGCGTGATGGTAACGGGAATAATGAGCCTCCTGTTAAATTTATGGATTGTCAAAAAAATTATTACAAAACTATGTATCTTTTCTTTTCTAACGCCTTTTATCGTTATGCTATTATTAGCATTTTATTATCCTTTAATTTACTGGACATTACGCGGGATGGAAGTGGGGATTTTAGTATTAATCATAAATTATGCAATTTTAAAGAGCTTTGAATTGCAAGAAAACTTTAAAATTAAACCCTTACTAATTATTGGTTTATTGTTTGCTTTAGCTTTACTCATTCGTCTCGATGTTATAATTCCTTGTAGCATTATTACTATTTTTATCACGACTTTTATTCCCGACCGATTTCGCCTGCGATCGCTACTTATCCTATTCGCTGCTTTTATTATCCCCATTGTTTCTCACAGCCTATTCCGTATTTTTTATTATGGCGATATTTTACCAAATACTTATTATCTTAAAGTTACCGGAGTTTCTCTTCTAACTCGACTCGTTCGCGGGATCGGTTCTCTCGAACAACTCATCGATCATCTCTATATTATCCTGTTGTTTGCAATTCTAGGATTTACGATCGCTCTAGGAAGAAAAGATAAAATTTTAACGCTGCGAGTTTTATTATTATTGACTATCTTTCTCGGACAGTTCTTTTATTCTCTTTATGTTGGTGGCGATGCTTGGGAATGGCGGGGTTTTTCTAATCGTTATATTTGTACTGCGATTTCTGCTTTACTAATTCTCTGCGGATTAGGCTTGGAATTTCTCCTATCTATAAAATTTTTACACTGGCTTACCGTAATTTTAGGAGTCATCTTACTCATTGAAAGTTGCGATGTCTTAAAGCAGGTTGAATTGCCAGCAGTCTCTTCTCTTTCTAGGTTTAATCTTGCACAAGCCACGATCTTAATTATAATTGGAATTTGGGCATTTTTTCTATCATCACAAACTGGCAATTTTAATCCTCAAAAAAAATGCGGAAAATCTCTACAAATTACCTTTATTTTTACCTTTTATATTTGGTATCTCGTCAATATTTATAGTATTTCCGAGTGGTTGTTAAAGCCTTTACATATCATTGAAGATATTAATGCGGTTAAATTAGGTATAATGATTCGTGCGGGAACTGAACAAGATGCAACAATCGCAGTAGTTTGGGCTGGAAATATTCCCTATTTTTCCCAACGGACAACTATCGATCTGCTGGGAAAAAACGATCGCAAAATTGCCCGCAGTCAACCCGTTCATTATTTCGTTCCCGGACATAATAAATGGAACTATCGTTATAGTATCGGTACCTATCGCCCCGATGCGATCGCGCAGTTAATTAATGTCACCGAAGAGGAAATCAAATTGATCGAAGAATTGGGTTATGAAGAACTTCCCAATGGGATCTATATTCGCAAAGATAGCGAACGAGTGAATCGCGAGATTTTAAGTCAAGATTGGACGATGTTATAATATTATAAATAACAAGAATGCGATCGCTAGATTGTAACCTTGACAGTTTTTTAACTGTCAGGTATTGCAGAATTTTCATTCAGATCGAGATCAAAATAAAGGGCAACGAGTCAAGAATTTAAAGTGTTATGAATAGCGCATACATCAACGCTGTAGGCAAATTTTTACCGGGAGAGGCCATTGATAACGACCAAATGGAGGCCTATCTCGGCACAATAAATTCCCGTCCTTCTAAGGTCAGAAAACGCATTCTCAAAAGTAACGGCATTCGGCAACGCTACTACGCGATCGATCGCGAACAAAACACTCGTTATTCTAACAGTCAGATGGCAGCCAATGCCGTGCGAGATGTTTTTCAACAGACTCATTTAAACCCGACAAAAATTGATTTATTAGCCTGTGGAACAACCATGCCAGATCTCCTCGTACCGGGTTTTGCCAGCATGGTACATGGAGAATTATCAGAGTTACCTCCCCTCGAAATCGTCTCAACTCAAGGGGTTTGTTGTTCGGGAATTTCAGCGTTAAATTATGCCGTTTCTCAACTGCAATTGGGCAAGCGAAAAAATGCGATCGCCGTGGCTTCAGAATTTCCCTCTCGCTTATTCAAACATACCAAATTTGAGGACGAAACGAGTTTAAAAAACAAAAAATCTCTATCTTTTGACGTTGAATTTTTGCGCTGGATGCTTTCCGACGGTGCGGGAGCATTTTTAGTACAAGATCGCCCCAATACAACGGGAATCAGTATAAAAGTCGAATGGATCGAATTGGTTTCTCACGCTAATGCTTACCCGCTTTGCATGTATTCGGGAATTGAGGGAGAAACGATAAATAAAAGTTGGTTGGACTATTCATCTTATCTCGATGCAGCACGAGAGGGTGCAATGGATTTACGGCAGAATATTCGCTTGTTAGATAATGTTATTAAATTGGGCGTTGAAGGTTGGTTGCGACTGATTGAAATTGGGCGCGTCGATCCTCAAGAAATTGATTGGTTATTGTGCCACTATTCTTCCCATTTCTTTCGCAGTCAAATTGTCGAACTGTTGAAAAAAGCCAATTGCATGATTTCCGAAGAAAAATGGTTTACCAACTTATATACTCGCGGGAATACGGGGTGTGCTTCTATTTATCTCATGTTGGAAGAATTATTTCATTCTGGCAAATTGCGATCGGGTCAGAAAATTTTCTGTTTTGTGCCAGAAAGCGGACGTTTCACAACCGCTTACATGATGTTAAGCGTTGTCGAGGCAAATATAGCACGCACTTCTCTTTCTTTTAGTCCTCCAGAGACAGTTTCTCCTTTGGCTCGAGTGCAACCCGAGTCAGAGAATAGCATCCAAGCAGAATTATTACGCCAACTCGCATTAATTTGGCTAGAATTTGAACGAAAATTGCGTTCTGTCCCCATCGTGGGAAAATTATATCAAGGAGAATTTACCCTAGAAGATTACAAATTGTTATTGCGAAATCTTCGCCCGCAAGTGGTAGAAGGAGCGAGGTGGATCGCTCGGGCTGCCTCGAATATGACCGCATTTGAACCGCGATCGCTATTATTGGGACACGCTGGAGACGAACATCGAGATTATCAAATGTTAGAGCGTAATTATGTTTCCGTAGGTGGCGAATTAAAAGAGATTGCAGAAGCAGAAAAAAACATCGGTAGCGAAGCATTATCCGCTTTTATTTTTCACCGCGCATCTCGTGAAAATCCCATCGATCTTTTGGGGAGTATTTTTATCATTGAAGGACTGGGAAATCAACTGGCAGGAACTTGGGCAAAATACATTCAAGAAACCTTGAATTTGCGAGACGATCAAGTTTCGTTTTTAGCTTATCATGGCAAAAATGACGAATCCCATATCGGCAAATTGGAAACTTTAATTCAAGGAGAATGGATGACAGAAGCGATCGCTAATCGCGTTGTCAAAACCGCTCACACAACTGCTCGTTTGTACTTACTTCAACTTGAAGAAATGAGTTAATTCGTTCTGAATGAGGTACATCTCAAATTTGTAAATTTATACTTCAGGCGATCGGAGAAAACTTAACAATTGTGGAACGCGCATCTTGCTTGTTCAAGGATTTTATTAAATTATAAACGGGTAGGGATGCCCGTTCCACGATAGAATTGGAAAAATATTCTGTTCGATTATTATTCTATAGAGTTTGAAGGGCTTGTAATACTTCCTTGGCTGATTGATATCGTTCTTTAAAATCATAGCGTACCATTTTATCTAAAATTTGGCTGAGTTTTTGGCTGATTCGGACTGATGTTTTACTGTGCCAGTCAAGATGATTGGTATTATAATCCACGCGCAATTGTTTGGGATTTAATCCTGTAATGGCTTGAATTCCAACAATCCCTAAAGTATAGAGATCGCTTGCAAATCTTGGCATACCATAGGCTTGTTCGGGTGGCATATATCCCGGAGTACCGGCAATGGAGATTGTTTGAATATCCGCACTCACCTGCTTGATCGTTCCAAAGTTAATCAGTACCAGCTTTCCGTCCGATTTTCGTCGGATTAAATTATGCGGATTAATATCTCGATGGATGATATTGCCTTGATGAATAAAAACAAGAATTTCTAAAACTTCTTGGAGCAAGGCGATCGCTCGATTTTCTTCCCACGGTTGTCCTTCTTTAATTTCTTGGC
Source organism: Cyanobacteria bacterium SBLK (assembly GCA_017746715.1). Lineage (GTDB taxonomy): Bacteria > Cyanobacteriota > Cyanobacteriia > Cyanobacteriales > Spirulinaceae > CCY15215. The sequence goes on from JAGHZQ010000080.1 coordinate 227,882, forward strand.
CGAGATCGTTTCCTTCAATAAATTCGTGAACTAGATAGAAGTATTCCTTTTCCGGAAAGAAAGCCAGTAGAGTAGGAATGCAATCGTGTTTTCCCAATCGAAATAAAACAGCTGCTTCTTTCTCAAATAAATCTTTTGCTTTGTCGGAATTATTACTTGTGAGTTGTTTGATAACACAGGGCGATTCCTTTCGAAAACTATCTCGGGCGAGATAAGTCGAGCAAAATTCTCCACAACCAAGCTGCTCGACTATTTTATAGCGATCGCCGATCGTGGTTCCTACTATTGATACGGATGAAATTGGAGTTACCGCAATAGCCTGCCAAGCTAAATTCAATTTCTCGCTAATTTCGACAAAATTGAGATAATCTACAGGATTGCCATTGAGATATTTATTGATAGTAGTACGAGAGAAGCCTAATTCGGTTGCAAAAGCCTTCTGACTGGGGTAGCCATGACGCTGCATGGCTGATTTTACCCGTTCAATATTTTCTGGACTAAGTTTAAGCGATCGCGGCATTTTGAGTCAATTCCTTAACAACTTCTTCGATTGTAACAGCCATGAAGATGCACTAACGAGATATTGAACAGAAGTCAGACATTACTTGAACCAAAGTTAACAATTAGAGTTTGGCTCTAAACAAAGTTAACAATTAGAACTTGCCTCTAAACCAAGTCAAACATATCCCTTTCCTAAACCCATACATCGACTGAGTTTGATGGAATTATCGAAGCGGTAAAAATTGGCCAATTTCGCTTCTCCACTATCCATCATTTGGGAGAAACGGGAACAATGAAATCTAAGATGCTATCTTTGTTCGGGTTGCTGGCGATCGCAAATTGTCTGTTTCCAATTGAGATGAGCGTGATGCTTCAAAATAAGGGAACAACTTCAATGGAAGTCTCAAAAAATCTACAATATTTTCAGCAAAAGCCAACTTGCAAAGATGAAAATGGTACAATTATTCCCTGTACCCACTTCAGAAATCGGTAATCGTGATTCATGGCTCGAGCAGAAAATTGCTTCTAACGTTTGAGGGTGAATGCAACCGCTCTCGAGCCATTCCCATCCACAGATCGTCGTCGGGAAAATCGGGGTTGGCAAATTGAAGACAAGTTCTCCAAAATTCGATCGCATCTTCTCCTTGTTTTTCCTTAATCTGTGCGATGAGACAATAGGCTCCTGCGCGATCGCTATCTAAAGCGATCGCCTCCTCTAAATGCGTTAATGCTTCCTCATCACGATTCTGTTTAAATCTTGCCCAACCCAAGTTTTTCAGTAAAGAATATTTCACCCAATCATTTCGCACCAAACTCAATCCTTTTTTGCTCAGAGTAACAGCAGCAGCATAATCTCCATCTTCAATAATATACAAGCGAGCCAGATCGCTATAAGCCGAGGATAAGCCATATTGTGCTGCACTTTGATAGCGTTTTTTAGCACAATCAAAATCTCGTACCTCTTCACATAACCTGCCGAGAGTGTACTCTGTTGCGCGATGATTAGGTGTAATTTTGCGGACAAAATCCAAGATTCCCCGAGTGGCTTGCAAGTTTCCTCTTTGATAATTATCCCACCACTGATTGTGAATAACTTTGGTAATTTGTGGTGCGATCGAGTACCAACCCAGCGATCCGAATATCAAGCCTAGTAATACAACTAAAATTGTTCGGGTTTTAGAGAGAAACACTTGACCCAACCAACTTCGCCTGACTTTCATTTGTTTCCATGTAGGGGCAATTTCAACAGAATTCTGATAAATAATAGGCAACCAACTGGCACAAGGAAAACGTCCTTCTAATCCCTGCAAGCGTTCTCTAGCTTCCCGCACGGCAACATAAAACGACGATCCTCGGGAAAAAATGGCGAGAAAATGCGTGAGAAATTCTTGGGCAACGAGATCGGGAACAGATTCTCGCATAACAATTGTTTGCGGAATTTGGCAAGAAGTGAGATCCCATGCCAGTCCCAACCCATCGCAAGAGTTAAAAATTGCTAATTGCAATCCTTGTTTGACTGCTTTTTTCAAGCCAAATTCCAATTCATCGAGTGTTAAACTATCCTGCGGATTGATATAAATGCGACCTTTTTCTTCTTTTGTAATGCTATGGCCGGCAAAAAAGATAATATCCCAAGATTGTTCCCATAATTGTTCGTTAATTTGATAACGTTCCGGCTCAATTAGAAAGACGGTTTGAGCATCGGGTAATTTTGCCAGCATTTGCCGATCGCGATCGATATCAATTTGTTCGCTATGCCCTAAAATTGCTAAGATTCTTATTTTAGCATGAATCCAAGCAGTTTTTGGTTTTGCAGGGGTTTGAAGAGATTTAAAACTGGTCGAACCGAGAGCAATTTCAACTTGAGAATATCGTTCTAAAAAATCCCATTTATGCCAAGGTAATTTTTGTAAATTTAGGTTATCAGTGCGAATCAAAAAGCAAATTTCATCGGTTGCTTGTAATTCTTCTCGGAGTTGTTTATCGAGATAAGAAAATGAGTCAGATTTCAGCCAATTTTTCAAGCGATCGCACAATTCTTCTCCAGATTTACTGCATTCTCCAATTTGGATGTTAATTACCTTTTTGGGTTTAATTCTAACAGGGATAAAATAAGGGTAAAGTACTTCAACATGATAATATTTTTCTTGCCAATGCTGTTGGAGACAAATCGCTAATTCAGGATTGCGAGGTAGTGAAATAGTTTGTTTCAACCAAGTATTTTTTGCTTCCGAACTAATTTCTAGAGTTACTTTGAAACCTTGTTTATCAAGATCTCCGTAAAATGTCAGCGTTACTATTTTTCTTGTATTTTGCTTTCTCATATCGATCGCACCAATCAAGAGAAACCAACTTTAAATTTAAGGTGAAAAACGAGCAGGGGAAAATATTTGTTCTGCCTTTGACGAACCAATAAATCGCCAATGCCAAGGTTCGTAGTTAATGCCTTGGGTATTGTTCTCCGGAAATGACAGTTCAAACCCAAACTCTCCTGCATGAATTATAAGCCATTGAAAGGCATCCGTTTCAGCAAATTTGTAGGTAATATCTTGTTTGGGAAAGTTACCATCGGTCAAATCGATCGCATAACCGGTATGATGTTCGCTATACCCCGGAGGTGCGCTGAGTTTGGCTGCTGCTTCTGGAGATCCCAAGCGTTTAATTTGTCTGTGAAAGAGTTTCTCTTGATATTCTAAGGGGCGAAAACCCGATACGGGAACGATCCAAACTCTATCATCCCGTGCGGCATAAATCATTTTCATCAGTGCTAATGCTGCTTCTGGCATAAGGCTCTCAAATCGCTGATATTGCTGTTGAGCATAACTGGCAATAATTTGCATTTGTTGGCGATCGCCTTCGGGATAAGGAAAGTGTCCGAATTTTGGTTCATTTTCCGGGTTTTCTGTTGGTAGGGAAGCCAGAGAAGATGCGGGAGATTCAGTCAGCAAAGTCGGTTCTTGCAGGGGTTGTTGGCGATCGGGAGTCGGAGAAGGTTTTGCTATCACTGGCTCGGTCTTTTCGGGAACAGATGTTTTTGTTTTGCTGCTAAAAAACTTGATGCCAGCATAACCATTTAAAATCAATCCGAGTACAATCAGAGCCAGTGCAACAAGAAAAAGTAAGTTCGATCGTAGTTTAACCCAAAACCTCATATTTTTTAGCTTTTTATTAAATTGATTTAACGTCGGCAATTTTGAGAACTCCATTATCTAATTGTAAGATAAATGTGTAGTTTCCTCGATTGGTTGAAGACCATTTTAAGCGTCCGTATTGATAGTATCTTAATTTTTCAGCTAGTTTTACATCAATACGAGCTTGATTACCAAATGCTTGAAAGCGCTGAAGAGGTTCGAGAGTGCGATCGCTACTATATTGATAATAAGCACGATTGTCGCGTAACCATTCTAAAGACCCTCCTCCCGGTTTAGATACTTTATCTTCATAGGCTTTTCCCATCAATAAACGACTGGCAAGTTGGCGATCGAAAGGTGGTGCAAAAATTCTTGATTTAGCTTCTAAATATTTCCGGATTATATCCATTGCTTCGATTTGAGTTACTCTTCGATTATTATTCAGAGTAACAAAATCCGGGATACTTAGAATGGGATTGTCATTAACAAGAATGTTGAAATTATCAGTATCTCCTGCTTTTCCATCATTAACAGTAACCGAGAAGACATCTTCACCACCTTCTTTTCTATCGCATTGATAAATAATGGTAGAAGATTTTGCTAATAGTGTTTTCAGTTGCTCTACAGTTCCTTTAAGAACTACTTTTTGAGATTGATTTCCCTCAATCGTTAACCCTTCAATTCCATCAACTTGAACAGAAATTTTTCCTAACCGGACATTCAAAATTAAGTTAACATTCTGGCTGTCGCGATCGCTAATCCGAATTCCGGTTATGGGTAAGTCCGTATTGGGTTGAATAAATTTTTGTCCCGGAACGTTAACTGTGGGAGAATAGTTCGCAGGTTGGATATTAATTGTAACGCGATTGCTATCTTGTCGAGATGTTTCGACAGTAGGCGGCCAAACTAAACCTTTAATGGCTTCATTGGCAGTAATATTGAGAGTATCGTTACCATTATAGTTCCGATTGCCGCGATAAACTAGAGCAGATGGATCGGAGAGCGTTTTATTAATCTGTGTACTTGTCCCAGTTAAGGTGACATTTCGGGTTTTGTTTCCTCGGATTTTATCGGCTGTTAATCCTTCAGCTACATCAGTTTTCAGTGTTAGAGTTCCGCGATCGACTCGCAGATTGACGGTCAAATTTTCTGCGATCGCATTTTCAATTTTTATATCTGTAATTTTGAGTTCGGTATTTTCTTTAGTGGTTTGAGAACTTGGAACGTTCAGATATAGAGAATTTTCTTGAGCGATTGTTTGCATTGCTATCTTAAGATTATTACTAATTCCTCCATCTCCATCGGTGAGATTAAATTCAATTTGGCGAGTCTTTAAGCTAGGAGTTTCTGAGGACTGTTGAGAATAAACAACATTGCGTAAAACATTCTGGACTTTTTCTCGATCTACCTTAGTATTAAAAGTAACAACTAAAGGTTGAAGTTCTTCTCCTCCTTCAACAGTACCAATGATAGACTCATTATAAACAAGATTATTATCTTCAAGTTTCAATGCTCCTATTTCCGTATCTCTTGGCACAATACTGAGGCGATCTTCGGGAGTCCCATTTTCAGAAAATTTAACCGTTAATTGTCCTCCAGCAAAATTTTGAGAGTATCGATCTTCAACGTAAACGAGATCGGCAAGTAATAAGCATTGTTTTTGACTAATACAATCGGTTGAGATTTTGGGTGTTTGACTTGAAGCATTCCTTGGTGGTGCTTTCGATGTTTTAGAAATACTAGAGGAATTAGAGGCCATTCTATTGACTGTAGATATTGCAAAACCACCTGTAAAAACGAGAAATAATCCTACAAATAAAGCAATTAACCATCCCCATTTTACCAAGGGAATTCCACGCTCCAATAATCTGGCAAGTGTTTTCATATCTTCGTCAGAGATATTTTGCCAGCGATGCAATACAAACATCAATTCTTCTTGAGAAACTTCATGTTGTTTTACAACTTCAGGAAGTAATCCTTTAAGAATTTTACGATAGATCTGTCCCTTATTTTTTTCTCCCCATGTTACTACAAAAGCAACAATATTGATAATGGGAGAGTTAACCTCAGAAGTAGATAAATGTTTGTTCGTAGTCATAACTTTATTTCCTCTTTAATTTTATTGAACTTTTGATTTTGCAACTTTTGCAAAAGAAACTAAAGCCTGTATTGAAATCTGTTGTGCAGATGGATTATCTTCATATTTTGCCCAATTATTCATTGCTAATTCTACCTCAGTTAAAGGGTATCGTTCGATATATTTCCAAACTAAGTATTTGGATTTTTTATTGATTTGATTCTCCGTACTTTCTGTTTCTTCTATTTGGTTACGATAAACATCAGTTAAAGTTTCAATTAAACTTTTTCGTTCATATTTTGTTAGCTGTTTGACTAAATTTTTTAATTGAGGTTCAACTTGGTTAAAGTAGCGTAGAATTAGTTGATTTACTGAGGATATAACAGCACTTCGTACTGACGTTTTAGAGCTTTGAACCAGTTCTTTTTCAGATTTCCAGAAAGGGAAGAGGTATGGATAATTTTTACTTTTCAGAAGAATATCTTCTAAACGCAACATACCATCCTGAATTGTAATGATATTTTGATTATTATAATTCAGGAATCCATAGGTTAAGGCTATCGCACGGAGTAAACCAGAACTACTATCTCCTCGATACCATTCATTGAGGATATCTCGAACCAACTTGCGATTATGAGAATACTTGTAAGCTACAGCTAAACTTAGTGATATTAATTCGTTTGTACTGTAAGGTAACTCCGGATACAAAAGTTTTGGATCTTTTTTAGCTATCTTTTTTAATAACTCTTGAACTTTCCGATCTTTGAGATATCTTGGAACGACATCTTGAAGAGTATGATATCCAAAATACCATTGAATGTAAGGTGCTTCGCTTTCCGATAATTCTTCCAGCCAATTATAAAACTTATTGTCAAGTTTCTCCTCATTGTAATAGTAAAAAATTATCTCGCCTAGTGTAACGGCAACTGTAGCACCAATATAGTCTTCTAATTCAAGTTCTTGAGATATATTGTCTCTTTCCAAAGCCCTTCCGTAGAAACGTTGGAGAGTTCTTAAGGTTTCTATTTCATGTCTATTTTGAGGATCGTACCATCTTGCAATTGCTTGTGCAGCAACATAACGAACATTAACATTTTTATCTGTAGCCAATTGAAATAATGCACCTTGAATAGCAGAAATTGCACTCGAAGAAATTGAACCAATATCGCTAAGTGTTTCTGCGATCGCATTCCTCAATTTCTCTCGTTTCATGGCATTTTCATACAATTCCCATTCTCCTTGAAAATTTTTTCGATTCCTTTGCACGGACTCTTTTACTAAAGAAACTAATACCTTTAATGCTGTTAAAATTTGTCTTCGATGACTCTCCCATGCTATTTTAAAAAGCATCTGGCGATTCTCAAAAGAAAGAATTCTAATAGAGCGCAGATCGATTTTGTAAAATTCTGGTTGAACAACTTTAAATTTTTCCGAAAAATCCTCGTAAAAATTATTGGGAGTGAGTTCAAAATAATTTTCTTGAAGCCGATCTAAGTCGTAATAATCAAGTGCCTGAAACGACGGATCTCGTTTTTGCCAAACTTCCTCAACAACTCGCTCTAGTGCTGCAAAAAGTTGATCCTCAAATAAGTCATTAAAAAAGCTCAAACCTAAAGCCAGTAAGCGTTCGCGTTCATTGAGGATTTCATAATAAAGTTTTCTAATAAATTGCTTGTCGCTTTTAACGATTATTAAAATCTCATCAATATCGATTGATTCGGTCTGAGATTTGTTGTTAATCTCAACTCCTTGGCGAAAAAGTTCGATAAAGCGATCGATGATTCTTGGAGTATTTAATTGTTCAATAATTTGCTCCTGTTTTCTAGTTTTTTCAAATTTTTCTAAGAGATTATTCTCTTTTAGTTTCTCTATAAAATAATGATTTAACCTATCTCGATCGTATATTTCTTCTACTTTGAGTTTTGGAAAAAACTTTCTTGCTTCTTCTCCTAAATGCCAATTCACAAAATTATATGCTGTACCAATTAAAATATAATGATTTCCCGATTTTTTTATTTCATTAGAGGCTTGCTCTAAACCACTAGAACCATTAATCTGTTTAGGTTCAATTTCCGTGAGGATAAAAATTGTTGGATTTTGAGTATCTCGAAGCTCTAAATATAAATCAACGACTTGCTGAGTTGAACTATTTTTCCACTGTTTTATTGTTATGTTCGTCTTGGTAGAAACTGAAATATTCTGATGAAATTTGTAGGCTAAAAGATAAGCAATATTCAACAAAATAGTTTGTTGATTACTTCCTATATCTCCACTCAAAATAAGCATTCTTTCTCGGCTAACTTTCTTGATAAGATTAGCCGAAATTATTAACTTTTCTCGAAATTGACTTTCTAAGTCTTTAAAGTTGATTTCCTCAAAATTGGGTTTTTCCTGATAAATATTTTGAGTTATATCTCCAGTGATATCGCCACTTTGCGAGATGTGTCCTAAATGAGGAGCATTAACATGGAGATTTTGTTTATTTTCTGTCTGGAAAGGGTTATTGTTCATAATTCTAAGAGTTAATTATGTTTCCACTGATATCCCCATTTATATTTCCATCTCGTGTAACATGTCCTAAATGGGGAGCATTAATACGAACAGTTTGTTGCTGAGATTCTTTTTCTGAAGATGATTCTTGCTTGGATAAAGGCACTGTTGGAGTATCGATCGCCAGCAAAGCATCCCGCATCTCTTTCGCCGTCCTGTAGCGATCGCGCCAATCTTCTCGAGTTGCTTTCTCTAAAACTGCAACAAAATCAGAACTGATTTCTCCAACGCGATCGCGCCATTTTAATTCACCCGTTTCTAAATCTTGTTCTAATTCTTGAGGATATAAACCCGTCAACAAAAAAATTGCTGTAACTCCTAAACTATACAAATCGCTTCCATAAACGGGTCTCCCACGCATTTGTTCGATAGAAGTAAAACCAGGAGTGCCAATGTGCATCGTGAATTGAATGCTCTTGATAGAAGAACTCAGAACTGTTTTGATTTCTTCTTTGACTGCACCGAAATCAACTAAAACTGGCAAATTATCTGAATTTCTGATAATGATATTATCGGGTTTGATATCTCGGTGAATAACTTTTTTCTGGTGAATATATTCTAAAATGGGTAAAATATTAAGTAAGATACTTTTCACCATACTTTCATTGAATGCTCCCTCTTGTTTGACTTTTTCTCCTAAATTAATGCCTTCAATCCACTCCATCACGAAATAGAATTGACCTTGTGATTGAAAATAATCGTATAAAGTAGGAATTTGGTGATTACCGCTACCCAAACGCTCTAAAACAGTCGCTTCTTGCTGAAACCGAGTTTTGAATTGCTCCAGCATTGCAGGATTATCGTTGTTCAACGCAAGCTGCTTAATGACCCGCTTGGGATGAAGTTGGTTTTGAGTATCTTGTACGAGAAACGTTTTTCCAAATCCACCCTCACCCAACTGCTGTAAATTTTCGTAACGATGAGAAAGAAGCATTTGACACAATTTTTATGTTGCCACTTAGGATGATAACGTTAGATTTTTGAAACATAGATGAGTTGAAACAAAAATTTACATACAGAACACTAGATCGAGATCTGCATTAGTGTTAGATATTTTTATGTATCGACATATTTTCAGTTAGCGAAGAATAATAAAATCGGTAACGATCGCTTCCGATCGAGAATGCGCTGTTAGCGATCGCCACAAAATCCAAGACAGTATCTCACGATCGCTAACATCCTTTTGAGAAACAATCCAACTAACGATCAGACTTTTTTCCGAGTCCCGATCGCTGTTTTATGACGCAGATATAGAGCGATCGCGCTTCCCATCACCGCTAAAAAACTCAAAATGTGAACCATATTAAACGGCGTACCCGCAAAAAACCAAGAATCCGTACGCAGGAACTCGATAAAAAAGCGCCCCAAAGGATACCAAATCAAATAACACAAACTCAAATCCCCCGGCTTCAATTGCTTGGAAAAGCGACGAGAAATCCAAAAAATGAGAGCAAAACCGAGGAAATTCCACAGAGATTCGTAGAGAAAAAGCGGGTGAAAGCGATCGCTTTCCGGATACTGCCCCAAATTATTATAAGGAGGAATGCGATGCACCGGATCGATACGCAAACCCCAAGGAAGCGTCGTTGGCGGACCGTATAACTCTTGGTTGATAAAATTACCCCACCGTCCGATCGCTTGAGCGAGAGGAAGCCCGAGAGCGATCGCGTCGAGGAAAACGAGAGTCGGTAACTTTCGTACCCGCGAAAAGAGCCATAACGCGATCGCACCTGCCATAAAACCGCCAAAAATATGAATGCCCCCGCTCCAAATTTGCAGAATTTTCCCCGGATTGGCTAAATAGTAACCGATACCCGTCCCGTCTCGCGGGGACTGAATGAAAACATAGTACAACCTTGCCCCCAGAAATCCCGGAATGATAATCCAGAGCAGCATATCCCAAAGGTCATCTGGGTTTTGCCCTCGTCTTTCCACTTCTCGACTGGCCAGCCAACCGCAAATTAAAACGGCACTCATCATTAATACGCCATACCAGCGCAAGGTTAAAGGACCGAGTTGAAAGAGAATCGGATCGACAGGTGGGTACATGGGGAAAGAATGAAGAATTAAGAATGAAGAATGATAGGTGTATTCTAGGTTGCTGAGGGACTTTTGAATGTTGAACTATTCTAAATATCCTAAATCTTTTAACCGTTGATAAACTTGGGGATCGTCGAAATTGTCCGGGCGATCGCCGACTCCCGCACCAACCAAATTCTTTTGTTGATAAAAATCCTCTAAATAGTCTTGCAAAATTTCCGTTCGTTCCGGCAAAATATCCCGTAAATCCAGCGTTTCCCTAGGGTCGCTGACAATATTGTAAAGTTCGCAACTCTCGAGGTAATCCCCATCGCTTTCTCGTGCCAAGAGCTTGTATTCTCGTTCCCAAACGGCTAACGCGGGGCGATCGCACTGCATTTCTCGGACTAATTCCGGTTGACGCTGCATTAACAAATTGAGCACGTTTTGGGGGGGAATTGCCATCGCAAATACGGGCTGAGTTTCTCCCGTTAAAGCAAGGGTGAGCCGCATTTCTGCTTCTGTGGCGCAGCTGGCGGCGGTGAGAATGCTATGGAATAATTGCCGGGTGGAGACGACTTCATCTCGGATCGTGCCGCGAGGAAAGGCATCGGTTGCATCGCGAATAATCAAAGGAACCCGCGCCAATTCGTTATAAATTGCATTCGTGTGACCTAACAGCCGCTTTTCTCCCAAATGTTCTCCATGATCCGCACAAACGATCAATAAAGCATTATCCAAAACGCCATTTTCCTGCAACCGCTCCACAAAATGCCCCACTTGTTCGTCCTGTGCTGCGACTTCTGCATCGTACATTCCATCAAGGGTTTCCTTATGGTAGCGATTGAGGGGATCGGCAAGGGGAGCCAGCCAGCCGTAGACATCGCTGTTAAACTGGCGTAAATATTGCCGTGCCTCTTTATCTTTGAGGACGCGAGGGGCAAAACGCTCGACGAATTTGCGAGGGGGATGGTAGGGCATATGGGTTTCCATCAAGTTGATGAAGGTGAAAATGGGTTGCCCTTCGGTTTTTTTGCGATCGCAGAGGAGTTCTGCCGCATCTTCTAAAGATTTTTCCGTGTTGCCCTTAAAGCTCAGTGCCGTTTGCCACAGGGGAACCATCAAGGGATTAAATGAGAGAGAAAGTAAGGCATCGCTGCGGGCAAACGCATCCTGAAATTTACCAAAAGTTCCCGCCAAGACTCGCTTGAACCAAGACCGATAGCGATCGATTAAGTTCGCGGGAATTCCGGCTTGGTTGGGGCGATCGGTCATGAGACCGCTATAGTTCAAAAAGCTGTAAAATCCCCGTCGCAAACCGTTATTGACCACGCCAACGAGGGGATTGTTGCAAAAAGCGGCGGTGTAATACCCCCCGTCCCGCAATCGTTCCGCGAGGGTCGGGAGGGTTTTGGGGAGGATGGAATAGGACTGCACCATCTGATGAATGTCTGGATAAACCCCCGTAAACATGGAGGCGTGAGAGGGAATCGTCCATTGGGCGGCGGCGACGGCATGGCGAAAGCGGGTAGACTCTGTAGCGAGGCGGTCTAAGGCAGGCGAGGTTTCTTTTTCGTAACCGTAACAGGAGAGGCGATCGGCTCTCTGGGTATCGAGGACGAGGAGGATAATATCGGGGGCTTGGTTTGACATTCAGGTATTGGGCGATCGAGTTATCTTAATATTGGCTATCTTTACTGAAAAATGCCTGAACGTGCAACTGTGCTATTCGTGCAAACGAGTAGGGAACGAGTATCGTGCTCGTTCTACAAATCCCTTTTTTAAATTTGGCGGAGATTGTTAGGCTTTGCTATAGGAAATTCTTGAAGTTGATTTTAACGGCGAACGACTTCTCGAGGGAGGGTTTTCTTGCCCGAGCCATTGCCATTGTGCAAGCTGGGAATGACTTCTTCCTCCGGAGCCAGGCGATCGGCAATTTCTCCAGGCAGACCGATCGCTTCGTCAAGGACTTCTCCATCCGGTAAATCCATTTCCACGTCATTAATGACAGCCCCCAAAATGGGCATTTCGGCCTCAACCATTTGCTCGAGGGTGCTGCCGACTAGTTTTCCCTCGCTAAATCCCGGTCGCGTAACGATAACCATGCCATCCGTTAGGGGTTGTAGCAAGAGCGCATCATTGCAAGCGGTCAGGGAAGCCGTATCCAAAACCACTAAATCGAAACGCTGGCGCGCATCTTCAAGAAGGCGGTGCAACTCGCTCGACTCCACGATCGCGGCGGCTTTGCGTTGGGGACCGGCACTGGGAACGAGATAGAGATTTTCGACCCTCGGAACTAAATTAACGCATTCGTTATGAGAACCGTAGTAGGCGAGGGGTTCGACTTGGGCATCGGGATCGCCTTGTAAATCAACCGACGGAGAATTAGACGGCGATCGCAAGTCTGCCTCGACGAGTAGCGTTCGCTTGCCGGCATAAGCGGCGGCGATTGCTAAATTATAAGCCGTCGTGCTTTTGCCCTCGGCCCGTCCCACGCTCGTCACTAAAATTGTTTTGGTATTTTTCGGGGCAAACCGACGGATATTGCTGCGGAAGCGTTCGCAAGCATCTAAATGCGCGATATTTTCTCCTAGCAATAAAGCCAGCAAGTGCTCATCTTCCGGCTCGATTAAGGTGGGAAGTTCCCCTAAAACGCGGATTTCCCGTTCGTTTAAGAGCGATCGCAATTCTTGGGCAGTATACAAAATCGGATCGAAGAAGGATAGCACTAAAATAATGCCCATGCTTGCAACTCCCGCTCCTACAATCCCTCCCGCAAGGACAATAACGGGATTGAGTCCCCCTGATGGTTCGGCTTTGGGTTCTTGGGCGACTGCAGTTTGGGCAATAGCAATACTTCCTACCGTTTCCACCTCTGCGGCTTGGGCATCCACCAACCGAGCCTCAATATTGTCGTGAAACTGTTTTCGCAATTGTAATTGCTGTTGCAAATTTTCTTGTTCGAGTTGTTTGGTGGGATAGCGTTCGTAAGTTTGACGCAGTTCTCGTTCGGTATCGCGAACAGCAGCCAGTTGACCTTCTAAAGTCTCTCGTTGTGCTTGCAACTGCACCAATTGCGTGGCGAGTTGTTGGCGAATGGCATCCAAACTGCTGGCTTTGCGAATTTCTATAGGAGCGACTTCAAAAACATTATCATCGCCGATGACTTCATAAGTTCGGTCGATAAATTGGCGATCGTAGGTCTCTTTTTGCTTGAGTAGTTCTGCCAGAATGGGATGTTCCGGGCGATAATCTTTAGAGCGAAGCTCGATTTCGGTTTCGATTTGCAAAAGTTGAGCCCGCAAGCTGGCAATAATGGGATCGCTGCTGAGGGCGAGGGACACGGAAGCCTCGGGGGGAGTGAGTCCTAATTGGTCTTGCAGGCTCTGAATTTGGGCAATAACCCCTTCTAATTGAATTTTTAACTCTCTTTGCTGTTGTTCGCTGAGACTGATACCCGAAAAAAGCGTCCCGTCTTGAATGGCAATTAAATCGCCGCCTTCTCGACGCATAAAATCATAAAATTCTCGTTCTGCTTCTTTTAAATCTTGCCTTGCTTCTAATTCGCGTTTGTTGAGCGCCTCGATTTGCGATCGCAGCATGGCTGTATTGAATAAGCGACTTTGCTCGACCATTTCCCTCATCAAGGTATTTAAAGTCAGTTCTGCTTTCTCTTTCTCATTTTCTTTATATTCCACCCGAATGACTTGCGGTCCGTCTTCTTGAGGAAATTTAATCTTGATTTTTTTGAAGATTTTGCGGGGGTCTCTAATGTTCAACTCTCGCGCGACGGTAATGAGAACGCGATCGGCTAAGAGAATTTCTTGACTGATAGAAGCTCTTCCTCGTTCGTATAAACTCTGTCCCGTACTGGTTGCTGTCGGGGGTTGTGCTGCATAGTTCAACAGGCCGATTGCTTTATACTCTTTGGGGGGAGGTTCTGGTGGGGGAAGGACGGCCACGATACCGGAGGCAATAACTACCGCGACTCCAGCAATAATGCCAATGGTTTTATTTTTGGCCAAACTAACTTGAAACCGCTTAACAAGGGGAGAACTCATAATAATAAAGGGCTGAGGCGATCGCTTCTCCTACTATAACAACCACCTTGCCCCTGTTTCCCTACAACTCAGCCAAAACTTAATAACCCTTGTCAAATCAAAAAATTCTTGCTACATTAGGAAATTGCGACACCTTTTGGAGAGGTGGCCGAGTGGTTGAAGGCGCAGCACTGGAAATGCTGTTAGGCGGCAACGTCTACGAGGGTTCGAATCCCTCCCTCTCCGTCTAAACTATTGATATATCAATGCTTTTAGAGTTTTCTCTTTTTCCTTTTTTGCGTCACCCAAAATAAGGAATGGTAGAAAAAATGGTCAAAAAATCACAAAATCATTGGCATTGGACTCATACCGCAACATTGACGAGGAGTCGAATCTCTCCCGCTACGTTTTTTCAATGATTTAGCAATCGACGACTCATTTTGTGTTATGTTTGTAGTATTGTTGAATTTGAAGTTAAGGAGATGAAATCGAGATGAAGTTTCAGGCGATCGCATCCTATTCATACTAGAAACAGCGTTACCTCGGAAAAAGTAACGCTATATATAGGGTGTAGAAAAAATCAAGCAAATTGGATCGCAATTTGTGCAGTTAAGGACTTAGCATAGAGGGGTGATTGAAACGTACTCTCCCTTGGATTCTTTGAAGTCGGGTTGCTGGTTTAAATTAATCTGCGGAGCCAGCTTTCAACATCTCCCAGCGATACGCTCTCTCGCTTTAGCTTATACCTTGGCGGGAACGGATTGCATCGATGTAGCGGCAGATCCGGCGGCGATCGCTGCGGCGAAAGAAGCGATCGCGATCGCCAGACAAATTGCTGTCACCCGCGATGCCCCGAGCTTGCCGAAGAGTCATCCGCGATGCCCCGAGCTTGCCGAAGAGTCACCCGTCACCCGTTACCCGTTATCGACTCCTTGGCTGATGGTGAGTCTCAATGATGGTGAAGATCCGCACTTCCGCAAAGCAGAATTTGATGCAACTCAATGCCCCGCAAACTGTCTCGCACCTTGCGAGAGGGTTTGTCCGACCGATGCGATCGCCTTTACGGAGATTGTTTCGGGGGTCATTGACGCGCGCTGCTATGGTTGCGGTCGCTGTTTGCCGGCCTGTCCGGAAAACTTAATTTTTGCCCGCTCTCGCGTGTCTGCACCCGAAGTGGTCGTGCCATTGGTATTGCAACAAGGAATTGACGCGATCGAAATTCACACTCGATCGGGAAATTTCGAGGCTTTCCGACGGTTGTGGAAAGCGATCGCTCCAATATGCGATCGCTTGAAACTTCTCTCGATTAGCTGTTCGGACGGTCCGAATTTGCAAGATTATCTCAAATCCTTGCACGATTTAATTTCGCCCTTACCCTGTCCCTTAATTTGGCAAACCGACGGTCGCCCCATGAGCGGCGATCTGGGGAAAAGTACCACCCATGCAACTGTTAAACTCGCTCGCAAAGTCCTTAATTGCGGCATTCCGGGCTACGTTCAACTGGCAGGGGGAACCAATCAAAATACTGCATCCGTACTCAAAGAAAACGGACTGCTGGGTCGAGTTGCCGGCGTAGCCTACGGAAGTTATGCTCGCAAACATCTCGCCCCCCTTCTCGATCGCTTAGAAGCGCGGAGTTTTGCCGATGGCAGCAAACCCCAACTCGAACGCTATCCCGATCTGCTATGGCAAACCGTCGCCCTCGCTCGCAAACCGATCTCGCAAATCAAACCTTTTTACAATGACCAATGAACAATTATCAATTATCAATGGTCGCCACTTTTTGCCCGAGCAGCAAACGATAATGATGCTCGCAGCTTAAAGTGAAGGTTTGTACTGGGGAATGTTTTCTTTTTATTCCCTTCCGGTGTCAATTTTTTCAATTGATTATGACAAATTTCAATAGCGATACGTCCTACGGGAACGCAAGCGAACGCATTTTAACAAAAACCAGTTTATTGTCTTCTCCAAACTCTGTGACGTCCAAGTCGAACCAACAGTCAAGAACTCCCAAAACCAGAACGGAGATTGCAGACGATCTCGATCGCCTTTTGGATATCCTTCCCCCCACGATTCGCACTGCCTTAGACGATCGCGACGATAAAGATAAGGCGATCGAAGTGGTGTTGGATTTGGGACGCTTGCCAGAAGTCCGCTTTCCCAATGATGCGGAATATTTGAGCCAAACGCCCATTACCAAAGAGGATTTACAGTATAGCATCGAACGGGTCGGCCATTTTAGCGGCGACAATCGGGCGGGAATCGAACGCACCCTGCACCGCATTAGTGCCATTCGCAACCGCCAAGGTACGATTATCGGCCTGACCTGTCGCGTGGGACGGGCAGTATTCGGAACTATCGGCCTGATTCGGGATCTCGTGGAAACGGGACAATCGATCTTGCTTTTAGGTCGTCCGGGGGTCGGAAAAACCACGGCTTTGCGGGAAATTACCCGAGTGCTGGCCGACGAATTGAAAAAGCGGGTGGTGATTATCGATACCTCCAATGAAATTGCTGGAGATGGGGATATTCCTCACCCCGCGATCGGTCGCGCCCGTCGGATGCAGGTGGCTAAACCGGAATTGCAGCATCAGGTGATGATCGAGGCGGTAGAAAATCATACCCCGGAAGTGATTGTCATTGACGAGATCGGCACGGAATTAGAGGCTTTAGCGGCGCGAACCATTGCCGAGCGCGGAGTGCAACTGGTGGGAACCGCCCACGGCAATCAAATCGAAAATTTGATCAAGAATCCCACTTTAGCCGATTTGATTGGCGGCATCCAAGCCGTAACTTTGGGGGATGACGAAGCACGGCGCAGGGGGTCGCAAAAAACAGTTTTAGAGCGTAAAGCGCCGCCTACTTTTGAAATTGCTGTAGAGATGCAAGAGCGCTATCGCTGGAACGTCCATCCCGATGTTGCCGATACCGTCGATCGCCTGTTGCGGGGACGGGAACCGATGCCGGAAGAGCGGAGCTTTGATGAAAGCGGGGAGGTGCAAATCGTGCAGAATTCTGCGCCCCAGCCTTTTTATGTGGTGAAATCCTCCAAGGATACCGCTACCCCTTCGCAACCGGGGGGATGGCGCGCTTCCGGGCGTATGCGTCCTTTACCGAGTATTGCCCCCCAAGAAGAGGCATCGGATTTCGAGCAGATGCTGGCGCGCTCTTGGTCGGCGGATCGCGAGGAAGAGTCGATTTCTCGTACCAATGGCGAGGATTTGCCTTTGTTTGTCTATCCTTATGGCATCGGACGATCGCAATTGGAGCAGGCGATCGAGGTGTTGAATCTGCCGGTGATGCTCACTAAGGATATGAATAGCGCCGATGCGGTGCTGGCATTGCGATCGCAGATTAAAAACCATTCGAAGTTGCGACAAATTGCCAAAGCGCGGCAAATTCCCGTCCATGCGGTGAAATCCAACACCATTCCTCAAATTAGCAAGGCATTGCGTCGGGCGTTGGGTTTGGAAGATGCGGGGAGTTCCGAGGCGGTAGATTTGCGCTTATTTAGCTCAAATGGCAGCGATGACGAACTCGAGGCGTTAGAAGAAGCGCGGTTGGCGGTGGAAAATATCGTCATTCCCAAAGGGCAACCCGTGGAATTGTTGCCGCGATCGCCAAAAGTTCGCAAAATGCAGCACGAGTTAGTCGAACACTATCGCCTCCAGTCCGATAGTTTCGGAGAAGAACCCAATCGCAGATTGCGGATTTATCCGGCGTAATGGTTTGGTAGGGACGTTAAATTTAACGTCCCTACATTTTAGGGAGATGATCCGACAGATTTTTTTACAAGAATGCGGAAATGGGAAACTCGATCCAGAAGGAGAAAGTTTATATCGCGAATTCAAAAAACGAGATTATCCCATTACATTATTTACGCCCAAACAGTTGCATCGAAGACGGCTAAAATTAGATTGCGAATCTCTTCTAGCTGGAGAAATTCCGATCGTTCTCAGTGCATTAAAACAACTGAAAATCTCCTTTGTCAAAATTAGGGATTATCCTAACTCATTAGAGCAATTTTTCCATCGCAGGATTTGGCAAAGTTCCCTCGGAAAACTAGAGACGAGGTTGCATCAGGGTAGAAATCAACCGATTTTTGCTAAACCCGCAAACCGAAGTAAGCGATTTACGGGCAAAATTTTTGATTCTTTCCACGATTTATGGGTCGTTAGTGAGGTATCTCGTCAAGAAAAAATCTGGTGTTCTGAGGTCGTACATTGGTTGAACGAGTATCGCGTTTATGTTACCAAAGATTGCAATTCTGATTCGCAAATTGTAGGGATTTATCCTTATAATGTAAAACAACACGAGACAAACCAAAAAATCGATATCTCTATTGTCCGAGAAGCTCTTCAATGTTTGGATAAGGCGGGAGAATCTGTTGCTGGATATGCGTTGGATTTTGGGATTTTAGAGACTGGGGAGATGGCTTTAGTGGAAATGAATGACGGTTTTTCTTTGGGGAATTATGGATTGAGCGATCGCCTTTATACCGATCTCATTTTAGCACGATGGGAGGAATTAATCGGTTAGTTGAATACAAATCTGGCGATCGCTTATCAATGGGAATGGTAAAATGCACAACACGGAAGTGCGATCGCTATGAAAATGGGTTGCGTAAAGATATTTTAGGAATGTGTTTAAAATCATTGATATTTCGAGTGACTAAGATACACTTTTCTGACTTCACTCTGAAATTGAGCGGGATCGATGAGTTTGGGAATTATGCCAAATTTACGGGGTGAATTCGAGGAAAATTTGGCAAGATTATCGATTTGACAGGTTTCGAGACGGGAAAACAATACTAACCCATTGCGCATTAAAGGGGTGGCGCGATTTTCGAGATCGATCGCGCTGGGGGAGAATAGGGGAAAACTGGGAAATTGTCCGGCTTTTGTAGATAAATTTATTGTGAGTTCTGGATACTCCAACCAGCGATCGCCGACTCTCCAACCCGTGCGATCGCCAAATGCTTCCCAAGTTGCGCGATCGCTTTTTGCTGTCCCTCCCAGAGTCTCATAAATGCGTTTTTGTCTGGAAAAACCAAAACTCCCTCGGCTGTATTTAACCCAAAGAAAATCGATCGCGTGCAAGTCTTGACAAGGTAGTTTTTCTATTTCAGTGTAGGTAATGTCTGAGGGGTGTTCTTTGTCTAAAATTGCCAAGAGGCGATCGCCAGTTTCGCGATCGCTTTGTAGCCATTCTCCTCGGGCTAAAAATAAGGGCGATCGCCATGCTGAGTATGCTTGCGGGTGGATTTAAGGGAATGCGATCGCAATAGAGAGTTAAACTATGTTGAGTTAATGGGAGAATTTTCCTATACTGAGAACGGAAAGAAAAGAGCGATCGCTATGACTGATGTTTTAGAAACCTTAAAATCGGTTCAATTTGTTTTAGATTCGGGCGGAAAACCCACAGGAGCGCTGTTAAGTATATCGGCTTGGGAAACGCTATTGGATTGGATTGAAGAGCAGGAAGATATGGCAACCATTCGCCAAGTTTTAACAGAGTTACAGGATGCTGGAGGACGACCGAGGCAAGCAAAATGGTTATCTTGGGATGTGGTTAAAGATGAATGGGATGAGGGGTAAAAATTGGCGGAATATTCAGTTTGGTTATTGCCTTTGGTGCATCAAGAAAGGCGGAAGTTACCCGGAGTCGTTCGACAGCGTATCAAGAAATTAATTGGCGAACTGGCTATAGAACCGCGTCCGCATAATAGCATTCAAATGCGATCGCCTTTAGAAACGGGTTGGGAAGTCCGGAGAATTCGTATGGATTCTTGGCGAATTTTATATGTTGTTGATGAGAGTTTTAAAGAGGTTGGAGTCATTGCAATTCGCAAGCGCCCTCCTTATAATTATGAAGATTTAATGGATTTATTGAAAGAATTAGAGTAAATTTGCATCGCGGTGGTCATTGGTAGAGGGTGACGCTAAGATATTGGCAGTGAGAGAATTTTGATGTGCGATCGATTATGAGAGTTAGTTCTATTTTTGCGGTTCTGCTGAGTGGGTCGATGTTAGCGATCCCTCAAATTGCTATTGCTGACTCGGTTGAAGTGGTTCAAGAGCCTGCGATCGGGCAGTTAATCGAGAAGGAAAAAGCTGCATACAATTCAGGTAACTATGCTGAATCAGAAGCAATTTTACGATTAATGATTCGGCGCGAACCGAGTAATGCTGGTTTTTATAATAATCTGGGTGTTTCACTAAAAGCTCAAGGCAAGTTAGAAGAAGCAATAGAAGCCTATCAACAAGCCATTCGCCTTGACCCTGATTATGCTGTTCCTTACAACGGTTTGGGCAATGCACTGAGAAGCCAAGGAAAACTAGAAGAAGCAATAGAAGCCTATCAACAAGCTATTCGCCTTGACCCTGACAATGCTGTTCCTTACAACGGTTTGGGCAATGCACTGAGAAGCCAAGAAAAACTAGAAGAAGCAATAGAAGCCTATCAACAAGCTATTCGCCTTGACCCTGACAATGCTGTTCCTTACAACGGTTTGGGCGTTGTGCTATCTGACCAAGGAAAACTAGAAGAAGCAATAGAAGCCTATCAACAAGCTATTCGCCTTGACCTTGATTATGCTTTTCCTTACAACGGTTTAGGCAATGCACTATCTGACCAAGGAAAACTAGAAGAAGCCATAGAAGCCTATCAACAAGCTATTCGCCTTGACCCTGATTATGCTCCTTCCTACAACGGTTTGGGCATTGCGCTGAAAAACCAAGGAAAACTAGAAGAAGCCATAGAAGCCTATCAACAAGCTATTCGCCTTGACCCTGATTATGCTCCTTCCTACAAC
>JAGHZQ010000081.1 GCA_017746715.1 Cyanobacteria bacterium SBLK
GTTGGGCGGGGTGGGATTCTGTGCGGCGATATCTCGTTGAATGCTGGCGGGGGCTTGGGTGCCTGGATGCTGCTCGAAGCGACTCGGTTTTTGTCCTTGTCCTTCTTGTCTGGGAGGAGTTACTGGAGGTTGTTCCGAGGCGGGGGCATCGGGAGTGATGAATTTTTGCAGGTGGGGGGGGAGTTGTTGGGGATTTTGTTGTTGCAGTTGTTGGGCGTATCTTTGCAAATTGGGAGAAATTGGCTGGGGGTTGGGAGGGGTTTCGCTGTTGGACGGGGTGGGATTCTGTGCGGCGATATCTCGTTGAATGCTGGCGGGGGCTTGGGTGCCTGGATGCTGCTCGAAGCGACTCGGTTTTTGTCCTTGTCCCTCTTGTCTGGGAGGAGTTGCTCCCAAATCTCGTACTTGTTCTTGAGGAGTGAGTTGCGAATTGGCAAAACCGTTCGTATTCTCTCGATCGTCAGAATTAGGAGGATACTGAGTGGGACTTAAATCCCCGTCGTAAGAAATATTGTTATTCGCAGGAGAGAACTCCGGCCAATTATTTCCGCGCCATTGCAGTTGAATACTTCGTAAAGAGCCTGCGGGTAAAGATTTGGCAATAAATGGATGTTGCCGAAATTGAGCAAAAATCTGGGAATCCGGGAGAGAATCACTCAGTTCGGAGCGATTTCGCAAGGCTTGCAAAACAAAGGCCGAAGGATTCAAGGTTGAGAGCGGTCTCGCTCCCAACGGATACAGAAACTTGGGTTGTAAATAGTTTTGTTCTGAAGACTTGCTCATAATAACCAACGCCCAACAACAAACAACAAATTAATTACTGGCAAAAAAGCCCGTTGCATCTCGCCCGCTTGAATGGATGGTTGCTCCGCTACTGGAAGAACTAGAACTCATCGTATTGTTAACGTAAATTTTCAACCCTTCATAAGCAACTTCTAACTCCTCAATGGCAACGCTGGTTCCATCTGCTTGCAACCCGGGGGCTTGCCATCTTACCGGGATTGCCCCAATTAACGTCCAAGTTTGGATGGTTTCCCCTGCTTGATTAAAAAGTAAAATGTTAACGTTGCGACGATAATCGCTAACATTTTTTGAATCGGTTCCGGCAGTTTCAAAGGTGCTAAATAAACTGCTCGCCCATCCTAAAAATACCAAATCGTTAGACATTCCTCGCTTGAGAGTCACGTTAGAGAATTTCACATCTTTTAACATCACTCTTTGCTGATTGTTAACTCCTCCCTCATAAAAAATATCGTGTTCGAGGTTGGCTGTTAGACCGGAGACCTCGCTAAAGCTAGCACTAATATAACTGCTTTCCTGCATTTCCACATAAAAGCGATTGACAGTTATATAGTTGTAATCTCGAATTGTCGTATCGGTCATCGCGATAATCCCCTTCTATAGTTCCGATAGCGTTCGCTTTGATTGGCAAAGTCTTCAATCATTAATTCGTATACCCGATCGCCCAATTTTTGCATTAAGAGCGTATCTTCCATCACCTCAGCCGCAAATTTAGCAATAGAACTGGGAGGTTCGTCCGAACACGAACAGTTAGATTCTTCCAGAAGATCGCTATCGGCTTCAGAAAATTTAGTAAATCCAATCGTACCGCCAGCATCTCCCTGAAAAACTAAAGGCATTGGCGATTTAAGTTTCATCTCGCGCTTTTCCTCCCGAAATCGAACAACTTCTTTCCATCATAAACAAATCCTCGCTTGGCGAGTGCTAGCCAAAAGTCGAAAATCGAGAACGAGGTATTTTTTCAATGGATTGGTTTTATAAGGAGAGGCGAGGGAAAAAGCAAGCCATCAAACCCGCAACAGCGTTCCCACTTCAATATTGCCCGTTGCCCGTCCTTCCGCCCAAAATTGTTGCCGTTCCTCGATGGCGATGCTTCCTCCTCCTTCGAGGGCAACGAATCGCATCCCCGAGTCGACCAAACCCGGATCGATACCCCCTAGGAGAATGGTAACGCGATCGCCTTCTTTTTTCAGGACGACAGCTCGGGCGGGCGATCGGGGATTGTCGATAAAAAAGAGCGGTTTCTCTCCATAAGATTTGCCCGGTTCGATTTCGAGAAGGGGTTGTTGAGGGGAGGGGTCTTCCTCGGAATTGTTTCGGGAAGTGTTTCTAGATAAATCTCTTTTCATCCAATCGGCAACATTGCTGACGGCATTCTCTACATTAGAGTTGTTTTGCCATAGATATTGAGTGAGTCTATAAGTAAACGCTCCGGCGACAAAGCCATTTAAATCTTCATCAATTGCAAGTTGTCGGGGTTGGGTTGAGGCTAAGGCAACTCCGTTAGCGATGCCGCGACGATAGCGGTTGACAAATTCTTGGGGAGACCAGCCAAACTTACGCAACCATCGATTCTGATAGGCCGTTTCTTGAGAATGAGCTTGGATTTTATTTCCTCCCGCCCGCGATCGCGTGCGAAGGTTGCGGGTTGCTGCCCCTGCATGACAACTATCGAGAACTGCCGTAAAATTCTCGGTTTTCATCGCAGACATCAATAGATATAGAGTATGCCCCATAATATCATTGACCATTCCTCCTTCACTGTCGTAATTAGCAGGTAAGTCACTATCAATGGGAACAAGACTACCGCTCAAACCTTCTCCTGTTAGTCTATTTATATAAAGAGGATTGGGATCGCGGACGAGAGAACCGTGACCGGAATAGTGAAAAACAGCAACATCTCCCGGTTTTGCCTGTTTGATTAAATGCTCTTCAAAGGCATCGAGAATGCCCTGTCGCGTGGCTTTGGCATCGTCGAGGATGAGAATGTCGCGGGGATTAAACCCAAAGCGGTGAACCAGCAGATTACCCTGTAGAATCGCATCGTTAACGCAACCATAGAGGGGACCCGTGGCGGGGGCGTATTCATTGATTCCCACCAGCAAGGCAAGTTTGCGGCGGGTGCTTTGTGCCAAAACTTTGCCGTAGCGATCGCACTGCCAGCGATTGACCCCCCATGCGGTTAAGGCAGCTCCCCCCGCTTGCAGAAGGTGACGGCGAGAGAATTTTACCATTTTGTTTGCTCCTCCATCCGAGAATTGCTCTTCGACCATTGTGCCAAAAATACCAGCGTTTTGCGATCGCTTGCCAGTCCTTTCCTCAAAACGGTGGATTCGAGAGATAGAAGGGCGATCGCAAAGCAAAATGTAACAAAATATTAAATTGAGTCTGCTTTTGCATAAAAATTGGAATTCTCTCCAGAGAACGGAGTAAGCTCTCAATATCGAGTGGTTGGGTTATCCGTTCTCACTCTTACAGAATCGTGACATCTACTACCAACCAAATCCCCATCCCCGAGTATCCCTGTCCCGACATTACCGTATATTGGCGCATTGCCCGCCTGCGGCGATCCCAACAACAGGTACTCGCTGCTAAAAACGCCACTATTTGCCACGAGATTGCGCCTCCGGAAAGTTATGCTCTGCAATACTTTACGGGAGAATTTACCACTGGGCAAATTCAAAGTTACTGCGAGCAAAAATTTAGCGATCTTCCCCCAGATTTTGTCGTGCAATTGTTGGAGCGCTTGATCGATTTAGGGATCGTTGTCGAACAGTCACCCGTCACCCGTCACCCGTTAGGAAACGATCGACAACGTCTCAGTACAGGCAACCCACAACAAATAACAAATGACCAACAACCCACCTTTAAATCTTGCGTGCAATGGATCGAACATCCCGAGGGCTATTGGATACTCCGCAATCCGGAAGACATGACATACTTGCAAATCGATCGCGATACGGGAGAGGCGATCGCCAATTTAGGAAAAATACCTGTTGAAGCCATTTCGCAACAATATCAAATCTCTCCTCCCCAACTCGACCGTATTCTGCAATTCCTCGCCGCTACGGGAATGCTGGTAGGAACCCATCCTCCCAAACCGCCGCCAAAGAAATTTACGCCCCTGCAACTGCTCTATTTTAAAATTTCCTTATTTAACCCCGATCCCTGGCTGCACGCTCCTGCCAGAATCTTGCGGTGGATCTGGAGCCAACCATTTTTGTTATTATTATTGAGTTTTTTAGCAGTTTCCCTTGTTTTTGGTTTAAATTCGCGATCGCAAATCCTCTATGAAGGGGAAATCCTCTGGCAAACCCAAGGAGCGCTTTTAATCGTTCCTTTTGGTCTCCTTGCGATGTTAGTGGTCACGATCCATGAATTTGCTCACGCCCTCACTCTCAAACATTACGGGGGCATCGTACCGGAAATCGGCTTGTTATTCATGTTATTGATGCCGGCCGCCTATACCAATACTAGCGATTCCTATGGCCTCGTCAAACGCCGACAGCGTTCTCTCGTGGTCGGTGCAGGGGTTTTGTGCCAACTTGCCATCGGCGCGATCGCTTTTTGGCTGTGGTATTTCTCCGTGGATAATAGTTGGCTCAAACCCGTGGGTTATTTATTGATGGTCGCAGCATTATTTACCGTTACCCTCAACCTCAACCCCATGGCCAAATTTGACGGTTATCACCTCGCCGTTGCACTGACAGGGATTAATAATCTGCGATATCGCTCCTTTAAATTCTACATCAATTTATTGCAGGGAAAAGGCATCGAAGAACGCCCTCGATATTGGGGGATATTAGCCATTTATGCTCCTTTAAGTTTGTTATACCTTCTCGTAGTTTTCGGCAGCATCTTGCGCTTGGTTATCTATTGGATATTAGACCACACCCCTATTACCGCATTATTACTTTTTCTGGCATGGTTAATTTATTTTTTCTTTCCGAGAGGAGATGAATAATCCCTCGCCCTAACTCAGACCCATCCCCAGCCCTTCCCAAGAGGAGACAAACTAATAACCATGAACAAAATCAGACATTAGCCCTTCCCAAGAGGAGAAAAACTAATAACCATGAACAAAATCAGACATTTTCAAGTCCCCGATCCCGCTCGAACCTTGCCGGAAACGGAAGAGGAAACTCAAGTGAGCAATCGCGTTTCCCCAAATTCATCTCTGAAAAAAAAGAAAAAAAGCTCGACTCCCACCATACTAGAAAAATCCGCACCTATAGAGAAAAAGAAAAAATCTCATTTAGGTTTTTGGATTGCCGGAAGTATTCTTGTGACAGTGGGGCTTGTCAGTCAAATTCGCGTGCATCCTTCCATCCGTGCGGAAGCGTGGTTGGAACCCAACCCCGAGGCGAGAGAAATGGTACATGCGAAAATCCCCGGCATTGTAACCGAGGTTTTAGTCCAGTCGAACGAACCCGTGCGAGCCGATCGCGCCCTCGCAATCGTCGAAAGCGAACAACTCGAAGAGGAAATCGGCAATTGGACGCTACGCCTGCAAGAGAGTCTCGTTGCTACCGAATCTTCCCGGCAACAAATGTTCTCATCACAAGCTCGTTTAAATCAAATTCAACAGCAATACAATTTTGCTCGCGATCGCGCAGCTCAACTACAAGGAGAAATTGCTCGAATGGAATCGGGGGCGCCTCCCCCTCACATTCAAGGCTATCAAACCCAAATTCAGAATTTGCAAGCTACCGAAGCGAGTTTAAGCAAGTCTCTCGATCGCTTTCGGGGTCTCGTCGAAGAAGGAGCGATCGCCGAAGAACAAGTCGAAGAAGTCAAACGGCGCAAGCTGGCGATCGCGGCACAAATCGGTCAAAATCGTTCCGCTCTCGAAACTGCCAAACGCCAGCTCCAAGATGAATTAAAAGCGAAAACCGACGAACTCAACCGCTTGCAAACTTCTCTGTCTGTCGCCCGACAGGAGTATAATTCCGCGCAAGTCTTGGTTCGAAGTCGCCAACCCATCGAAACGCAAATTCAGCAGGAGATCGAAAAACGCGCCTATCAAAAACAGGAACACTATATCCTGCGCGCACCGATTGATGGCACGGTCGTAACGCCAGACATTTTCTCTCTCAAAGGAAAATTCTTGCAAGCAGGAGAATTGGTCATGGAAATTGCCGATACGTCCCAACTGGTAGCGGCGATTGAAGTTCGACAAGAAGATCGAGATTTGGTCAAAGCCGGATCGGAGGTGAAGTTTAAACCTCTCGAACCCGGTTTGCCGAGTTTTACGACAACGATTAAGGAAATCGTGACGGTTTTAGAACGAAACGAACAGCTACAAAAATCAACCTTACAAGTCACCGCTTTAATCGATTCCACTGAGGGCAAATTACAACCCAATGCCAAAGTTTATGCAAAAATCAAATCTCCCCATAAAATTCCGCTTTACGAACAAGCGAGACGGGAGATGTTGAACTTGTTAAAATTCCGAAAATATTCTTGATGTTTCCTTTGGGCAGGGAATGAATTGCGATCGCCGAATCTGAGTTCGCTCGTGGGCAATACCAGCGATCGCATCGAGTCCTCTAAGACTGATTAGTTCCATAGAGATCGATTTTCCAATCTTTCCAGCGATGGCCATCAGTCCACCAACGACCATTCCCGCGATCTGTATCGACAACTTCTAACGTCCACGTTCCCACTGAGGATTCTCCCCAATGTCTTGCGGTCGTAAATGTCCAGTGACGGCGATCGTCATCGAAATCGTAAGCTGTCGTCGTATGGGGCGGGTGTTGTTGCGCCAAAACAGATCGAGTCCCATCGGGAGCAGTAAGCGTAACTTCTAAATCTCCCAAATGACTATGTAGGGCATTTAATGTCACTTCGATCCATTCCAACTCCATGTCCTCTGTAATTTCAATCGTGGAGGTTAGAGGAAAAGTTTGCGTGTCTGTAGCATCGGAAATGGCCTGATTGACGATCGCTTCTCCAGAAGCAGTCATCTCTTCATCTACCGGTATCCAAGTCTTGGCAGCTTGCACGGCAGCATCGGCATCAATTGCGCCAAACCCATACTTATGATTGACCCAATATCCCGCCTGATTTTGATACCAGTCGTCATCATCGGGATCGTTTTTCTGTGCCGTTTCGATGAGAATGTGCTGAACGTCTCGCCAAGTTAAATCGGGATTGGCTTCTAACATTAAAGCGATCGCGCCGGATACCAAGGGAGCAGCCGCAGAAGTGCCGCGAAAGCTATCGGTGTAATCATTAGTATCGTCGCCATCATCGCTATATAAATCGGTGGTGGTAATACGGCGATCGCTAATTTCTGGATTGTAACCCGCTTGAGCCGAGATCAAGACCGAAGAACCCGGAGCGCTATAAAATGAGCGATCCCCACGCCAATCGAGGGAACTGGCTTGTTTGCCCTCATTATCAATTGCCCCGACTGCAATAGTTTGACGGGCATTCGCGAGAGTATTCTGATTGACATTGCCCCCAATAGCGGCGTGATTGCCAGCAGCAAAGACAACAATATTGCCCAAACCGTTACGCCCCGTTTCCGTTCCTTCATTAACCGCTCGTTCGAGGGCATATTGGGTGTTGGGGAGAGACTTGAAGAATGGTGTTCCCCAACTGTTGTTATAGATATCGATATTCTGATTTTGGTGGGAGAAGATGTTCGCCGTTTTCAAATCGTCTGTTCCATCCGAGTTAAACCGCAATCCCGCCCATTCAGCTAAGGGGGCAACACCGCTCCCACCCAGATTATTGTCCCCCCGAGCGGCAGCAACACCAGCCACTTTTGTTCCGTGACCGTGGAAGGTTTCAAGATCGAGAGAAAAATGTTCGAGAGCAATTTTTGGTCTGCGACTGGATTGATTGTCAACCCATCGGATTTGCCATACTCCTCCTGCTTCTTGTCCCTGAAAATCGGGAATTTGTTGAGAAACCCGACCCTGAGAATCGAGGGTCAAAGGAACGCTATAACCCGATGGCGATACCAGTGACACTTCAAGAGTATCCAAAGTTTCATAGTCGATATCGAGATTCACGGTTAGATTGGCAACTTCTCCGACAATCCAACTGCGTGCAATGATAGTTTCTTGAAACCCATAGATTACCGGACCATAGCCAACCACTGTTCCTTGAATTGCATTATCGGGATACTCATCCCGTTCGTCAAAGTCATAGCTCAGATCCGGACGATAATTGGGAAGTAAATCGGGATGTCCAATTGTATTTTTAGTAGGGTCGTCAATGGCAAAGCCTCCATCGACAATCCCGATGGTCACACCTTGACCGTAAACTCCATGTTGTTCCCAAGTATCGGTAATATTGGCATCAAAATTACCATCACTTTGTAAATGCCATTGGCTGCCGTCTGTTACCAAAGGCTCATCTTGGGGATTATTTGCAAAATCGCCTCCGTCTTGGATGAGAGGATATGCGTATTCAACCCCTATTTTTTCTGCTAAAGAAGTTTCGAGAAGTTCTGGCGCTAAATTTTCGGGAAATTCCCATAGGTAAGTGTTGGGAATGTGACCCGTCACGCCTAAGTTTTCTGCGCCTACACTGGCGGCCAAATCGCTGGCCGATAAGCCTGTCTGCACGCTGACAACCCATTTGTGCGTTCTTTCTAACACATACGGATGATGGGCTTCTAGGCTCATTGCTCGTTCGATCGCCAATTTCACGCGATCGGATAGCTCTTGACCTTCGGGAACGGAAAGAACGCTAAATGGCCGCTCTAGAGTTGCTCCCACAGAGCTATCTCCCTTGTAGGCAATGACCCTTAAACGATATTTTCCCGGCTCTCGAACTCCCAACTCATAGTCAAAGAGAACTTGATTGGCAATATTGGGATCGGCACTCAGATCCGCAATCTCGCCCAGATAGGTCCACTCTCCGCCATCTTTTTGCAATTGCAGGCCGACGCGGGTTAATTCGGAAATCCCCTCTCGATGTTGCACCGCACCAAGAAAAGAAATGGTTTCCCCGGGGTTGTAAATGCGATCGAGGGAAATATGTAAATGTTCGGGTAAATATTCAGGAGCTTGCAGGGGGGAATCGGGATGGGGCTGTCCGCTGCCGGTGGTATATTCGACGGGTTCGTCGTCGCGAGTAGGAACTTCATAATCTTGAGAATCGACGGCTGTTGCTAAATAAAATGCTGCTGGGAGATTTAACAATCCTGCTCCCGTTTGTTCGTCTTCTCCCGGTACATCGATATCTCTGGCAGTTCGCTTGAGAATATCGATAATCTGACGATAGTTTAAACCAGGGTTGGCCGCCCAAACCCGAGAGATTGCCCCGGTCGCGCGAGAAGCGGCAACCCCCGTTCCAGCCATTGTTCCCGTTCCCGTTCCCACGGTAGAAACAATAGGGTTGTCTTTTGTTCCTCCCTCAGCCAGGATATCCAAGCCTTTACCATAACTCGAATATTCGACGCGCTCCAATCCCTCCGAACTACCGACGGTCACGATATTATCAAACTCTTGAGAGGCTTGAGCCAATGCGGGCATGACGCTACCATCATCTCCTGCAGCCACCACCAGAATAATGCCATTCTCTCGGGCGTATTCAAGAGCGTCTCGTTCGAGGGAAGTGAGTTCGTAACGAGTATCGCCGTCCGTGTCGATAAACGGAAAACTCAGATTCGCAACGCTATTAATCGATCGCTCGATCGTCGAGTTTTCGTAAGTTTCGATCCATTCTCTGTGCCTGTCTACAAATTCTGTCAGGGATTCAGTCCAAGTTTCTGCATCTGCTCGTCCGATCCATGCCTCTGCATGAGGATTCAATCCTTCAACTTCATCGAGACCAAAAGCACTATCTCGATCTTCAGCAATAACGATCCCCAGACGGTGGGTACCGGCTTCATTCCCTGCGTTGGGTTCAATGTAGGGATTGTTATCTCCATCAATCCAATCTTGACCTTCACTAACCGGGCCGAGATCGAGATTGTCTTCAGTAAATCCCACATCAATAACGCCAACGAATGGTTGGTTTATCCAATCGTCTCGAAAATCTTTTTTGGGGAGTGGCGGTTCGGGTGGCAGTTCTAAATTACTCTCATCAACATACGCTTCGGCATAGGAGACGATCGCCTGTCCCATATCCGTACCCCGCCAATCTCGGTCGGGATCGATGACATCATCGATAAGTTCGGCTTCCCCGGTCGCCCCCCGAATCTGGAAGATTAGATCGTTATAATCGCGATCGAACCATCTATGTCCGGATCTGACATCTTCCATAACAAAAGTACTGCCATCGCCGGTGAGATCGCTCATTTGTCCGAGATGAAACATATCATCGGGATTGGCTGTCGCCAGAGAAAATAAGGGGGTTTTGGCGCCGCTAATGTCGGGATTTTCATAGACTTGCTCGATTTTTCCGTTGGGAACGAGCATGATGGCCAGGCGATCGCCCGGATTCATGCTAAAAGTTTTGATGCCTTGATATTCTCCTTGATTCCAATTTGTGTTTTCTCCTAACAGCCCGTCAAATCTTGCTCCTTCTGCGCGATCGCGAATTACTATTCGTCCGAGTTCCGAGTCAGACAGAGCGCGTCTGGCTGCTTCTTGAATAAATTCTTCCGAATCGATTTCTGCTTCTATGCCTTCGAGACTAAAAATTGCGAGTTCAAATTTATATTTCCCGCCATCATAGAGAAAATCAAGACTCACTTCTCCCGTTTCGCCAACGGTAAAATAACCTGAAGTAAAAGACTCTGCCAAAGATGCCGGAGGACTCGTGAAGAACGGCAAAATTTCCAACTCCTCACCCAACAACTCTTCTGATACAGAAGCCGGTGGTGTTTCCATGTCTTCTATCTCATTCAAGGAAAGATCGACATCCTCAGAATCAACAAAATCATCTCCCAAATCTAAAATTCCACTAGGCGTAAGAATTGGTTCGAGAATTAAGCATTGAGGTGATTTTTGGGGTTTGAAAGCCTCTGTCTTACTTTGACTGAATAATCGATACAGATAGTTAAACATGGAAAGGTTTGTCTTCTGAAAATGATGGGTCAACAATATTATATCGATCGATCCAAAAAACACAAGATTTAACTATATCAATCTGTTGACTGAGTATGATTTAGGAACGGAATGTTTGCGACATATCTCAATCGCAGTCAATATAAATTTTTTTTAAGGGCACAACATCAAAAGGGCCTAAAGCCGCGATCTCCACGCTATTGGTGTCCTTCGGGTTATTGCGAGTTGCCGTAAAATTCGGGAAATTGACGACCGCAATCTTTGCAGAGATAGCGTTGTTTGCCGTGACGATGCCCATTTTTCGAACAGTTTTGGGAATGACAGCGCGGACATTTCATTACTTTCATTACCTCAAAGGAGAGTGCGTCTTTCCCTCGCGATCGCTCATTACCAAAATAAGGGCGCAAATAAGAGACAAATAGGGTGCAAACTTCCTCATAGATCTGCTGGCGATAGGCTTCATCATTACTTCGCAAAGCCAGTAAAATCAAGGCATTCCCGGCGTGAACGCAAACTTCGGCCAGGCGCATTCGTTTTTGGAGATCGAGGTGGGGGTTGCGAGGTTCGAGATGTCCGGCAATAAAAGAGATTGCTTCTCCCGTCAGGCGATCGTCGATGGTTTGGAACATTTCATTCGAGGTGTAATACTGTACGAAAACAGCTCGAGAAATGGGATTTTCAAAGAGCTGGGCGACAGAATCGATAACGATTTTGAAAAACTCTTCTAAGGGAAGTTCTGCAAAGGATTCCACCTCTTGGGATGCCCACATTTGATGCACTCGTTCGAGGTGACGCAATTCTAAAGCGTGAAAAATAGCGAGTTTATCAGGGAAAAATTGATACAGAGAACCGATCGCCGTGTTGGCACGTTCCGCGATCGCGTGGGTCGTCGCAGTTTCGTAGCCAACCTCTGTAAAGATTTCAGCTGCCGCTTGCAAGATTTTTTCAACCCGTTGCCGTCCCCGTTTTTGTTTGGGACTGCGACGCATTTTAGGTTCGGACATTTTTGGGTTTGCTCTTGACAAAGACGAATAATCTGTCATATTTTTAAAGAAACGCGAATAATAAGTCACATTTATCCCATGAATCCTATTTTATCCGGTGCGCCTTGGTTAGTTGCCCATCGGTCGATGCTGAGTGCGGATCGACCCTACAAAATTACCCTCAACGGTTGCGATCGCGTACTTTGGCAGGATGCCGAAGGGGAGATTGCCGCGATCGCAAATGTTTGTCCTCACCTGCAAGCCCCCCTCTCGGAAGGATGGATCGACCCCCAACGGGGTACTATTACCTGTCCTTTTCATGCCTTGGAGTTCGATCGCGAAGGTTGTCTCTTGCAAAAAGACGCGCCCCGAGGAAAGCCATTATTAGAGACTTTAGAGTTAATTATTGTTGATGATTTCATCTGGACTTATGGCGGATTCGAGCCGCGTTTGCCCATTCCCGAACTCCATCAGAGAATTGCAGGAGAGTATGAATTTGTCGGAGTTTCCGGCAATAAGAGCATTCAAGGAGATTTTCTGACGAGTTTGTTAATCAATTACGATTACAATCATCAAAATGGCACCCATCGGGAACTCTTTCGCGTGCGGGAAAACCCCATTTCAAATTATGAGGAAAACGGCTATTATACCAAGCTCGTACAAACCGTCGTTTGCGAGAAAAATACTTGGTTGGAGATCCTGCAAAATCCGGCGATTTTAATGACTCCCAAAACCTATGATGCCAACATGGAATATGCGTTTCCTTCGACAACGGTTTTCTCGACGCAAATGGGAGCATTTGAGATTGCTCAAGTTCATATTCTCTATCCGGAAACGAGCGATCGCACGCGCACTTTCGTGTTATGTTTTGCCAAATTTAACAACCCACTTCTCAAACTCTTGCTGAAAAACTTTTTTCTCAAAGCCGTCGATACCGTAGTCGAGCAAGATAGTACGGCGATCGAGCATTCTTATCCGCGATCGCGCCCCAAAATTCGTCTTCCCAAAGAAGAAGTTATGGATTATGCGCTCGGCCTCTATCAAAATTGGCCGCCCGAATCTTAAAATTTTCCACTGATAACTGATAACTGCAATTATCCGGCGACCACAACATCGCGAATTCGCAAACTGGGACTGCCGCAACCGACGGGTAAACCGCTTTGTCCGCCCTTGCCGCAGCCCCCCGACTCATCCCAATAAAAATCATCCGCGATCGCCTCAATATTCCCCAAAGTTTTAAAGACATTTCCCGAAAGCGTCACATCTCGAACTTGTTCGGCCAATTTTCCATGACGAATCATCCACGCTTCTCCAGCACTAAAAGTAAACATTTCTCCATTCGTCATTCCCCTCAACCAATTGCGAGCGTAGACCCCTTCTTTAATATCCCGAAATAAATCGCCAACGGGAGTGCTTCCCCTAGCGATCCAAGTATTGGTCATACGAACGATAGGCGGAAAGTGATAGTTAAGACAGCGAGCATTGCCCGTAGGTCGTTCGCCCAATTTTCCCGCCGTTTCCCGAGAGTGCAAGCGTCCCACCAAAACGCCATTTTTAATTAATTGCGTCGTTGTTGCTGGCGTTCCCTCATCGTCATAGTAATAACTGCCGCGATGTCCCTCCGGGGCAGCACCGTCAAAAATTTGTAAATCCGCACTGCCAAAACGCTTGCCCATGCTCATCACCTCCAACAAATCCGGATTTTCATAAGCCGTATCGGCCTCTGAGAGATGGCCAAAAGCCTCGTGAACGAACAAACCCCCCAAAATGGGGTCGATGACGACCGGATAGGAATTCCCTTTGATTGGAGGCAAAGAGAGAGATTTAACGGCACGTTTGGCTGCTCCTCGCACCCGTTCGTCGAGGTCGAGCAAATCTTCGTAGCCCTTGCGAGATCCCATAGTTTCCCGTCCCGTTTGTACCGTTTCCCCGTTTCGGGCGGTGGCAGAAAAGCGCATTTCCATATCCGCCCAAGATTGATCGATCGCCGTCCCTTCCGACGTAAATAAGAGAATGCGCTGATTGCGATCGCCGTAACTCACGGAAGTTGTCGCAATGCGATCGTCAGCTTGGCGGAGTAGGCTATTGTAGCGATCGCAGAGTTTCTTCTTTTGCAGTAAGGGAACGTGCTGGGGATCCGTCCCGAGGAGAGGAAGTTGGCAAATGATTCGGACGGGTTCGATAGGAGCCAAGATCGTCTCCCCTTCCCCCACCAATTTTGCCGCCGAGAGGGCCTCTTCAACGCGATCGCTTAACTGTTCGAGGCAATTAAAACTGCTTGTCCCCCATCCTCCCTTGTAACAAGCGCGAACCTGTCCTCCTAGGGAAACATCTTCGCTGAGGGTTTCCACGCGTTCCCCTCGCAAGAGAATATTGGTTCCCCGAGACGTTTCGAGGCGAATGCTGAGGAAATCCGCCCGGCGACCATAGCGGGTCATAACATCAGCCAATTGATTTTTATAGTCATTCAGGCGATCGAACATCTCAATTCCAGCAATTTCTCTCCGCATCTATTATCGGGGCAGTCCGGACGATCGCCACAAAAATTTACATTTCCCTAGAAGGGAAACCGAAGTTCTCGGACAAAAAAGCAAGCCATAAGAATTTGTTAGGATTTTTGTATAGCCTTATTTGGTAGGCTGAAGAGAGATAGACTCGAGGGAGAGCAATAACAATTTTTCAAAATATTAACCCTCGAAAAATTGTTCTTGACTCTTGACTCTTGACTCCTTCACCGGACGAGTCAAAATTCGCGATCGCCGCCCCAAAGCGGAGAATCAACCTTATTTTGCTTATGGAAACTATCGAAATTATACTCCTAATTTTTCTCGGTATAGTCAGTTATTTTATCGTGAAGCAGAGCGTCGCGAATATCACGAAAACCCCCATTTGGCTCTTGTGGCTCGTTCTGATGACTCCGCCCCTGCTCTTAACCGCGTGGATGCTGGTTTTGGGAAAAGCTCACCCCCTGCCTTTACCCTTACTGGTCATTCCTTTCGTTCTGTGTCCGTTCCTGTATTGGTGGCTCATTCAAAAAGGACGACCAACCCCCCCGCCAGAAGAAAAAACGCCATCCCCCGAGACAAAATCCCCGCGTTCCCCCATCGCGAATACTCCTCGTCCCCTGACCCCCGACGAAGAAAAAAGTCTCCGCAAATGCTTTCCTTGGGGGGTTTATTACCTGCAAGCCGTCGATTATCGCCCCCAAGCCATTCTCTGTCGGGGTCGTCTCAAATCCAACGCCGATCGCGCCTACGAAACCGTACGGGATAATGTCGAAGCCAAATTCGGCGATCGCTTCCTCCTGATTTTTCATGAAGGTGCTGCCAATAAGCCTTTTTTTGCCCTCGTTCCCAACCCCCGCGCCCGAGGGCGAGAAATATCAACCCGAGAAGTTCCCCTCGAGCAACCGAGATTGGTTTTGAGTCTCTTTGTCATTACCCTGTTTACCACCACCTACGCGGGGGCGATTTTTGCGGGGGTTCCCCAAGAACAACTCCACGCCAATCCCGCCCTCTTTCGACAGGGATTGCCCTACAGTCTGGCATTGTTAGCCGTTTTGGGAGTGCATGAATTCGGTCATTACGGTGCTGCTATCTACTATCGGATTCGTACGACTTTGCCCTATTTCATCCCCATTCCCTTCTTTTTAGGGACCCTCGGAGCATTCAGTCAAAAGCGATCGCCAGTTCCCAATCGCCGCGCCCTTTTCGATATTGCTTTCGCCGGATCCATTAGCGGTTTTCTCGTGACTTTGCCCCTGTTAATTTGGGGACTGTCTCTCTCGGAAGTCGTGGAACTTTCCGAACAATCAAATCTTTTTCAGTTTACCGCTCTCGATCCCCGTTTTTCCTTCTTTCTGGCTGTTTCGGGCAAACTCGCTCTCGGGGAGAGTTTGGGAGCGGGTATGGGAATTAACCTGCATCCTTTAGCGATCGCCGGCTATTTGGGGGTTATTGTCACCGCTTTAAATTTAATGCCCGTGGGTCAGTTGGACGGGGGACACATCGTTCATGCCATGTTCGGTCAGCGTGCCGCCGCTGCCATCGGTCAAGTGGCGCGCTTGTTAATGCTTCTCTTTGCCTTTGCGCGATCGGAATTTATCATTTGGGCAATCCTTTTATTATTCATGCCCAATACCGACGAACCCGCCCTCAACGATGTGACGGACCTCGATAACAAGCGAGATTTTCTCGGTTTGTGCGCCCTCGCCCTCTTAGTTTTTATTTTGCTCCCGTTACCGGGTAAATTAGCTAATGTATTAGGCGTGTGATATCAGTCACCAGTGATGCGACCCCGGCGAATCGAATTCGCCTAGCAGTCAGACCCCTCCTCGGACGGGGCTTTCAAGCACCTGAACTCAATTCAGGTGACAGCCCCTCCGCAAGACGCAAGCGGTGCGACCCCGCGACGACGAAAGTCGCAAGGGAACGCGCACCAAGAGAGGGAATGCTGACCGAGAGAGGGAACGCGCATCAAACCACCTCACAACCTCACCAGTGACCAAATGGCCGAGTTAACACCGGAGTGGCGCAATTACCACTACTTGATCGAAGCGGAACGGGCAGGCATCCACAAGCCCATTTTGGCGGCACTTCATCGCGTTCATCGCGCCCCCATTCTGAAGGATGGGGAAACGGGATTGGGGGTAGCGACAGAGGACGGACTCGATCCGGAGCACCTCGATAGTTTTCCAGAACAGGTGCAATATGCTGCCAATCTCGTTCGGACGATTACCGACGATCTGGCGGGACAGCAATGGCAAAATCGCGATCTTTGGAATGCCCGTGAAGGGCGATACAGCGATCGCGTAGTGGAAGTCATTGCGGGAGGCTATTTGCCGCAATTGAAAGAGGGAACGACGGGACAACTCCTCGCCTGCGATCGCGATCGGCTTTTAGAGGCCTATAAAAATGATATTGCTACGGATTATGACGGTCGCTACATTCCTCAAAATCTGGCAGACTTAGACAAGCAACTCCTCGCCCTCACCGAACGAATAGCCGAATATTACTCCGGACTGACTCACCAAAGAGAAGCCCTCCTTGCTGCCGTTCGCATCTGGCGGCGTTTGGATACAGTTGATGCCGCAATCGCTTCTCTCGCCCGAGATGAAAAAGTACAGGCTTCTCAATTGCAAAGCGATCGCCTTGATGTCGCCCTCAAACAGTTCGTCCAGCGCCTCTCCGGCAACTATAGCGGCTATCCCCACCAACGGGAAGCCCTATTGCGCTTAACTCAATATTGGCGGCAACTGCCCTCCCGCGAAGAAGCGATCGTCTCCCTCGAAGCCGCCACCAGTCCCGATCCGGGGTTGCGGGTTTTTGATGCCTCCCTCCTCAATTTCATTCAGCGCATCCCCCACTATTACGAAGGCAAGGGCAGCCAGCGAAACGCGATTACAGAGGGATTTCGCCTTTGGCAGCAGTTGGACTCTCGCACTTCCGCCTTGGCAAAATTGGGCATCGATCCTAAAATTTTAAGTGCCAGTCCCGAGTCCCGAGACGATCTAAAACGCGTGGCAACCCAACTCGATCGCGAACTTCTCAATTTTATTCGCCGCATTCCCAGCTACTATGGCGAAAATCACCAGCAAAGAGAGTCGCTCATCCGCATCGTCCAGTTATGGCGGGGATTAAAAACGCGTTCCGCCGCCCTTGCGTCTTTAATTGAAGATACCAAACGCCTCGAAAAAGAAAAAGCCAGCGAGCGAGATAAACCAACGATTATTATTCCCGATCGCCCCGATCGCTGGACGCGACACAATATTCAACTAGCCGCCACCATTCTCCCCAATGGTAATTTTACTTGGGCTGAAGCCACCAAAGGCGGGACGCGCATGCCTCCCAACGATGCCACCTTTAATGCCATGATCCGCATTGCCACCCTCGCCCAACAAGCGCGAGATCGCGTCGGTCGTCCCTTTATCATTACCAGTTGGTATCGCCCGCCCCATATCAACCGAGCTGTAGGTGGCGCAAAATACAGCCGCCATATCGTCGGCGACGCGATCGATTTTGTCTGCGACAATCTCACGGGCAATCAACTGTACTGGCTGTTGGATCCGTGGTGGCCTGGCGGTTTGGGACGCTATACCCGATACTCCAATCTCTGTCATATCGATGCTCGAGGCTATCGCGCTCGCTGGCACTATTAATCGATCGCGAATCGGGACGTAGCATGCTACATCCCGATGTTAATCGCAGCCGATCGCTATTCTTCTCCTACCGCAAAAGCAAAAATGAGGCTTGAAAATGATTAATCGTTTCCGATTCCAATGCGCTCTTTTCTTTTCTCTGTGGGTATTGGCAAACGCAATGCCTGTAAGTTTTGCTGCCTCTCCACCTCCTCACGAGCAAACCCCAACGGAAAAACAACCCACCCCCTTCTTACAAGAAACCGATCGCCTGTTCCTCGAAGGCATCGAATTTTATCGCAACCATAACCTTGAAGCAGCGATTCAATCTTTGCAAATGGCATTGCAGAGATATCGAGAATTACAAACCAGAAGTCGAGAAATGGCCGTCTTGGAATATTTGGGATTCGCCTACAAGCAACGAGGAGAACTGAAAGCCGCGATCTCCACCTATCAAGATTATCTCGACCTCGCCATCGCCCGTCGGGATACCGTCGCCCGTGCCAAAGCCCGGGGCAGACTTGCCAATGCTTACCGTCTCATGGGAGATTATGCTCGCGCTATTTCTGACAACCGAGAAGCCCTACAGTTGCAAAGAATTGTGGGCGATCGCCGAGCAGAAGGGATCGTTTTGGGAAATCTTGCCAATGTCTACCTCAATATCGGCGATTACGAAAGCGCCGAATCTTTGTATCAAGAGAGTTTGACTATTGCCAAAGAGAGCGAAGACGAAGCAGCGATCGCTCGCATTTTTAACAGTTTGGGCGCGCTTGCCGCCGCACGAGGACGCTACGATCGCGCCCGCGATTATTATCAACAAAGTTTAGAGCGCGCCCGCACGGGAAACTTTCCCGCCCCCGCAACACTCGAAGCCAATGCCCTCAATAATTTAGCCTCCTTGCATCACGTTACCCAAGAATTCTCGCAGGCGATCGCCCGATACGAAGAATTCCTCACTTTTGCCCGCCAAGTCGGCGATGTGCGCTTGGTCGCCACGGCACTCGCGGGATTGGGACTCGCCCATGGAAACTTAGAACAATACGATCGCGCCGTTGAATATTTCCAGCAAAGTTACACCCTCGCCATCGATGCCAGCGATACTCCCTTGCAGGGAATTCTCTTGGGCAATTGGGGGCATACTCTCTGGAAAATGGGAGATATTGAAGCCGCAGAAGAGACCCTAAAAAAAGCGATCGCCGTGAGAGAATCCCTGCGAACGGATTTAGAAGATACTCAGAAAATCTCCCTCTTCGATACTCAAACCACTTCTTACAGTTGGTTGCAAGCGATTCTCGCGGAACGAGGACGCATTGAAGAAGCCTTAGAAATTGCAGAACGGGGACGGGCGCGGGCCTATGCCGAGCGGCTATCCTTGCGAACCTCGGGAGAAGCAGAAATCCCGCCTCCCACCATTGCAGATATCCGCAAAATCGCCCGCGATCGCAATGCGACTTTAGTCGAATACTCGATCGTGCCCGATGATAGTTTCATCGGTCAGGGAAAATTAACAGGCAAAGCCTCCAAGCTGTTCATTTGGGTGATTCAACCGACGGGAAAAGTCCATTTTCGACAAATAGACTTAAGGGCAACCTCCGAAGCCGCGATCGAGCTTGCTGCCAAAGAGAACTTCGATCGCTTTCTTAAAGATGCTCGTGGGGGCATCTTTTCTCGCAGTCCCCGACGCACTCGTGCCAAACTGCAACAACTGCATCGCGTTCTCATCGATCCCATTGCCGATTTACTTCCCCCTCGCCCGGAAGACCCCCTCATTATCATTCCCCATCGCCTCTTGTTTTTACTGCCCTTTGCCACTCTGCAAGATGCCGAAGATACCTATCTCGTCGATCGCCACCTCCTCATTATCGCCCCTGCCATCCAAGCCGTACGACTCGCAGAAGCCAGAAAAAGGCAAGTCGATCGCTCGGCCCCCTCGGGAATTTTAATTGTCGGCAATCCCGTCATGCCTGCATTACCCGGTACGAACAAACCCCTTGCAACCTTGCCCGGTTCGGAAACCGAAGCCAAAAATATCGCTCGCATTCTCGATACTCCCGCTCTTCTGGGGGAAACCGCCACAGAAAGCGAAATTACCCGCCGCTTGCCCGAAGTCGCGATCGCTCATCTCGCTACCCACGGTCTTCTCGATGAAGTCAAAGCCTTGGGGCGATCGCCGGGGTCTCTTGCCTTTACTGCGGATGCAGAGACCGATGGTTTTTTGACTTCATGGGAAATTAGTCGCCTGAATCTCAACGCCGATCTAATTGTCCTCAGCGCTTGCGATACGGGACGGGGAGAGATTACCGGAGACGGTGTTTTGGGATTATCGCGATCGTTCCTAACGGCAGGGTCGGCTAGTACGATTGTTTCTTTGTGGAAAGTGGGGGACGAACCCACTGCCGTCTTGATGACCGAGTTTTACCGCCAACTCCAGCAAAACCCCAACAAAGCCCGAGCCTTGCGCCAAGCCATGCTAAAAACGCGAGAAACTTATACGCGTCCGATAGATTGGGCGGCGTTTTCTCTAATCGGGGCATGGGAATAATCGGGACGTTCCTTTGCTAATGTAAAAACTCCCGCAGGAACTACAGGCGTTGAGAATCTTTCCAAAATTGAACGATAAACATTGATGAGAAGAGCACTATTTACTCCACTTTTCTTGCATCTTTTGTAATTTGCTATGAACCTCTTTTAGCTCTTCGAGCTTATTTTGATGATGCTCCATTTGTTTAGCATAGTCGTTGACTTGTTCTTCGTGATATTTGATTTGTTCTTCGAGGTTGGTGGAGAGGAGTTGAAATTCGAGAGTCATCTTCTTTTTGTCCTTGGCTTATGACATCTTTATCATCGCAATTTGACAAGCATAACACAGCGATCCATCTGGCTCTTATCTCGTGAAGTTTATCGTCTATGGGTATGCCTTCGCGCAAGGAGTCAAATGACGGGGATCGGAGGAGCAATGCGATCGCGATCTCATTGCTCGTTTGCGCGATCGCTCCTTACCCCTTGTAGAATACCCAAGGGGAATTTAGAGAAAGCAATCGCGCCCGATCAATTCAAGGAATCCAATTTTTCTTGTAACTCTCGAGGCGATCTCGGCTGCCAATTTTCGCCTAACCAGCGCCGCAACATTTCCAAGGCTTCCTCTCGCGTTTGTCCGGTATTGGCTTCGTGCCTGCGCCAAAAGGCATCCCACCAGTCCGGGGGTTCGACCTTATTGCCATGGTACTCGGTGGGTCGCCCGGTATCCCCATCGACGACCAAACTGCCGACATAATCCGCATCATCGTAAACGCGATCGATTTGCTCTTTTATCTCTCGCATATCTTTTTCGGAAACCACGCCGTTACTAGTGGCCTTGTAAAACTGTACGGTCACGCGAACGGGAAAGTCGGGATCGCGCTCGATCGCCAGATTATCAATTTCCGTAAAAGGTCCCTCGATTTCTCCGTGACCGATAACGGCAGCTTCTACATCGCTGCGGGCGCTTTCTAAGACAGGAGCCGAGGGAACGATCCCATCTTCCAATTCCCCGCTAAATCCAAAACCCAAGGGATTTTTCTGTTTGAGGGGAACTTGAATGAGCATCACCATATTTAACCCTTCCTCTCCAGCCGCCTCTACTGTCGGGTTGGCGGAAGATTCGCCGGGATTTTCCCCTTGAAAGTCGCTGAGTCTTTGACCCGTCAAACTGGCACGATCGCCGTTCTGATTGAAAAATAAACGCTGTCCCCATGTCAAGCCCGCATCAAAAGCATCTCGCTTATTATCAATAATTGTGACGCTGGTTCCTTCTCGCGTGGCTAAAATCGTCAGGACGGCGGGATCGCCTTCATAAGATTGATAGTTGAACAGAACGGGATTGAATTCCGCTTTGCTTTCTCTGGGAATGGGGAGAAAACAGGCTTGGGCAGAGACGAGAACGTGGGTATCGCGATCGGCGAGTAACGAGGTTTTTCGACCTGCCCAAGAATCCGGCTCGTTCAAATACTTGCGTAAATTTCCCAGAAATTCTCGCAGAGATACCTTTTGCAGGGATGTGCCTTTTTCATTTCCCGTCAGGAGAAAGAAGCGATCGAGGGGAATATCGGCGG
Organism: Cyanobacteria bacterium SBLK; assembly: GCA_017746715.1. GTDB lineage: Bacteria > Cyanobacteriota > Cyanobacteriia > Cyanobacteriales > Spirulinaceae > CCY15215. The sequence goes on from JAGHZQ010000081.1 coordinate 21,983, forward strand.
ATTTGTCGGTAAAGTTGGGATGGCGAATGACAGGCATGAGATGCAAGCGATACTCACTGGTGCGAGGGTTGCGCTGCTGTATTTGAATGGTCATGTCGCTGATATTGGGACCCACCGCAGAGCCGTGATAGCGTCCCGTATCTTCCCAAGTGACGTTGAGGATATTTAAGCCAAATTGTCGGGCGAGGCTCTGCGATCGCCCATTGGCAACCATTGCCACGGTCTTTTGGATGGTCTGTTGGTAAAAGGTATAATCGACGTAACTCATTGGTCTGGGGAGTTCTTGTTGGTTGGTTGAGGCAATCGTTTCATCGGATTTTGGGAGAGCGATCGCGCTAGCAGTTAATCCGAGAGGAAAGCAGAAAACGCAAAATAAAGCCAATTGTCGCAGTTGCATGGTCTTGTCCTGTTGAGATGTCTCTAGATTAAGAGCATTGACTAGGGCGATCGCGGGGGTTACGGTTTTCGCAACAATTGGCGATCGATATTGACCTCACTGCTTAGCAAGCGAACAATGCTTTCAATCTTTTTGGCATTGCAATAACATCCTATTGACCGATAATGCTATGATTAAAAAAAATTATTGCGTTTCTCGATTTGACGAAGTGCGATTGGAAAGCTCGAAATCCTTATTGCAATGCTTCTTTTGCATTGATTAATTCTCTTCGAGAAGAAGCCGAACTTGATTGCTTTTCTACTCTTGGTATAAAGCGATCGCATTGGCAATCTTAAAATCTTTCTGTTTTGTAAAGAACTGTAAAGATCCGAGCAATGTTGACAATTTTTGTTGACTGTTATTCGTTCGCTCTGGCTCGAGGGAAGTTTCATCGGCTCTTTGTTCGCAGTGTGGACTTTGAGTGTTGTCCCTCTCTTTAAAATTGGTTTAATATTAAGCAGAGTAAAAAGTCCCAATTCGAGAATCCAAAAGGACAAATGCTATAAAAGTCAATCTCGAGCTTCTAGTTGAATTACGAATGAGTAACTCTCTCGCGATCGCGGCGGTCACGACCACTTTACAAAACTTACTCTTCTCGGGCTTGCGAGAAGACCTCGGAAGCGGCAGCATTACCTCCCTTCCTCTCGACAAAGCGCGCAGCAACAGCGATAGCAATCAAATTAACTTATTTCTTTATCATGCAACCCCTAATCCGGCTTGGCGAAACCGCCCGAAAATGACGCAAGTCAAACGGGGCGTTAGCGACGAACCGCCGTTAGGATTGGATCTTTACTATTTAATCGTTGCCTACGGAAAAGACGAGGATGAAGTAGCAAGCCATCAACTCCTCGGTCGCGTCATGAGTATCTTTCACGACCATAAAATCCTCAAACCCGCCGAAATTCTTGCCGCCACATCAAAACGCTTGCCCTCTAGCGATCTGCACGAACAAATCGACGGTCTTAATATCGTGCCGCAATCCCTCTCTTTTGAAGAAATCTCGAAAATTTGGCAGGTCTTTCAAGCTCAATATCGCGCTTCGGTAGCCTATCAAATTTCCGTGGTGGTTTTGGACAGTCAGATTCCCGTCAAAGCCGCATTACCGGTTCTCCCACAAATGAACGGTCGGGCTGGGGGGCGTCCGTTAGTAAATATCGGCGTTCCAACCTTAAAAGAGATTCACCTGCCCCATCGCCAGCGCAGCGCCCAGTTTGGCGATATTTTAACCCTGCGAGGTACGTTGATGAATCGTCTCGATATTTCGGTGCAATTACTCCATCCCCTCCTCAATGAGGCGATCGCTCTCTCCCCCCTTTCCCATCCCAGCGAAGAAGAACTGTCAGTACAACTCCCCAATCGCGAAGCCGATGCAGAGAGCGCGTCCCATTGGGTGGCAGGATTTTACAGCCTTTCCGTAGTAGTGCCGAGGGAAGAGTACCAACAGGCCAGTGAAGAATTGCCCTTAGCGTTTGCCCCGCAGATACTCGCTCTTACCACAACCAAGGAGAGTCCGGGTCATTTAACGATTGAGGTTGCCTGCATTCCCCGCGTGCGCCCCGCTCAACGGGCGGTATTGTTGCTGGGCAATCGCGGCATTCCCCTGCACCGCCTCGTCACGCCAGAAAATCCAAGGGAACCCTCGACTTTGACCTTTAGAGTCCGAAACGTGCCAACGGGAGATTATATCGTGCGATTGCGGGTCGATGGGGTGGATAGCATCCCAGTAGACTTTATTACCGAACCCTCTGAATTTGCTCGAGATCAACGCCTGGAGGTTGGAGAATGACAAACGAGAATCGCCTCGCATTGGGAGAAGCCATACAAGCACTGCGATCGCGCATGGTCTGGATGCTAGAAGACAATGATGCCCCGGAATTGGAGAATGGCGAACCCGAGCCCCTCCAACCCCTGCAATTGCCTCCCGCCCTCGAATATTTAGGGAACTGTTTCGGTCTCTCCCCGTTGGAACAGGGGGTTTTGCTCCTGTGCGCGGCCATGGAAATCGATGCAGCCATGCCGGAACTGTGCGATCGCTTGCAAGGGGGAAGAAATATGTCCTATCCTACCTTTGCTTTGGCGTTTGATATTTTTGCCGAGCCGAGTTGGGATGCCATGTCATCAGAACGACCCCTACGCTACTGGCGCTTGCTGGAGATTGCCGTACGGGACTCACTGCCGATGATGTCGAGTCCCCTGAAAATCGACGATCGCATTCTCAATTTTCTGACGGGATCGAATTTTATCGATCGCCGTTTGGCTTCTCTATTATTTCCTTTAGGAATTACCGGAAAGGGGAAAAAATTATCGGCGCTTTCTCCTTCTCAACAAGAGACAGTGAAAGAAATTCGCTCGGTTTTAGAACGAGCGGATGCAGGGCGATCGCTGCCCATCATTCAGTTATTGGGAGGAAATACCGCCTGCAAACAGCAAATTGCTGCAGAAGTGGCAACAAGTTACGGGCGATCGCTCTACGGACTGATGGGGGAACTTATTCCCGCTTCTAATGCCGAATATACAGAGTTTTTGCGGCTGTGGCAGCGCGAAGAATATTTACTCGTTTTGGTGTTGTATATCGACACGCAGGAGGTCATGGTGGAAGGGTCGCGAGGGGCATCTTTGCGGCGTTTCCTCAGTCAAAATGGAGGCTTGATCTTTTTGGACAGTCGCGAGGTGAAGATTCCCCCCAATCGGGATGCGGTAGCGATTGAGGTGGGTTTTCCCACTCCCAAGGAACAGCGCGGCGCTTGGGAACGGCTCTTGGCAAGCAAGGCAGGCGATTCTCCCTTGCGGTTGGCGGGTCAGTTTAATTTGAATTTTGGGGAAATCGAAAAAATTGCCGCATCTGCCGGCGATCGCGAGGAGGAAGAACGCGCTCGAGTGCTGTGGCGCCACTGCTTGCAACGCACTTTACCTCGCTTGGACAGTTTGGCGCAACGGTTGGAGGTCAAAGCCAGTTGGGAGAATTTGGTCTTGCCGGAAGAGGAGATGGGATTATTGTGGCAGATCGTCCATCAGGCGCGCCTGCGATCGCGAGTCTACGACGATTGGGGCTTTCGCGATCGCCTCAATCGAGGCTTGGGGACGGCGGCGCTATTTGCCGGGGAAAGCGGCACGGGGAAAACCATGGCAGCAGAGGTGATTGCTAACGAGTTAGATTTGCATCTCTATCGCATCGATCTCTCTTCAGTCGTGAGCAAGTATATCGGAGAAACTGAGAAGAATTTACGCCGTTTGTTCGACGCGGCAGAAGAAGGGGGAGCAATTCTCTTTTTCGACGAAGCAGATTCTCTCTTTGGCAAGCGCGGTGAAGTCAAAGACTCCCACGATCGCTATGCCAACATCGAAATTAATTATCTCCTGCAACGGATTGAAGCCTATCGCGGTATGGCAATTTTGGCCACCAACTTAAAAGCCTCTCTCGATACCGCTTTCATTCGCCGCCTGCGCTTTATTATCGATTTTCCCTTTCCCTCGGAACAATATCGCCAGCAGTTGTGGAAAAAAGTGTTTCCGTCAGCATTGCCCGTCGGGGATTTAGATTATGTTTATTTGGGTCGGATGAACCTAACGGGAGGAACGATTTATAACATTGCTATCAATGCGGCATTTATGGCAGCAGAACAAGGCGACGTGTTGGAAATGGAACATATTCTCGCGGCGGTGCGATCGGAATATCTCAAACTCGGACGACCGATTTATGAGAGCGAATTTCACTGGGATGGCAAGGTTGCGGCGGAAGACGTATATGCGTTTCCCGAAGCGATAAATTCGCAAGGAAGACGGTCATTTCAATGATTGATTATCAATTTGGGAAATCGCGAGAAGTTCGACCGAGACCCTAAAAATAGGCAAAGATAAAAACATTAATTTGAGTCGGAATCATGGTTCAAAGCGCGATCGCCAAACTCACCCTCGACGAATTTTTACCAAAAATTTGGGTTTAAAGCCCCGCCCTTTAACGAAGTGGAGGGCGGCTTGGAAAAAATGTAGTGCAAATTAATTATTTATGGTAAAATAAAAATTATTAAAAGGAAGATTGGGAACAAAGAGTGCGGCTGTTGCGAGGCGATAGTGTATTGCCAATCCTCCAGGAGCTAGAATTATCGCTTACTGCATCGGAAGTCTTGGCATGGCTAACTTTGGGTTGATTTGTCTTTCTCGGAGATGGAGACACTCCTTTACTTTGTTAAAAAATGTTTGGGAAAGGGAAAAATTGGGCGTTTTAGACTTTTGGCCAGTTCATTTTTCTCGCGCCGTCGGTTATAGTTGATGAAATGGATTTTGAGGATGAAAGCGATGTTTGCAAGCGTGCAGCGCGATCGAGAAAACCAAAAGGGCGACAATGCAACCCAAGATGCAGCCCAAGATGAATTTTTCGTGCAAAAGCGAGCCGCACCTAATGCCGCAACGAAACAAATATCTGAGAAAATCCCCATCCAGAGAAAATATAATGCTACGCAGTTACTCACTCAGAATCCATTACCGCCCTTACCCGCCAATTCCTTACAAACCAAACTAACTGTTGGTGCAGCTAACGATCCTTACGAAAAAGAAGCCGATCGCGTTGCGGGCGAGGTCGTCCGTCGCATTCATACAAGCCAGAAAATCGAATCTAGTATCGAATCTAGCAAGGATAGCAATGAAGATTCATTGGTGCGGCGCAGTCCAAACATCATGCTAAAGCCAATGTCGATAAAACCTTTGGTGCAGAAGAAAGAAACCCGAGGGGGTGGTATGGCATCAAGAGAATTGGAGTCCAGTATCAATAGCGCCAAAAGTAGCGGTCAGCCGCTAGATGCTAATCTGCAACAGTCAATGGGATCGGCAATAGGAGCTGATTTTAGCGAGGTAAAAATTCATACGGATAGTCAATCCGACCAATTAAATCGCTCTCTTGAAGCCAGAGCCTTTACAACCGGAAATCATATCTTCTTCAAGAAAGGCGAATACAATCCTGCAAATCAAGGAGGGCAAGAACTGATTGCCCATGAATTGACCCATGTAGTGCAGCAAAATACACATAGCATACAAACCTCCCTAATTCAGAGAGACCTCGATACCACTAAGATCGAAGATATTAAGCAAAAAATAGGTTTAACCAACATCTCAATCTTGGAAGTGCCAAACTCGGGTAAGAAAGGAGAAGACCTACTGAGCTCGTATAGAGATGAGTTGAAGTACGAGACACAATCACTTGAGGGTAAAACTCTCATCGAAATTTCTCTCAATAAACCACTGTCATTTCTGCAGACCAATTCCGATTGGACGGGACATTACGAGTATTACGGACAGGGTGACGCGCATCGATTCATTGAGGGCAATGGTGGCGGTTACTACGTTGCATCAAGCAATTTAGCCGTTATTGGAGAAGGTCAAGATGATATAGCACTACAACACGAGATGGGTCATGGCGAACAAAATGAGCGCTTAGGAGCAACTGGAGGTGCAGGCGGGACCGCGAATCGGATTATTCTTGAGTTTCACAACGTGCTATCGAATGAAAACCCAGCCCGAATAGCGTTAGCACAGGATGATTCCGATCTCAAACCCCGGATATCCTATACGCAACCCAAGTGTGAAGTCACCGATAAGAGTGATGGACTGAGTGCATCGGGGAATAAACACAAGAAGATTTCATGGGAAAATTTCCTCATTCACGCAAAAGCACACGAGCCTAAGAATGAAGATATGCTAGATGAAATCGAGGATTATTTAGGTAAGTTGGATAATCTTAAAAATCAATACGAGATATTCGGGAAATGGGCAAAAGCAATCGAGCGCAATCTGGTAGGAGAGTACAAAGATGCGTATGATACAAAAGAGAAAGAGACTTTAAAGTAAGAAGCACTCTAAATCTAATGTAGATTCCGATCGCAAAGCCTAGAAATTGCTCTTGTCGGGCGCGTTATGCGAAAGCAAATGCGCCCATTTTACTGGTGTAGATAACATCATCCCCTCTATCCTAACAATCGCAGAACACCCATCAAAGAGCAATATTAGTATTACGAGATCGCGATCGCATTGATGGAAAATCTAAGATAAAGTAGGAATGATGATTCAAAGGGCGATCGCAACGATAGAATCTTGAATATGAGGCTCGGGAGGACAGTGCAGTGGTGAAAATTAGAATTCAACAAGCAAGGGAAAACGCCTTTGAGAACGTTGCCAAAAGGGATAAACTATCTCGCCCTTTTTTCACACGCGAGCGATCGCCAACCCCGACAGGCGATCGCGAAGTTCTGCCCATTCAGAGGAAATCTTTAGAGACGGGTAAAGTGCGATCGACTCGGCAATTTTCCCCCGTGCAATTGCTTTGCGGGACGGGAAACAGCAAAGGTATCATCCAGAGAACCATTGAAGTCGGTGGCTCGCATTTAACGCAGATGAGCGGATTTTTATTGGCTTACATCCAGAAACAAGCTGTAAAACTGGGATTGCAGGATTTTATCGATGTCATTGTGGAACGAATTGAAAAATATTTGTACGATGAGAATAAATATACTCATGACAATATTGAAAGTTTGTGGCGATGGATTCTCCAAGAGTTGAAAAAAGAAGGAAAATTGGACGATCCTGCCAATCGATCGATTCCTCATCCCATTGAAAGCAGCGAGAGCGGAACAGAAGAAGAACAGATGCGAGATAGAGACAAAAGCAGTGACAGTTCGACCACTCAAACAACAACGGATTCCTCGAGTCGAACCACAAAAACCGTCGGGATGGAATCGCAAGATGTATACGGTGCAGCCGCAGGAGCATCAGCAAGCGTCGCATCGACAACACTAGAAACAATGTGGTCTACCACCGATGAAGCCGAAGATCGATCGCGAATGTCAGAGGAAAGCACCGAACGCAAGGAAAGCATCAAAGAAACTCACGAAACGAGAGCCACAGAGTCCTCAACCACAGAAGAGGAAACCGTCACCTCATCGGGAGACAATGGGGTATCGATTCAAACTAAATTAACGGTCGGTGCGGCAGGCGATCGCTACGAACGGGAAGCCGATCGCGTTGCCTCAGAGGTCGTCCGACATCTCAATTCCTCGGCTAACCCCGAGCCGGAAACGCCAGATCGGCCCGAGCAAGAGGAAACGATAAGAAGAAAACCCATTATTATCATGCGCTCGATCGAGATGCGATCGGGATTTCCAGGCTCGGGAAGCGGTGTCGCATCTCGGCAAATTGAAAGCGACATCGAGAGGGCACGAGGTCGCGGCCAGCCCTTGGATGCAACCTTACAGCGATCCCTCGGGGAAGTCATGGGATTCGATTTTAGCGGAGTGCGGGTTCATACAGACAATAAAGCTACCCTGTTAAATCAATCCCTGCAAGCTAAGGCATTTACAACCGGACGAGATGTATTTTTCCGACAGGGGACATATCGTCCCGAAACGCAAGAAGGTCAAAAGTTAATCGCTCACGAGCTAACCCATGTGGTGCAGCAAAACCGATAGATCGCCATCGATAGAGAAGAGGCGAAACTCGCCAGCGATCGCGGAGAAAAACAATGAGAGCCAGATTTTATCAATTGTCCTATTCCTGTCATTGGGTTTCTTGTCTGAATGTACGCAAGTGTAGCGATAAAATTCACAAGATGAGAGCGGAATGGATCGCTTTCTTTTTCTCCCAACACTGCAATAATAAAGGTATCGAAAGCAAAGGATAACAAAAAATGACTCCCGAATTTCAAATTCTCTCTGAAAGTCTCGAAGAACAAATCAAATACCACGAAGAACAAATCAAACACTATGCTAAACAAATGGAGCATCATCAAAATAAGCTCGAAGAGTTAAAAGGGGTGCATCGCAAATTCCAAAAACTGCAAGAAAAGCAGAGTCGCTAGCACCCTTCAAATCAATTTTGATTGTGGGAGCTTGTTTTGTAGAATGAGAGCCTCCTCTATCTCTTTAGCTCGTTTCACCAATAGATTGAATAGTATGTTGAGAGAAGAGTCAAAAGACTCGCCCCTCGGATGTAGCAAGTTCGGATGCAGCAAGTGTAGCATTGAGCGAAGCGATCGCGACCCAAACCGAATTGCGAAGAAAAATGTCTTTTAGAAAACCGTTAGGCATCGATATCAGTAAAACTCCCTTCGATGATACCTGCTTTAACCTGCCCTCACCTGTCTGGTGGATTCTTCAGCCTTTAGGGAAGATAAAACTGCGAGGGAAAAAAGCCCGTTTACTCGCAAACCTCCTCTCAGTTGAAAATCGTCAGATGAGCGTAACGTACTCCTTGGACAGTCTGCCATCGCAGTGCGTTGCCTTTTCCCTAGAGAGAAGAAAAGTTTTTGTCAGGGCGCAAAGATTGCGCCTCAATTGAATCGTAAATACTAATTTAAGGAGGCAAAAATGACAAAAATTGCCCGACCCACTCGCCCGCTTGCCGATGTCAATGTTTTACCGCATTCCGATGGTTCTCACGAAATCGTTGCTTGTTTTATGCCCGATCCCGAGCTGATTTTTGGGGAAGGCGATACTCGCGCTTACCTCGCTCTCGATGGTTCCCTTTCTTTGAAAAAAATGTACGGTTTTGGCGGTCTCTTTGGTGGCGATCCCAACTACGTTCAAGGTGTAGCGCGAAAACTGGGCAGCATGCTCGCCGCGATCGCGCTTTCGGGAAAGGCTTCGGCCATTTATTGGGCGGTCAGTCCCGATGGCGGTAAAATTGAAGAAATCGGCGAATACAACGAACAAGAATGGACGACTAGCGCGATCGCAGGTCCCCAAGTACAGAAATGGGGACGGGGAACGAAACTCCTTCCCGCCATTCAATACGGTTTTGAGAAAGTGGCCAAAGGTGCAAGCGGTACCATTGGTGTAATTATTACCGATGGCATTATTCAAGACGAACAAGAATGCGTCAATTACTGTTTGAATATTGGGAAAACCCTTGCCGGACAAGAGCCTGAACCCTTTAAACTCGTGCTCGTCGGCATTGGTGAAGAGGTCGATGAAGGGCAACTCGAACGCCTCGACGATATGTTTGAAGGCACGGGGATCGATTACGATCTTTGGTCGAGCGGCATGGTTGCATCCATGCAAAATGAAGCCGATATTTTAGCCGTGGTCTTTGGGGAACTCGCTTTGGATGTAGTTGCCCCTACCGGTCGCGTCGAGTCTCCTTCCGGGCAAGTTTTGGCAGACTGGTCGGATGGGATGCCCGGTAAGTTCCGTTTTATTCTCCCCAAGGGCGAGACTCAATTTGTCGTTCGTGCGGCTTCTCGGGATATCGTTCAAGACATTTCTGAAGTTTTGGTGAATTCGTAGATGTTGTGGTGCGTTACGTTTTACTAACGCACCACACTGAAGCTTGCAAAAGAGAGTTTAACTATGTTGAAAACAGATTTTACCATTCCGAGCGATCGCACGGCGAAGGAACTCGGAAAGGTCAGTATTTGCAATTTGGGGGCAGAATTGCAGGTTAATTTTACCATTCTGATGGAACCCCAAGGACAGAACGCAGAAGGCTGGCAAACAGGCGTGGCTTTGGATGCCAGTGCCTCGATGAAAGATTGGTACGGCAGAATGTTGCAAGGTTCCGTTCCACCTCCGATGGTAACGGCTTACGAGCAAAAAGGTTGGGTAACGATTCGCAACGAAGACGGTCGCGACGTGCAATCTTTTCAACGTCCTGCCTATGAGGATGCCATTAAAAAAGGATTTCTCAAATCCACTGCCAATATTGTCGAACCTTTGGCACAAAAATTTATCGGTTATTTAGCTGAAAATTTGGATGCCAGAGGGGGAACGACAGTCATTTATTGGGCAGGAGGAGATGGCAAAGAAATTGAGGAAATCGGCGATCTCGGCGAACGAGAATGCCGTCAATTAAAAATTAAAGGTGTAGAAAAAATAGCCTTTGGTTTGGGGACTCATTTAACGCCTGCCATTCGTTATTTCTGCGATCGCTTTCCCGATGCCAAGCGAGGGATGTATCTCTTTATCACCGATGGTAAATTAGACGATCTCGTTAGCGTCAAACAATATAGCTTGCAACTGGCCCGCCAAATCGCTACGGGGCAGAGAAATGCAGTGAAATGCGTTCTGATTGGGGTTGGGGATGCGATCGACGAACGCCAATTTCAAGAGTTAGATGACTTGAAAACGGGAACGGATATCGATATTTGGGATAGCAAAATTGCCAAAAATATGCGGGATATTGTCGAAATTTTCGCAGAAGTCGTCGATGAAAATCAAATCGTTGCCCCCACGGGAACGATCTATGATTCCCAAGGTAAAGTTGCAAAAAAATATACTGATGGTTTGCCTGCAAAAGCATCCTTTTCTCTTCCTATTTCTTCTCAATGGTTTGAGTTAGAAGTCATGGGACAAAAAATTCGTCAAGTTTTGAAGTAGTTTCCCACTCTTTACTCTTCTGAGGTCAATTATGTCTCGTCGTTTACCCGTTTATTTGTTGTTAGATTGTTCCGGTTCGATGTCGGGAGAACCTATCGAAGCCGTACGCCAAGGATTGAAAGCATTACTATCAGAATTGCAAGGCGATCCGATGGCATTAGAAACCGCTTATCTTTCAGTCATTACTTTCGATAGTACTGCCTATCAAGTTTCTCCTTTAACCGATTTAATGCTGTTTCAAGAACCGAGAATTCAAGCAAGCGGCTCGACTTCATTAGGTGCGGCGTTAAATCTGCTAGAACAGTGCATCGATCGAGAGGTTCGCAAGTCTAGCGATATCCAAAAAGGCGATTGGAAACCCCTAATTTTTTTGATGACTGATGGCATGCCAACCGATCGCTGGGAAAAAGCAGCCGATCGCATCAAACGCAAGCGTCCTGGTAATATCATTGCCTGTGCTGCGGGTTCTAATGCCGATGAGAATACGCTAAAGCGTATTACCGAAATTGTGGTTAAGTTGAATAATTTGCAACCGGACACTTTAAAAGCTTTTTTCCAATGGGTTTCCAGTTCGATTAAAACCACCTCTCAAAGTGTCGTGCAAGTGATGGCAGATGCGCCGGTTAATTTGCCGCCACCGCCGCCGCAAATTGCGATCGTACCTTAAAGTAATCTTTCTTCGGGTGCATTTAAGGAAGAAAATAACGGGGTGCTCTTTCTGATTTCTCAACGCGATCGCTGCGTGGAAATTGAAACAGGGATGGGTTGAGGAAATTCTCCCCGATCGCGAAGTCGGCGAAATTATCCAACAAAAGATTATCCCCGATTTCCAGCAAGATAAATTCGATCGCGGTACGGTAGCAGGTACGGAAGCACTCATCAAAATCTTGCAGCAACAACCCAGTAGCGATCTCCTTTCGCCTCTTGTCTCGATTGTTTTGGTTTGGCTAATCTCTATCTTGTTCGCGATCTCAATGGCGACCCTATCCAACATCGCGCAAAGAAACAGGAAAAATGGCAGCACTTGGGAAGGTGACAATTTTGGCGATAGCAGTATGGATTTTGGAGGAGGTCGTGATGGAGGTTTTGATGGTGGATGCAGTGACGGCGGCGATACGGGAGGTCATCAATAGCAAATGCGTGTTTAGATCGCATCCTCCTTGCGATCTAGATCAATAGTCAAGGAGATCGACGATCGCATCGCAATACGTCTTAGTTCACAAAAACGCAACGCATGCGATCGCAGTTTTTTCCAAACTATCGACGCATAATAATTACAAAGCAAACAAGTTCAAACCCCAGATAAATTCACGAGGCTTTTATTATGTATACCAATCTTTTTCAAACCCAAGATCGTAGCGTTAATCAAGAAAACCATATTGTTTATTTGGTTAGCACTTCTGATGGCTCTGGTGTGTGCGAAACAATCGAAGAAGTGCTTTCTGCAATTACACCTTTTGTTATCGAAGAATCTATCTCTACTGGCGAATCCGATCTTTTGTATGAAATTCCGTATTTTCTCGAATGCCAAGGTTACGCAAAAGGATTATCTTGGGAAGTTAGCCTAGCACCACACCTCTAAATTATTATTGGGATGGATGAGTTACGCCATCAAAGAATTGCGATCGCGCAATCGAACCCCAGAATGTAAAATCATGAGTTAGAATAATTCTCGCAGCCGTCGATCGCAATATAGATCGGCGCGTTGTTATTTTTAGGTATTTTTGTATCTTATTTGAACTGGCTTTAGCCTGTATTGCGTCGATTCAAAAATGAAACGCAACACGTAAGGCGATCGCTATTTTTACCTCGTTCAAGAGTTAGTAGAAGGGGAATCTCTCGCAACTCTGGTCAATCGAGGATGGAAGGTTCAAGAATAGCACGTTAAATATATTGCTCCGCAGATTCTCGAAATTCTCCAATATTCACCACTAGCCGAATCTGCCTTAATCTGCCTTTGCCTGTATTGAGTCTTATCTCTAGTTTTTGGATAATACAAGTATTGATTCAGTTGGCTTGCATCGTTGCGAGACAAGCCTATTTTTCGCATTCACGAAGGAGAAGAATATGGATGCGTTACAACTCCATCATCAAGGCGAACTTATCGACGATCGCTATCAAATTGTTACCCTCCTAGGTCAAGGGGGAATGGGAACGACTTATGCAGCTGTCGATCGCGATATCCATCAACGGGTTGCTATTAAAGCCGTTTCTCTGCGTCAGGTTCGAGATTGGAAAATCGTGGAATTGTTCGAGAGAGAAGCTAAAGTTCTCGCCACTCTCAAACATCCTGCCATTCCACAATACTTGAATTACTTTCACCGAGATACGGAAAGCGATCGCTATTTTTATCTCGTGCAAGAGTTAGTCGAAGGAGAATCTCTCGCGGCTTTAATCGATCGCGGTTGGAAACTCAATGAAGAACACGTCAAGTATATTGCCACGCAAATTCTGGAAATTCTCAGATATTTGCATTCTTTACACCCTCCCGTCATTCATCGGGATATCAAACCGCAAAATATTATCGTTCGTCCCGATGGCAAAGTCTATTTAGTGGATTTTGGTGCGGTGCAAGAAGTCTATCGCAATACATTGAGTTTTGGCGGTACATTTGTCGGCACGATGGGATATATTTCCCCAGAACAATTTCGCGGTAAAGTCATTCCTGCTTCGGATTTATATAGCTTGGGATGCACTTTGTTATTCGTGTTAACGGGACGCTCTCCAGCAGATTTGCCGCAAAAACGGATGCGTTTCGATTTTCGCGATCGCCTGTCTCTCTCGCCAGCATTCATGAGTTGGTTGGAGAAAATAGTAGAACCGGCCAAGGAAGATCGCTTTCCTTCAGCCGACGTAGCATTGAAAGCATTGCATCAAAAAAATGCTCTTGTCGTTGCTCAAAAAGCACCGTTACGAACCAATTATCGCTTCCGCAGAATTCGCAAGCCGATGAATACGAATGTGATTCTCAAGCGCAGCGATCGCAATCTTTCCGTGACCATTCCTCCAACGGTTGAATTCCCTGAATTTAAATTTTTTGAATCCGATTCAATTCCCGCGATCGGCAAGATAATTGTTGGGATAATAATACTATTCTGTTTCGCTTGGGTTATGGTTTTTAGCCTGTTTTTCATTATTCCTATTCTCATTCCTCTTGGTTTAGTATTGCTTCAATGCTTGTGTCAAAAAATTGAGTTAAATATCGATCCGGATTATTTTTCAATTACCCAATCGAATCTCAATCATACATCCCGAATAATAGGTAATACACGAGATATTACGTCTGTTGAGATCGGTGATATTAGATCGAAAAATGGAACGAGTTTTTACTGTGCAATTTGGGAAAGAGATCGGGAACGGAAAATGGGAGAAATGTTAAGCCGACCAGAATTGATTTGGATTGTGGAAGAAATTTCTGATTTTCTCGAAGAATTGCAAGCACAAGTTGTTTAGTTGAATCCAGAAAAATAAAAGCGATCGCTCAATAGTTTTCTGTCGGTATTATCGAAAACAGTTCAATTTTGTTAGCTTGAGACAACTTTGCGATGATATTTCGTAGAAATCTCTCCGATCTTCAATTTTGAGAATGACCGAGAAATTCTAAGATATATTGATTGACTAATTGAGGTTGTTCTTGCTGAACCCAATGGCTGCATTTTGGGATGTAATGAATGGTAAAATCCCGCACGTAGGCTTCCGTTCCATAGGTTAATTCTTTACCTAATACCTTATCTTCTTCACCCCAGATCGTAAGGGTTGGTATTGTTAAAATTCCTCGATCGCGTTCGTGCGTTAAATTCGGCAAAATATTGCGATAATAGTTCAGCATCGCCGTTAATGCCCCCGGTTTTGCTATTGCGTCTTTGTAAGCTGCAATATCTTCTTGGCTAAACGTCGTTTTATCGATCGCCATACTCTGAAAAGCCTTAGCCACAACATCATAATCGTTCCACTGAAATACAAATTCAGGTAAAAAGGGAACTTGAAATGCCAAAATATACCAACTTTTTAACATTTGTTGAGGATTGTCGCGCAAACTTTCACCAAATTTAGCAGGATGCGGCATATTCAAGGCAATCAAATTCTCAACCATTTCGGGATATTCATAAGCAAATTCCCAAGCGATAAACCCTCCCCAATCATGTCCGGCTAAAATACATTGACGATGTCCCAATGCTCTAATAATACCGCGCACGTCTCCGAGGAGTTCTTTCAAGCGATATGCCTCTAAGCGATCGGGTTTGTCGCTTTCATTATACCCGCGCATATCCACGGCAACGACTTGATAATATTTGGCTAATTCAGGGATTTGATAGCGCCAAGAATACCAAAATTCGGGGAAACCATGTAACAGTAAAACTAAATCTCCTTTTCCTTGGGTGACATAGTGAAGTTTAACTCCATTGGTGGTTAAAAATTTGTGTTGCCAAGAACCATTTAAGACAGACATAATTCAATTCAAAATTCAAAGTTCAAAAATTTTCTATTCTTGAATACTAATATATTTAGGTCGTGCTTTAATGCGCTCGATCCATGCTAAGATTTTAGAAAATCCCAATAAATCAAAATTACCTTCATCGGCAACATGAGTGTAGGCAAATAAAGCAATATCGGCAATGGTATAGCGATCGCCGACAAAAAATTCGCGATCGCTTAAATGTTCGTCCATTACCCGTAATGCAGCATAACCCGGTTCGCGTTTTTGTTCGAGTTGTTGGCGATATTCTTCGGGTTTCTTTAACAACGAAATCCAATAACGAGAGGTAGCAATATAAGGCTCGTGACTGTACTGTTCAAAGAACAACCATTGCATCACTTGCGCTCGCTCGAAGCGATCGTCTGGAAAAAATGGCGTTCCCTCGCTCAGATAAAATAGAATGGCATTCGATTCGGGTAAAAACCGCCCGCTTTCCGTTTCTACTACAGGAACTCTACCATTAAGATTTTTCTTTAAAAATTCTGAGGTTCGGCTTTCTTTTTTGAAAATATCGATTTCAATTTTCTCAAAAGGAATATCTAATTGCGTTAAAAGCAAGCGAATTTTATAACAATTTCCAGAAGGTTGAGATTGATAGAGTTTTAGCATGGGTAGCTCCCAAATTTTGAATTGTGAGGTTGAGGTATGCTGAATTCGATTCAGCCGATACAACCAATCTGTTGAATTTATACTATCCCCATCTTTCCTGTAAGCGATCGCGAATATCGAAAAAATTTTCCCAAGGGATAAAGGGCTTATTTTCCGTTTCGAGATAGGGAATGAGGCGATCGCAAAAACCAGATCGGTTGCCATTGCCATATTAATATCGGTTAAAAAGTCGCCAATTGCAACCCTTTATCGAGTGGGGTAGGATTCCATTGCTTTCACCTTTGCCACTAACTCCGTTTCGCCTTCAAATTTTTGAGGAGGAACTTGTAATTTTTCACCGCTTGCATCTATTTCAATCGCGGTAATGGAAGCGACGCGATCGCGGATCGAAGTTTCTCCTATTTTTTCTTGACTTACCTTTTAGTTGAGATTAGTGGGGAATGGGAATAGAAAAGAATCGACTCCGAATGCTGCTTTTACCTTTCTTCCGAGAGGAACTTTTAATCTTATCTTCTTTTAGTCTCAGTGCTTGCTTGGGAATGAAAAAACTTGTAGTTTTGGTTTTGCTTCAATTCCTTTTCAAGATTGTATTTTCCCGTGATATAATTACACTTGAAATACCATTGTCGTGCTAAATAGATACCACGGTTAATGATTTTATTCGCGGCATCACAAAAGTGCTCAATAAATAGAAGTATCTCTGGATTTTTAATGAGATTTTGTTAAAAGCCAAACAATTAACATCACCTCCTTGAATGATTTTAGTTTATCACAAAAAATATTTTCATGCTATACTTTTATAAAGCTGCCCATAGCGAAGCTAAAGGGCAAGGCTTTAAAGCCCGTTTTTTGGTAAAACGAGCGATCGCCGCGATCGCCTTGGCAGGTTTATCGCTGTTAACCGGTAAAGCAGCCTCTGCATTTTCAGAATCGCCATCCGGTCGCGATCGCTATTTGAGCCAGCAAAATTGCCCCGATCCCCAACATTATGGGAGAGTGATTACCACAAGCGATCCCCTGAGCGTGCGATCGACCCCCAAGGGAGAGGTCATTGGCTCGATTCCTCAAGGTTGGGCAGTCGTTACGAATGGGAAAGACTCAACGGGAGACTGGACCCACGTAACCAGCCATTTTGGCAATGTGGGTGACTTTGGATTTGCCAGTGCACCCAAGTTCCGCGAGGGTTGGGTGTCTACCCGTTTCTTGAGACCCTTGGGACGCTATTGCTATAAACCAATAGCCTTGTTAAAATTGCCCGGTCTTTTATTTAGCGGTTCTTCGATGACGGTGCGGGAAGATTGGACGCAACGAGGCGATCGCTTCAGTCGTCCTCTGGAATAAAGGAGAATTTCTGCCTTAAAAAAGGGATGCGATCGCATCCCTTAAAGTTACTCTTTAGAAAAAGTTCTACCACAAACCGGGAACTGGAGCGAGAATGGGAGGTTCGGGAGCGGGAGCAAGAGCGGGAAGGGTTGCAGGACGGGTAGCCAGTTCGTCGAGTTCTGCCCACAATGCAGCAATGCGCTCGTTCAAGGGAATCTCGGGTTCTGGATCCGCATAAATTACGCCGTAGTGAACGGGCTTGCTACAAGCGGGATTGACGTTGTTCACGCAGACAAATCCCTTGCGAGTTTCTTCGGTCACTTCATAGCGAGGAGTAGGAACGCGATGACCGTCGGGATCGAAATCTTCGTTGAGAACTTCTCCCGTGCAGTCTTCATTGGGATTGTTGACGCAGATAAACCCTTTACGAACGAGATCCCAAGCTGTCAAGCTATAATACTGGTTTTCGCTGGTTAGGGGATCGAACTCTTCGCCAGTCAAAGAATAGTCGAAATCTGGAAGATCGATATGACCGTCAGCTAGTGCTGCGGGTGCGGAGAAAGCCAGCCCTATTGCGGCCGTACCCGCCAAAGCGATCGCCATTTTCAGGGAATTTTGAAACTGTACGCGCATCTTATCCTTCGGTGAGTTTTTTAGTCTAAGAAAACAGGATAATCCTGTCAGACATCAGTATAGGGCAAATTTTTATCAACGCACCCCCTTAGAGACCAAACTCGATCGGGCGGCTTTATTTTTCGCCGAGATGTTTTTGCGATCGTGCTTTCCTTCATCGCGATCGCAGAAATTCGCTAGAATTTTCTTAAGTTTTCACATCTTGACTTTCGAGAACTCATGAATCAACGCGATCGCTCGTTACCCGTTTTTTATCTCATCTTCTCGGTCTTGGTTTTGATGGTTTTAACCTTACAAAGCGGTTGTGCGAATCGAAAAGACAATGCCATTATTCCCGCACCTGCCCCTCGATCTTCTCCCCAAGATAGGGATATTGCCAAAACGCGACGCATTCCGGCAATTGTGAAAACCGTTGAAGCGAACGTTATCGAGTCCGAACCCCCACAACTGAGTCTCGCGGTAACGGGAAATTTTCAAGATGGTTGCGAGTCTTCTCTCGAGGTAGAACGAAAACAAGATGGCAATCGCCTTAAGATCGTGCTTTACCGAGAACTTTCTGTCGATCTGGTCTGTCCGGCCGTTCTCGTTCCTTTTCAAGAAATCATCACCCTTGAAGGTAAATGGACCACAAGAACGCATGTCCTTGACGTGAATGGGATAATCCTCGAAGTCAAAATTTGAAAATGGGCGATTTGTCAAGAGCGCTCTCCAAAAAAATCCCGAGTGCGAGACTCGGGAAAATTTAACGAAATCACCGAACTTAATAAACTTCTACGTGCCAGCGATGCGCTTTTTTCAACTCTTTGCGCTTCGCATCCCAGTCCATGCCGATTTTTTCTGCTTCTTGGGTGAAGGTTTCCGCGATCGGCGGTTCCATGCCTTTCAACCCGCACATATAAACATGGGTATTGGGTTTTTGAATCATGTCGAAGATTTCTCCTGCATATTCGCTAACCCGGCTTTGCACGTACATTTTGCCGCCTTCGGCGTTTTTCTGTTCGCGGCTGATCGCGTAGGTCAGGCGGAAATTATCGGGATATTGTGCGGCTAACTCTTCGAGTTCGTCCTTATAGAGAATATTGGCAGAATAAGGAATGCCGAACACCAGCCATGCCAAGCCCTTAAACTTATAATCTTCATGCTGTTCCTTGAACATTCGCCACAAGAATGCTCGGAAAGGCGCAATCCCCGTTCCTGTTGCCAGCATGATCACCGTGGCATTTTCATCATCGGGTAAAAGCATTTCTTTCCCAACCGGCCCGGTAATGGCAACATCTGCTCCCACTTCTAAGTTACACAAGTGGGTCGAGCAAACCCCATAAACGGTTTCTCCGGTTTCCGGATGCTGATACTCCAGTTGGCGCACGCACAAGGAGACGGTTTTATCGTCCACGTCATCTCCGTGACGGGTGGAAGCAATGGAGTAGAGGCGCAATTTGTGAGCCTTGCCCTTATTATCGATTCCCGGTGGAACGATACCGATACTTTGACCTTCTAAATAGCGCAGATCGCCGCCGGAAATATCAAACTTAAGGTGACGAACCGTACCCGTTCCACCTTCGCGAACCAATTCCGTATTTTCGACGCATTTGCCAATATAGGGATTTTTGGGCTTGTAGATATTGATGGGAATATCAACTTTAGCCTTAGCTTGAGTCATAGATTTGTTATTGGAGGGTGCAGGGTTCGTTTGGGCTGCCATTCCTGCCAGAGTTTCTGAATTGAAAGGCTTAATACTAAGAATTTTGCCTCCCAGTCGTGCAATTCGCCGCATTTCTTCTTGCATCCGATCGTAGGATACGGTGATGAAGACTTTTCCACTCTGGCGAACGGCGTAATTAAGCCGAGCATCCGAGGCCAGACCTTCGACCTCATAAATAAATTTGCGGTTTCGAGATTCGTACATTCGCTTTAAATATCTCCCAACTTCGCGATCGAAATATTATTTGTGACCAAAGTGCTTTTTGTCTCCTCGGATTTGCTTCCCAGAAAAACAAGAGCGCTTTTTGTCGGTAATATTCAGCCTAGCATTGCGAGAACCCCCGACAATACCCAGCCCGTCGATTCGCGATCGCGAATGGAGACAAATATTTATTTGCACCAGCAGAATCGTCGAAACAAACAAATCGAACGTCTCGGCTTGTATTGGACAGCCACCTTCAAAATAATCTCTTGGCAAATGCGAGACTGTTAAGCTGATATCTTTTTTACTTTTTCTTTATCAAAAATGACCGCGCTACCTTAGCATAAGAACTGGGTAGGCTGTTTGCATTCCGATTTGAGCTTGTGGAGAGTCTCTCGTTCTGGTAGAATCCACTTTAAGTTTCTAGTATAAATACCTACTAGATTAGGAGCGAGGTTTAACCTTAAGTTTTTTACCGATCGCTTGTCCGCCCGAGAGAAGAACCCGCTCTCTGCCAAGAGGCATAATGCCAAGAGGCATAATGCCAAGAGGCAACGAGAGGGAGTCGGAGAACGGTTAAAGGAATCTTCGCACTGTAGCCAGACGGAAAAATCTGTAGGTTCGCAGGTAGGTTCGCAGATTCAGCTTGCTCGATACTGTTAAAAAATTGTTTTGTATAAGAGGGAAGGTATGATCGCACAATCGGATCGTGTGGTTCTCATAGGAGTCGCTGGAGACTCGGGATGCGGGAAATCAACCTTTTTACGCCGTTTGACCGATTTATTTGGCGAAGAGTTTATGACGGTTATCTGTTTGGATGACTATCACAGTCTCGATCGCAAAGGCAGAAAGGCGGCAGGGGTTACGGCTTTAAATCCCAAGGCTAATAATTTTGACTTGATGTACGAGCAAATTAAGGCCATTAAAGAAGGGACGGCCATTGATAAGCCGATTTACAACCACGAAACGGGTGAGATTGACCCTCCCGAGCGCGTCGAACCGAATAAAGTCGTGGTAATTGAGGGCTTGCATCCCCTCTACGACGAACGGGTTCGCGAATTGATCGATTTTGGGGTTTATCTCGATATCAGCGACGAGGTAAAAATTAACTGGAAGATTCAACGGGATATGGCAGAGCGGGGTCATACCTACGAAGACGTTCTCGCTTCGATCAATGCCAGAAAGCCGGATTTCAAGGCGTATATCGAACCGCAGAAGGAATTTGCCGATGTGGTTATTCAGGTTTTACCCACCAAGTTAATCGAAGATAAGGAAAGTAAATACCTGCGGGTTCGCTTGGTCCAAAAAGAAGAGACCGACCATCTCAGTCCCGTTTATTTATTTGATGAAGGGTCTACGATTGATTGGCGGCCTTGCGGGCGGAAGTTAACTTGTACCTATCCCGGTATCAAAATGTATTACGGACCCGATAGCTTTATGGGTAATGAAGTTTCTATGCTCGAGGTGGACGGTCAATTCGACAATCTCGAAGAAATGATTTACGTGGAAAGCCATTTGAGCAATACTTCGACTCGCTATTATGGGGAGATGACAGAATTGCTGCTCAAGCATAAAGATTATCCCGGATCGAATAATGGTACCGGACTGTTCCAAGTTTTGGTGGGATTGAAAATGCGGGAAACTTACGAACGCTTAACCCGTCCCGAAGCAGAAACCAAAGTACCGGCAGCAGTATAATCAAAAAGATTTTTTAGTACAAAAGATCGTTTTTGGATGAAAAATGCTAAAACTGAGGCGCGATCGCGATCGCGCCTCAGTTTTTTATGGGGGAAATGAGTACAATGATTCGGAGAGTGGAGCGATAATCATGAAGATTTGGTCGATTAGCTTTATTTTATTGTTTGGAAGTATAGAGTTTTATCAATGGTTGAGGGCGATGCAAATTCCTTTACCCATTTATATCGGTTTGGGGATTCTGTTAGCGATCGCGTCGAATGCCACCAAAACTGAAAAATCCATTTCTCCTAGCATTGCCAAGCCGAGATATTCTTCCGATCCCGTTCCCGAAATGATTCCGAAACCCCCCCAACCCCCAGGTTCGATCTCATTCAAAATCGATCGCCCAACAACCAATAACCAATAAACTAATCCCTAAAAAACTGATTATTGTTAATGGTAATGTGGCGATCGCGATCGATACTGATGCAGCCCGAGCGCTGGAGTTTCCCTAACAAGCGCGTTACGGTTACGCGCGTAGTACCGATGGCATTTGCAATGGTTTGATGGGTGAAGCGCACTGGCAAGCGCATTCCTGCTGCGGTTGCCCGTCCCATATCTGCTTCGAGCAGTCCGAGCAATCGAGACAGGCGTTCTTCTACACGACGATAGCCCGATATTGCCAAAATGGCTTCGGTTTGCCGCAGTCGCCGGGTAGTACTATCTAAAACCGTTTGTGCTAGGGCTGGAGAAGATTGGATTTCATTGAGGGTAAACCAGCGCAAATAAACATCCGAGAGGGCCTTCGCTTCGTAAAGTTCCAATCGGGTCAACCATAACCCAAAAAATGTCGCAGGTCCCGCCCATCCCAATAACACCTCTTCTCCCGTCGCATGAGAAGTACTCACTTGCACCAAGCCCCGATACACTTGCCATAATCCTCCCTCATCTAAAGGAATGATTTCTCCGCGATGATAGAGATGCAAGCGTCGCTCTTCGCGGGGTTCTTCGCAAGGGAAGCGATCGATGGATTGAGGAGTTAGGAGCATAAGACCTACGGAGGGAATTCACCGGTAAACGTTAAAAAATTGTCATGCCATCCCGTCCCAAAGTAAATTGTTGAGGTAAACAAAAGGTAAAGAAATGATAATATTTTCCTGACAATTTGTAAGAAAAATTAATAACCTCAAAATCGATTAGGGAAGAATTCTCGTTGACACGGGAGCGTCTTGAACGCGTGCAATGTCTTCTGATGGAACTGCGATTAAATCCCCCTGCGGGATTTGAGGATATTGGGCAAGGGTTCGCAAGGATTGTCGCATCTTCGGAGAAGCAAATTTATGGTGTAGGGCTTGCCAAGCATTCCATTTTTGCCAGCGAATTTTATGCAGGTGTTTGGCCAGAGCGGGGAGACGGGTTTTAAAAGACTTGCCAAAAAAACGATTGAGGAATTCTTTTAAAACAAAACTATCTTGAATATCCCCGAGAACGCTTTGAATCTGCTTCGTATCTTTGAGATAATCTCGGTACTCTCCACCATAAAACTGCACGAATAGTTCCATTTGATAGCGAGTGTGCTTGGCTTCTTTGCGTAAATCGTGGAGTTTTTTTTCTTGTCGTGCCAAAATCTGACGAACGGTATGGGGATCGGCTGGCAAGAGCCCCTCTCGAGGGATGTCGCCAATATTTCCCCCAACTGTCCAGCCGGGGTGTAGGAAAAATTGTCCGAACCGAGGTAGAAGCAAATCCGGCAAAATATGTTCGATGGAAACGCAAGCCAGTGCAGAATATTTAGGATTTGCCAACCAAGATTCAAAGCCTTTTTTGAGTTTGCGGTAAGTTTTTCCTTGTAAAAGTTTCTTGACGGTTTTAAAGACTTTTCGTCGCTCTTTTGCCAAGGCTTTGAGAATGCGATCGAGTTCTTTGCGTTCGGTTTTGGGAAGCTGCGGGCGATATTCTGTTTTCAGGGTTTCCCCGAGTACGTCGATATCCCGTAATTTTCCCAGCACCCGAGCGATTTTTCCCACGGCTTTCTCGACCGCCGTTTCGGGGAGGGAAAGAGCGGGGGCAAACCCGGCTAATGCCGTTCGCAAGCGACGCATGCCCACCCTCATTTGATGTAATTCTTCGGGATCGCGATCGGCGAGGACTCCAGCTTCGTGGGAGAGCATCTTGCGATAGTGTTGGGCGATGGCAATATAAGCCCAATCGCCAAAGGTGTTGGTTGCAAATTCGTCGCTGGCAATTTGTTTCATGTCACCCTCATACAGAACAATTTTTAGTTCATCCCTTTATTGTAGCCATAAATACCTAGTGCTTGTCGATCGAGTCCGGATGAGGTTTTTTGATGAATATCGAGGAAAGACTTTCAATTCTGCTCTTAAATCAATATCATAGTGCCTAGTAAATCGTCTCATGGTGTAGGTGTAAGATGCACGTCAAAAAATTGAGCCTGCTTGCAAGCGTTCTCGCGCTGTTGCTAGGAGCGATCGCGGCCGAAACAGCTCGTGCCGAGTCTAATGTTGAATTCAATGCCGAAGATCTCGATAAGCCAATGTTATTGGCTCAACGAAGCGCTCCTCGCGCTCCCAGAGTTAGAGGAATTGTCAAAAGCGTTGTCGGAACCCAAGTTCTTGTAGAACTCGATCGCTCTCAAGAGCCTTTTATGTGGGTTGGCGTTCCTCAAGCTCAACTCGGAGCGCTCAATTTGATGGGGGGAACGCCAGTATTTGTTGAAGATAACAAAATCGTGGGTCTGGCACCTTACGCCGCTCCCATTCCTCCGCGTCCGAGCAACTTCAGCAGCCGCATTCAAGCGCTTTGGGCAGATTACGAGCGTTCTCTCGATCGCAATCCCAGTCCCTCCACGGTGTCTTTGCCTTTCGATTCGACTCCGACACTCACGCCCGCTCCAACAACAGCCCCCGTTCCTATTCAAGGACTGTGGTAATTGTTGCCAATTGGGGAGTTTGCCGCATCTCCATTTCGTTTTGTTAAAAAAATACAAAAATCATTGAGGACGCATCCACGAATGCGTCCTCATTTTTTCTTGATATTGTCATCTCTAACAAAAACAGATTATCTTTAGGGAATACGAGAGAGAAGGGGACGATCGAGCGGTTTTTATGAGTACCCGCCAAGTTTTAAGCGCCAATATAGTTTTAGCCCGTTTCCATCAAGGAGAACGCAATTTTTCCAAGATAAAACTCCGTCAAGGGAATTTTGCTCGCCGGTCTCTCAATCAAGTTAATCTCAGTTTTGCCGATCTCAAACAGATTAATTTAAGTAGCACCAAACTCATTCAAGCCAATCTCACTCGGGCGACCCTCCATCAAGTCGATCTCGGCCAAGCCATCCTCATTGATGCCACTCTATCCCAAAGCAATCTCCAAGACGTTTGCCTGCAAGAAGCCAATTTGAGCGGCGCAATGTTCGGAAGAGCGATCGCGAGAAATGTTGACCTTTCTCATGCTTGTTTGCAAGGCAGCAGCTTGCTCGAGGTGCAGTTTTTGGAAGGAACGACTCTCAAAGCTGCCAATCTGGTCGGGACGACCCTCACAAAAAGTATGCTGGCTAAAACCGATCTCAGCAGAGCCAACTTGACCAAAGCAATTTTAACGCGAGCGAATCTAAGCGAGGCCAACCTTAAAGCAGCTTCTCTCATTCGCGCCTATCTCAAGGACGTTAATTTACGAGGGGCAAATTTACAAAATGCCGATTTGAGTTTTGCGAATTTGCGCTCTGCCGATTTAACCGGAGCAAATCTGAAAGGGGCAAACTTAGAAGGTGCTGACTTAGCACAAGCGAATTTAACTGCGGCCAATCTGACACGAGCGAATCTAATTGGCGCAACCTTTACTCTCACTGATTTTTCCAATGCTTTTTTAGACACGGCGATTTTTCCCAATGGAATTATAGAGGAATGAAATTACAATATCAAAGCATAAAAAGAAAAATTTTTAACAAAAAACGATTCAAAAAGTTAGGCTGGATCGCTTTAATTGTTACAGTTTGTTTTTTGAATGTCGCCTGCGATTCAATTACGAATAATTCGGAAGAAAAAATTCTCTTAACTGTTGGTATCGATCCGACATTTCCCCCCTTTGAAATGCGAGAAGAGAACAATCGCATTGTTGGTTTCGATCTCGATATATTAAGAGCGATCGCAGAACAAGAGGAAATTGAAATTACGATCGACGATCGATTGGCTTTTAATCAATTAATTAATGCCTTAGAACAAGGAGAAATTGATGCGATTATGAGCGGTATGACTATTACATCAAAAAGAGCAGAAAAAGTAGAATTTTCTCGCCCTTATTTTCAAACTGGATTGGCAATTACAGTTCGGGATGAGGAGCGAAAAATTCAAAGCACGAACGATCTTAAAAACAAAACGATTGCCGTACAAATCGGTACAAAAGGTGCAAGAAAAGCAGAAAATATATCGGGAGCAAAAATCAGTCAATTCTCTTCTATTGCCCTTGCTTTACACGAATTAAAAAATGGCAATATTGATGCCGTTATTCACGATTTTCCGGCGATATTATACGCAATTAAAATTGGCAATTTAGACGGATTGAGAATTATAGAAAAGTTATTGACAACAGAATATTATGGCATTGCCTTGCCTAAAGATTCAGAACATATCGATCGCATCAACGACGCATTAGAAGCATTAATCGCCGATCGCACTTACGACGATCTTTACAGTCAGTGGTTTAATAGCGAACCGCGCCCGCTTCCAGAAATTGCCCCGACTCTAGAGTAATACGAATCATGACCGATCCTGAAAAGTGGTAAAGAATCTTTAGATACAATTGAGCGCGACACAATTCTGGTAAATTGAGAAGCCTACAAATCTATAGATTGTGACTCATGAAACGCAGGGCATTAATTTTGGCATTCTCTCTGATTGCTTCTCTGGGGACGATCGCCGGATGCGGCAATTCTGAAGGGGGAGATAGCGACACGCAAAAGGTGGTCATGGCAACATCTGCCGACTATCCACCTTATGAATTCTACGAAACGGCTAAGGGAGAAGGCAAACCTGTTGGCTTTGATATTGACATTGCAACTTATATTACGGATGAGTTGGGTTACGAATTAGAAGTTAAGGATATGGATTTTAATGGCATTATCCCCGCTTTGCAATCCAAGCGAGTTGATTTTGCCATGTCGGGAATGACTCCCACAGAAGAACGCAAGCAAAGCGTTGATTTTTCCAGTATCTATTATGACGCTAAAAATACGATTGTTGCAGCGACGGGATCGGACTATAAAAGCTATCAAGATCTAACGGGTAAAAAGGTTGGCGTTCAATTGGGGACGACGCAACAAGAAGAAGCCAAAACAAAAGCAGAAGAAATTGGCGATATTACGATCGAACCGCGCAATAAAGTTAGCGATTTGATTCAAGAAGTCAAAGCCGGACGCATTGATGCCGCGATTATTGAAGATACCGTAGCTAAAGGGTATATTAATACGAATCCCGATTTAGCGTTTACTCCGATTGAAGAAAGTGGAGAATTATCCGGATCGGCGATCGCTTTTCCCAAAGATTCCGAGTTAACGGAGAAGTTTGAAAACGTCCTCCAAGAAATGAAAGAAAATGGAGAATTAGAAAAATTAGTCAAAAAATGGTTTGAAGACTACTATGAAGAACAAGATAGTGCAGAATAATTCAGGATTAAATCGACAATGAATCTCGAAATCGCCAGTATTATTCCTCACTACTACTTAGCTGAATTTAATCTAGATTTTGGGAGAATTACACCCTCTATTCCCTTTATTTTAACAGGGATTGTTGTCACTCTCAAATTTACCCTTATTTCGGCAGTCCTTGGATTTTTGTGGGGAACGCTCCTCTCGTTATGTAAAATTTCCAGTATTAAACCGCTCTATTGGTTGGGTCTGGCTTATACTTCAGTGTTTCGCGGAACGCCCCTACTGGTTCAATTATCGCTGATTTATTTTGCCACGCCCCAACTGACAGGTTATGATATTTCCGGTTTTGAAGCGGGTGTTATTACTTTTTCCCTGAATTCGGGAGCCTATGTTTCTGAGGTCATTCGAGCGGGAATTTTAGCGATCGATAAAGGGCAAACTGAAGCGGCGATGTCTCTTGGCGTGACCTATCAGCCAATGATGCTGGATATTATTTTACCCCAAGCCATTAAGAACATTTTACCTGCTTTGGTGAATGAATCCATTGCCCTTTTAAAAGATTCTGCACTTGTTTCCACAATTGGCGCACAGGATCTCTTGCGTCGCGCTCAAATTGTCGCAGCAGACAAATACGTCTACTTTGAGCCTTTATTACTGGTCGCCGTTATTTACTATCTCATGGTCATGGTGTTAACAGTGGGTTCGACAATTCTCGAAAATCGCTTGCGTCGTAGTAGTTGAAACTGGGTAATCGGTAAAATAATGGAGGAAATTATGACAGATAATAGTAATGTTGCCATTCGCGTCGATCGCTTGGTCAAATCTTTTGGCAGTTTGCAAGTCTTAAAAGAAATTTCTACGGAAATTGCACGGGGAGAAGTCGTCGCGACGATCGGTCCGTCGGGTTCGGGAAAATCAACATTTTTACGCTGTTTGAATTTGTTGGAAAAACCAACATCAGGCAAGATTTATATTGATGGGGTTGAAATTACCAATCCGAAAACTGATGTTATGAAAATGCGCCAAAATGTAGGCATGGTATTTCAACATTTTCATTTATTTCCTCACATGACAGTCTTGCGGAATATTATGTACGCTCCCATGAGAGTAAAACAAGTTTCCGAAGAAACAGCACGTCAGAAAGCATCGGAATTATTGGCACGAGTGGGGTTGTCAGAAAAAGCGAACGTTTATCCGTCCAAACTATCGGGAGGACAGAAACAACGAGTCGCGATCGCCCGCGCTTTGGCCATGGAACCGGATATCATGTTATTTGACGAACCCACCTCAGCTCTCGATCCGGAAATGGTTAAGGAAGTTCTCGACGTCATGAAAGGAGTTTCCGAAAGCGGCATGACGATGGCAGTTGTTACCCATGAAATGGGGTTTGCGCGTGAAGTTGCCGATCGCATTCTCTTTCTCGATGGCGGAAAAATTGCCGAAGATGCTCCCCCTGATGCGTTTTTTAGTCAGCCAAAAAGCGATCGTGCCAAACAGTTTTTAGAGAAAATTTTATAGATTTTCGAATATAATTGTAGTGCAAGCGCAAGATATAATACAATCGCACTTTGAGTTGATAAGATTGCTTCTCTTCTCCCATGAATTATCTCGCTCATTTATTTTTAGCAGAAGACAATCCCGAATCTAAAATAGGTAACTTATTGGGCGATTTTGTCAAGGGTTCTTTACAAAAATATACCAATATTTATAATCCCGCTATTATTCGCGGGATCGAACAACATCGAAAAATTGACGCTTTCACCGATACTCACGAGGTTTTTTGTTGCAGTAAAAAACGAATCCATCACAATCAAAAGCATTATTCAGGAATTGCGATCGATATTTACTACGATCATTTTTTATCCGTTCATTGGTCTAAATTTTCTTCCGAAGATCGAGAGGGATTTATTGCCAATATCTACAAAATCTTACAAGCAAATTTGGCAATTTTACCCGATAATTTACAATTTATCCTTCCCAGAATTCAACAAGAAAATTGGTTAAATTCTTACCGAACCTTGGCAGGAGTCGAACTTACCTTAACTCGTATCTCCCAACGATTTAAACGAGTCAATCCTCTCGATCGCGCCTGCTTGGACTTGCAAGAACATTATCGAGAAATAGAAAGAGATTTCTTGTGTTTTTTTCCCGAATTAATCGCGTATATGGGAGAATTATGCGATCGCTAATCATTTAATTTTCTTCTAGTTCTTGCTTTTGACGATATTCTCTCCAAATGGGAATAGCAATCCAAGCCATAAATGCCAACAAAGCTAAAATTCCCAGTTGTGCCGACCAATTTGCGACCTGATGTAAAGGAACGAGTTGTCCGACAATATAAGCAAATGTTACGGTGACCGATGCCCAAATGACAGCACCGCCAAAGTTACACAATAAAAACTGAGGATAGGGCATTTGGGTAATGCCTGCTAAAGGACCGGCAAAAATCCGTAACAGGGCAACAAAACGTCCAAAAAATACGGCTTTAGCTGCATTTTTAGTAAACTGCTTTCTGGCTTCTAGTAAATGTTGTTCGGGAATGCGAAAAAAACGTTCGATGCGTTCTAGTAAAGATAATCCGCCCCACCTTCCCACCCAATAACCAAAGTTATCTCCCAAAATTGCACCTCCCATTGCACTGACTAAAACCCATTGAAAATCGAGTTCTCCACTCCCTGCTAAAAAACCACCAACGAGGGTAATGGTTTCGCCAGGGATGGGAATTCCTGTATTTTCCAAAGCAATTCCCAGAAAAACAACCCAGTAACCATAATGATGAGCAAGTTCTTGAATTGCTTCAAGGGAAAAGATTTCTAAGGACATAGAGAAAATTTTAACAATTATTAACTATTTTGACGGATTGAGCTTAGAGATGTCAACAAATAGACGGGATGGGCGAGGAGAAACGCGATCGCGGCTCTGAAGAGCGAGCGAGAAGAAATTTTGTTCGCTAATTATCTCTCGTCAGAGAAAAAATATTATATAATTATCTAAACCAATCGACAAATCTCTTATTGGATCGATAAACCGAATCTATAAGCGAGAAAATTTATCTTTTGTTTTTTGTGAGGATTAATGAATCTGAACTTTCAGCATTTACCACTCTTGTTCTCTGCATGTCTTTTATTTAAATGTCCTGCGAGAGCCGAGTCAGCGGGAGAACCAATACCCGAATCAGATCGGGCTGCCAAGATCGAGCACATAGAAACAATCAATCTTTCATTACTTGAAGAATTTCTGGCATCCTCTTTTTCTATCCCTGCAACTTCTCCAGAATGGTCTGTATTGAACGTTAACGATGAGGAAAAAACCATCGAAACGAGAGATTTTTCTCAAAATTCCCATGGGATGCAAAAACACGATTGGCAAACAATTTCGGAAGACGGCGATCGCAACATTACGGAAGCCATTTCCTTACAAGATTTTATCGAACGATCGCCCCTCGAAAATAACGCGATCGCCTTGCAAACCGAAGACCCAATGGTTCCGCAAATCTGGAGTCAGCTCGATGAGACTTTCGATGAAACTCGCGTCGATCGCTTGCGAGATATCGCTCCGACCGATTGGGCCTTTTCTGCCCTGCAATCCCTGATCGAGCGCTATGATTGCATTGCCGGCTATCCTGATGGTACTTTTAGGGGCGATCGCGTTCTCAGTCGTTATGAATTTGCCGCTGGACTCAATGCCTGCTTGCAAAGGATGGAAATTCTTTTTGGCGAAACCCTCAGCGAGTTGGTAACGCGAGAAGAATTTGAAGCATTACAACGATTGCTCGCGGAATTTGAGGAAGAATTGGCGATCGTTTCCACCCGCGTCGATGGTCTCGAAGCTCGCCTGAGTGTTTTAGAAGACAATCAATTTTCGACCACCGTTCTTTTTGGCGGAGAAGCAATTATGACATTGGCTTCCGGTTGGGGAGGAAATCCACCCGGAACGGGAGTAGCAGAACCCATATTCGCTTATACTTCCACCTTGGGAATTGTTTCCACCTTTACCGGTCGCGATCGCTTTCGTCTCAGTTTCTCTGCGGGGAATTACGATAATCTGGCTTTTGCGGGTCCCGATTCTCTCAATACCAGAACCGCCTTAATGTCGTTTCAAAGTGGAACTAGCGACCAAATCGTTCTCGATTCCATCGAATATCGAACCGCAGCTTTTGGCAATCGAGTCGTTTTAACAATCAAACCGATTGGTTTTCAACTGAGCGATGTTTTAACCGTTAATTCCGCCTATTTTGATTCTGGCAAAGGAGCCCTTTCTCGCTTTGCAGAAGGCACCCCAGTTTTTAAAATTGGCGCCCTCGATGCCGGCATTGGTTTTGATTGGTTAATTGGTAAAAATAGTCGCTTGCAAGTTGCTTATGGCGTGCGAGATAGTAATGAAAGCGGTTGGTTTGGTGCAGAGCATAGCACTTTAGGCGTACAGTTATTGGCTCAACCTTTTCCCAAAGTCGTGACGGGATTTGCCTATATTAATGGTTATGCTCGAGACGGTCGTTTGGATACTTTTACAGGCAGTTTTAATGCCGATACATCGGGACAATTCTTTTCTTCTACCCCCGTACAGATTCACGCCATTAATGGTAGCCTGCAATGGGAAGTTTTGCCCAAGGTAACATTAGGGGCTTGGGGAGGACTGATCTATAGTCGAGGACTGGGTTTGGATGAAACGGCGGCGGCTTTAACCAAAACTTATTTATTTTCTTTGGGGATTGCCGATCCGTTTGGTCGAGAAGGGGATTTGCTTGCGTTTTTAGGCGGTCAACCGCCAAGGCTTTTTCTGGGGACGGGTCCCGTTCCTGAAGATCCTTCTTCATCTTTTCATTTTGAAATGTTCTATAATTTTAAAGTGAACGATAATATTTCCATCACTCCAGGATTTTTTCTCGTCACCAATCCGGGGAATATTTCCAGAAATAACACGATCTATGTCGGCGCAATTCGGACGACTTTCCGATTCTAAAACTATCGTTAATATTTAAGGAACGAACAATGATGAAAAAAATAAAAATGAAACAAATCAGTTATTCTCAATTTTTCCGGTCTATTTTGTTGACAGGTCTTGCTTGGGGAGCGGGGAATTTTCTTTTTGTCAAGCCGGCTTTCTCTGAAGAAATAAATTCTCATTTGTCTCCGAGTCGTTTCGAAATGGCTCAAACTATTTTTTTTGGAGAAGATAGTATCGAACAGCGGCAACAAGAACAAAAAATAGAAGAAACTCCCCAAAACCCGCAACCGACTCCAGAGGCATCAACGGCTGCAAGTGCATTGGAAAACAGACCCCAAGCAAGTAACTTCCAACAATACTTCTTAATTGATGCGTTGAATGGCGTTGCCGATCCCTTGAGCGGTCGAGGTTCGTCTGCCTCTCGCAATCAAGCCTCCGACGGACAAATCCTCACTTTTATTGCCGAAAATGCCTCTCGCGTTGGCGGACTGGAAACGACAGTGGGAACTTTGGGTCTTAGTATCAATTCCAATCTGCAAAATGCGATCGATAATGGCACGATCTCTGACTTCTTAGGGTTTGGCGGCAGTCTAACGGTCACGGGTGGCGATGGTACGGTAACGACAATTTCCGTCAGTCGTCCGACTACTAACACCGCAACCCTAACAATTGGCGATGCAGAAGTGGGCATTACGGTCAATGATTTTAGCGGAACGGGCGCTACAATTAGCGGCGATCCTCTGACGGGTATCGCACAATTAAATGCAGGAACGGCAGGGAGTATTACGATTAACGGTCAACCGGCAACAATTCGGGTCGGCTTAACGGGAAATGATGGCGTTCTCCAATTTGTTGGCGACAATGGTGAAACGATAGAAATCCGGGTTGATAATGTTGTTGGCGTGACCCAAGAACAATTAGATAGTTTAACGTTGGATAGTACGGTCTCTGGAGCCGTAACCTTTGGAACGATTCCCGACCAATAGCAAAATGACATTTTCGAGTTCTTTAGATTGAAAAAGGGAGAAAATTTCTCCCTTATTTAATTACTTCTCTATCAATTATTCATTGATTTTGATAATCTAATCAATAATGCGAACGCCAATCACGCTTCCATTAAAATTATAACTTTGCCCATCGAGTTCTACGGTTTTGCCAATTTTGATTTGATTTTTACCCAAAACAGCTACATCATCGGTAATTTGTGCTTTTCCCGCCAAAGTAATCACCATATCGGTGCTAAAAGAATCTGCAGCCGTTCGAGGTTCTGGGATAACTTTAACCGAGCCATCGGGTTGCGGGATTATGACCTGTCTTTCTAGCAATTCGACTTCTTTAATCTCCACCGAACCGCTTGGCTGATTGCGAATAATAATATTGGTTTTTCCGGCTTCTTGCATCTCTTGCAGGAGTTCGTCAGGATTTTTAACATTTAATCCCCGCACGACTACATCCACTTCAATCGGTTTAGTGCTAACTTGTGCGAGAGATCCCGATGTTCCGGGTACAAAAAAGATACCGATAATGACTAAAAGAATAACTAAAGCCGCTCCCAAGTCGAGAATGCTGAGCTTGCCAAATAAGCGCCCTTTAGAATCGATAATATTCATTGACTGTTTGAAAAAATTGCGAGACTAATCAAACCTTATCAGCGATCGCCCTCAATTGTTGAGACTCGATCTTGGGACTTCTTCTCGGAACTTTAAATGAAAGTGCGGAACGCGAGACTTGAACTCGCACAGGATTAACTCCCACTAGAACCTGAATCTAGCGCGTCTACCAATTCCGCCAGTTCCGCAGGTCAAATGCAATAAATCATTATGCCACAAATGTTAAATTTTTTCAAGACTGCCCTGAAGTTTGGTTTTGAGGGGGAAAACAAAAAACACCGAAAGAATTTTGCGGCGATCGCAGAAAAACCAGATCTAACATACCATTCTTAATGCCGATTCGTCGCCTTCTTTCAGAAATTGCTGACAAGATTCTCAATTTCATCTAGACATTGCGAATCTTTTTGGTAATATCAAAACAAAAAAATTGTAAAATTTCGCAAAACTCGAACTAATTGTGGAAAATAGAGCGATAACTCCCTCTTTGAGCCAAGATCAGACCCAAGCTCCCTCTGATGAGATGCAAGAAGCCCTGCGGATTTGGGGCGGACGACCTTTAAGCGGCAACGTCCGCATTAGCGGCGCAAAAAATTCCGCCCTCGCCCTGATGGCAGGTGCATTGCTTTGCCCCGAACCGTGTCGATTGCGGAATGTTCCTTCTCTGGTGGATATCAACCGCATGGGACAGGTATTGCAGAGCCTTGGAGTCAAACTGCAACAACAGGAAGATGCGCTCGATATCGATGCCAGCACGCTGACGACTTCAAAAGCCCCCTACGAATTGGTTTCTCAGTTGAGAGCCAGCTTTTTTGTTATCGGTTCTTTGGTGGCTCGGTTGGGATCGGCAAGAGTCCCGTTACCCGGCGGTTGCGCCATCGGTGCCCGTCCGGTGGATCTTCACGTTCGAGGTTTACAGGCTTTAGGTGCGGAAGTTCGCATCGAACACGGTATTGTCTATGCTGACGTTAAAGGTCGCGGGGGTAAGTTAAAAGGCGCGAAAATTTATCTCGATTATCCCAGTGTGGGAGCGACGGAAACCTTGATGATGGCGGCGACTCTAGCGGAAGGAGAGACCATCATCGAAAATGCCGCTCAAGAGCCGGAAGTGGAAGATTTGGCCAATTTCTGCCGGGCAATGGGGGCAAAAATTCGCGGTGCGGGAACGAATACGGTGATTATCGTGGGCGTGCCGAGACTGCATACCACGGATTACTCCATCATTCCCGATCGCATTGAAACAGGAACGTTTTTGGTGGCTGGGGCAATTACGCGATCGGAAATTTCCCTTTCTCCGGTCATTCCCGAGCATTTAACGCCGGCGATCGCCAAGTTGAGAGAAATGGGGTGTCAAGTGATTTTTGAAGCACCCAACCGCTTGCGAATCGTACCGGGAGAATTGCGAGCAACGGATATCGAAACCCTTCCCTATCCGGGATTTCCCACGGATATGCAGGCACAATTTATGGCTTTATTGAGCGTGAGTACGGGCAATAGCGTCGTCACGGAAACGGTGTTTGAGAATCGCATGGGTCACGTACCGGAATTGGTTCGCATGGGTGCCGATATTCGCATCAAGGGCGAAAATGCCATTATTCGCGGCGTTCCCCTGCTTTCGGGGGCTCCCGTATCGGGAACGGATTTGCGTGCGTCTGCGGCCCTAGTGGTGGCAGGTTTGGCCGCCGATGGCGAAACCCTGATGAAAGGATTGCGCCATCTCGATCGCGGTTATGACAATTTTGAGAGCAAACTCCGCAAGTTGGGTGCAAAGTTAGAACGGGTGACGCTTTAATTTACTTGCCAATACAGAAACGGCTAAAAATCCGCTCGAGTACGGATTCGGTGACATCTTCTCCGGTAATTTCTCCTAGGGTGCGAATGGCATCGCGCAGGTCGATGGTCCAAAAGTCAAGGGGAAGCGCTTGTTCGATAGTCGTTTGAACGCATTCTAGGGCGGTTTTAACTCGGGTTAAGGCCGCCTCTTGTCGTTGATTGATGGCTAAATCTAGGTTAGAAGCAGTCAGGTTTTCGCTGCGGATGGTTTCGAGAATGGCAGTCTCGAGGCGATCGAGACCCCGATCGCGGGTGGCACAGGTATGAGTCACGCGATCGATTTCGGGGGGATAGGAGAGGCGATCGGGGGAGGCGAGGTCGATTTTATTGATGACTAAAATGAGGGGGCGATGCTTGACAAATGCGTAAATCTCTGATTCATCTTGCGTCCAGCCTTTTTTGGCATCGATCGCCAAGAGAATCAGATCCGCTTCTCGAGCGGCTTTTTGCGATCGCTCTACGCCAATTTTTTCGACAGTATCTTCAGTTTCGCGAATTCCGGCAGTATCTAAGACTTGTACGGGAATTCCCCCGACGATGAGATGAGATTCGACGACATCCCGCGTCGTACCGGGGAGATCCGTGACAATGGCGCGATCGCTGCGACTCCAAGCGTTTAACAAGCTGGATTTGCCGACATTGGGAGCCCCGACGATAGCGACTTTTAACCCGCTCCGGAGAAGTTGCCCGCGATCGGCAGTGGCGAGGATTTTTGTCACTTCTGCGAGGACGAATTGCAGGCGATCGCGAATTTCTTCTTCATTTAAAGGCGGGAGATCGTCTTCAAAATCAATTCTCGCCTCCACTTCCGCGAGAATATCCAAACAGGTTTGCCGCAGTTGGCGAATGGGGACAGCTAATTTACCTTGTAACCCGGCGAGGGCGATTTGTGCGGCTTGAGGCGATCGCGCTCCCACCAAATCGGCGACGCTTTCCGCTTGCGTGAGGTCGATTCTGCCATTAAGAAAGGCTCGTAGGGTAAATTCTCCCGGTTGTGCCAGTCTCGCCCCGCATTCGAGACAGAGTTGCAGCACTTGCTGTACGGGAATCATACCGCCGTGACAGTGGAATTCGACGACATCCTCGCGGGTGAACGATCGCGGTGCCTGCATGATTAATAAGAGTCCTTCATCAATCTGCTGGCGGGTTTGGGGGTGGCAAATGGAACCGTAGAGAATGCGGTGACTCTGCCATTTTTGTTTGCCGGGGGCGCGAAAAATTTGTTTGGCAATCCCTAACGCTTGGGAGCCAGAGAGCCTCACAATACCAATACTGCCTTGTTCTGGCACGATCGCCGTTGCGATCGCCGCGATCGTATCTTCCTGCATCCCGTCACTTACTCAAAATAAAGTCTAAACTAATATCTTAATGCGGTCTTTAGATTTAGAGAGAAAATGCAGCGCTCTTCCTTTGCCAGAATTTCAAAACGCTATCCTCGCAAATCGCCTGCGGGGTGGCGGCGATCGCTCAAATATTATTATCTGCGGCTGTTGCGTTTGGAGGGGAGTCCGAAAGCGATCGCTCGGGGAATTTCGGTGGGAATGTTTGCTGGGTTCTTTCCATTGTTTGGGTTGCAAACCATTATCGGGTTGATTTTGGCGACCTTTTTGCGAGGGAATAAATTGGCGGCGGCGGCGGCGACTTGGGTGAGTAATCCTTTTACTTACGTGCCGATTTATACATTTAATTTTGCCGTCGGGCGTTGGTTATTGGGGGGAGAAAATATTACTTTGGATCGGATTGATTGGACTTCTAAGGAAGTTTTAGAGGTGGGATCGGGTTTTGCCCTGCGTTTATTTTTCGGCTGTTTTGTGGTGGGTTTAATTGCGGCAGTTATTGGCTATTTTCTCAGTTTGTCTTTTATCGATCGCTATCGGAAGTCTCGGCGCTCTCATTAACTCGGTAAATTTTGGCATAAAATACAACTATATTGAATTCATTGTCAGTCATGAGCGCACTTTCTGCAATTATTCCGCCAGCTTTTCAGGTGAGTCAAGAGCAATTTGAAAAGTTAGCGATCGCTAATCGCGATTTGCGTTTGGAACGCACTGCAACGGGAGAATTAATTATTATGCCACCAACGGGGGGAAATACAGGTAAGCGAAATATTGCGATTTCGGCGTTGCTGTGGCTGTGGAATCAACAAACCGGATTAGGGGTAACTTTTGACTCTTCAACGGCTTTTATTTTACCCAACGGTGCGACTCGTTCTCCCGATGCCGCTTGGGTAAGATTAGAACGATGGGATTTACTTACTCCAGAAGAACAAGAAACTTTTCCACCATTATGTCCGGATTTTGCCATTGAATTGAGGTCAAAAACGGATACGATGCGATCGCTGCGAGCAAAAATGCAGGAATATCTCGATAATGGTTTGTTATTGGGATGGCTTTTGGATCCTCAAAGTCACACGGTGGAAATTTATCGTCGCGATCGTCCGGTAGAAATCTGTCAAGATTGCGATCGCCTTTCAGGTGAGGAAATATTACCCGATTTTGTCGTCAATTTGAACAATATTTGGGGATGAGATTACAAAGCGATCGTGTTTCGGCGAATGAGAGAATGTTTTGGGGAGATGCGATCGCACTTGCCTCAATCAAAAAGTTCTGTAAAGGACTTGCACAAAAATAGAGGACCAGTGCTGAAATTAAACTCTCGAAGGAATAGTGGAATGATTGGTACATTATAAAATGGCAAGTCTCTAATTGTGGCTGCAATCGATCGTAGAATAGAAGAGATATTTTCAATTAACGCAAGCCGAGTATCAAAATCAATTAATTCAATTAATTAAATAAAGGCAAACTTTCCTGCCTATTGTCTATATTTCTTTGTCGCTCTTTTGATATGTTTTTATTTTTTATATTCATTTGCAATAAAATAAAATCAGTAAATTCTTGTTGTCTACAAAGTTTATCATGGTCAATATTGTCAATATAAGAATTTCTGAATTTTTGTTTATATCGTTTGGCTAAATTGTTTAGTTTCTCATCTGCTTGAATAAATATTCCTTGGGCTTTTTCAAAATCATCAATAATGCCAATTAAATTCTCACAGTATTTTTCTATATTTTTATTTTTGCAGCTTGGACAAGCACTCTCAATAGCAATATATTTAAAAATCATTAATAGATAATATTTGCTTGGAGTCCGAGTATCTTTTTTAGAAAATTTGAAAGTGATTGTTGATTTTTTAGAAAAATGTTTGAGCTGATGAAATGCTAAAGAACTGGTATAGTATGCAATTGGATAATGAGAATTAGCAAAAATATCTTTGCCGATTCTATCAATTAATTGCTTATCAAAAGATTTTACATTTATTTATTTTCATCCATGATGTTTAATTCTTTAGTAATAATTGTTACTCCATTATTAAGCAAAGGAAAGAGTGTAATTTCTTCTTCAGATTTTAAAGTTTTTTGTATGGCTTCATTGATTTTATTCTCTTCTCCTAAAAATCCCCTAACATTATCATAAAAAATAAAATCTCGAATTTTCCGATCTTGCAAAATAATTTTTTTAAATTCAGGAAAAGATATTGCTGTCATATATACTTTTTTTACTTTGGGATCGGTGATTGTTAGTGAAAAAGATTTATGAACTTGAATTACAGCCTCAACTTGAAGTTTAGTTTGTCTATATAATTTTTCAATATTATCAGAACCCCAAAACTCGAAAGAAATATTTGACAAAAATCTTGTCTTTTCTTCTAATTTTTTTATCAATCTAGATTGTTTATTTTTGATTGTAGAGTCAGCTTCTTTAGAAGAAGTGCAAATATAGTAAATATTACATCTTGGTTTTTCTCGTAAATTATGAATATAAGTTTTAAGCAAATAAGATGCTAGCAGAGCTTTTGCTTTTACTCGCTCACTTCTTGAATAAATAGGTTCTTCTTCTCTATAATCAGCAAAAAAATCTTCAACTGCATTAATGGTGTTTTGTACAACGGAAAATTCAAAACTATTTTTAAGTTTTGCTTGAACAAAAATAAAACTTAATCTTAAAATTCTCTTTTTGTTATCACCAATAATGTTTTCGGCTTCCTCTTGGGAATCAACTAAAATATCATCAATTAAAATACCAATTCCATCTAGACCCGTATCTCGCGATCCTCCAGTATGAACTTTAGAAACTTCAAATTCTTCTCCTGTACGATTAAAAGATGAAAATACACAATAGCTTGAAAACCGCTCGAAATCTGTGTATTTCTCTTCTGATTCTAATTCATAATTTTGTAGGTATTCTTGAACAAAACTATTTATTATCGGATCTTTCATTTGAGGTAAATATCGTAACCAATAAATATCTTTATCTGAATTTTATCACAGATCCTCTTTTGTGGAGAACATAGAAGATCAAGAAATATAAAGTTCTGTCAATTATCCGTTAAGACACGATCGCACTTGATTATTACAATAACAAAGAAAACAAATCTCCCACTGTTAACTCAAACTCCTTAGCAAATTCGGGAACGGGTAAAACCGAGTTAAGTTCGTCAAAAATTGCTGTAGGTCGATCTCGATAAAAAATCAAAACTGACTTTTCTTTCGGATCGATGAGCCATCCTATTTGAGTATCGTATTTTAAGGCATGGAGAATGTTTTTAATAACCTTGGTTTGGCCTTTGTCTGGCGAGAGAATTTCTATCGTCCAATCTGGCGCGATCGCAAAAATATTATCAATTTCACCACCCTCTCGACGAGCAATTCGCTCCCAAGTATAAACCGAAATATCCGGTACGATCGCACGTCCGCCAAAACTACAACGCAACTCCGAAAACGCTCGCGCAATCCGTTTTTTCCTCAACTTTAAATTAATCGTTGCTGCCAATTCTGTTTGTATAGCACTATGTCTTCCTTGAGGCATGGGTTTTTGTACGATTTTGCCGTCAATATATTCGCTAGCGGGTTGGGTTTCGGGTAATTTCAGAAACTCCTCGAGGGTCAGAGATTTACTTGGTGTTTGTACCATCAGACGATAATCCCTTATTTGATTCTTTTGTATTGTATGGGATTTTGAGTCTCGCGATCGCAATGCCTCTCTTTTTTGTATAATTAGCGCGATCGCAACCTTCATCCTCGAACTACCATGCTTGATGCCGGAAAGCGCAATATTCTCGGAGTAAACGTCAGCGTCATCGACTACGAAGCCGCCGTCGATCGCATCGTCCAAGCTGCTAAAGCCAAACAAGGACTCTCTATCTCAGCTTTAGCCGTCCACGGAGTCATGACGGGAGCCTTAGACGATACCCACCGCTATCGCCTCAACCACCTCGATCTCGTCTGTCCCGACGGTCAACCCGTGCGCTGGGCCTTAAACTTTCTCTATCAAGCGAGACTGAGCGATCGCGTCTACGGTCCCAATTTAACCCTATTGACCTGCGAAAGAGCCGCCAAGGAAGGGTTATCCATCTTCCTCTACGGAAGTCGTCAAGAAGTCCTCGAAGCCTTTTCCGAGAACCTGCGATCGCGTTTCCCCGGTCTGCAAATTGCCGGAATGCAGCCCTCTCGCTTCCGACAAACCACCCTCGAAGAAAAACAAGAAACTATCGCACAAATAAAAGCAAGCGGTGCTGATATTACTTTTGTAGGGTTGGGATGTCCGAGACAAGAAGTCTGGGCTTACGAATATCGCGATAATCTCTCCATGCCTTTACTCGCCGTCGGTGCAGCCTTTGACTTTCATGCCGGACTCTTGCCTCAAGCCCCCAAATTCCTGCAAAATATCGGCATGGAGTGGTTTTTCCGCCTCCTTCAAGAACCCAAACGCCTTTGGAAACGCTACGTTTTGCTCAATCCTCACTATGTTTGGCTGCTCTCCCTGCAAATTTTCAAACTCCGCAAATTTGACCCCGCGACGGCTATTCCCCCCACCCAAGATATGCGCTATGGTTGAGCGATCGCTTTTTTGAATGGATTTGATGCACCCAAGCAAAACGATCGCAAATTACTCCGAGGATAAGAAGCGGATCGTGTAAAGTGTTCTTGTATTGTCAACATCCGGCTCGTTGTCCATATGTCCTCCGTTCCGTCAATTAGCTGTCAAATTCCCCAAGAATGGCTTGAAGCCATCGATCGCTATGCCGCAGAACGGGATCTGCATCGGTCTGATGTTCTCAAACTGGCGATCGCCTCTTTCCTCGAACTTGATTCTTCCCCCAATCTTCCGGATGCGGATAAATTAGATTCTCTGACTAAACAATTAACGCTAGTGAGCAAACAAGTGAAAAACTTGCACAAGCGATTGAAAGTGGTAGAAAATAACGATACCCAACTCGTCAAATCTCTGGCTCCCGCGATCGTAGAGACAGTAGAAGCAGAATTTGTCAACCCCGAATGGGATAATCCCAAATCCCATCCCGTGGATCTGGAAAACCTCGCTAAATCGGGACTGACTTTCGAAGAATTGTGCGATTTTAAACAACTCAATCCCGAATCCATTTCCACTCGCGCTCAAAGAGCGACCCTACCCGTAGAAGCAGCAATGGAACTAGCGACCGGTTGGCTCTATCAACCGAGAACAAAACGATATTATCCTCCCATTGGGGTTAGCGATCGCTAATCTCAATTCGCAAATCTATCATTTTTCCGACTCGTATTTTCCGGAAGATTCTGCGGCTTTGGGGACGGAATGGGAAGGCGTTTCATAAGGAGAGGGTATTTCTATAATTTCTAACTGTTTGGGTTTTGATTCTGCCGACTTTTTCCTTGATTTGGGTTTTTGCCAATCGTTTTGTCCTTTGCGACGTTTTGAGGTTCGTTCTTCGCTGGTATCTTCAGAAACAACCTCGTATAAAATGGCTAATTTATCTTTTTGAGAACCCTTCCTTAAGACTCGTCCCAAACGCTGCACGTATTCCCGAATCGAACCCGTTCCCGATAAAATAATGGCAATACGAGCATCGGGAACGTCTACTCCTTCATTGAGAACGTGGGAAGCCGCAATAATTTTATATGTTCCTTCTTTAAACTGCGTAAGAATATTATGCCGCTCTTTGACGGGAGTTTGATGGGTTAAAGCGGGAATGAGAAACTCTTGGGAAATGCGATAAACCGTTGCATTGTCATTCGTAAAAATGAGGGTACGTTCCGGATAATGTTCCTCGATCAATTCGGCTAAAACACTCAATTTTCCATCGGTACACAGGGAAATGTCTTTCGCTTCTCGATGAGCCAGCATTGC
Organism: Cyanobacteria bacterium SBLK; assembly: GCA_017746715.1. Classification (GTDB taxonomy): domain Bacteria; phylum Cyanobacteriota; class Cyanobacteriia; order Cyanobacteriales; family Spirulinaceae; genus CCY15215. The sequence goes on from JAGHZQ010000081.1 coordinate 64,631, forward strand.
CCTTCTTCCTGCCTGCGATCGCGCTGAAGCCTGTACGAATAATTGCCATCCCTTCAAACTCCCCAAATTAATCTTAGATTGGCGCAAAAAATCATTGCGAATTTTAATAGCGCGATCGTACTTTTCTCGTTCTTGAGGCGATAATTTAACTTTAATTTGTACCGTACGATGTTCTGCGAGGGCCTGTCCCGAGAGTTCCTCTGGCGTTTTCCGATAGACGATCGCGCCGATTAACGATTCTAACTCCCGATGCGACCCATCCGATCGCTCTGGCGTTGCCGTCAAGCCGAGGCGATAGGGCGCGATCGCATCTTCGGCAATCTTGCGGAAAAAGTCCGTCGGCAAATGATGGCATTCATCGAAAATCAAGAAAGCGTAACGATTGCCCAAATTTTCCGAATGAATTGCCGCACTATTGTAAGTTGCCACCAAAAGGGGCGTGCGATCGCCGGAACCTCCCCCCAAAAGTCCCAACTCTACATCGGGAAACGCCACCTCCAATTGAGCGTACCATTGGTGCATTAAATCCAACGTCGGAACGAGAATCAAAGTGCTGCGGGGAGTAGACTGCATTGCCAACTGTGCCAAATAGGTCTTTCCCGAAGCCGTCGGCAAAACCACAACCCCTCGCCGTCCTGCCATCTTCCATGCTTGCAATGCCTCTTCTTGATGGGGATAGGGAGTCATCTCAGCCCTCGAGGCGAGCTCGAGGGGGACAAATTCCTTCGCTTCATCCGTAAAACTCGTTCCTTCCCCTTGCAAGGCCTCAATGAGGGGACGGTAGTGAATGGCCCGAATGCGAAACTTTTCCACGCGATCGTCCCACGTCGCATAATCGATCCATGCTTTCCCGCGAGGGGGCGGATGCAGAAGGAGAGTTCCTCGATGATAGGTTAATTTAGATAGGCGCGGCATGGCGGAAAGTGAGTTATTGCTCTGATGTGGGTTCGGGAGAGAGGGATGATTCGCCAGTCTGGGAAACGGCTTCGGGTAAAATTAACATGGCATCGCCGAAAGAATAAAAACGATACTTTTGAGCGATCGCGTCTTCATAAATTGCCAGCAGTCTTTCTCGTCCGATGAGGGCTGAAATTAACATCAGCAAACTCGATCGCGGCAAGTGAAAATTGGTAATTGCACCATCGACAATTTTCCACTCATAACCCGGATAAATAAATAAATCCACATGACCGGAAAAAGGCTCTTGCAATACTCTTTCCGTTGCCGAAACATTTTGCAGGTTGGCCACCCCTTCCAAAGCGCGAATTGCGGTCGTCCCTACGGCGATCGTCCGCCCCCCTGCCAAGCGAGTTTGTTGAATTTTCTCCACGGTTTCCGCGCTGATATTGACCCATTCCGAGTGCATTTGATGCTGGGTAATATCCTCCACTTCTACCGGGCGAAATGTTCCCACTCCCACGTGTAAGGTCAAATAAGAGCGCGCAATCCCGAGATCCGTTAGCTGTTGCAGTAACTCTTCAGTAAAATGCAGCCCGGCAGTAGGAGCAGCGGCAGCACCCAAGGTTTTAGCATAAATCGTTTGATATTGGTCTGGAAGTGCTTCGTTAGAAGTGACGTAGGGAGGTAAGGGGACTTTCCCAATTTTCTCTAAGATTTCCACAAAGGATTGCCCATCGGGAACGTGAAATTCTAAGAGCCGTCCTCCCGTCGCCATATCGCGATCGATGGTGGTCGCCCAAAGTTGCGTTTCTCCTTCGGTTTCTCCTTCGGGTCGAAAACAAATCTCGCTCCCGATCTTAAACCGCTTGCCTGGCTTGACTAGTGCCAACCAGCAATTTTTCCGTTCTTCTCGCAACAACAAAATTTCAACAGGAGCCCCTGTCGATTTGCGACCGAAAAGGCGGGCGGGAAGTACGCGAGTATCATTGAGAACGAGTAAATCTCCCGGTTTTAACCAATTGGGCAAATCTTGAAAAATCCCGTGGTGATGGGTATCGGGAGAGTCAACGATCGCCAAGCGAGACCGATCTCTCGGAGTGACGGGAGTTTGAGCAATAAGCTCCCGAGGGAGTTCGTACTGATAGCTAGATAGAAGTCGGTCCATTGCGATCGTCATATTGGGAATGGCAGAGTGACGGTCATTTCAATGATCAATTATCAATTATCAATGACCAACTGCTTAAGCAGGAGGCTTGATCAATAGCAATTTTATTCTAGTGGGGACAAACTGCCGAGCCAAATTCTACCCCATCTCCTCCCCGCTCCCTCTGCTCCCCCATCTCCCTATCTCTAAATTGGGTACCTTCCCCTATATCAAGTCGGGGGGGTCTACCCTTATGTTTTGTCGCGATCGCGGGTGACACTAAACATATACCCCCCTTCTATACCTTTGCTTGAAATCAGCAATCGGATGCGATCGATGTATTACCTTTATTTTTTGGCCAATGCCAGCTTAACCCTGAGAGTCACCGAGCATCTTTTGGATTCTCCCCAATTGCAGGTTGAGTTTATCACCGTTATTCATCAAATTGATGGCTGGATCCTGCGCGTTAAACTCGGCGATCCGATTACCCCCCAAAAACACGGCGATTTTGTTGCCTACATGAATGAGTTGGGCATTCCTTACGAACCCGATATTCGCATTCAAATGGCGCTGTGGAGTTTGGAAACCGGTCAATCTCCCATTGATGTCATGCGTCGCTATCAAGTTGCCGTCGTCTCCCACGGCGATCCCGATAAAGCCGATATCGAGGCTTTTCGCCGTCAATTTACTCGCGGTTTGGGTTATTGTCCGGAAACCCTTGCTTGATTTGTCAGCTTGCAGTTTGTTCTAGATTTCGGAGAATCTTTGTTAATTGTTCGCTCTAGTTAAAATGAAAGGCTTTCATCAAAGAAATGTAGGGGCAGCGATCGCGAATGTCCCTACTAGTCTCAATAAAGTATCGAGTTTGACTTGACGGTGAGTTTTGCGATGGTTATAATTGAAGCCAAGCAAAATAAAAATCAATGTTTTGTCTGTATCATTGCTGCTAAACCTGCTTTTTGGCAGTCTGTATAGTGTCAGTGATTCGGACTCAGCTAATAAAAACCCAAACAATATGATTAAAGAATAGATTGTCTCGCTCCTTTAATCTAGATATTAGGGTTTGATTAGTTGCAATTAATTGTGATTTTTTGATGCTCATTGTTGTATTCAAATTACTTCAAAATGAGTAAACAAGACCGCAAGAAAAGCACTCCCAAACGAGGGGAAATTTATTGGGCTAAACTCGATCCAACCGAAGGTAGCGAAATCAAAAAAACTCGCCCAGTTGTTGTAGTTAGCTCGGATAGCATGCGTCAATGTCCGCGTACCTTAATATAAACGTGTAGTTTGCGATCGCAGACTGCACTTTACTCGTTCGCATCAGTCGCGTATGTGTTTGGAGTAATATTATAATAATGCTTGCCATGCTAGTATTCAGGAAATCAAAAATTGAGATTCATTTCTATCACTGGAAATTCTAATACCAATGGCTAAAAAAGCGAAGAAAATACCGCCAATTAAAGATAGAAACTTACTCGGGCAAGCACTCACCCATCGTTCTTATGCTAACGAATATCCAGAAGAAGGAGATGATAACGAACGCTTGGAGTTTCTTGGAGATGCCGTTTTGGGGTTTATTGTTGGCGAACTTCTTTATACACGCTATCCAAAACTCGACGAGGCAAAATTAACGAGATTACGATCGCTTTTAGTCGATGAAAAACAATTGGCTAATTTTGCTAGAAAAATTCAACTCGGCGATCGCCTGCGTTTAGGAAAAGGGGCAGATAAAGATGGGGGACGCAATAAAGATTCCTTGCTTAGCGATACCTTTGAAGCCCTTATTGGTGCTTATTTCTTGGATTCCGGAATTGAAGCCGTTCGGGAATATATCGAGCCTTTATTTGTCGAAATGAGCGATCGCCTTGTTGCCTCTCAATCTCAAACTCACGGCAAAACTTTAATCGACTCCAAAAATCGCTTTCAACAATGGGCTTTACAAGAGTTTGGCGAAAACCCCGAGTATTTTCTTATCAAAGAGTCCGGACCCGATCACGCCAAACAATTTACATCTGGAGTGCGCGTCAAAGGGAAAACCTTTGGAGTTGGAACCGACAAGCGCAAACAGGAGGCCGAAAAACGTGCCGCAGAGGATGCGTTACGACAATTGGGGATTGGTTATTAGTTATATTGGTTTCTCCCCTCTAGGGAGAGATTGAGAGGCGATCGCCTATTGCAATATAATTAAAGACTATATTTAATAAATCTTTACAAATAAGCCAATGACCATCGCAACCCCACCCACCCTTCCCGCGCTACAACCTTTCGATTGGCAATGGCGGGGGCATTCTATTCGCTATACCGAAATGGGAGAAGGCAAGCCCCTATTGCTCATTCACGGTTTTGGAGCATCCGTGGGGCATTGGCGCAAGAATATTCCCGTTTTGGCCGAAGCGGGATATCGAACTATCGCGATCGATCTGCTGGGTTTTGGAGCATCGGATAAACCCGCCTTGGATTATACTCTCGAACTCTGGCAGCAACAGCTATTTGACTTCTGGCACGAAAAAATCCAAACCCCCACCACCTTCATCGGCAATTCCATCGGAGGGTTGCTGAGTTTAATGATGCTGGCAGACTATCCGGAATTGTCGCGAGGAGGGATTTTAATTAACTGTGCCGGAGGACTCAACCATCGCCCCGAAGAACTCAACTTCCCGTTAAGAATAATAATGGGACTGTTTGCAAAAGTTGTGAGTTCTCCTTGGACGGGTTCCTGGGTCTTTAATAGCATTCGCCAAAAACATCGCATTCGCCGTACTCTGACCCAAGTTTATCGCGATCGCGATGCGATTACCGACGAACTGGTCGAAATGCTCTATCGTCCTGCCTGCCATCGCGGGGCGCGAGAAGTCTTTGCTTCCGTCCTCACCGCACCGCCAGGTCCAAAGCCGCAAGATTTATTACCCCGAGTGCAAAGCCCGTTGTTGGTGCTTTGGGGAGATGCCGATCCTTGGACTCCTATTACCGGCGCAAAAATCTATCAAGATCGCGCCCGCTCTCTTGACAATTCGGTCTTTTTCCCCATTATTGAAGCCGGTCATTGTCCCCATGACGAAAATCCCACTCGCGTCAACGAATTAATGCTTAAATTTTTAACAGAGAAAAATCTCTAACGGATCGAAGACGAAGGTTCGATCCTTCAGTTACACTTGAGGAAAATGCTTAGATCGAGAAAGCGAGTGCATCTGAAGAAATAGAACCAGTCATCGAGGGGGAGCAAAATGGGGTTAAGCGAGCAAGCCTCGGAAGATTTAGATTTCACTAGAGAATTATTGATGGGTATCATTAATACTTCTCTAGATGGCATTGCTGTTGTAGAAGCCGCCCGCAATTCCGACGGCGAGATCGTGGATTTTTGCTGGCGGATGTTCAACCGAGCCGCCATTGACCTGTTAAACTGTTCTCCCCAACAGGCGATCGGGACTTCTTTCCAAAATCCCCCGCCAGAACTCCCGCTCTTCCGTGTTTTTACCGATCGCTTCTCCGACTGCAAGCGGGCGATTAAAACCGGGCAATCGGTAGAAATAGAGGTAAGAATTGCTTCTAGTCCCCTAGAATCGTCCCAAAAGCACCTACCCGAACAATGGTTTTATCTAGCCATTAGTAAATTAGAAGATAGTTGCGTTTTGACGTTTCGAGAGATTACCCTTGCCAAAGCAACAGAAGAGCGCTTAAACCTCTTAGAACGAGCGATCGAAGCCTCCCCGAGCGCGATCGCGCTTGCCGATATCCGTTTGCCAGACAAACCCATTATCAATCTCAATTCTAGTTTCGAGCGCGTGACGGGTTATTTAGCAGAAGAAATACGAGGGAAAAGTTTTCCTTTCGCCCCCGAGGAAAATCGAGAACAACCCGGGGTGCAAGAATTACAACGAGCTATTGAAGAAGAACGAGAAGGCCGAGTCATACTCCTCGATACCCGTCACAAGGGGAAACCGCTTTGGAACGAACTGGCTATTGCTCCCATCCGCAACATCCGAGGCGAATTAACCCACTATATCGGCGTGCAATCCGATATCAGCGATCGCATTCTCGCCGAAAATCGATTGCGACAAACGAACGAACGTCTCAATACCCTATTTGCCTCCAGTGCGGCAATTCTTTATAGTTGCAAACCTCCATTCAGTCATCAGCAATGCCCCGAGCCTGTCGAAGGGTCACCCGTCACCACTTCGACTTCCCTCGGGGCAAGCCGTCACCCGTCGCCATATCATACTTGGGTGAGCGAAAATGTAGCTTCTATGTTAGGTTACGAAGCCAAAGAGTTTGTGAGCGATCGCGATTTTTGGTTGCATCGCATTCATCCCCTCGACTGCGATCGCGTCCTGTACGAATTGTCTCATCTGTTCTCTAAGGGATGTTGTGCCTGCGAATATCGCTTTCGCCACCAAGATGGCACGTATCGGTGGCTCTATGATGAATTGCGCTTGCTCGATAAGACTCTCCCAGTTCCCGAAGCCATAGGCTATTGGCTCGATATTACCCAACGCAAGCGGGCAGAATTGCAACTCGCTGCCTCAGAAGTCTCCTTAACTCGCTTATTAGAAAAAGAAAAACAGTATACCCAACAATTGGATCGCCAAAATCAACAATTGCAAGCCGAAATTCGCGAACGCATTCGAGCGGAAGAACGCTTGCAAACGTCCCAGCAACGCCTCTCCTTTTTCTTCGAGCAAATGCCCATCGCCGCCATTGAATGGAGCAGCGATCGCAAAATTGTTGCTTGGAATCCAGGAGCCACAGCCATTTTTGGTTACTCCGCCGAGGAAATTATCGGACAAACACCCGATTGCCTCGTTCCCCATCGCACCAAAGCCCGAGTCGAAAAAATTTTTGCCGATCTGTTAGCCAATCGCGGCGGTCGCTACAGCATCAATGACAATATTACAAAAGCCGGCAAAAATATCGCGTGCGAATGGTACAACACCCCGTTAATTGACGAAAACGGTACGGTTATCGGCATTGCCTCCATTGCGGCGGATATTACCGAACGCCAACAGCGAGAACTCCTAGAAAGTACGCAAAATACAGTTTTGAGAATGCTGGCCGTCGGTCGCAGTCTCGCGGACGTGTTAACGACATTCGTGACCCAGATCGATCGCCTCATGCCCAATTTAACGACAGCGATTATGTTTCTCTCGGAAGATGGGACTTATCTCCATTCTTGTATTTCCGTACAACTGCCCCAAGAATACCTCCAAGAGATCGATCCCTTTCCCGTTAATGCCAATGCAAGCTGTTTTGGGATGACCGCCCGCTCGGGCAAGCGAGTTATTGTTGAAGATATCGATCGCTCTCCCGAGCCGAGTAACATTCTCCCCGTCGGCTATCGCGCTTGTTGGTGCGAACCCATTACCGCCGATACGGGGAAAATTTTGGGAGTTTTCGTCTTCTATTTTTCTGAAACGCGATCGCCGGATCCTCAAGAAATTACCGTGGTCGAATCCATCGGACGTTTGGCCGCTTTAATTATCGCCCGCAAGCGCTCTGAAGTTGCCTTGCAAAAGAGCGAAGAGCGCTACGAACGGGCAACCCGAGCGGCGGGGGTGGGAGTTTGGGAATGCAACCTGCAAAACGGCGATCTTTATATCGATCCCACTATTAAAGCCGTCTTGGGCTATCGCGATGAAGAATTTGCCAACGATCCCGAGGTTTGGATCGAACACATGCACCCCGACGATCGCGAGAGTTCCAAAGCCGCCATGACCGCCTATTTTGCTGGAGAAAATCCCGAATATATCGACGAATACCGCATGTTACACAAAGATGGTTCCTCGCGCTGGATTCTCTGTCGGGGGAAGGCATTAGGAGACGAGCAAGGCAACGCGCTGCAAATGGTGGGAACCCATACGGATATCAGCGATCGCAAGCGGACGGAAATGGCACTGCAACAAGCCAAAGAAGAAGCCGAAAAGGCCAATCGAGCCAAAAGCGATTTTCTCGCTTCCATGAGTCACGAACTGCGAACCCCCTTAAATGCCGTCCTTGGTTTTACGCAAGTTTTAGCTCAAGGAGATTCTCTCACCTCAGAACAGAAAGAATATCTCGACATTATCAATCGCAGTGGAGCGCATTTGCTCACTTTGATTAACGATATTCTCTCCATGTCAAAAATTGAGGCAGGGCGAATCAGTTTAAATGAAGGACGATGCGACTTGCACTATCTCCTCGAATCCATTCGCGATATGCTGACCGTAAAAGCACGGGCAAAGAACATCGACTTAATTGTGGAATACACTGCTGGCGTTCCCCGATACGTGCAAATCGACGAAGGCAAATTGCGCCAAATTTTGATCAATCTCGTCGGTAATGGCATTAAATTTACTGATTCCGGCTTTGTCAAATTATCAGTTCGATCCTCCCAAACCCCTCTTGCTAAGAGAGGGAAAGAAAACGGAATCATCAATAACCAACCCACCCCCCAACCCTCTCTTGGGAGGGGGAGGAACCAACAACCAATACACTTTGAAGTTGAAGATACGGGATGCGGCATTGCCGAAGCCGATTTAGAGATGCTGTTCAATCCCTTTGAACAAGCGAAGAGCCAACGCAGCAAAATTGAAGGAACGGGATTGGGATTGCCCATCAGTCGGGAGTTTGCGCGCTTGATGGGAGGAGATATTACCGTGAAGAGCGATCGCGATCGCGGTTCGACTTTTGCTTTTACCATCCCCGTTCGTCCGGTCGAAGAATCTCTCGTCACTTTGCAATCTCAGACCCAAAATGAAATCGCCTCGATGCGCGAATCCTTATCAATTATTTTGCAAAACACAGAACCCTATCGCATTTTAATCGTGGAGGATATTCCTGAAAGCTATCAATTATTGTTGCAACTCCTGCAAAATGTAGGATTTCTCCCGCGCTTGGCCGAAAATGGCTCCGATGCGGTGCAACTGTGGCAAATATGGCAGCCTCATTTGATTTTGATGGATATTCGCATGCCCGTCATGGATGGGTGCGAAGCCACTCGACAAATTCGCGATCGCGAGAACCAAAGGGAAAGTCCCCAATTGCCAACCCCCATCGTTGCCATTACTGCCAGCGTCTTTGCCGAAGAGCGCGCCGCAATCTTTGCTGCTGGGTGCGACGATATTATCAACAAACCCATTGAAGAAAATATTCTTTGGGAAAAATTGGCATTTTATTTGCAATTACCCAATATTAATCGCCCCGGACAAACCGATTTATTGTCTCTGTCAACCGCGATCGTTCCAAGTTTGCAGCAAAAACAACTATCAATTATGTCCCTTGATTGGCGCGAACGGCTCGAGCGTGCCTGTTTGGAAATCGATTACGAGACCATGAAAGACCTCATCGCGCAAATTCCAGTCGCAGAAACGGAATTTGCGGAGTGCCTCCGTCAGTTCATTGACGATTATCGCGTCGATATTATTCTCGATTGGTTGCAGACAGACCCAATCGGATAAAAAACTGTAGATTTTAAGACGATTACTCGGGCAACAGCGAAAATGCGGGTCGCTCTTGATAATCTCAGTCACTTATTTTTTAAGGTCAGAAACATTTCTTTACATTTATAAACGTAATTAGTTTAAATTTGATTAAGGAGTAAAAAAATGGATTAAGTTTTATTGGCAATTCGAGAATTTAGACGCACTTTCACAGGTTTTTCACAATCTTCATCCACAATAAAAAGTCACATAAAGAGTTAATCGTGCATCTTTCAAAATCTTTAATAATGTTAAGGAAAAACTAAAAATGCTGAGTTTTATCCACGATCTAATGCCTCCTCCTCTCCTCGAAATTCAGATCGAGACGTTATCGAGCGCCTTCAGTTTAAACCTCCAAGGCGTGTCGAGTTTTACGCTTGCCATTGCTTATTATACGCTGCCTTTAATTCTCGTTTATTTTATTACCAAGCGTCGTTCCGTCCCTTGTAATTTTCTGACTTTTCTGTTGCTAGCCTTCGCGATCGCGAGCGGAACGTGTTATCTTCTTGCAGGAGCGCGCACTTTCTCAGCCGATCGGATTTCTCTGCTTGTAACAATCAGCCAAGGGATAACGGCCATTTTAGGAATCGCCGTTTTATCTCGAATTATTCCTCGTTTTCCCAAACTGCTTTCTCTTCCCAACAGCGATCGTCTTTCTTTGATCGATCGTGTGTTGCGAAACGAAGTCGAGCGTCACAAACAAGCACAAAGTGCCCTGCAACAACTCAATGAAGAATTAGAAAATCGCATTGAAGAACGCACCGCACAATTGCAAAATACCCTGCAACAATTGCAAGCCGAAATTCGCGATCGCGAAGAAGCGGAAGTTGCCCTACGGGGATCGAAAAGGCAATTAATCGAACAAAACCAACAACTCGAAACCACTCTCAAAGAATTGCAATCCACCCAAGCGCAACTCATTCAGAGCGAAAAAATGGCGGGTTTGGGTCAAATGGTGGCCGGAATTGCCCATGAAATTAACAATCCCGTGAACTTTATTCACGGTAACTTAGAATATTTACAGCCTTCCATCAACAATTTACTCGAGATTATTGCACTTTTCCAAGAATGCGAGCTCGAGTCATCGAGTACCCTGAAAGAAGCCATTGAAGACGCGGATTTAGAGTTTCTTCAAGAAGATCTGCCCAGACTTTTTAATTCTATGACCATCGGCACCGATCGCATTCGCGAAATCGTCAAATCCCTGCGCAATTTTTCTCGCTTGGATGAAGCGGAAATGAAAACCGTCGATCTGCACGAAGGCATTAACTCGACTTTGATGATTTTACAGCATCGCCTCAAAGCCAACGGCAAGCGCCCGGATGTTAAAATTATCAAACAATACGGGCAACTCCCAAAAATAGAATGCCATCCCGGGCAGCTCAATCAGGTGTTTATGAATCTGCTGGCTAATGCGATCGATGCCATTGACGAGAAATTAGCAACCCATCGAGATTTTATCCCTGCAATTCAAATTCAGACCCAACTGAAAACCATCTCCCCCTCATCTCCGCAAAACTCAGTAGAAATACGCATTCGCGATAATGGCTGCGGCATGAGCGAAGAGACCCTCGCCAAACTCTTCGATCCCTTTTTTACCACCAAACCCGTCGGGAAAGGGACCGGGTTAGGAAGTTCCATCAGCTATCAAATCATTGTCGAAAAACATCGCGGCCGCCTCCAATGCCAATCGATCCGCGATCGCGGCACGGAATTTATTATTGAAATTCCTCTGTCTCCGGTCGAGGGTCGCGTTACAATAGAGGAATATCAAACAACAAAGCATTCATCTCGAGATTCTCTCCGGGATATTCCTTCGTTAGTTGACGAATGTAACCCTTTTATTTCTCACTCTGCGCCCAATGCGATTTCTCCTTGTTGAAGACGACGAAATCCTTGCCCAAACCCTGAGTACGGCTTTGGTCGAACATAACTACGTCGTCGATGTCGCCAAAGACGGTGAAGAAGGATGGGACTATGCGCGATCGTTTACCTACGATCTGATGCTTCTTGACGTGAGCTTGCCAAAACTGGACGGCATCTCATTATGTCGGCGCTTGCGTAGTGAAAACTATAATAATCCTATTTTGTTACTCACGGCTAAAAATGCCAGTGAAGATAAAGTAGCGGGATTGGATGCAGGAGCAGACGATTATGTTGTCAAACCCTGTACGGTCCAAGAACTTTTCGCTCGAATTCGCGCCCTCTTGCGACGATTGAACAGTTCTGGCGCGCCGATCTTGGAATGGGGAGAACTATATTTAGACCCGAGCATTTGCGAAGCGAGTTGGCAAGAGCAAGTTTTACCTTTATCTCCCAAAGAATACGGATTGTTAGAATTATTTTTGCGAAATCCCAAGCGAATTTTTAGTAAAAGTTCGATCCTCGAGCATCTCTGGTCTTTTGAGGATCCGCCGGGAGAAGAAACCGTGCGGGCGCACATTAAAGGATTGCGTCGCAAACTCAAAGTCGCTCGGGCTCTCGATCCCATTGAAACCGTCTATGGTATGGGATATCGCCTTAAAGAAATAGAACCCGAAGAAGAGGCAGAAAGCCGCCACCAGCAACGCCCCGAGACCGTTGGGCGAAACCGAAACGAACTTGCCGAAGAGCCACCGCTACCAACTTCCCACCTCCAACTTCCGACTTCCACCGAGCAACAGGTAAAAGAAAAAGCCACTTTAAATGCAGTCGCAAGGGTTTGGGAACAATTTAGAGGTTCGTTTTTGGAGCGAATTGAAACCATTGAAACGGCGATCGCGGCGCTCTCGACCAAAACCCTCGATGCAACCCTGCGGGAAAAAGCCGAGAAACAAGCCCACAAGCTCATCGGTTCTTTGGGGATGTACGGTTTGTCTCAAGGCTCGGATTGGGCGCGAGAATTAGAATTGGCATTTATAGAAATTGGCAATGCTCCAGAGAAAACCGTAACGCGAGTCAAAATCCAACAACTACAAGCCCTCGTCCATCAATTACGCCGAGAAATTGAAGCCAACCCCCAAGCCCTGACTGCTAACAACGATTTGACCGAGCATTCGCCGAACGTCCAACAACTAACGCGGCAACAAAGTTTGAGGCAGGCAACTCACACTTCGACTTCGCTCCCTTCGACTTCGCTCCCTTCGACTTCGCTCAGTGCAAGCAGTGCAAGCAGTGCAAGCAACCAACACTTCGGCTTCGCTCAGCACAAGCAACCAACAACGAATAACGAATTGGTTTTATTGGTAGATGACGATCCGCTATTAACGCGAGAATTGCAACGAGAAGCCTTAAAGTGGAACATTCGCATGGAGATTGCCGAAGATATCGCTCGAGGTCGAGAAGCGATCGCCAAAGAAAAACCCGCTCTAGTGTTGCTCGATCTGGGCTTTCCCGAATCTCCTCGCGAAGGCTTAGTCCTGTTGAAAGAATTAAATGAAGCCAATCCCGATCTGCCTGTATTGGTCTTGACGGGACGAGAAGGGTTTAACGAACGGGTTGCAGTCGCGCGGTTGGGAGGCAAAGGTTTTTTGACCAAATCCCTGTCCTCCACCCGAGTTTTAGAAAAAGTGATGGAGGTTCTCAAACGTCAATCTTTTTCTCAAACAACGATTTTAGCTGTCGATGACGATCCCTTGCTATTGAGTCGCTTGGAACAGTTTCTTGCTGCGGGGAATTATAATATCCATACCCTTGCAGATCCCCGTTTATTTTGGGAAACTTTAAATGCGATCGCGCCGGATTTGCTGATTTTAGATGTAGAAATGCCCTATATTAACGGCATCGAACTCTGTCAGGTCATTCGCAACGATCCCAAATGGAAGGGAATTCCCATTTTGTTTCTCTCGGCCAACCGCGATCGCGAAACCATTCATCGCATCTATCAAGTTGGAGGGGATGACTATATTTGCAAACCCGTTACCGAACCGGAATTGATCGCTCGTATTGTCAATCGTTTGGATCGCTTGCGCTTGCTCGATAATTTAACGCGAGACGACGGGTAAATCGCGATCGCGATTGAGGGTAAGTCTCCCGTGCTAGTTTACAATTAACGGAAATTGAGTATGGGTTCATGGGCAAAATCGTTACCATTCATTCTTATCGCGGCGGTACGGGAAAATCAAATATTACAGTCAATATTGCAGCGAATTTAGCCGGTCAGGGGAAGCGCGTGGGTTTGATCGATACCGATCTCAGCAGCCCGGGTGCTCATATCCTCTTCAACATCCCCCCGGAAGCCCTCGCCCCCACTTTAAATGATTACCTGAGAGGGGAATGTTCCCTGATCGATACCATTAAAACCAGTTCCGTAGACAATCTTTACTTCGTGCCGGCCTCTCCGCGAGAGATTGATGTTATTACTATTGCCAAAGAAGGATTTGTTGTAGAAAAATTAGTGGATGGGTGCTATCAATTCCTCGATGATTTTAATTTGGACTATTTATTCATCGATACCCATCCCGGACTCCATGAAGAAACCTTGCTCCTCATTTCCATTAGCGATTTGTTAGCAATCGTTTTGCGTCCGGACGAGCAAGATTTCCAAGGCACTGCTATCATGCTCGATATTACTCGCGATCGCCTCGGGGTAGACTGCGCTCTCGTGCTCAATCTCATTCCCAGTTATATCGAAATCAATGCCCTAACAGAAGATTGTCAGAAAACTTATACGGCTTCTGTTTTGGGAGCATTACCCCATATAGAGGAGTTTTTTGGCAGTAAGGGCATTTTCTCCGTACAACATCCAGATCTCGAAATTTCGCAAATGTTTCAAAATATTGCCAAACAACTCGTCTTAGCAGTCAACAACGAATAATAAGTAACAAACAATGCCAATTCTGTTAAATTAATAACGGGTAACGGGTAACTGATAACTGATAACTGATAACTGCAATGTCTTCTCGCTTGATTGACGGTATTCTGGGGATTAAACCCCTTGCGAATTTTGCCAAATCCCGCGCTCGCAAGATGATGGTGGAACGGGCGGAAAAAATAGGCGTGCCTTGGCGTAAAACGGTCGATGAATTGCGATCGCTCGACTGGGAACGCCGACGCGATCGCTTGCAAGATCCAACCCTCACTTATCCCGACTATTATTTGACTTCTTTTCATGCCTACGAGGAAGGAAATATGAGTTGGGATGCGGCTTTTGAGCAAGAATGCGCCGCCTGTGCCGTCCACGCTAAAGTTTGGCCCGAAGCGGGAAAAGATGGCGATCGCCGCCTCCGACAAAGCTATCAGGACGTTTTGCGACAACAATTACCCCGAGAACCCCAACGCATTCTCGATTTGGGTTGTGGCGTGGGGATGAGTACCTTTGCCCTGCAAGAATTGTATCCAGAAGCGAAGGTTACGGGGGTCGATCTCTCTCCCTATTTTCTCTCGGTGGCGGAGTACAATAGCGAAAAAAGCGATCGCTCCGTCACTTGGAAACACGCTCCCGCCGAAGCGACAGGATTTCGAGATCGCTCTTTCGATCTCGTTTCCGCCTGTTCGCTCTTCCATGAAGTCCCCCTCATTCCCACCCGAGCTATTTTTGCCGAAGCCTTGCGCCTGCTGAGTCCGGGGGGATATTTTGCGTTGATGGATACGAATCCGCGATCGCAAGCGTTTGCGAAAATGCCCGGTTATGTTTTTACCCTGTTCAAAAGTACCGAACCTTATTTAGATGACTATTTTAGTTTGGATCTGGAGGACGCTCTACAAACTGCCGGATTTGAAAAACCGAGCCTCACCTGTAATTCTCCCCGACACCGGGCAATTATTGCCAAAAAACCGGATTAGAGGGGCGATTTGCACAATTGGAACGGGTTGCGATACAGTTGAGTTTTGTAAGGTTTTCGCGCGATCGCGCTTCTGGGGTAAGGAATAAAATTCAACTATATTGCTATTACCGGATCTAGATTCAAGAATATTCTGCACAATTTTTCCAACGAGAACTAGCTGAAAACCTGAATATCCTTCAGTTTTCCCTAAAATTTCTTGGATCAAAAGCTGAGGATTAGAAAAATTGTTGGTTAATCTTTCAAGAACTTGGCTCATATTTTCTTTAGATTCTTGTGGCATTGCATCCCCTTATAAATTCATAACTTGACTGCGAATCAAAAATTTATGTTCGTCTTCACTTAATTTTTGATTATTCACATATTTTAAAGCCTGTTCTAATTCTTGTTTGGTTAAGAGTTGGGAAGAATCCTCTCCATTAGATTGCATCCAAGCCTTAAATTTCCGAGAGTAAGGTTTTAACTGTTTTAGCATTTGTTCGATCCATAACTGGTTGAAAATGTCGTGGTAAATGCGATTATGTACTTCTAGGCGATCGCCGGATTTCTTGATTAACTCTAATTCAAGTAATCGAGTGACTTGAGGATTTACATCAAAAACTTGGCTTTCTTTCTGTATTTTTTGATACACATCTAAAAGTATTGCTCCTTCTCTATCTTCAAGTATAAAATTTTCTATGTTTCTTAAATGTTCTCCTTCTTCTTTCTGTTTCCATCCATCAATCAAGAAATCTCTGACAATTTCATTAACCTTTTGTTCTTCTTCAAAAAATTTAATCTCCATATTAGATTTGAGAATTAGATCGCAAATTATTTGGGTCAGTTCCTTCTGAGCAGATGTCCACGAGAGTATATATTGAATAACTATTTGAGGATTTTGAGCCTTCTGTTTGGTTTCCAGTTCAATAACAAAGTTTTCAAGAGTTCTAAGAATTTCTTGGTGCGACGTTAAAAGTGGATAAAGTTTTTGCAATTCTTCTTCTACCCATTTGAGGTTAAATATTTCTTGATAAATCCTATTTTTAATTTTCAATATACCTTGAGATTCAACAACTAAGCCAGATAGTTTTAACTCTACTTGTTCCCAACCTGAATTAGCTTTGATTTTTTTACCTTCTAAAATTTGTTTGTATATCTCTAATAATTGACCGATTTTGGATTTATCTTTGAGTAAGCGATCGCGGATCGATCTCAAATGCTCTGGTTCATCTTGTCCTTCCCAATTATTGATAATATATTCTTGAACCAATTGAGAAATATCTGGAACTTCATTTTTAACTTTTTGTACAATTAAACTGCATATTTTTTGCGTGAGAAAAGGCTGTCCTTCTGTCCATTTCCATACTTGGCTCAAGACCTCATTTGGATTTTTGACTATCTTTGCTAATCCTAGGGCTAAGATAGGTTGTGCTTGCTCGAACTCAAAACCTGTTAAATTAATTGCTACACCAATATTAAAAGGTGTGAGAGATTTATCTTGAATTAAATGCGAAGGTGTTGCAACTCCCAACAGAGCAAAAGTAAGTCGTTCGTATACAGATTCATTAGAGCGTTTATTGTACCAATATCGAATAAAAGCAAAAAAATCATCAGTTGAAAAATTTAAACCCAGAACACTGTCAATCTCATCAATAAAAATTATAATGTTTTCAGTCCGTTCTGCCAGCAATATCTCTTTGAGAAATAGATCTAAGCGGAGGGTAAAAGTAAGAAACTTGTTTTTCTTCCACCAATCTTGTAGATCGATTTTAAGATTAAAACAGTTGACTAATTCATACAAAATACTGATATACCATTGATCCTCAGTTATATTTTTACTACCAATTCCACTTAAATCAATATCTGCACAAATTACATTTTCATCTTGTAACTTGTGCATTATTCTATTACGCAGACTAGATTTCCCCATTTGTCGTGCATTAAAAATATAACAAAATTCTCCTCGTTTTAATTTCTCATAGAACTCTCGATCTGCCTGTCGTTCTACATAGGTTGGATGACTCCAAGGAAGACTTCCTCCCAATTTATAAAGCTCTTTGCGATCTGGTAGTGCGCTCATTGGTATATTTCAATTGAAGGTCGATTTAATCTGAAAGACAACCTGAAAATACAAGCGATATAAGTTACAGCTAACCTCTACCTTATCTTGTTGATATTTCACTAAACCCATACTGTGGAGTTTATAGCTGGTTACAGTTTCTAGACAAATTGGCTCATCTGAAGCTATAACTTTTGAAAATGCGTCTTTGAGTTTTGGATGGTCTTGTATTTCAAGTAAAATTGTTTGCAGATTGCTGCTATAAATTCCTGTATCTGTTGGGGCTTCCTTTAATAAAGATTCTAGCGTAATATTGGGGTTAATTTTGAGATGATATAGAGCTTGTTCTATAAGAGAAGGATGTCCATTCAACATTGCCATTAATTGGTTAATGCGATCGCGATCCCAATCAAATCCATGCTGTTTGGTAAAATCTTGAACTTGATCGAAAGTCAATGCAGGTAATTCAATTGGTAAACCAACATTAAAAGGCGAGCGATCGATCTCTAGTGGAATGTAACTTTCAGTAGAGTGTATAACCATGAGACGCAGTTTTGTCCAAATCGGACGAGTTTTTGCTCGTTCATGCCAAAAACGCAGCAATGTCAAAAATTCTTGGGCAATTTCTTGATAAGGAAAGAGCAAATCTACATCATCTAAACATAAAACTAGGGGAGAGTTGGATTCTGTTAAAAGATACTTTTCAAAGTAGGTTGTACAATTACTCTTACTGCCGATCTCATTTTGCCAATATTTTTCTAATTGATTGTTTAAATCGAGTTCTAAACTAACCGTATTGCAAAACTGGCGCAAAAATTGGGTTAAATCTTGACAATCGCTGCGATCGATCGCTTTGAAGCTCAAATATACCGTTCTGTAGCCTTGCTCGGCAACGCGATCGAGAAGCTCGTAAGCTAGCAAGGTTTTCCCCATTTGCTTTGGTGCTTTAATCCGAATCAGAGAATTGGGTTTCAGTATCTCTTGATAGCATTTCTCTTCAATTGGGGGACGTTCTATATAAATATTTGTAGCATCTTTTGAAGGATATTGCTCATCGAAAGGGACTTCGCTGATTTCCTGCCAGTCAAAACCTAATGTTTCACAGATTTCGACGAAATTGAGATGACTAATGGGTTTACCTGTGAAAAACTTACTGACAGTCGCTTTAGCCATTCCTACCTCCACTGCTAAAGCCCTCTGGCTGGTAAAATGATTGCGACCAAGCGATGAACGAACCTTGGGAAGCCACTGCTGAGCCACTTGGATTGAACGAGACACAAATCACCATCTTAACGACCATCTAATATTTTAATAGATTTAGTCCAATATTAGTTAGATCCTCTTTAACTTAGTCCTAATTCTAGTCTTCTTCTTGGTCTAATTATAACTATGGAGATATATTCATATATCTCAAGATATAAAAATAGAAATTAGCTCTCAAAAATAAGAGGGACTACTAAATGATTAATTCAGAAAGATATAAAGTGAGCGGAAAGAGAGCGGAAGATTTAGCAGAACTGGCTAAAGACTTAAATCTTCCAAAAGCTAAGGTTTTAGAGTTGGGGCTTGAAATCCTAAAAACAGCTCTCAAGGAAAAGGACACTGAATTAGCTTTAATACAGGGGGATACTCTAAAACCCATCAAGCTAAAATGAGCGAAGAACTTCCAATAAACGAACCTGATAATGTAGAAGTCTCTTCTCCAGAGTTTGGAGAAGAGACTTCTAAAAGTAATGTGGAGGAACTCAGGCGTGTAGAACCTCAGAATGTCAGAGATAACGTCGAGGAAACTAAACCAAATGAAGGTATTTCTCCAGAAACACAGCGAAAATTTATTAAACTGCGTGTTACGAGATTACTCGCAATCAGTTTATGGGGAGTTTTATTAGGTCTTGTTGCCTGTCATTTTTACACTGTTACAAAGTTTGCGACTAAGTTGACAGACATCCAGCCAACACCTGATGTTGATAGTAGTGTTTATATCAAAGAAGCGATTAGATCGACTAATGAGACTGCCAAGACATTATATACCTTTCTGGGAACTTTAGCGGCTGCTGTGACAGGGTATTTTTTTGAAGAAGCTCGGAGAGAAGATAACCGATAATAGATTAAGCGTAAGACGTTTTTACGATCGCTCTGTTTAAATGCTGAGATATCCCCACAACATGAGATTGCGGAAGTCAATACGATCGCCATTACCCAAATCAAAACCCAGCCGAGAATAATGACTGGGTTCTAAGCGTTATTCTTTTGACTGCGTTGCTTATTCTTTACCAACCCGAGCGATCGCCAGTTCTTCAGATGCTGCGGATTCTTCAGAAGCGATCGCTGACAAAACTGCCCGTCTGAAATCACCTACCCTAGCGCTTGGGCAAGCCCGATGAAAAGCGGTATTCCCAAGGCTAGGGCGATCGGCGTGCCAACAGCCGTAGACGAGCCGATGTAGGCAGAGGGATTAGCCGATGGGATACCGGCGCGTAAAGTAGGCGGGCCCGAAATATCCGAACTCGATGCAGCAATAACAGCCAAGATGACGACACCGCCAAGGCTGAATCCCGTGATGACATGGGCAATCATGCCGAGACCGAAGGCGATAAACCCATGCAGCAGCGGTGCAACAAAAGCATAGAGAGCGTACCACTGACCCACCTTACGCAGCTCGCCGAGCCTTGCCGTAGCCTCCATCCCCATGACCAGCATCAGTATCGAAAGCAAACCGCGGAAGAGGGGATTGAAGAAGCTCTCGTAAACGCTTTCCGGTCGGGTTAGCATGCCGAGAGCGAGGCCGAGCAACAATGCCGATAAGGCGGAACCTTGGAGGCTTTCCTTGATGATGGGCCAAATTTCGACTCGATCGCTTGCAGTATCGCGTTGGGGATATCCCTGTGCAACAATACCCGGCTCATCGGAATATTCGCGATTTGAATACCCACCTACAGCAACAGGCTGCTTGCTGAGCTGGCCGAGCTTCTCCTCTGCCTCACGGCGCTGTTTCTGCTTGGTGACATAGAGGCTGGCCAAGACGATCGCGGTCACGAGTGCCGGGATGTCCATGAAGGGATAGAGTGCGGCAGCCCATGCCTCGTATTCCAAACCTTCCGATTCCATTAGCGTTAGGGCAGCGGCGAGGGTCGAACCACTCACGGCACCAAACAAACCCGCCGTCGCAATGGCATCCACAACCTTAACTTTTGGCAGCATTCCCAACGTGTAGCGCCCGATAAATACCACAAGAATCCCCGTTAACACGGCGAATGCTGCGGGCAACAGCATCTCCACCAGATTGGCATTGCGGATCGCGATTCCGCCGCTCAGGCCGACTTTGATGAGCAGCATGAAGACGATGAACTTATAGATTGCATCTGGAATTTGCAGTCGGCTATTGACAGAGGCAGCGACCATCCCACCAATCAGAAAACCCAAGGTTGGGGACTGCAATTTCCCCAAGAAGAGCGTCAAAAAATCAGATAAAAAATCCATGTTGTCATTCCTCTTTAAATCAGATTGTTAATTGTATTTGGCAAGAACATTGTTGATATTGCACCGATGTAAAATTTGACTGCAAAATTTGACGGAGCGGCGATCGCTCTCGTTGGGCAACAATGGGAGATTGAAGAACGGGTGTCGTTCGATACGCGAGTTACCGATATTTTGCGATGAGGCCGATCCAATCGAGAACGGGAGTTGTGAGAGTATTACTCTCTCCGCAACAGTCAATCTAATCAATCCACATTTCAAGGAAATTTATGGACGGCGCATAAGTTATGGATGGACTGTAAGGGGTAAGGGTAAGTCGCCTCACCGCTAGTAAAAACCGAACCCGCAACTTAACAACAAAGGCCGGGGGAGAGCAAACTCGATCCCTCGGGGCAAGCGGCAATCTTTACGATATAACCGCCCTAGACAACCCGCACCGATATTGTCGAATTGGGTTCGCAGTTGAGTTGAGTCAAACTTGTTCATTGTGTATGTTTCATGTTGGTCGAATGTATATGGCGAGGCATTGACTGCCACTACAGAAATGCCTGCTAGAATTTCACTTATAAATGAGAGCATCTTAAAAAGATACTAAGGTTCTCGGATTTAACAACATTTTAAGATCCAAGATAAATATCTATGGTTTTGTCTTAAACCATATATTTAAGTTTATACTGAAAACTGCCATTCTACTCGAATTCATTATCATAATTATCTGAACCAATTGATAAGCTGAGCTTTTATTAACTAGTAAGAATGAGTGCAGAGATAACGATGGGACAAGGATAAATGTTTTTTATAAAATGCTTCTGCGAATCTGATTCAATCTTTCTCAATAGAGGTAGTAAATTTGCCGATCTTTGGCATAAACTTAGAGATATAGTTCAAAGCAAATAAAGTCCCGCTTTGAATTGTCACAACAGAACGCATCAAGAGGTAATCCACATGACCCAGCAAGCCAGCAAGCTCGTCATCGTCACGGAAAAGTTGCTGCTGAAAAAGATCGCCAAGATCATCGACGAAGCCGGAGCTACCGGTTATACGGTGGTGGAAGCTGGCGGTAAAGGCAGTCGCAACGTGCGCTCGTCGGGACAACCCAGCATTTCCGATACTTACTCGAATATAAAGTTTGAGGTACTCACTCCCAATCGGGAGATGGCTGTGAAGATTTCGGATGAAGTCGCAGCGCAGTTTTTCGACGATTATTCGGGTATCGCCTATCTTTGTGACGTGATGGAGGTACTGCACGCACACAAATTCTGATTCAAAGTCCCAGAAACTCTTGTTTTGGCGATCGACCAATCGATCGTTTTGTTCGACCCCGTCGTTGGTTCGTTTCGCCAGCGTTTGTCGTCGCTACCGGACAAATGCACTAGCAAAAATTTCCGCTATGGAATGGAGATCGAAGAGGTGACAATCAAGCTGAAATCTCTGCAAGATGTTCTTTGAGGTGGAGTCAGCCCAACAAAGATTTACCGTCCTGACATATCTTGGAGAGGCCGAAGGAGCGATCGCAGGCTGCATCTTTGTCGGAAACTGACGGTTGAATCCCTTGTTTCTCAAGGCTTATCAAGGCGTCGATCGCCCCTTCAACTGCCTTGAGAATTTCCCATCCTTACCGATTGTGAAAAAAATTGCAGAGCAATTCTTTTTGAGTGCCTACTTATCAATCGACTTTAGCGATCGCCGGTTCTTCAGATTCTTCGGAGGCGACCGGACTCGGAATGTCTTCCGCAAACTCGGGATGATTGACTTTCAACTTTTCCACGGCAATTCGCAAGGCTTCGACCGGCTTAGCCACGAGATTTTCTCGAGGAATGCGGTCTAAAATATTAAACCGTTGCAAGCGTTTTTCTACTTTTCCTTCTGCCCCGATCACAAAGACATCGACGGATTTTTCGTAGGCCGCACCCACCGTTTTTTCTAAGGCGAGGGTTGCCGTTACCCCCAACAAAGGGACGTCAGTTAAATCGATCAAAAGGATTTCGTAATTATCGAGAATTGATTGCCGTTGGGTAATCGCTTTTGCTGCACCAAAACTCATCGGACCGCCGAGGTGAAGGAGTAAAATTTTGCCCTTTGCTGCCTTCAAGAGGGCGCGTGCTTCGGGATTCTCCAAAACTTCTCCCGTCGGCGTATCGATCGCTTTCACCCGTCCGGACTGAATATCGGCCAAGCGTTTAATGGTCAGCATATTGGCAACAAATACCCCCAAACCGACTGCCATAATCAAGTCGACAAAGACCGTTAACAGCATCACCCCGTACATGATGCCAGCGGCACGGATGGATAATTTATGAGCGCGGCGAAGGAATTTCCAATCGATAATATCTAAACCCACTTTTAAAGCAATTCCCGCTAAAACTGCGAGGGGAATTTGACGGGTTAAAGGTCCCGCCCCCATCACGGCAATAAATAAAATTCCCGCACGAGTGAGTCCCGATAATGCCGTCCGTCCGCCCGTTTGAATATTAACAACCGTTCCCATTGTCGCTCCCGCACCGGGTAAGCCACCACATAAACCGGAAACGATATTTCCCAATCCCTGACCGATTAATTCTTTATCGGAGTTGTGTTGGGTTTGGGTCAAACTATCAGCAATGACTGAGGTTAACAAGGAGTCGATACAACCCAACATCCCTAAAACCACGCCATCAACGATCATGAGATTGATCTGATCGATGGTAAAGGTGGGAAGTTGCAAAGTCGGCAGTCCCATGGCAATTTCGCCAATGCGACGGATTTCTACATTGTTGAAGAAGACCAAAGAAACAACCGTCCCAACGACAAGAGCCAGTAATTGAGGCGGACAGAATGTTTTTAAGCGGACGGGAGTCAAGAAAATAATTGCAACGGTTAAGACTCCCAATATTGTTTCGATGGGATTGGCTTGGGCTAACAAATTGGGAAGATTTGTTATCACGCCGATAACGCCGCCTTTAGGGGCTTGTCCCAAAAATGGTGCGATTTGCAAAATGATGAGGATTAACCCGATCCCGGACATAAACCCGGAAATTACGGTGTAGGGCATGAGAGTGACGTATTTCCCCAAACGCAAAGCCCCAAAAATAATTTGAAAAATTCCCGCCAGCATGACAACGGTAAAGGCCATGGCCAAGCCTTTTTCGTCTCCGTGGTTAGCTTGTAGCGTAACGACCACAGAAGTCATCACGACAGTCATCGGCCCGGTGGGTTCGGATATGAGAGTAGGAGTGCCACCAAACAGGGCAGCAAAGAAGCCAACGCAAACGGCTCCCCACAGTCCCGCCTCGGGACCAGCTCCAGAAGCAACCCCGAAGGCAAGGGCCATTGGTAAGGAAATAATGGCGGCGGTGAGTCCGCCAAAGATATCCCCCCGCAGATTGCGGAAGTGAATTTGATTGGTGATGTTTAATGCGGACATGTCATTGAGAAAAAAGTATTGATTTTTGAAAATTCATTGATTTAAGTCTATGATTACCATAGCAGCGATCGCGCAACAAAACGCAATGTTGGATTAAAAAAAATTAATTAAATCTTCAAGATTGCTTTATCGATGGAATTGGAGGTCATTCATGCAGGCGACATTACACCAACTCAAGGTTTTCTCTACCGTAGCGAAACACGGTAGTTTCACCCGGGCGGCAGATGAGTTGAACATCACGCAACCGACGGTATCGAGTCAGGTGAAACATCTGGCCAAGGCGGTAGGACTGCCTTTATTCGAGCAAATTGGCAAGCAACTCTATTTAACAGAAGCCGGAGAAGCCTTAGTGAAGACCTGTCGGGATGTCTTCGATCGCCTCGAAAATTTTGAGATGCAGGTGGCAGATCTCAAGGGCATGAAGCGCGGCAAGTTGCGTTTGGCAGCGGTGACGACCACTAAATATTTTGTGCCGAGATTATTGGGAACATTTTGCGGGACCTATCCGGAAATCGATATTTCCTTGCAAGTGACCAATCACCAACATCTCATGCAGCGCATGGCCCACAATGAAGACGATCTCTATATCCTCAGCCATCCCCCCGAGGATATCGATTTGGAAGTGCGAAGGTTCTTAGAAAATCCTTTGGTCGTCGTCGCCAAATCCGATCATCCCCTTGCCGGCAAACACAATATTCCCATTGAAGAACTCAACGGAGAACCTTTTATTTCTCGCGAGGCGGGATCTGGGACGAGACGGGCAGTACAAGAGTTATTTGGCAAGCAGAAAATTTCCGTGCGGGTGCGGTTGGAATTGGGCAGTAACGAAGCCATAAAACAAGCGATCGCGGGGGGATTGGGAATTTCCGTCCTTTCCAAGCATTCTCTCTTTCCCGAGGAATTGCAAAAAGAGTTGACTATCTTAGACATTTGCAAATTTCCCATCGAACGCTATTGGTATGTGGCGTATTTGAGCAGCAAACAACTCTCCGCGATCGCGCAAACCTTTTTAGAGTATCTACTCGCTGTTTAAATCAAATTAGCACCATTCTCGAACAATCTTCAGTATTTAAGGGGATTGGGGTCTGCGTGGCGATCGAAAATGTATTGCATTCGGGTTTATGGCGAGTTCGATTCCCATCATCTTCCCTTCTCTTCACTAGATTTAGCTATTTTCTTTGTTTGAGAAAATAGGTTTGCATTTCTCCCTTTCCTTTAATAGGAACAAAACCTCTTTCTTCAAAAAGATAGATATCTTTTAAGGTTTGGTAAACGGCATGAGTGACGTGAATGCAGCCGGGCAAACTATAGGATTCCATACGACTGGCTGTATTAACCGTATCGCCCCAAAGATCGTAAGCAAATTTTTTCAAACCAATTACCCCCGCAACAACAGAACCCGTATGAATGCCAATACGAATATTCAAATTTCTTTGATTTTCTTGATTGAATTTTAAGAGAGCATCTTGCATATCGAGGGACATTTCCGCGATCGCCGCAACGTGGTTCGAGATGGGTTCTGGCAATCCTCCCACCACCATATAAGCATCGCCAATCGTTTTGATTTTTTCGAGGGCGTGCTTTTCGGCAAGGCGATCGAATTGAGAAAAAATTTGATTTAATAATTTTACTAACTCCGTTGGGGACATGGAAGCAGAAAGCGGTGTAAAATTAACAATATCGGCAAACAATACCGTCACTTCGGCAAAATCATCGGCAATAATTTGTCGATCTGCTTTTAGGCGTTGGGCGATGGCATTGGGTAAAACATTTAATAATAAGGCTTCCGATCGCTCTTTTTCTGAGGAGAGCTTTTGATAAGCAAGATCGGTTTTTTTTCGTGCCTCAAATTCCGATCGCATTAAGCGTTCGTATAAGAAAACCGAGAAAGTAGAAATCCCGCACAACCAAACTAAAGGGACGACAATGGTTGCAAGAGGTTCATCCGGTAAAAACAAATCGATTTGTAGCATTTTGGCTAAACTGAAATAATAGACAAGGGAGGAAATTTGCGCGATCGCGTGGAGTTTCCAGCGCACGGGAATTAAAACAGCAATTGTAAAAAAAGTCATCGTCCAGAGAAACCAATCAAATTTCTCATCTGCGAAGAATAAATCGAGGGTTGGAACTAAAACGTTCATCGTTCCAAAAACAAGCAAAAAAATAATCGACAAATAACGGCGACCGATGGCAGTCTTTAGGAAAAACCAACAAATACACAAACATAATGCCGCACTTCCTCCTGTAACAAGATAAAAAATATTAAACTCTCCTTGTCTTAAAAAAGAAAAAAAATGCACAAATGTTATATCAAGACAAATAACAAATATGATAAAGATAGCGAGCTTTAATCGCTGCCTCATAAAATTTTTTTGCCATGCTTGATAATCCTTTATATTTGCATTTATATTTCCTTGAACGACAGTTAAGACTCGATCTAAAAATGTCAAAAATTGTTTGAAAATTGCTTTAATTGATTTCATCTTGTTGCCTCTCATTTTTGCCAATCAACAAATAAGTTTTCATTTCTCCTTTCCCTTTAACCGAAATTGTACCGCGTTCTTGAAAAAGATATTGGTTTTGGAGATATTGATGGGTAATTTCGCTAATTTGAATGTGTCCCGGTATGCCGTGAGATTCCATGCGACTGGCCGTATTTACCGTATCGCCCCAAAGATCGTAAGCAAACTTTTTTAAACCAATGACTCCGGCAACAACGTCACCCGTATGAATGCCAATCCGCAGGTTTAAATTATATTGGCTGTGTTGGTTGAATTGTTTGAGAGCAAACTGCATATCAAGGGCCATATCTGCCATCGCGCTCGCGCGATCTTCTCGTTCTTCAGGCAGGCCGGAAACGACCATATAAGCATCGCCAATGGTTTTTATTTTTTCCAAACCGTGTTTTTCGGCAAGGCGATCGAAGCGCGAAAAAATTTGATTGAGTAACTCGACTAATTCTCTTGCCGAGATGCGTGCGGACAATTCTGTAAAGCCAACAATATCGGCAAATAAAACCGTAACATTACTAAAACTATCGGCAATGGTTTGACTTTCATGTTTGAGACGACAAGCGATAGAATCGGGGAGGATATTGCGTAACAATTTTTCCGATCGCTCTTGTTCGGCGGCCAGTTTGGCTTGTTCTTTCTCGAGTTTCTGATAAGCAATTTCCCGCTCCGTCCTGGCAATAAATTCAGTTTTGGTGGTTTGTTCGTAAAAATAAACGGAAAGGGTTGCAACAAAAGCCATGATAAAGAGAGAGAGCACCCAACCTAAAGGCGTCCAAAGACTGGGAACGAAACTCTGTTGCAAACTCAGTTTAATGCCAAAATACGTGCAATATGTGACAATTTGCGAGATTAAATGCAATCGCCAGCGAACGGGAATTAAAGTAGATTGGATAAAGAAAGTCAGCATCCAACCAAAAAAATCATCGAAGAGATCGAACTCATTCCCCCCCATTGCTGTTTCGACAATTTGTTCGATAATATTAATCGAGCCGCTAATCCCGAAAAAACTAAGATTGGGATGACGGCGACCCCAAGGCGATCGCAACCCAATCAAAGAGATTATCAACCCCAGTTGAACGTAAATATCGACATACCACCATTCGGGTAAAGGCTGTCGGAGCAAGGTATCGTAAATTAAACGCGGCAAAGTAAAAGGCAAATAAAGAAATAAAGCCAAACACAAAACAAAATGAAGCCGCCGGATAAAAAAGCGGTGTTGCCACGTTCGATAATCGGTCGTGTCAATTTGGGGCGATCCGGTGACGAGGCGTTGCAGTCTTTGCCCCCAATACCGGAATTTTTGGGCGTTCATAGAAGGGAATGGAGATCGGAAGTTTTTTCCTTTTTCATCCATTTTGCTCGTCTTTCAGAAGATTGACGAGAGAAAAATCAAAACCAAAAAACTGAATAAAAATATTTATACAGAGAAAAATTTTGCCGATTGAAGTCGTCAGCGATCGCAAAAACGACAGGATGCCAGAAATTCCCCCATGAGATCGCGAAGATCGCGAGAGTGAGTTCCTTCGCATAAAACGGGATGCCACAGTTAAAGTACAGACCCGACATTCTCATTGGAGAGAAGGAATGATAATGGCACTCGTTGGCAAGAATTGTTCGCAAAAAAGACGAGCGATCGCAATCTTCGGCAAATATGCCCTCTCGAGTATTTTAACGGCTTGTTTGCTCGTTTTCCCTTTAACCAGTCTTGCTTTAAACATTGGGGACGTACCCAACCCGCAACAGCAATATGGCGGTTGGGTGACGGATATGGCGGGAATTTTGTCCTCCGATACCGAAGCACGACTCAATCAAAACATCGCAGCATTAGAGGCCAAAAATGGAACTGAGATTGCCGTCGTCACCGTTCCGAAAACCCAACCCGCAACGACCCCGAAAGCCTTTGCAACCCATCTTTTCAATCATTGGGGTATTGGCAAAAAAGAGGAAAATAATGGCGTTTTATTCTTGGTTTCCACGGGCGATCGCCGGGTAGAAATCGAAATTGGTTCGGGACTTCACAACATTTTGACGAAACCCCGGCTCGATCGCATCATTCAAACGGAAATTGTTCCCCAATTCAAACAAGGGAATTTTGAGAATGGCGTTCTCAGGGGAACGTCATCTCTCATTCATATTTTAGAATCGTCTTCTGTTCATGCGATCGCTCCGATTATTTGGCTCTCGATTCTCTTGTTTCTCGTTGCTGGAGCCCTGTATTTTTTAGCAAAATGGGTCGCGAAACAACCCGTCTTCCTGCCTGCAACTGAAAATCAGAATTTAGGCGCAACCGATCCCCTCGATCGCAATGTTTACCTGATTTTTGGATTCGGTCTATTTTGGTTCTGTTTGGCTCTGAGTCAAATAGCGATCGCTTCTGGGTTCGGATTGCAAAATGTTTCAGTGGGAGTGCTGGCAATCGGGAGTTTGCTGAGTTTTCCGATTTCGGGGTGGGGGGCGAAAAAATTCGCCCGAAAAGTCTTTAAACAGCAAGGTAATTTATTAATTCGTCCTCCTTACTGTACGACTTGCCAGCAGCCTTTCCACAATCTCAGCGATAATCTATCGGCCTTATTAACGCCTCCAGAACAAACCGCACGACGAATCAAAAGTGTTGATTATGAGGGTTGGAGGTGTCGGACTTGTTTCCCGGACTCGTTTTCTCGCCCTCATTTGCATTTCCGACGCTATCAACGCGATCGCAATAAATTTAAAACTTGTCCCCATTGTCAAGAATTAACCGTAACTCGCACGGCTTTCCGAAGGATTTCTCAACCCACTTACTCTGCTGCCGGACTGGCTGAGGCGATCGAAAAATGTCATTGCTGTTCGTATTCTAAAACCATTTCTCGCATTATTCCCCGTCGCATTCGCAGCAGTTCGAGTAGTCGCTATAGTGGTGGCAGTAGCTATGAGGGTAGCGGTTGTAGCGGGAGCAGTTCGAGTTATGGAGGAGAGAGTTATGGGGGTGGAAGTAGCGATTTTGGAGGCGGGGATAGCGATGGCGGTGGCTGTGGAGGAGACTGGTAAATGGTCAATTGAAAATTCAAAATTATTAATTCAAAACGTTGAGTTTTGCAAGTAATCGACGATCGCCTTCGCAATGGTCTCCGTCCCATCTTTTGCGAGAGATGTGGTTTCTCGGGGGGGTTCGGGCGATCGCGAGAGAAAGTCCCAATCTCCGGCAAAGAAAGACTCGGGCGGTATAATTTGATGGCGACCGTAATTTTTCAGTCCTTCAACTAATAAGGCAGCTTCGGCGAAACCCGCTCGGGTGATGGATGCAATGGGCACATTTAAGCGCAACGCTTCGGAAAAGGTGCTAAAACCGGGCTTGGAGACAATGCGATCGCAAAAAGGCATAAAATCCACCGGACGATAGCGGCGATCGCGAATTTTGATGAAATTGGGAAAATCCGGAGCCTCGCGATCGAAGGTGATAAATTCCCAATCGGGAAACGCTTTCACTTGTTCGTAGGGAATTTTTTCCAACCCCAAACCGCCAAAGGTTAACAAAATCCTTCTTTCTTGGGGTTGTACGAGTTTAAACTCTTCTCTCATTTCTGCTGCGGAATAACGCGGAACTCCTCCCGTTAGTCCCACATCGGTAATCTGGGGAAAAGCGGACATCGATTCGTGTAGGGGTAGGCGAAAAAGGCGATCGCATTGGGAAAAACAGTCCTCGATCCAAGTCGTCACCCCGGCAAATTTTTCTCCCCAGTCCCGATAAATAAAATCCCAGCCAAAATTGCTCGTCATCCAGCACGGAATCCCCGCAGCTTTAGCGATCGGGGCAGCAAGGGGAGGAATATCTCCTAGAATTAAATCAATGCGATTGGTTTGGATAAAATTAACCTCTCCGGCAATAATACGCTTTTGTGCAGTGCGAATTTCTTCTAATTTAGCGAGGGTTGCCTCTTTGTCCATGTTCAGGCTATCGGATTGAATCACCCCCACATCCAAAGCACGGGGACGATGGATAAAATCCCCGTCAATATACGACTCGAGCAACCATCGCGGTGCTGTCGTCACGAGAAAAAGGAGAATATCGGGATTGAGTTTTTTTACCATTCCCGCAACGGAAGCCGCACGAGTAGCATGGCCGAAACCGTGATTGGTAATGGCAAAATAAAGACTGGGCATGGATAATAGAAGCGTCAGTTAGGAAAGATAGGCGATCGGTCGTTTGAAATAAAAAATTTGCGTATTTTTCTCCAGTCCCGTTGTTACGGTTACTAACTCCCAACCTTGTTCGCCGAGGTAGTTGAGGGTTTCAAGAATGGATTTACCTTGTAGGGTCTCTGCCAATTCCTTGTCTTCAGACTCCACCGTAATTCTCAAGGGATTGAGAGGGAAGATCGTTTCCTGAATGACGATATATTCCCACTTGTAGATTGGATTGTTCACGCGAGAGCAAGCCAAGAACGAAAAAATCACTCTCTACCTTAGCAAAGATTGGGGACAGAGTGGCAAATTAGAGAGTTTACTTCTCGAGAGAGAGAGAGAAGTTGGGAAAAATCCTAATTTTCCCGATCGATCGTGTCGGCACTTAAATAGGTATAACCCTGCAAACTAGATTTATAATTTTTCAATAAACGCTGAGATTCTTCTAATGTAATCTGGCTATCTTGAATCGCTTGTTCGGTACGACAACGAATTTTTTCTACCAGATTATCGGCATGATATTGAGCATAACCGAGTACGTCAATCAAAGTATCTCCTTTGACAATATGTTCGACTTGATAACCTTGAGGAGTCATTCTGATATGCACGACATTAGTATTACCAAATAAATTATGTAAATTGCCCATAATTTCTTGATAAGCTCCCACTAAAAACATGCCCAGATAATAAGGTTCGATCGCATTCCGTTTTCGAAGGGTTTTGAGCGGGTGTAATTCTAAAATTTCTTTGCTTTCATGCCGATCGATGAAACGATCGATTTTGCCATCGCTATCGCAAGTTAAATCTGTAAAAATACCGCGTTCTGTCGGTTCTTCATCTAAACGATGAATGGGCATAATCGGAAATAACTGTTCGATTGCCCAAGCATCGGGAGCCGATTGAAAAATTGAGAGATTGGCATAATAAATCGAGGACATTTGTTTCTCTAAATCGGCGAGATCGTCGGGAACATCATCGCGATCGCGAGTAATCTTAAGAATTTTTTGACAGCATTGCCAATACAATTCTTCTGCTTTTGCCCGTTCCCGCAAGCCTAAATAGCCAAAATTAAATAAGCTAATCGCTTCATTTTTAAATTGAATGGCATCGTGATAGGCTTCTTGATAGTTATGTGATGAAATCGTCGTATAAGTTTCCCAAAGGTTGCGGAGAATGAGATGTTCTTCTTCGGCGATCGGTTCTAGGTTTTTAGTGCGATCGCCGTTCGAGAAAATATCTCGATTGGTACCGAGGATATCAAAAATTAAAACCCCTTGATGGGCGGCGATCGCCCTCCCACTTTCGCTTACGAGAATAGGAGCGGGAATATTGCGTTCTTGGCAGGCTTCTTTGACTTCCGCAACAATATCATTGGCATAGTTTTGCATATTGTAATTTTTAGAAGCGGCAAAATTGGTTTTCGAGCCATTGTAATCGACAGCCAAACCGCCACCCACATCGAGATATTGTAGATTTGACCCCAATTTGACCAGTTCTCCATAAATTTGACTGGCCTCGCGAATGGCATCTTTAATCGTACCGATCGCGGAAATTTGCGAACCGATATGAAAGTGCAATAATTGCAAGCAAGGTAACATATCTACCTCCCTCAAGCGGGTGACGACCGCTAAAATTTGCGGCACGCTCAACCCAAATTTAGCGCGATCGCCGGTAGAATTGCCCCAACGTCCCGAGCCCTTCGTACTCAGTTTGGCTCGAATGCCCAAGATAGGCCGAATTCCCAAAGATCGACTCGCAGCGATGGCAATTTCTAACTCTTCAATTTGTTCGATAACTAAAATAGAATGGTGTCCCAATCTTGTTGCCAATAATACCATTTCTATATATTCTCGGTCTTTATAACCATTACAGATCAACAAAGGCCGGCCGTTATTTTGAGGATTGGGTTCGGGTTCTAAAGTCGCTAAAGCGATCGCTAATTCCGGTTTCGATCCGGCCTCCAAACCAAATTGATAGGGTTTGCTAAACTCGACCAACGCTTCGACAAGATGGCGATGTTGATTGCATTTGATCGGATAAACGCCGCGATAGATATTGGGATAGTGATAGCGAGCGATCGCTCGAGCGAAACAAGTATTCAAACGCGCGACGCGATCGGACAAAATATCGGGAAAGCGAATGAGTAAAGGCAGTTCGAGATTGCGCTGGCGCAGGGATCTCACCAACTCGTAAAGATCGAGAGAGCCCCCGCGATCGCCTTGAGGAGAAACCAAAACGCGACCCGCAACATCAATAGAAAAATAGGGATGCCCCCAACCCTGAATTTGATAGAGCTTTTCGCTATCCTCAATTGTCCATGCCATTGTTATGATGGTAATGCTGTCATCACTCATAAAGTATCAGCAACGCGGCTCATGTACGAATCGGATCGAGAAAGCGAGGGCTTGCCAAATCAAACACCCGTCTCTTGGATTGCCCGCCATCCCATGCTGTTTTGGGGAGGACTTTGGACGATTGCCTTGTCCGTTACGGTGGGAGTGACTGTCGGACTCCTCCACGGTCGCTTGTTTGCCCCCCAAAGATCTCTCAACATCCCTCCTCCGTTAAGAAAAGAATCTCTCGAAAGTGGGAATCGTCGAGAAGAAACGTGGAACGATTTTCAAGAACATCCCGAAACGAGATCGTTTCAAGATGCTAATTCTTCCTCTCCTACTCCCAAAACCCTCTTACCGCTCTGGTTAATTGGCGCGATCGCCCTCAGTTGTTCGGTGGGTTCGTTTTTTGTGACGTTGGTTTTAAAATCTCTCAGTTTCTCTCAAGTTTCGGTCAAGCGCTTGCATCCCGTTCGCCCTTCATCGGAATTACCCGCTGCAAGTACGCCTCGCTTTCAGGCTCAGTTTGGCGCAACTCCCTATCAAGCCCCCATTATTGCAGAAACGCAGCCAACTGTGACGGTCTTGCCGCCAGAGGCCGTTACCCCCCTCGATTCTCCCCAAAATGACGGCAATCTGCTCGAACAACTCGATCTCCGCAAACGGCATTCTCTTTCTTCTTTAATGGAATATTCAGAAGAGGAATCACTTTAGTCAGTCACCAGCGATGCTCTGAGGTCGCCGAGCCGAGTCGAGGCGATCCTGCCGAAGAATCACCACCTCACCCGTTATCAGTTATTCTCAAATTGGCAACAATCGTTTAAATATGTTTAAGAAATTATGGCAATGGTTAAAGCGTTTAGTGGGAATATTTTCTCCTCGTGCCGAACCCCTTAAATTAGAAGAAAGCACTTCCTCTAGAGAGGATGGGACGCAAAATAAACGGACACCCGAACTCGGCGATCGCGATTATGAATTTCTCTTCGATCAAGTTTTAGAAGGCGTGGCTCACGGTTGGCAAGCTCCTCGCATCAAACAATTTTTCGAGCAAACTCGAGACCGCATTAGCGTCACGCAATGGGTTCATTGGTTGGGGGAATTCGGTCAGAAAGCCGCTAATGCTCCCAACCCCGATCGCGAATTGGCAAGGCGACTCGATTTGCTGGCCAGACAAACGCAATATTTACCCGAAATTCAGGAAATCGGAGCCGCTTCCCTAGCAATTGCCCAACAATTGTTACAGCAAGTGCCCCGAGGAGAAGTTTGGGAATACGACGGTCCGGATCTTTCCGCCGATGCCGTACCGCCTCAACCTCAATCTGTTGTTTTCACCCTCGAAGAACTACATGCAAAATTAAAAGAAGATGACAATTTCCGACGGGCGATCGCACAACAAATCGGCATCAATTCCGACGACCCGATGGTCATTCTCCAAGCCGTCACCCATCAAGTCATGCAACAGCAAAACACTGAACAATGAACAATTATCAATGGGGAACAAGAAAGGAGAAGTTTGGGAATATGACGGTCCCGATCTTGCCGCCGATGCCGTATCCCCTCAACCTCAACCCGTTGTTTTCACCCTCGAAGAACTACACGCGAAATTAAAAGAAGATGAAAATTTTCGACGAGCGGTCGCGCAACAAATCGGCATTAACTCTGACGATCCCATGGCTATTCTCCAAGCCGTCACCTATCAAGTCATGCAACAGCAACAGCAACAGGGAAAGAGTAAAGAGTAAAAATTAGTCTAAAAAATGAAAACAAACAACCAATAACCAATATAATATGAATTTTTCTCTTTTTCGCTGGCATAGTAGCAGCTATTTATATCGATTGGTCGGATTATTGGGGCAATGGCAGGATGGTAGTTTTCTCTGGCAATGGGGAGAAGCGATCGCGGCAATTCTCATCTGTATTATTCTCCTTCTCGCTCCTTTTGTTTCCACCTCTCTCATCGGCGTATTATTATTTGCTTGCGGTGCATTTTGGGCATTACTAACCCTTGCTGATAAGCTCAAAATTGGCATGACTCCCATTCACTTCTGGGTTTGTATCTATTGGGGAATTTCTGCCATTTCAACAGCATTTTCACCCGTTAAAAAAGCAGCTTTTTCGGGATTTGTCAAGTTTAGCCTGTTTTTATTTCTATTCTTTTTAGCCGCTCGAGCGTTGCGATCGCCTCGCCTTCGCAATTGGGTCATGACCCTTTATATTCACGTTTCCTTATTGGTGAGCAGCTACGGCATTCGACAGGAGTTTAAAGGCGTCGAACAACTGGCGACGTGGAACGATCCCACCTCAAAACTTGCCGAAGATACCCGCGTTTACAGTTATTTAGGCAATCCCAATCTTTTGGCCAGCTATCTCATCCCCGCAGTAGCGTTAAGTTTAGCGGCTTTTTTCGTTTGGAAGCGGTGGTTGCCGAAAACATTGGCAGCGATCGCCTTTTTAATCGATACGGCTTGCTTATTTTATACTGACAGTCGCGGCGGCTGGATTGCCATGATGGTGCTCTTTTTTGTTTTCACCCTTTTATTGCGCTATTGGTGGGCAAAATATTTACCGACATTTTGGCGAATCTGGTTCGTTCCTTTGATGATGGGAATAGGTGCGGGTTTAATCGTCACGGCTGTTGTGTTTGTCGAACCTTTGCGATTGCGAATCATGAGTATTTTTGCAGGACGAGGAGATAGCAGCAACAATTATCGGATTAATGTTTGGGAAGCCGTCTTTAAAATGATTAAAGATTATCCTTGGGTGGGAATCGGACCCGGCAATACGGCTTTTAAACAAATTTATCCCCTCTATGCTCGTGCCGGCTACGATAATGCCTTGGGGGCTTATTCCATCTTTTTAGAGCATATTGTAGAAATGGGTTGGCTGGGATTTATGAGTTTTATGGGGTTGGTTGTGGCAACATTGGGCCAAGGATTGCAACAATTGGCACGATTGCGAGAAAATCGGAACGTGCAAACATTTTGGTTAATGGCCGCGATCTCTTTTACCGTCGGACTTTCGGTACACGGTTTATTCGATACGGTTTGGTATCGTCCCCAAATTAACGTTCTGTGGTGGCTGGGAATTGCCGCGATCGCTAGTTTCTATCCTGAGAGAATTAAGAATTAAGAATTAAGAATTAAGAATTAACTCGTTACTTTTGAACCCATGAACGAACCGACCAAACAAGAACTTGCCGCCATTGACGATAAACTTTCCCAACGGTTTATCGAACTCGATCCCGATGGTTATTTTATTATTTACTTAGATCGAGAACAGAATCTTATTTGTGCCAAACATTATACTAATGAAATCAATGAAAAAGGTTTAGCCGTCGATCCCGAAACCGGCGAACCCATCCCCGTGCGCGGAAAAGTTGAAAGAACGCCGACAGCAATTTTTACGGGCAGAACGGCTAAAGAAATTGGCATGAAAATTACCGAACAAACTCAACCTTGTCCGCTTTCTTATTTAGATCACGCCCTCTATCTAGGACGGGAATTCGTTCGTGCCGAAATCGCCCTGATCGAAGGTGAAGAGTATATTCAGGATTGATTATTCTTTGTTACCCGCCTCAAGCCGTGTCGAAGTGTTTGTTGTCGGACGATTGAATTCGCGTAAAACGCGAATTCTCTCCCCAGTCTCCAAACCGGTAACAAGCAAGCTATCCTGTAAAAATGAAGCTCTAAGAGTCCTTAAGTCCCATGAAAGTCGGTTTGCACCCCATTCTCAATGATTCTCACATCGATGCCAACCCAGCAAGCTCTCAACGCCAACTCTCTATCTCTCTCTCGGCTTTAGCAGGGGAGCAGGATAGCACCTTACCCCTTAATTTATGCCTCGTGTTGGATCGTAGCGGTTCGATGAACGGCAAACCCCTCAAAACCGTCAAAGAAGCGGCAATGAGTTTAGTTGATAAACTCAACGAACGCGATCGCATTTCTGTCGTCACGTTCGATCACCGCCCTCAAGTTCTCATTCCCAATCAAACCGTAGAGAATATCGATGAAGTCAAACAACGCATTGAAAAATTGAAACCCGATGGCGGAACGGCGATCGATGAAGGAATGAAATTGGGCATGGAAGAAGCCTCCAAAGGCAAACAGGATCGAGCTTCGCAAATTTTTCTCCTCACTGATGGCGAAAACGAACACGGCGATAACGATCGCTGCTTAAAGCTGGCTAAACTCGCTTCGGAATACAATATTACTCTCAATACTTTAGGATTTGGCACCCACTGGAATCAAGATGTCCTTGAAAAAATTGCCGACACGGCAGGAGGAACTCTCTCTTATATTGAAAAGCCAGAACAAGCCTTAGATGAGTTTGGCAAACTGTTCACCCGCGTTCAATCCGTAGGGCTAACTAATGCTTACTTATTGCTCGATCTCGCTCCCAATACGAGACTGGCAGAACTCAAACCCGTCGCCCAAGTTGCCCCCGATACTATCGAACTGCCAGTACAAACGGACGGCGATCGCTACAGCGTGCGTTTGGGAGATTTGATGAAGGAAGAGCGGGTAGTATTGGCAAACCTTTACATTACGCGACTGGCTCCCGGCGAGCACCTGATTGCTAACGTGCAGGTACGCTATGACGATCCCGGCTCGGGACGAGAAGGACTCTTATCCGAAAATATTCCCGTGCGAGCGACAGCGCAACAACTCTATCAACCCGCACCCAATTCAGCCGTACAACAATCTATCCTTGCGCTGGCGAAATACCGTCAAACCCAAATCGCCGAAACCAAACTGCAACAAGGAGATAAAACCGGAGCCGCTACCATGTTGCAAACAGCTGCCAAAACGGCTTTACAAATGGGCGATCGCAGTGCCGCCACGGTTCTGCAAAAAAGCGCTACCCAATTGCAAGAAGGCGGAGAGTTATCCGAGAGCGATCGCAAGAAAACTCGCATTGTTTCTAAAACTGTTTTACAAGAAGAGTAAAGTGTGTTATTAAAGCACCCTACAGGATCACAATTCAAAATTAAAGCCTTTTTGTTTGAGAGCTTGATATTTTTTCTCGTCGAATTGATAAAGTCGTGCGGCACGATGGGGAACATCTTTTTGTTTTTCGTCCAATTCGACGAGCAAATCCATTTTGAGGATTTTTTTGCGAAAATTGCGCTTGTCTAATTCTTGTCCTAAAACAATTTCATAGAGTTTTTGCAATTGAGAGAGGGGAAATTTTTTCGGCAAGAGTTCAAACCCGATCGGTTCGTAGCGCAATTTTCCTTTTAACCGTTTTAACGCTGTCTGAAAAATTGTTTCGTGATCGAAAGCGAGGGGAGGCAAGCGATCGCTCGCAAACCAAGCAGCATCGTCGGCATCGGTCGTCGCTTCGAGTTGATATTCTTCAAGGTTGACCAAACCATAATACGTGACGGTAACGACGCGATCGCGGGGATCGCGAGCGATCGCCCCAAAAGTGTATAACTGTTCCAAAAAGATATTTCTTACCCCCGTTTCTTCCCCCAACTCTCGCAATGCCGCTTCTTCGAGGGTTTCGTGCATGCGAACGAAACCTCCGGGTAACGCCCATTGTCCTTTAAACGGGGGTAAATTGCGCTGAATGAGCAAGACTTTGAGAATATGCTGTTCGTCCAAACCAAAAACAACGCAGTCAACGGTAATTGCCGGGCGGGGAAATTCGTAACAGTGAGCCATTTATCAACAATTGGCGAGTAGCGATCGACGAAGGTGCGGAAATTGAGACTAAAGTAAAGAGACTTTTAGCCTAACACGATCTGACTGAAAAAACGAGACGCGGAATGCAAACAAAGAATAAGATTACCTTGCCTCTTCAAGAATATTCTGAAGGAGTCTCAAAGGAATCGGGGTCGATTCCAAAGTAAACTAACCCGAGTGCCGAGAATTAAAAAAACGCTGGCGATCGGTAGTGCGATCGCCATATCGTCCCATCAGGATCTCACTCGTTTTCCGTAATTCGGGAGCAAGAGAGAGGGAAATTACGGCGAAAATTAAAGCGATCGCCGCTCCGAGAGAAGAATTTTTGAGGTAAAGAGATTGAGGAAGTAAGCATATTTCTGCATTGAAAACTGAGTTTGTAATGATTGAAATCTTTCAATTTGCTTATACTCGTCATTCAAAATAAACTCGTTCAGCCAAAGTAGGAGAATATGGGGTTTAAGGGAAACTTGCATGATTTTTTCTTGCTAAAGTAAAAGTTACATAATGATTAAACTTTCTATCTCATCTTTCCTCTAAGGTTTTAAGATAATCGGCAATAAATTCGCCATATTTATTCTTGATTTCAATCGGACGAAATGAAAATCCTCGCAGTCCTCCCCGACAGTTTGGTGCATTACAGGAACATTGAGGTACGCTAATGGAAATATATTCCGTAGTTTCATAATCCCAACTCAGTTCTTCTCCTTCGGCAATATCTACTAGAGCAATAAAGTCATAAGCTCCAAATGAATTATTTTTAATACCAGTATTCGGATTGCAAGAGTGATTGATTAATTTGGCTGGAGCATCAATCTCTACATGAAGATTCATCTTCATTTGCACGGAATGCCTCGTTCTTTCAGGAGCGACCTTAACGGGTTTACCAACTACAATAACTTCTCCTTTCTGAAAGTTCCGGGTTGCAAATACTCCTCGTCCTTTATGAGTATCTTTGACTAGAACATCAAAATCAGTTTTTATCATTAGCCTAGATTTCTCCCCTAATATCTTGAACGTTGCATTCGAAATGCTATCACTTTATGTCCGGAAATGTATTAACAAAAGTTCAAGATTGAAACAAAGGATAGTTAGAAAGACATTTTCTCTCACAGTCTTGCGGAAATCGTATTTTATCAAATTTAGCGATCGCTTCGAAAAATAGAGCACATTTTCTTCAATTTTTACCCGAACAATGAACTTATTTTCTGAGAGTTTCAGTATAGAGAGCGAGATATATCCATATTTCTTATTAGCTGGAGTGCGATCGCACTTTATGTTAAGTAATTATATTTATTATTTTTTCATCTTTGTTTATATTTCTTGCTAAAAATCTGAGAATTATGAAAGATGCGATCGCTATGAATAAGCATCATTTAAAATGAACTTCCTATTTTTTAAGAGAATCGTACATTTTTCTGTATCTTTATAGTAAATTCCTTGTGAATTCACAACAATTTAACAATTTCTCTATTCTTCTTCACAAGAGGATTGGGAATTAAATCTCTCCGGCAGCGCAAACACAATTAATCATAGATAAAGCGGCGTTAAATTTAACGCCGCTACGAGTTTTTAACGGGTCTATTTGCCGAGAGTTCCGGCATAGACGGCGAGATCGCCTAACTCTTCTTCAATTCGCAACAAGCGATTGTATTTTGCCACCCGTTCGCTGCGACATAGAGAACCGGTTTTGATTTGTCCGGCACGGGTTGCGACGGCAAGATCGGCGATAGTGGTATCTTCGGTTTCTCCGGAACGATGAGAAATCATGCAGGTAAACTTATTGCGCGTTGCGAGGGCAATCGTTTCTAAAGTTTCCGTCAAACTACCGATTTGATTGAGTTTAATCAGAATTGCATTGGCAGATTTTTCATCAATTCCCTTTTGCAAGCGAGTGGGGTTGGTAACGAAAAGATCGTCTCCGACTAGCTGAATTTGACTGCCTAATTTCTCGGTTAATAATTTCCAGTTTTCCCAGTCTTCCTCATGCAATCCATCTTCAATGGAAATAATCGGATATTTATCAACTAATGCAGCTAAATAGTTGATGAAATCTTCGCCACTGTGAGGAGAGCCATCGTAAACATATTGACCGTCCTTGTAAAATTCACTAGCAGCGACATCCATTGCGATCGCCACTTGTTCTCCCGGTTTATAGCCAGCCTTTTCAATGGCTTTCATCAGCAATTCTAAGGCTTGTTCGTTGGATTGCAAGTTAGGAGCAAATCCGCCTTCATCTCCAACCCCACCAGAGAGGAGATTTTCGGCAGCTAAAACGCTTTTTAAGGACGCAAAAACCTCGGCCCCCCAACGCAAGGCCTCGGCAAAAGTCGGCGCGCCAATGGGGACGATCATAAATTCTTGAAAATCCACGTTATTATCCGCATGGGAGCCGCCATTAATGACATTCATAAAGGGAATGGGGAGTAAATTGGCTAAAGGTCCCCCCAAATAGCGATATAAGGGCAATCCTAACTCCTCTGCTGCCGCTTTGGCGACGGCGAGAGAAACGCCTAAAATAGCATTTGCACCCAAGTTAGACTTATTGGGAGAACCGTCGCGATCGAGCATAATGCGATCGATTCCCACTTGATTTAAAGCATCTTGTTCGAGCAATTCGGGGGCAATTTTTTCTTTGACATTGCGAACGGCTTTAAGAACGCCTTTGCCGCCGTAGCGATTTTCACCATCCCGTAATTCGTGGGCCTCAAAAGTTCCCGTCGAGGCACCGCTTGGAACTTGTGCCAAACCGCTTGCACCGCTTTCTAGGCGCACTTCTGCTTCGAGGGTGGGTCTGCCGCGAGAGTCGAGGATTTCTCGGGCGGTAATTGCTTCGATGGTTGCCGGTTCGTTAAAAGCCATGTTGTGTTTGCCGTTGAGACTGTATCACCGTCACTAATACCCGATCCCCTCTCGATCCCGGCACTTTTTGTATTTAATTTAAGAATTGCCTATCTCTGCGTTGGCGAGTTCGATAAAATTGAGAGGACAACGATTGGGAAGTCAAGAAATGATGAGATTGCGATCGCTGGGTTTAGTGCTGGCAAGATGGGGACTTGTGACGATGGGTGTAGGAGTCTGTGGGTGGGTTTGGTTTAAAAACCAGTCTGCGGGATGTGCCTGTGGAGGGATTGCCGAAGGCAGAAATGTTGTCGGAGCGATGGCACGAGCGCAACAAGCCTATTATATGGAAGAGGGAAAATTTAGCGATTCTATTGCTGCTTTGGGAATTGGGATACAAGAAGAAACCCCGGACAATCACTATCGTATCGAGCTTAGCGATCGCAGTGTTTTTGCTTATGCCATTCCTCAACGCGATCGCTTTTTTGCTTCGGCGAGCGGTGTTTTTCTGACTGAGGAAAAAGGGGTTTTTCAACGCGTTGTTTGTGTTGCCGATCGCCCCGATTTCCTCCAGTTACCAACCCCTTCTCTCGTTGATGGCAAACCCGTTTGTGGTGAGGGGAGTTCTCCTCAATAAGACGGCTAATTTTAGATGCGATCGCCTCGGTTTGCTTGTCTGGGGTTTTGAGTTTGAGCGATCGGCATCGACAAATAAAAGTAAGCCTGTAAGGTGCTGTTAGCGACAGCGTAACGCACCGATTTTTAGACTTGCGGTGCGTTACGCTCCATTCCATTACGCTAACACACCTTACGATTTTCATTTAATATTTGCTTTACGAACAATCTCTAATAGGGAAACAAACTTTGATGGTGTTATTTGCGAATATATTTACCTAAAATCTGCAATCCGAAACAATAAATTGGTTTACACCGATCGCCGTCCTTCCGATCCCACC
This sequence comes from Cyanobacteria bacterium SBLK, assembly GCA_017746715.1. Taxonomy (GTDB): domain Bacteria; phylum Cyanobacteriota; class Cyanobacteriia; order Cyanobacteriales; family Spirulinaceae; genus CCY15215. The sequence goes on from JAGHZQ010000081.1 coordinate 107,300, forward strand.
CAAACATTCGCACCGGGAGATTTTGCCCGACTCATCGAACAATTTCGCGAAACCGTCGATCTGATTTTCAACGAGGGGATCGACTGGACGGCATTTTTAAACTCCTTCCAAAGTTTGCAAGTTGAAGGCGACTATGGCGAACTATCCATCCAAGCGATCGAAAAAAAGCGCGATGGTTTCGTGGTGAGAGTTGAAGTTCCTCAAAATGCCAACAAAGGCGACATTGAAACAAAATTTAAACTCAAATACGAAACAGAGTTAAATCTCCTCGAAACAAAATATCGTTGCGAACTGCAAGCCAAAGACCGAGAAATCGCTATCTACAAGCAACAAAGCACCGATATTCTGGAAATTGTTAAACTGCAAGCAAGCAGACCTATCACCATCGAGGCTAAAGCAGTGGCAGACCAATCTAAAAGCGATCGCACCATCGAAATTAAAGATAATCGCAACATCAAGGGCGCACTTTATAGCGAAAACAGTCAAGGCTCAATTTATACCGGACACAACACCATTTATAACGAAGCCTCAGCACAATCTAACCTCGCCGAAGCCGCTCGAGAAATTCAAGACCTCCTCAAACAGCTAGAAGCCACTAACCCCGCCACCAGCACCGCAGAACAAATGCTCGTAGCCGCAGAAGCCGTCAAGCACATCGAAAGCGATCGCACCTTCAAACAAAAAGCTATCAATGCGGCCAAAGACGGCACTTTAGAATTTCTCAAACAAACTCCCATCGGCGCGATCGTTGCGGCTGCTATCGAAGGTTGGACAAATGCCTAGGAAAAGCGATCGCCATGTAAAGATTTGTAAATTTAGAAATCCTCTCAACCCCAGCGTAACAATATGTTAAGAACTGCATAATTCGGACGGCCTTTTTCCCAAGAGTAGATTGAGAGGATCTATCCTCACACCTTCAACCAAGACTGTCATGGTTATTCAATTCCTCAAACGTCTGTTCGGATTGTCCCTGCCAGCACCCTATATCCGAGATTTTCTAACGTCCTACAGTCCTGAAGCATCGCCATCGGGAATTTTTACTTCGGGGGAAACCGGAAAAATTGCAATCGAATTCCTTTGGCACGGTCGAGAAGTCTCCCGAGGGCAACTCATTGTCCTCTGCCTCGAAGGACTCGAGGATTTACAAATAGACTCCCCTCTATTGCTCGCGGAAATTCGCCGTCGCCTGACCCCAAGACCCATATCCCCCATCAGCAGACCCTTGGGACATTTCGCGATCGCCGATTTAACCGAAGGTGCTCGATTCGGCAGTTGGGGGTCGCGTTTTGCCGACGATCGCGTCCGGGGGATCGAAACGTTTCAATTGCCCCCAAAAACGCGATTTTGTTTTCTGCTCCTTCGCAATACCCATCTCAATGCCGTCGAACCCCATCTACTACGCGATCGCTTTTGCTTCTCCTTCCTTCGCGATCGCTTTGTCGATGTCACTCGAGAGAAACATATTTTTGCCTTTGGAAACAAAGGTGGCCTTTACAATAGCCCGGTTTTCCGAATTTGGGGAGCGCGGGGACAAGCCCCACCTCTCGATTGTGCCATTACTCTCGATTTAGATTGGCGCAGAACTCTCTTGGGAGAAGAATTATTGCACTACGTTAAGGCCATGCCCCATCTTACCTGCCATGCCGCGATTGCTGCTAAAACTACGGAGGAAATTATTAAAAATAGCTTGGGAACGGGGAAAATATTTCGGGAACAAACTGCGCTGTCTCCAGAAATTACAAACCAATCGGATCTTATTCCCAGTATTATTGCGGAAGATTTAAAGCAACTCGGTATTTATGACCTGATTGAAAATGAGGGAACGCCAACCACACGTTTTTAAAACCTTTCCGGGCAAAAAATCGAACCGCAGTCAAAGGCAACGGCCGATCGTGAAGAGCAAGGGCGGTAATCGCAAGATAGCATGAGAATTTTGACAATTTCTCCATCTCCTGAACCATTCTGTTTTTTGTGCCTGCCCTCCTCAGCGATCGCCGTCATTACAAGGGAGATTACCATCTTTAGCATATTTTCGTGAAAAAGTTGTGAAGATTTTTACCGCGCCCGAGGCGATTTCTTCAAGTCGCGATCGCCGAACGGTAAATTCGTCGGCTTTCAGTTTTTGTATTTTTTTATCAATATAGTATCTTTATAGATTGATGCAAATTGCTTCAATCTATATATAAGAACAATACTATTAGATTAACTGATGCAAATTGCATCACTCAGTAACGTCCGAACTTATCTTCACGACAATGAAAGGATTTTCATTTTTTCTTCAGACAACAATAAGTGATTTTCCGACTATTCTTTTACCATCAAAATGTTATATAAAGAATATAGACCAATCCAACGAGTCTTATCGAAAATAATCTGAGTAGCCCTCGTCTATCCAACGTACAAAGAACCGAGAAAAACAATGCCCATTATCGTCGTATTACCCCTCGTCAGAAAAAAATGCGGACTAACCCAAGAGGAATTAGCAGACTTGAGCAAGCGCAGCCAGCAACTCATTGGCAAACTCGAACAGAACAAAGCCAAAGGAATTGGTTTTGAGACCCTCAGCCAACTTTGTAAAGCAACGGGCGGGCAAGTTTGGGACGTGTTGGTTTACGTTCCCGACGATCCTCAACAGCTTGATGAAACCCTTGCTGCTCTTTCGAGAAAGCTGAATTGCTCGATTGACGAAATCCTGCCTTATATTCCGGATGACTTAAAAACGGCCTATCGGCGATCGATGTTTGTTTGAAGATAAAATTGATAAGAGCGTGCGAGTTTCAGGCGATCGCCCTATCGCGATCGACTGCCGCTCTCATTGCACCGCGAGAAACAATTGCCCGCATCGCCGCGTCTTTGGCAGCAAACGAGCTACCATAATATATTTATCAATTGGCGCGATCGCTCATGGCTTCATCCTCTTGGAAAAACTTTCGCCTCCTGCAAGTTCTCTGTCGTCCCTTGCTCTTGATTTCTTTGGGACTCCACGGCGTGCTTTTATGGCTTCCCCTGACCCTAGAAACGGAAGTGGCGGACGCAGAAAACCCCGAGGAAGAAAAAAAGGAAACCATTAAAATTACGCGACTTGCTCCCCCTCAACCTGCCCCCACTCAACCTTCCCCCACCCCAGAAGTTTCGCCTTCACCTCCAGAAACATTGCCAAAGGTCGCTTCCGTATCGCGATCTCAACCCGTCCGGCAACAAGTTTCACAACAACGCGTTACGCCCCAACTCCAAACAACACCTCAAAAAGTCCTTCAAACCACACCTCAGCCACAAGTCCCTCCACCTTCTCCAACACCCTCCCCTTCTCCAGTTGCCCCGATTACGCCAACACCCTCCCCTTCTCCAGTTGCCTCGATTACGCCAACACCCTCCCCTTCTCCAGTTGCCCCGATTACGCCAACACCCTCCCCTTCTCCGGTTGCCCCGATTACGCCAACGCCTTCACCTTCTCCAGTTGCTCCACCTCCTCTTGAAGAGGACTTTCCCACCTATCAAAATGCTAGAGAGGGCTCGGGTCTTAAATTTTTACCCCCAGAAATCGATCGCGCCGTTTTGCACACGCAAGATCCTCTCGATCGAGTTGCTACCTTTTTTGAACGCGAAATTCCCAGCAAAGGATTCAACGTTGCCAAAGTCAATGAAAGCAATTCAACGGCAAGAATTTATCAAGTTTCCATCAGTAATAAACAGCCTCGCTATTTCCATCTTTTTTATCTTGAAAATCGCACGCTCCTCATGTTGCTCGATCGCCAAGTTTCGCTCGCAAAATTAGAGGAATTAAAAAATTCGATCGACGTTCTTTCCCCTGAAGATAAACTGATCGAAGAAATTTTCGCTCGAGTTTATCAAGAATTTGACTTGAAAGATTTTACAATTTCCGACTTGCAAAGCCAAGATCCAGATATCCCTTGGGTCAAAGAAAGAGAAAACTATCATTTTCGCGGCCGGCTTCCCGTTGAAAATCCTCTCGATCCGAATGTCGAACAACATTTACAAAATCGTTTATTTTCCCTGTTAGAAGAGCAAGAATTTGTGAAAATCGGGGAAGAAGAACAAGAGGGAGCAAAAATTTTTGTATTTGGTAATGGCTCTGCATATCCAACAATTGGTTTTGCTCCCGTTCGCATTAACGGACAAACAACCATCGGAATTGTAACAACGCGAAATTTTTTTCCCCCATCCTTTGAGTAGGGAGCTAGTTCGAGATAATTGCCAACAAAAAATTCCTCGAGTGCGAAAAAATAACATCCTTTAAATCCTCCCGCGATCGTCATTGAGTAAATCGTATAAAATGACACAACCTCGACAAGAAATATATGAAATAATATGGCGATCGCAAACACAATTATAAAGATTTCTAAATTCTTCTGTGACAGACATTCTTTGGCTTATCGTCTGTTCTGGCTTAGTCTTTCTGATGCAGCCCGGCTTCATGTGTTTGGAATCGGGACTGACGAGATCGAAGAACAGCATCAACGTCGCTGTTAAAAATTTGGCCGATTTTGGCGTTTCGGTTGCCCTGTTTTGGGCTTTCGGCTATGCTCTGATGTTTGGAGCGTCTCGCGGGGGGGGAATTGGCTCCTCTGGGTTCTTCCTTAACTTGGAAACTGCGCCAGAACTCGCCGCCTTTTTTTTGTTTCAAACCATGTTTTGCAGCACGGCTACCACGATCGTATCGGGAGCCGTGGCCGAACGCTTGAAATTTCAGGCTTATTTAATGGTCGCGGCGATCGCCTCGGGTTTTATTTATCCCCTCTTCGGTCATTGGGCGTGGAATGGTGCCGATACGGGGATATTTGCCGGCTGGTTGGGCAAAATGGGCTTTGTCGATTTTGCCGGATCTACCGTCGTACACGCCATTGGCGGTTGGATTGCCCTCGCCGTTTTAATGGTCATCGGGCCGCGCTTGGGCCGCTTTCCCAAGAATCGTCCTCCTCAAGAAATTCGCGGTTCAAATCTGCCCTTTTCCGTCTTGGGGGCAATGTTATTGTGGTTCGGTTGGCTGGGCTTTAATGGGGGCAGTACCCTTGCTTTAACCGAACAAGTTCCTCACATTATTATTAACACCATTGTTGCCGGAGTCGGAGGAATGCTCGGGGCGGCGGCGATCGATTGGCAGCAAGATCGCCTGCCCAAAGTCGAGCGCATCATCAACGGTTCGATCGCCGGATTAGTGGCCATTACTGCCGGTGCCCATGCCGTTTCAACTCCCCTCGCCATTGTTATCGGAATTATGGGGGCGGGGGTGATGAGCCTTTGCGTTTATTGGTTGAATTGCTGGCGCATAGACGATGCCGTAGACGCGATTGCCGTTCACGCCGGAGCCGGGGCATGGGGAACTCTTGCCGTCGCGCTATTCGGCAATCCGGAAATTTTGGGGACGGGATTGACCCGAGGGCAACAACTCCTCGTCCAATTCCTCGGAGTGGGAACGAGTATCGCTTGGGGATTTGGCTTGACATTTTGCGCGGCTTATGGAATTAATCATCTCGTTCGCTTGCGAGTCTCTCCCAAAGAAGAAGAAATGGGTTTAAACGTATCCGAACACGGGGCGAAAACCGAAGTTTACGATCTGTTCCGGGTGATGGACTATCAGGCGGAAACACAAGATTTGAGCGCTAGAGTCCCCACCAATCGCTTTACCGAAGCCGGCCGCATCGCCGATCGCTACAATCAGGTGATGGATGCAATGGAAGAAGCCGTCACGCGCACCGATGCAATCGTGCAAACATCCACCGATGCCATTATTACTTTTAGCACGGCCACTCTCGAAATTATGACCGTCAATCCCAGCACGGAAGTCATTTTCGGTTATTCCGCCGCCGCCTTGGCAAAAATGTCCCTTGTCGATCTGATCGGTTGGTCGGCAGACAAAATTAGCGATCGCGCGGCTTTGCTCTCAAAACTCTTGCATCGCCAACAACAGGAAGTGGTGGGACATCGTGCCGACGGTTCTATCTTTCCAGTAGAAGCGACTCTAACCAAAGCCGAACTGGGAGAGCGATCGTTTTATACGGGAACCTTTCGAGATATTACCGAGCGCAAGCAAGCCGAGGAAGCCCTCCGACAAAAAGAAGAAAATGAAAAATTAGCCCGAGCGATGCTGGAACTCAAACAAACCCAAACCCAACTCATTCAAAGCGAAAAAATGTCGAGTTTGGGGCAGATGGTGGCGGGGGTCGCCCACGAAATCAATAATCCCGTCAACTTCATTTTTGGCAATTTAGTCTATGCCAAAAATTACACCAACGAGTTAGTTCATTTAATCGAACTCTACCAAAAATATTGTCCCGACCCTCCCGCCGAAATCCAAGACGCGATCAACGAGATCGAACTGGATTTTCTCAAAGAAGATTTACCGAAATTGCAAGACTCGTTATTATTGGGTGCAGAACGAATTCGCGAAATCGTCCAATCGTTACGGACTTTTTCGCGCTTGGATGAAGCCGAGGTGAAAGAGGTAGATATTCACGAAGGGATTGACAGCACTTTAAGAATTCTCCACAATCGCTTAAAAGGAGCGGTCTGGGAGAGCAAAGGCAATATTGAAAAAATTGAAGTCCTCAAACAATATACTGCCCTGCCTCCGATTGAATGCTTTGCCGGTCAGTTAAATCAAGTCTTTATGAATCTCTTGAGCAATGCGATCGATGCGTTGGAAGAGTCGTGGAAAATCGGTCATTTCAAAGCCACGGAACTTCCTAAAATCATCATTATCACCGAATTAATCGAGGGAGAATGGATTCGCATCAAAATCGCCGATAATGGCATGGGGATTAAACCCGATACTTTAGACAAGCTCTTCGATCCCTTTTTTACCACTAAAGAAGTGGGCAAAGGAACGGGCTTGGGTTTATCGATCAGCTATCAAATTGTTGTCGAACGACATGGTGGGAAAATGTGCTGTCATTCAGAACCCGGGAAAGGAGCGGAATTTATCGTTGAAATTCCCGTACATCAAAAAGACTATCTGACAGATAGTTGACTGGAATCTTGTTTTTTATTCTTCCGAAACAAGAAAATTATCGAGCGATCGCCCTCTATTGACGAGATCAATGGAGGTGATTACTCTGGGAATATTGAGTTTTTACATGGTAAGGAGAGATTATGCTCACAGTCGGCAGTCAAGGCGCAGAAGTTATTGCCCTACAAGAATTCATCAACCAGCAAAGCTACACTCCCGATGTTATTGCAGTTGATGGGATCTTCGGACCGGGAACTCAAGCCGCCGTTCAGAATTTTCAGGCTGCCACGGGATTAGTTGCCGATGGCATTGTCGGACCCAATACCTATTCCATGATGGCGAATTGCGGTTTCGTCTACGAAGGTTGCTAGATCGATTCGCAATCGATTGACTCTGGTTATTTTTTAGCAAACACAAAATAATGGCTCTCATCGATGATGCGATCGCCGCCTACGAAACGGCGACGATCGCACTAGAAAGTGCTTCTCCCGCGCCCTCTTTCGAGCAAATCGTCGCCGCGCTCATTGCTCGCGATAGCGTAGAGAAGAAGCGGCAAATGGATCAAGCTCCGGCAGGGGCAACCTATGCTAAACTCATTGGTTTGGACGAGCGCCTGAAAGCGCAAGCCCCCTACATCGTTCGCGATGACAAGCTCGAGGAATGGAAAGCAAGCGTTAATCCCACCCCCGCCCAATGGTGGTGGAATCTCAGCGATCTCGAACCGCTATTAAATAAAGCGATCGCCCGTTACGAAACGGCCTTAAATGCTCTGCAAACTTCAACCGAAGCAGACAAATCCGAGCAAGTTTTAGAAGTATTGCTGGCACGGGATGCCGTAGAGGAGGCGCGTAAAGGGCAAAAGCAACTCCCGCAAACCAGTGTCGCCAAACTGGTGAAACTCGATCGCGATCTCAAAGAACTCTCCCCGGAAATTGCCTCCTACGACACGATCGCGGAATGGAAAGTCAGTCTCAACCGCCAAGCGCAATACTGGTGGTGGGAGTTTAAAACCACTGCGCCTTTACCCGATCGCGCCCTCGCCCGCTATCAACGCGCCCTCAAGGTCATTGAAGACGAAAGTCGCCCCCCGGTCCATGGGGAATTGCTCGAAGCATTACTGGCACGAGATGAAGTGGAAGAAGCCATTTCCGGTACGTTCCAAAATCAACCCGTCCCGGAAAAATTTGCTAAGCAGTTAATCGACTTGGATCGCCAACTCAAGCGCCATCGCATGAATCTCAACGTTAACAACCAACTGGCACAGTGGAAGCGCAGTTTGAAACGGGAGAATTTTTGGTGGTGGAATCTCAAACCCGAACTCCTCGGCTCCGAAGAAGATCCTCCCTCTCCTCGGGATTGGGTCTTGACGGGACTGGCGATCGGTGCATTGGGCATTGCTGCCAGTTTTATCCTCAGTACGGCGCAAACCTTTTCTAAGGAAGTAGAAGGGGTGCAAGCCGATGCAGCGCAAAATCTCGCCACCGTCCTGCAAGTGGTGGGCTTGGGGACGGCAGGGGCAGGCGCTCTCACCAAAAAAGGACAGGATACCATTGAAAAAATGGTGACGGTGTTGCGCTTGCCCTCCAACCTTCACGCACCAGCTGCATTGGGGATTGCCGGAGGATTGATGGCGGTGACGGGGATCGTCAACGCCAGTTTGCCGGTTTGGGGCGGATGGTATATTTCTCGCGCCAAGAACTTCGAGGTCTACAATGAATTGATTAAAGCGCGGGATAGTTATTTGCAGGCGAGCAAATTCGTGCGTTCCGTAGAGGCTCAAGCAGAAATTACCGTAGGTTTGGGGAAAATTTACGAGCGCCTCGGTCGTTATGACAAAGCAGAACAAGAATACGAAAAAGCGCGGCTGCTCAACGATCCCGCAGCCATGAACGCCCTCGGTCGGATTCTCTTAATTCAAGAGTTAGCCCGTCAGGGTCAATTGAGCTTTACCCGCAAAACCCTGATCGATGCAGAATCGCTATTAGGGCGATCGCAAACCGCCTTGCTGCCCGAAGATAGCAATATTGAAGAACTCATTGAAAGCGATCCCGAGAAAGCGGCGATCGTTCTTGATGCGGGTATCAATCAAGTGATGTTGGAATGGTTAAAAGCCAAATGGCCGCGGCAACCGGGAATTACGGCCCCTTTGAGGACGCCAGGAGGATTCGCCCCAACCACTCTCGGAACTGCACCGGCAGGATCTTCGGATCCCTTCCAATTTCTGCAAGACAATTCCGACAATTTGTATGAAGCTCACGGGATCGCTCGGGCCGTCGTGGGTTATGCGAATATTCTGCAAGAAAAGTATGGCGATCGCAATCAGATCGGCTCGAAAATTTCCGAGCTGCAAACCCGCGCCCTTTGCTTCCGAGATGCTGCCGCGATCGTCCTCTTGTCCCTCAACGCGCAAGTCCAATTGTCGGAAGAAGAAATCGGTTCTTATAACTGTCTGACCCCAGGAGCGCGATATACGGTTTCTTCAGAGGATGCTTTCGTCATCGAAACCGTCAAGGAATCTTTACCCGTTTCCGGTGAAGCGATTGGCAATGCTTATCAAACGTTGTTCGGCTCTTAATTCAGGCTTTTTCCCTTTCGATTTCTACCCCTTAGAATTATCCAAACTATAAACAATGGCTCTCATCGATGATGCGATCGCCGCCTACGAAACGGCTCTCATTGCCTTAGAAAATGCCGCACCTACCCCCTCTTTCGAGGAAATTGTTGCTGCGTTAATCGCCCGAGACGGCGTGGAAAAAAAGCGGCAAATCGATCAAGCTCCGGCGGGAGCGACCTATGCCAAATTGATCGCCTTAGACGATCGCTTAAAGGCTCAATCCGAAGCGATTTTGCGGGATGACAAGCTCGAGGAATGGAAAGCGAGCGTCAATCCCACTCCCGCCCAATGGTGGTGGCATCTCAACGATCTCGAACCCTTACTCAATAAAGCGATCGCCCGTTACGAAACCGCCCTCGAGGCCCTGAAAACGTCTGCCGAGGCGGACAAATCCGAGCAAGTATTGGCGGTTTTACTGGCACGAGATGGAGTAGAAGAATCTCGCAAAGGGCAAAAGCAGCCCCCCCGTGCCAGCATTGCCAAACTGGTGAAACTGGATCGGGAACTGAAAGAAATTTCCCCAGAAATCGCCTCCTACGACACGATCGCGGAATGGAAAGTCAGTCTCAACCGCCAAGCGCAATCTTGGTGGTGGGAGTTTAAAACCACCGCACCTTTGCCCGATCGCGCTCTCGATCGCTATCAACGCGCTCTTGGAGCGATTAAAGAAAATACCAACCCTTCCGAAGAAGAGCTGCTCGAGGCATTATTGGCACGGGATGAAGTCGAAGAAGCCATTTCCGGCACCTTCCAAAATCAACCCGTTCCGGAAAAATTAGCCAGGCAATTGATCGACCTCGATCGCCAACTCAAGCGCCATCGTTTGAGCCTTAACGCTAACAACCAACTGTCCCAATGGAAGCGCAGTTTAAAGCGGGAGAATTTTTGGTGGTGGAATCTCAAACCCGAACTCCTCGGCTCCGAAGAAGATCCCCCCTCCCCTCGAGATTGGGTCTTGACGGGGCTGGCGATCGGTGCATTGGGCATTGCAGCCAGTTTCATTCTCAGTACGGCGCAAACCTTTTCTAAGAAAGTGGAAGGGGTGCAAACCGATACGGCGCAAAACCTCGCCACCGTCCTGCAAGTGGTGGGTTTGGGGACGGCAGGGGCGGGCGCTCTCACCAAAAAAGGACAAGAAACCGTCGAGAAAATGGTGACGGTATTGCGCTTGCCTGCCGAGTTACACGCCCCTGCAGCTTTGGGGATTGCCGGAGGATTGATGGTGGTGACGGGGATCGTCAATGCCAGCTTGCCCGGTTGGGGAAATGATTATATCAAGCAGGGTCAGAAGTTTGCCAAGCGAGGAGAACTGATTAAAGCGCGGGATAGTTATTTGCAGGCGAGTAAATTCGTGCGTTCTGCGAAGGCCCAAGCCGCATTAACCGTGGGTTTAGGGGAGATTTACGAGCGTCTCGGCCGCTACGATAAAGCGATCGAAGAATATGAAAAAGCGCGACTGCTCAACAATCCGACCGCCATGAACGCATTGAGTCGCCTGCTCTTGCTTCAGGAGTTAATCCGTCAGGGTCAATTAAATATTCCCAAACGAGCGGTTGTCGAAGCCGAATCCCTGCTGGGGCGATCGCAGGAGGCGCTTGATGGCGAAATCGAAAATCTCATTACCAACGATCCCGAAGGCGCTCTCATTTTTACCGAGGCCACCATTAATCAGGGACTGGTAGAGTGGTTTAAAGCCCGGTGGCCGCGGCAAACGGGAATCAGGATTACCAGTCCGCCCCCCGCCGCGACTCCAACCGCGCCAGACTCATTCAATTCTGCAGCCATTGCCGTTCCCCCATTCCAAGGTCCTACGAATGTCGAGCGATTTCGTCAAGAAAACCTCGAATTCTTCCGGCAAGCAAGGGGTCGTTTCGGCAATGCCATCACTTTTCTACAATTCCTGCGAGACCAACACGGCGATCGCCAAAATATCGCGGGCAAGCTGGCAGAATTGGAACAGAGGGCGAATTGTCTCCTCGATGCCAGCAATATGGTTCTAGTTTCTCTGGCGATCGCAACAGACAGCAGCGACCAAGAGATTCTCCCCCCCGAGCAAATCGGCCCCTATGATTGCGTCGGAGAAACCGGACGCTTTACCATCTCCCCCGAAGATGCGTTGATCGTCCAAACTGTCTACGATTCCCTGCCCCTTCCGGGAGGAGAAGGTCAGTTACTCGGAGCGCTGATTACAATTACGGGAGATATCCCTTAATCAATTCAAAATTCAGAATTCAAAATGGATTTTAACAGCAATTTGGGGTGCATCGCTTTTTGTAATCTTTTAGGAGAAAAACCATGGGATTTTTTGACAAAATTCAAGATTTGGGCGAAGCAGTCGCAGAGGTTTTTGAGGGGGACGAGATTCCTCCCGAACGGCGCGGTCTTGGCGGAGAATACGACCAGAGCGGTTTGGCCAAGCGGGTAGCGCTCATGTGCGATAACGACCCCCTTGTCTCTCCTCTCGATACGGTTTGGGTAGCGCAAACGGGCGGTACGGTCGTGTTTAAAGGGACGATTCCCGATGAAACCATGCGTCAGCATTTGATGAATTTGGCATTTCAAACCGAAGGAACTACCGATGTTCTCACCGATGAGTTATATGTCGGTTAATATCACAAAATACGCCCCAACGATTGGGGCTTCCCTCGTTCTTGCCCATAAAACCCCCAAAGAATAATGGCTGTTATTGATGATGCGATCGCTGCTTACGAAACAGCGCTCGTTGCCTTAGAAGAAGGCGCGCCCGAACCCGCCGACGAACAAATTATCGCCGCATTGATCGCTCGAGATGGTGTCGAGAAAAAACGGCAGATGGATCAAGCACCCGCAGGAGCAACCTATGCCAAGCTAATCGGTTTGGACCAACGTCTCAAAGCACAGCAGGAGAATATTAACCGCATCGGCAACCTCGAGGAATGGAAAGCGAGCGTCAATCCCACCCCCGCCCAATGGTGGTGGAATCTCAACGATTTGGATCCCCTGCTCGATAAAGCGATCGACCGTTACTATCGCGCTCTGGCTTCCATTGCCAATAATAGCGCCCCCACAGAAAAAGAACTCCTCGAAGTTTTGCTGGCGCGGGATGAAGTCGAAGATGCGATCGCTAAGACCTTTCAAAATCAACCCGTCCCGGAAAAAGTGGCAGAGAAACTGATCGACCTCGATCGCCAACTCAAGCGCCATCGCCTAGCCTTGAATGTTAACAACCAACTGGTGCAATGGAAGCGCAGTTTAAAGCGGGATAATGCTTGGTGGTGGAACCTCAAACCCGAACTCCTCGGCTCCGAAGAAGATCCCCCCTCCCCTCGAGATTGGGTCTTGACGGGGTTGGCGATCGGTGCATTGGGTATTGCTGCCAGTTTTATTCTCAGCACGGCGCAAACGTTCTCCAAACAAGTAGAGGGCATCCAAACCGACACGGCGCAAAACCTCGCCACCGTCCTGCAAGTCGTGGGGTTGGGAACGGCAGGGGCGGGCGCTCTCACCAAAAAAGGACAGGAAACCATTGAAAAAATGGTGACGGTCTTGCGCTTGCCTGCCGAGTTACACGCCCCGGCCGCGTTGGGTATTGCCGGGGGATTGATGGCCGTTACGGGCCTGATTAACGCCAGTTTGCCCGTCTGGGGCAGTTGGTACATCGGTCGCGCTCAAAACTTGGAGAAACGCAAGGAATTGATTAAGGCGCGGGATAGTTATTTGCAAGCGAGCAAATTCGTGCGATCGGCCAAGGCTCAAGCGGAAATTACCGTGGGATTGGGGAAAATCTACGAAAATCTCGGTCGCTTTGATAAAGCCGAGCAAGAATACGAAAAAGCGAGATTGCTCAACGATCCGGCAGCCATGAACGCCCTCGGTCGCATTCTTTTGATTCAAGAGTTAAGCCGACAAGGACAGTTAAATACCCCCAAACAAATTGTCATCAATGCAGAATCACTCTTCGAACGGGCGCAAGAAGCGTTATTGGTCGAACAGAGCAAGATCGAAAATCTCCTGGAAAACAATCCCGAAAAAGCGTTGATTTATATCGATACGACCATTAATCAAGGAATCGTCGAATGGTTCAAAGCCAAGTGGCCGCGACAACCCGGATTGTCCCTACCGATTGCTTCTGCATCCGGAGGAACTCCTGGAGTCGTACCGCAGCCGATCGCAGCCATCCCTCAAGGTTCTTCCGATCCCGCCCAATTTGTCAGCGACAATCAAGATGAGTTTTTGAGCGCGATTTCTTATGCTCGAGATGCCGTGAGGTATCTGCAAATCTTGCGAGAGAATTACGGCGATCGCCAATATATCGCCACTCAAATCGACGATCTCGAAATCCGCGCCGCCTGCGTGCGCGATGCTGCCTTGATCGCCGGAATTGCTCTGGGTTTGGTCTCGATACAACCCGATGCCGCTTCCTTTTTAGAAGGAGAAGGCGGAACCTATAACTGTTTGGCTAGTGGAGGGCAATATACGGTTTCTCCAGAAGATGTTTTTATCATTCAAACCGTCCAAGATTCTCTGCCCGTAAGCTCTGAAGATCTCTACTATGCAGGTCGAAATTACATCGGCTATTAAACCTGTCGGGTCTAAATGGGGGTGCAAGTCCTGCACTCCCACGAGCATTTTCTCAAAATATCGATATCGAAAGCCATCGCCCGTTGAGAATCGATCGCAGATCGCAGATAATCGATGATTAAACCATCAATCGCTCGAAACCATGAAATTAAAAGAACTATTAGCCGACATTCCCGGAATCGCAGCATTACCCGAACATCCCAATTTAGAAACAGAAGTGACCGGACTTTCGACCAACTCCCATGCTTGCAAAGTGGGAGATTTATTTATCGGGATGCCGGGGACGCGGGTAGACGGCGGCGAATTCTGGGAAGGAGCGATCGCATCGGGAGCCATCGCTGCCTTAATTTCCCCTCAAGCTGCTGTCAAATCTCCTCCCAAAGAGAATCTCTGTCTCTTCCAGGGGGAAAATATTCCCCTCGCCTGTGCCAAAATTGCCGCCAAATTTTACAATAATCCGACCCAACACTTGCAAGCGATCGGCGTAACGGGAACCAATGGCAAAACCACCACTACTCATTTAATCGAGTTCTTTTTGAGTCGCACTCAATCCCCCACCGCTCTCTTCGGAACCCTCTACGCGCGCTGGCCGGGATACGAAAAAACAGCATCTTATACCACTCCCTTTGCGATCGACCTGCAAGGACAATTAGCCGCAGCCGCAGATGCGGGAAGCCAATATGCAGTGATGGAAGTCAGTTCCCACGCTTTAGAACAGGGACGGGTCAAAGAATGCGTTTTTGAAGTCGGCGCATTCACGAATCTCACTCAAGACCATCTCGATTATCACCCGACCATGGAAGACTATTTTGAGGCTAAAGCGTTGTTGTTTGCCGAAGAATACCTCAAAGGACGGGGCATTATTAATTTTGACGATCCCTACGGTAAACGACTGATCGATCGCCTTCCGAGCGATCGCGTTTGGAGCTATAGTATCAAAGATGCCAATGCAGACTTATGGCTGAGAGATCTTGCCTACGAAGCCGACGGCGTTCGAGGAACTCTACATACTCCGAAAGGCGAAATTGCTTTTCAATCCCCTCTCGTGGGTCAATTTAACTTAGCCAATCTCCTTGCAGCCGTCGGTACCGTTCTCCATTTAGGCATTGAATTAGAGCAAATTATTCCTCATTTATCGGACTTTTCGGGAGTCCCCGGACGCATGGAACGGGTACAAATCGATCCCCAACAAGATATCGGTGTAATTGTCGATTATGCTCACACTCCCGACAGCTTGGAAAATATGTTAAAAGCTGCCCGTCCTTTTATTCTCGGTCGGGTAATTTGCGTCTTTGGTTGTGGAGGCGATCGCGATCGCACCAAGCGTCCGAAAATGGGAAAAATTGCCGCCGAATTAGCCGATCTTGCCGTCGTCACCTCCGATAATCCCCGTACGGAAAACCCAGAGCAAATTTTACAAGATATTTTAGAAGGCATTCCTTCAGATATCGAACCCATTGTCGAAGGCGATCGCTCCCGAGCCATTCGCAAAGCAATCCTCGAAGCCAAACCCGGAGATGGAATATTAATTGCTGGAAAAGGCCACGAAGACTATCAAATTTTAGGTACCGAAAAAATCCATTTCGACGATCGCGAACAAGCCAGAGAAGCCCTAAAACTTCGCTTCAAAAAATAATACTCTAGGGTGCTGCTTGCACCCTAAACTCTCCAAAAAGATTAAAATTCTCCTCTTTTGCTATCAACTATCAATCTTCAGATTTATTCGTTAAACTATAAATTGTAATTTTCGAGGGGTTTGAGCATGGACGATCGCAAGATTAAACGCCGAAAGTTTATGGCAACGGGTGCGGCAACGGCAGCCGCGATCGCAGGAACCTCTCTCGTCACGCAAAACTGTGCTGCTGTTCCTCCAGAATCTACAGCCTCGGAAAAAGACCAACAGAACCCAGATTTAGCCTCTAACTTACCACTGACAGAGATGCCCGAGCGCATTTTAGGGAAAACGGGTGTTTCCGTCCCAATTTTTGGTTTGGGGGGAGCGGGACAAACGCCATTATCCCAAAGAGGACGAGAAAAAGAGTCGATTCTTTTGCTAGAAAAAGCGGTAGAATTGGGTATTCGCTATTTCGATACCGCCGCCAGTTACGGACCGAGCGAGGATAATTTCGGTCAAGTTTTACCCGCCTATCGATCGCGGGTTTTTATTGCTTCCAAAACGTCAAAATTAGACCGGGATGGAGCTTGGCGAGAATTAGAGCGATCGCTCGAGCGCCTAAAAACCGATTATCTGGATTTGTGGCAATTACATCACATCTCTTTTCTTGAAGAAATCGATAAAATCACCGCAAAAAATGGGGCAGGAAAAGCACTGCAAGAAGCCAAAGAACAAAAGATCGTTCGTTTTTGCGGCATTACCGGACATCACGAACCCGACGCGATCGCCGAAGGAGTTCGCCGCTATCCTTTCGATACCATTCTCGTTCCCATTAATGCTGCCGATCGCCAGCATCCCCATCCTTTCGTTCCCCATATTTTACCGGTAGCACAAGCCGAAAATATCGGCGTAATTGCCATGAAAGTTCCCGCTTACGGACGCATTTTTAAACCCGGAAGATTAACGGGAATGGAACAAGCCTTCGGATATTCCCTCTCTCAACCGGGAGTTCATTGCGCGATCGTAGCAGCAGAAGATACCGTGCAATTAGAATCGAATATCAATGTCGCCAAAGCCTTTCAACAACTTGAACAGTCCCAATTAAAAGAAATCGAAACACTGGCCGCGAATGGTTGGGAAGATACAACTTTTTTTCGTCGGTGGACGTAAATTTCGCATATCATTCAAGATGATTCCTTGCTAATTCAAGCAAAAAAATGCCTCATTACCAACATAATGAGGCAAGTTATATCTAACACTAGCGAGACTTTTGAGATAAGGAGAAACGGCATCAAAAACTCGGTATCAAACTACTGAATTGTTCCTTTTGTTCGTCAGTCAGAATATTTTGAATTTCGTTAATATAATTCATCATGGCAGAAGGCTCGATTTCAATGTCGCTCAAGGCTTCGGAAGGATCTCCACCACTTTGCAGAGATTGCAATATGCCAATCATTTCCGGTGGGGACATTCCCGAAGTTAAACTGCAAATTTGGTCGCCGGTAATTTTCTGAATTTTTGTTTTTTGTTCGTCGCTTAAATTGAGTTGGTTAAGAGGTAATTTTTCTTCGATCGCGGCGGTAATTTGTGTCATCGGCCCATCGGCACTATTGCCGAATTTTTCGAGTAATTGTTGGCAGGAGGGGGGAGAAGGTTGAGATTTTGCCGTTTCTGGCATTCCGGCAACGGTTAAAGCCGTGAAGGAAACTGCAAGAACGCCTTTGGTGGCGAGATTGAGGAGCGTTACGAGGTTGAACATGATGGAGAATCTCCGAAAGGTTTGCCGTGTTTCTTTTTTTAAGATAATCCTCGGTGTTGAGGGATGACTACTCAAATTACGCAAAAAAAATGCGGATTTTGTCTTAGCTATTTTCCATGAAGAGAGGAAATTAGAGAGGCGATCGCATTATTATCTCCTCCCGATGGGCGATCGCGATCGCCAGCAGTTAGTTGCATCCATGCAATAAAATCTCCCAGCCAGAAACATCTAAATGGTTAAGCGAGCGCGATCGCTCAAAATTGCGGCTCGGGCAGAATGCAATCGCCAATAGCTCGCATTCGGCTGCTAGCTTTACCTCAAAATAGGTTTAAACTTGTCTGCAAGATTTAATTTGTGTAAAAAAATGTAAATAAAAAATCGTTGAGTGCATAAAAAAATCAATAACAACCAGAGAAGAGATTGAGGAGTATATTTTCTGCAATGTCGAACGAGATAAAGCCGGAAATATCCTGCGCGATCGCTCCAGCCAATTTTTCAACCCCTTTTATTGCAACCGACAGCATGTTCAATTTCTCATCCCAACGTCCCGGTTTTTTTCTCCTCTTTCCCAATATTTTCGGGTTTAAAGGAGGAATGCAAGTTTATTCGGCCTTTCTTTTACAAGCCTTGCAACGCCTTTACCCCCACGCCCGCTATCGAGTCTTTCTCAAATACGATAAGGTGACTTCTCCGCGCATTCCCGCGCGATCGCATACTCGTTTTACCTGTTTGGGTCGGTTTCCGCGCTGGTTGCAAAGCCTGCTGATGTTAGGCGGAACGATGGTAATGGGAATTTTAGAACGCCCGCACCTTGTTATTGCGACTCACCTCAACTATGGTGTTGCCTGCTACTGGCTGAAACGCCTGACGGGAACGCCCTATTGGATTGTGGTTCACGGTTTGGAAGGTTGGGATCTCGCCCATCCTCAACGTCAACGCGCCCTGCGCCATGCCGATCGCGTGTTGGCGGTCAGTCGCTATACCCGCGATCGCCTCCTCGCAGAACAAGATCTCGCTCCCGATCGCGTGGACATTTTACCCAATACCATCCTCGGCCATCGCTTCCAAATTGCTCCCAAGCCGCCGTATTTACTGCAACGCTACGGTTTGAGCGCCAGCCAGCCCGTTATTTTTACCCTAACGCGCTTGGCACGCTATAAAGGTTACGATCGCCTGCTACGGGCACTGGTTAAAGTGCGTCGTCACATTCCTGATATTTATTATATTTTAGGAGGAAAAGGAGGTGATGCCTCTCGCATTTTGGCATTGGCTGAAGAATTGGGTTTGCAAGATTGCGTGACTCTGACGGGGTTCGTTCCCGATGAGGAACTGTGCGATTATTATAATCTCTGCGATGTTTTTGCCTTACCCAGTACGGGGGAGGGTTTTGGGATTGTTTATTTGGAGGCTTTAGCGTGCGGGAAACCCGCGATCGGAGGCAATCGCGATGGGACAGTAGAACCGTTGGATTATGGCAAATACGGCTGTTTGGTGAATCCTGAAGATCCCGAGGCGATCGCGGACAATCTGATTGCGATTTTACAAGGGACTTATCCCAACCGAACGCTTTTCGAGCCGGAAATTCTCAGGCAAAAAGCCCTCGAACGCTTTGATTTTCCTCAATTTTGTCTGATTTTAGCGCGACTCCTCGAATCTTCTTGTTTTGTGCGAGCGGGAGATTGCTCGGCTAGGGAATTGTCGGGTTTGCATAAAAGTCAAGAAATTTGACTGAGAACTGAATAGAGGTAAGATTTGCTTCTCTTCATTAAAAACAACTGCTGTTGATGTATTGTTTTGCCAAAAACCATGTGCGAGATTGACAATATGGCTGAAGCCGTACTGCGCGATCGCTTGCGAGATTTAGCGCTAGAAGCTCAAAAGCATCCCCGAGGGAGTTTGGAGCGACAAAAGGCAGTAGGATATTTGCTCGGGGCGATTCAGCGATCGGGAAAACTTTGTCGCCCTCGAGTTCCGCAGCATCTAAGCGGTTCGTATGCGGAAATTTACGCGATCGCCCAGCAACAATTATTTTGTTATATTTTTGACAAAATAGACACTTATAAGGCGGAGCGAGGGGAAGTCATGCAATGGGTCAATTTTCTCTTGAGCAAGCGATTTCCCGATGCCATTCGCGAACTAACGCAACCGGGTCAAAAATTTCCTTGGCAACATGTCCGGAGAACCACCTTAGAAGATCTCGATGAAGTCGAAAACTGGCTTTTTCAGAAAAGCACAACCGTTTCTCAATCTTCTTCTCCTCTCGCTGCCGATCTGCGCGAATATCTCGAAAGCGATCCAGATGGGATATTGCAAGGAGTGTGCGTGAACAACCAGCCTCATGCAACGTTTCAAATCATCGCGATCGCGATTGCTGACGGGCGATCGTGGAAGCAGATTTCCGAGGAATTAAATGTTAAAATTCCGACTCTCAGCAGCTTCTATCAGCGCAATCTTAAGAAGTTCATCCCTCAATTTCAGGCCTATTTATCCCCGTAGAAAACCATGAATGCGAACCAGATCGAAGAGTTATCTTTTATCGTCCCTCTGACGATTTTCGACCATCAAATCGCTCGAGAATTTTGCCAGCAGCAAATTCAGGCTCAAAAAGCCAAACAGGTTTATCTCAATACGCTGTCGGTTTGTGCGGTGCGCGCTTATCTGACGGGTTTGGGCGTTGAAACGCGGTTAGAGAGCGGTGACAGTTGGAATGTACTGGCCCAAACTTTAAGCGATACTGCGGATTTAGAGGTTAAAGGTTGCGGGAAATTAGAATGCCGTCCCGTTTTACCCCATGCCTCGATTTGTACCATTCCTCCCGAATCTTGGGGAGAACGATTGGGTTATGTTGCGGTTGAGTTGAATCGCGAATTGACGGAGGCTCGGTTGTTGGGATTTATTGCAGAGATAGAGGTGGGAGTTGAAGAATTGCCTCTCGATCGCTTGTCTTCTCTGGAAACTTTATTGGACTGTTTGAGTCAAAAATCGGCTGCGATGGAGAAACCTTTCATTCGCTTGAGTCGTTGGTTTGATAATGTTATCGATGCGGGTTGGGAGAGTTTAGATGCGGTGTTCGCGTCTCATCAAACAACGCCAGTTTTTGCGTTTCGCAGCTTGTCTGGGAGAGAGGAAGGCGATCGCCATGGAATTCGACGGGGTAAAATTTTTAATTTGGCGCGATCGCAAGAACAGGTGACTTTATCTATTGGTTTAGAACTCTATCGCGCAACGGAATACGATATTTCGATTGCTGCGATTCCGGGAGGGAGTCAAGCGCATTTACCGGAAGATTTGCAGCTGATTCTCCTCGATCCCGATGGGAAGTCGATCATGCAGGCAGATGCTAGAAATAGCGAGGGGTTGGAGCTACAATTTAGTGGGGAATTGGGGGAATATTTCAGCATCAAGATGGTGTTGGGAGAGGTGAGCGTGACGGAAGAGTTTCAGATTTAAGCGATCGCTTTTCTGGGAAATTTGACAACAATTTTGACAATCATTTTGCCGAGATGTTGCTTGTCAAATGAGTGGCGATTGTGATGGCAACGTGGCATTTTAACCATTGCGATCGCGTTTCTATCTAATCTACTAAATTGTGCTGGATCGTTAAAGACTTGCGATCGCGGCTAAAATAACTCCCAGCAAAATGACAAGAAACTGAACGCGTTGAGCCGTATCTAACGCGTTCAACAGTGTTGGCATTGACTTCACAATTTGATGATTTTTTTCTTCACGCATCAAGGTTTTCTGCTGTTCCTTTTGCCTCTCGATTGCGAGTAATTCCCAAAATACACGTTCATTCCAAACACCCAAGTATTCAACCGCGATCGAAATAACATGGGGGCTTTCTAGGCAGATACGGGCCTGATAGATAACTACATATTCTGCTTGATGCCAAGATTTGAATAAAGGACAGAGGTAATGATTGGGAAAAATCTCAATCGCTTGCCAGTCCCTTCGTGTTAAATTTTGATAGTTCTCCATTCTATGACACCACCTCGAGTAACATTGGTGTAACATTAAGGTTGTTAGCAATTGTGAAGGCAAAGATACTCGCATGGCGCGATCGTCGATGATAAAAGGCATCTGAGAATTGGGCGAGATTCTCATGGCTCACTCCTTCAGAATAGGTACTTCTGTTTATTTTGTGTATTTTGTGTATACACAAAATAGTAGTGGAGAAATTGAGGATTTGTCAAGGCGATTGTGGAGATTCCCCAAAAGCATCTGTAACTCTTGCTAAGCAAGGATTTGTCAAGGCGATGCAGTTCGTGCAATTTTGTGTAGGCACGTAGAGAGAAGAATTCTTGAGAAAGAATTTGCTGGAATTGACCTTAATTTAGATGGAAGTATTGTGCGCGTGCTAGAATTAACGTGGTATCTCGTGTAGAAGCGTGAATGATGGAAGCAGAGCTGAGAGAGACATTTCTGGCATTGACCCCGACCCAGTTTAAGGTCTTGTTTCTGTTGCTAGCAGACAAGTCTGACGCTGAGATTGGGGCCAAATTAGGGGGGATCGTGGAGGCCACAGTCCGCAAACATATTCAAGCCTTGTGCGATCGCTTTGCGATCGCTCGTAAGTTTCCGGGTTTGAATAGAAATAGACGGCAAGGCTTGATTGATTTGAAACAACCTCTCAATGCTCTATTTGAAGAGTATCAGGAGCAATTAGGGCGATATCTGTCACCTCTCACTGAAGTCAACGAAACAACAGATGAATCACAAGGTAGAAGCGAAAAATTTTCTGCTTTACCAACTAAACCCACTAGCGAAACAATAATAGAATTTCCGGAAGGACTTGTCCCTTTAAATTCTCCATTTTATATAGAGCGGCCGCCTCTAGAGGAGCGATGTTACGAAGCAATTGAACGACCTTATGCTCTCATTAGAATTAAAGCACCTCAACAAATGGGGAAAACATCTCTAATAATGAGAATTCTGGAAAAAGCAAAAAACGCAGGCTGTCGAAAAGCTTATATTGATTTCATGGCTGTCAATCAAGGAATATTTCAAAATCCAGATAAATTTCTACGTTGGTTTTGTGGTAAAGTTGAGCGAGAATTAGAATTGCAATCTAAGTTCGAGGAATATTGGGATGGAACTATTTTAAGTAGTAATGATAATTGTACGGCATATTTTGAGGAATATTTACTCAAAAAGGTGGACTCATTAGCTTTAGGTCTTGATGCGATCGATCGCATTTTTCCTCATCGAGAAGTAGCCCAAGATTTTTTCGGATTATTGAGAACGTGGCATGAATACGGGAAAAATAATGCTGTTTGGAATAAATTTCGTATAGTGGTCGCTCATTCTACAGAAGTTGATGTTATTGATATAATTCCTGATATTCATAAATCTCCATTTAATGTTGGCTTATCAATTGAATTGTCGGAATTAACCGAAAGTCAAGTAGAGTTGTTAGCTAGACGCCACAATCTCAATTTGGATAATCACTCAATTGCAAATTTAATGAATATGGTAGGAGGTCATCCTTATCTCATTCGTCTTGCTTTGTATCATATCAGTCAAAATAACTTGACTATCAAGGAGATATTAGCACAATCACCTACAGATGAAGGAATTTACCGAAAGCATTTACAAAGACATTTAGGACGTTTTGAAAGTGCTCCAGATTTAGAAGATGCGTTCAAATCGATTCTTGAAAATAAAAATTTACAGATAATATCAAGAAAACAATTGTATGGACTTTTAAGTATGGGATTAGTTAAGGTTCAAAACAATACAATTGCTCCACGTTGTGATTTGTATTGTAAATATTTCAGGAATGTTTGGGATCGAAAACTTTGGAGAATATGAAAAAAATTATGGAAAATGAATATCAATACACAATTGGAGGAAGTTTGCCTAGCGATTCATGTAGTTATGTGATTCGTAAAGCTGATGACGAATTCTATCGTACTCTAAAAACAGGAGAATTTTGCTCGATTTTTAACTCTACACAGACAGGTAAATCTAGTTTGCGAGTTCGTACAATGGAACGATTAACAAAAGAAGGTTTTGCCTGTGGCTTTGTTGATTTATCAAGTGTGGGAATTGTAGGAGTAGATACAGAAAAATGGTATATCAATATTTTTCACAATCTGGTGAAGAGTTTCGAGTTGGCTTGTAAATTTAATTTTAATTGGCTGGAGTGGTGGCGGAGTTGCGATAAAGAACTTTCCCCCCCACAAAAGCTAGACAAATTTATCGGAGAGATACTTCTTGAAAAAATTGACAAAAAAATTGTAATTTTTATTGATGAACTCGATCATGTTTTAAATCTTGATTTTGAGACAGATGGCTTTTTTGCTTGGATGCAGTCTTGCTATAATAATCGAGATGTTCGATCGAGTTATAAACGCTTAACTTTTGCATTACTCGGTGTCGCTTCTCCTTCAGAATTAATTAAAGATCGACAGCTTGTTCCTTTTAAAATAGGCCGGGTCATTGAATTGAATGGTTTTACACTTGAGGAATCCTTACCTCTTGCTCGAGGATTACAGAATGCAGCCGAAAATCCTCAAATTGTTTTAAAGGAAATTTTAAATTGGACGGGCGGGCAACCATTTCTCACTCAAAAACTGTGTTCCTTGGTTGCTCAATTCACACCTTATATTGTTCGAGGAAAAGAATCAGAAGCGATCGAAGATATCGTTAAAACGACGATTATAGAAAATTGGGAATTTAAAGACGAACCCCGACATCTTAGAACAATTCGCGATCGCCTTCTCTATCAAGATGGACAAGCGAAAAAACGTCTAGAACTCTACCAAGACATTTTAAAGGATAGCCCTCCCGCGATCGCAATTGAGGTAGAAAGTCAGAGCCGCGCGATCGCTGCAAGTGCTAATGGAAAGATGCAAGAAGAATTGGAAAATGTTGTGGATGCTTGGGATTTAGGATATTCGGGAGAAGATATCGTTGTTGCCGTAGTCGATGATGGCATTAAAGTACATCCGGCTTTGATTTATGAAACCGATGGAGTGACGCAGCGATATCGGGAAGATCTCGATCGA
>JAGHZQ010000082.1 GCA_017746715.1 Cyanobacteria bacterium SBLK
GAGGAAGGGAGGTTTCTCCTAAAAGATCGTCAATGACATGGGAATCTGCTGGAGATAGGACTTCGTTGTCTGCCGGACTGGCTTCGATTTCTAACAAGGCGGCCAAATCGTCTTCGAGGGGGCTGTCGCCGGTTGGAGGAAGGGAGGTTTCTCCTAAAAGATCGTCAATGGCATGGGAATCTGCTGGGGATAGGACTTCGTTGTCTGCCGCAAACAAATCTTCCAGCTCTGCTTCTCGGGAGATTTCCAAAACAGGCGGTTCTCCTGCATTCATTGAGAACAGTTCTAAATCCTCCAAGGCGGTTTCGGAAGTCTCTTCTGCCTCCAATGGCAATAGACCCAGAGCGGCGAATTCTTCCTCAGAAGATTCCGGAATGCTCTCTGAGATCGCGGTTTCGGGAATATTTTCCAATAAAGCATCGAGATCTTTGATTTCCGATTCGCGATCGCTCATGTTGTCGTCCCCCTCGAGAAAAGCCATAAAATCATCGTCTTGTTCTGCAGCAGGGTCCAATGAGCTGATGGTAATTTCTACATTGTCTCCTGCTTCTGTTGTTGGGGTTGCCAAAACTTCATCGATCGCTGGCACGATCTCGATATTTTCTGCCCCTCGGGTTTGGCTATTGTTTTTGCGAGGTTGAGCGTGGGGGCGATCGCTAAAAGCCATCTCGGTGGTTTGACCGCTCAAAAAGGCTTCGAGATCGTCCATGTCTTCTACACCATCGTCTTCCCCATTTAACAAAGCATTAAATTCATCATCTGCACTCGCTTCTGGATCTGGGTTTGCTCTGGGTTCTGAGGCGATCGTTTCAAAAACATCATCTCGGACATCATTCTGCACGACTGTTTCAAAGGGATCGAAATCTTCTAAGTCAATATCTGTGTCGGCATCGGCACGAAGAGAAGCCTCGGAAATATCGAGAAGATCGCTCATATCTTCCCATTCGGACGATTCTGTCATTCTTTCCTCGCTTTGAGGCGCGGGGGAAATCGCGTTTTGAGTTGCAATCTCTTCAGTCCCTTCAAATACATTCAAAGCAAAAGATTCGCTGGCGAGAAGGCGCTCTGTATCGCCATTGCTGTCAACATCATAGAAAATCTCGTCTAAATCTTTGTTGAGATCGTCATTGAGAGTTTTGCTGATGCTAGCCGGTTCTCGGTGGGTTTTTGCAGTAGAAAATTCTGTTGATTCTCCAGTAAATTCCGAAGCATTCGCAAGATTTTCCTCTTCTTCAAAAGAAAACCCTTCGCCAAATAGGTTATCGAGGGAATCAAAATCGGCTGCGGGGTTTCCCGGTTTGCTATGTTCGCGAGTTCCGAGGGCAAGGAGATCGCGATCGCCTTGAGAATCCGTACTGCCATCACTTTGGGAATCGATGAGTTCTGTTTCTTCAACTGCCAAGTCGCCGCCAAATAGGTCTTCTAGTTCGTGTTTGAGTTCGGGATCGGCATCAACAGATCCCCCTAGGGTTTGCGTGTCGAATAAGTCTGCAAAATCGGTTTCGATGGGGGGAGATTCTTCTGTATTAATGAAGCCATTAGTATCAAGAGCGTTGGCATCGAGCACTTCTTCTTGCCAAGACTCTGCAAAATTGAGGGAATCTTCTTCAAATAAATCGGCAAGATCGTTTAATTCGCCGGCCGTTGTTGTTGAGATTTCATCTGAAGGGGTGAGGGAGGCCACTTGTTGCGCGAGGTCGAGAAGTTCTCGGCTCGGGGAAATTTCCCTTCCTTCTCCTGCGACTAAATGGGCCACGGCTTCTTTGAGATCGCGAACGATATAGCGGGCGGTTGTTTGATAGTTATTTTTCGGGTAGGCGATCGCGGTTTGGGCGATTTCGAGAAAGGTCGTCCATTCTTTTCGCGCTGAGGACTGTTCTAATTTAGCAAGGTGGCGGCACAGACTTTGAATGTGAGCGCGGCGCTCGGGAGAATCTCCTTGTTGTTGTAGCTGGCCGATTTCGGCGAGAGCGTTGAGAACTTCTACTTGCAGAGTTTGGGGCAAAGAAGAAGATGTTGGATGATTTCCGGGAGCGGTTTTCCCGATTGCTAATTTTTCCAAGTGTCCGGAGATGCGATCGAAGAGAGGTTCGACTTTCCCCATGACGGTTTTTGCAAATTCCTCGGGAAGGCTTAACGTTTCTTCC
The DNA here is from genome assembly GCA_017746715.1 of Cyanobacteria bacterium SBLK. GTDB lineage: Bacteria > Cyanobacteriota > Cyanobacteriia > Cyanobacteriales > Spirulinaceae > CCY15215. Next base: position 2,148 of record JAGHZQ010000082.1, read on the forward strand.
AACTTGTCGATGAGGGTTTGTAAGGCGTTGTAGACATGAGAAATCAGATCGGTTAGGGTTGCATCAACGGTTAACGGGGATGATTTGAGAAATTTAAAGTAATCTTCAAGGCGATGGGCGGTCAAGCGAATGCTTTCCAACTCCAGCATTGCCGCCCCGCCCTTAATTGAATGCGCGCCGCGATAAATTTCTTGAATTTGTTCGGGATCGTCTACCGCAGCTTGGAAGTTTTCCAAGCTCTGGGCGATGGCTTCTAGGTGCTCTCGGGCTTCCGAGATAAAGTATCCAGTAATTTTTTTGAGTTGTTCCGCATCCATTCCCCGCTTTTCTCGAGCCCGAATCTTGGCTCCCTCCCTTCATAGCTTCAGCCTAGCAAAGATTTTTACAAAAAACCGCTATAAATTCCTTGTCAGGTAAATTGGCGAACTTGCTGACGGGTTGGGTTTTCCGGTTCGGTTCTTCTGGGGGCTTCAAAAAAACATGAACTTTTTTTAACACCGCGAGGGAATTCGGTCTTGAAGTTGCCCTAGTCTGATAAAAGTAAAATAACCTTAAGTTTTTTAACGCTTAATTAGCTGCTCAATTGAGAGGAGACACTTTTTTATGACATACGATGCGATTACCGATGGCGGCGATCCCCAAGTTGGCAATCTCGCTACTCCTTTGAATTCTTCCGGTTTTTCAAAAGCCTTTATTAATAGCTTGCCTGCTTACCGTCAAGGACTATCCGCCAATCGTCGCGGCTTGGAAATTGGCATGGCTCACGGTTATTTCCTCTATGGACCTTTTGCCTTACTCGGACCTTTACGGAATACGGAACTGGCTACCCTTGCTGGCGTGATGGCCACTATCGGCTTGATCATGATCTTAACCGTTGCTCTTTCTCTTTATGGTGGCGTTGGCTCGGGCAAACCCATTGCGACGGTCACGACTCCCAATCCTCCAGAAGATTTAGGAACCAAAGAAGGATGGAGCGATTTTGCAAGCGGTTTCTTGCTCGGTGGCTGCGGCGGTGCCTTTTTTGCTTACTTCCTCTGCTTGACTCCCCATCTCGCTCCTTTACAAGATGTTGCGGGTAAAATCTGGTCTGTTGGTTAATCCATTGATAATGAACCTCTCATTTCTAACTTCTCTCATTTTTTGAGAAAGTAGGATAAAACGAAAAATTACTTAAACAAGGAGATTTTCACATGGTTACAGGTAGTTATGCCGCTTCATTTTTGCCCATCGCTTTCGTTCCTCTGATGGCTGTTGCGGCTGGTGTGGTTATGGGACTTTTCTTCATGTACGTTGAAAGCGACGCTTAATCAATGAACAACGAGCAATTATCAATGAAAGATTCCCGATAATTGATAATTTGCGCTCTTGCTCGATCTCAAAGATCGGGCAAATTGTTTTATTGAGTCGCTTTTTGCAACCATGCAACGATGCCATCGGCGATCGCCCTGGCTAATTTCTCCTGTTCTTTCCCATCGACAATCCATTCAAATTCTGTCGGGTTAATCATAAAGCCCAATTCCAGCAAAATTGTCGGGGCAACGTGAGGGCGGGTCAGGGCTAAATTATTCCAAAACACGCCATAGGAAGGGCGATCCAAGTTCTCGACGAGATAATTATGAAGAAATATTGCCAGAGCGTGAGCTTGGGGATGATACCAAAACATCCCGATTCCTGCTGTATTAATGGCATCGCCGCTATCGGGCAAAGCATTGTAATGAATGGAAAAAGCGAGATCGGGTTTGAGAGTGGCGATCGCATCCATTCGCTCTCGCAATCCCAGATCGATATCGCTTTCTCGGGTCAGGTAAACCGTCGCCCCCCGTCGTTCCAATTCTGTTTTTAAGCGTTGGGAAACCACCAAATTCACTGTCTTTTCCGGATAGCCATTGGGTCCGCGTGCCCCTAATTCCCTGCCGCCGTGACCGGGATCGAGGAGAATTCGCATTCCTTGCAGCGATCGCCCGGATACCTTCGGAGGATGGCGCAGGGTTAAAATTAAGCTCGTTCCTTCATAGCGCAGATCGAAGCCCCACTGCTGTTCGGTTTTGAGGGTAAATTGATAATCTAACTGCGTTGGTGTCACCTGCTGCCAATCCAAGCGTTTGATTAACGGATCGTCATCGACCCAAATCGTATCGGTTTGTGCGGTGGTATTGTAAAGTGTCAGAGTAAATGTACCCTCTCCTTGTTTGATGGAGACGGGAACGGGAACCTCCAGAGGAAAGACAATCTCTGTCGCCCCGCGTCCTTGGCGAGAACTAATGCTGCGAATTTTGGATAAAGGAAAAACAGCTCCCCGAATAATGCGGGTTTCGCTGGCTTTAATCCACGCGCCGTAATCCAAGCGCAACCATTCCCCCTCTCTCCCGATAACGCTCGCGCGCGTTCCTCGGGGCAGGGGCGTTAAACGAGAATAATTCGTACTCGGACCCGTGCGCGCCACCCCAGCAGCAGCAGTGACTTCCACCACATCCAATTCTTGGGGCGAGAGAATGGCGATCGCTCCCGTCCCTTCTCTCGTGCCGGTTTGACCGTTGAGACTGATGATAAACTCGGGTTTGCCCAAATTCCCCGGACGATCGCCACTGACACAGCCTTGATATCGAGTCGCCGCGATCGCCCTCGGTTGATTCTGAGCCGTAAGAACGGCAGAATTGGGGGGGAGTTGGGCGCTTTGAGCTTGGGGAAGGAGGGGAATTTCCCGTTCTGCAATCCGCACCATCACCCGTGCATTCGGAGCGGCGATCGCGCCAAAACATATCGGTTCTCCCGGCAAACGGGCTATATCGCGGGCGGGGGTGAGGGAATTCTCGGCAAAACTAGCTCCGGTCGGCACGATCGGGCGATCGCTCTTCCGCGTCACCGTCACGCGCACCTCTTCGTTGCCATAGCGCAAAACAAAATTGTTAGCGCCCAACCGCAAGGGAAAACTCGGGGCAAAATGCCCGCCCGGACTGCGTTGAACGGTTTGCCCGTTAATCGAGACATTTCCAGGCGGTGCGGCAGTTCCGATCAAAAAGATGCGTTCCGCCGTGGTTTGGTGGTTTTCGGGAGGATACGCTAAAAATAATGATTCTGCCCGAGCCGGAGAAACGATCGCGCTAACCCCAGCCATGGCGATCGCTATCCCCAAGCCATAACCCAAATTTTTTAAACTTCCCACGATATTCCCCCGTTCGCTCCAGCCAATTTACCGGACAAATGCCCTTTATACAATAGATTATCGATCTCAGTCTCGGGCAATATTTTTGCAAGCGCGATCGCTCAATTTAACCCAATTCTCAAAGACGAGCCCGATTCGAGGGGATAATGAGACAAAATTCGCGAGCGATCGCTCAATTGACTGAGGACTCCTCAACTAAACTTCAAGCCCCACAAGCCTTTTCCTTGATTTCTGAAAAACAAGATTAAAAATTGTAAAGAATAGAGAATATTTCTTATAATTTGTTTACTAATAACAAGCGTATTTAATCTTGCCCATGCAAAAAATCTTTATCAAACGTCTATTTATCTCCTTAGTGGCTTGCCTGACAGCCTTATCGGTCTGGTTCTTTGCCCCAGAGGCTAATGCTGTTAATAATCCCGAACTCCTGCCGGATTTTCAAACGCCAATTGTAGATTTGGCTAACCTGCTTCCCGAGGTGCAGGAAGAATCTCTCGTCCATCGCTTTGAAGAATTCGAACGGGATACGGGTTGGAAACTGCGCGTCCTGACCCAAAACGATCGCTCTCCCGGCCGTGCGGTTAAAAACTATTGGGGACTCGACGATCGCAGCGTCCTCCTCGTTGCTGACTCCAGAGGCGGAAATTTGCTGGCCTTTAGCATCGGCGATGATGTCTACGACCTCATGCCGCGCACCTTTTGGATCGAACTGCAAACGAGATTCGGCAATCTCTACTACGTCCGCGATAATGGAGAAAATGCGTCTATTGTCGGTGCAATGGAAACCGTTGCGACTTGTTTGACCAGTGGGGGGTGTAATGTCGTCCCCGGTTTGCCCCGAGAACAATGGATTCTGACTCTCATCACCTCCGTACTCGGCGGTCTGGTCTGTGGATTTGCTGCGATTCCTCGCAAAGAGGGTCAAGTTGTCGCTTGGCAGTGGGCCTTGATCTTTTCTCCTTTATGGGGAATCTTATTCTTGGCTTTTGGTATCGGCCCCGTGGTGAGTCGAACCTCTGACTGGTTGCCATTATTCCGTAACTGTATTGGGTTTGCTTTGGGGGTAGCCGTTGCCTATCTCTCCCCAATCGTCAATGCCTCAACGATGTCGGAAACATAATGGATGAAAAATGAAGGATGGAGCTTCTATAATCTCATCCTTCATTTCAATGTAAAGAAAAGTAAAGATATATTTTAATTTTTGTTAAATTCGGTAGATTTAACAATAACTTAGTGCATGGAATTTCAATTGTCTTAAATCTCTGAAACCATTGCTATTACGCGAAATAATTTGGTAAGAATTGATAAGATTATGAGAACGAAAGACCCCAACTCCTTTATGATTGGGGTTAAGCTTTGTAAAAATTCGATAAGATTACGGAGGTTTTAACTTGGCTATTCCTCTATTAGACTACGCCCCAAAAACCCAAAACGAGCGGGTTTCGGGTTATGACGCAGCAGGTGACGATCTACCTAAAATTTTCTCATCAGAAAACGTTTTATCCGCCGGAGATATGGACGATCTGATTGAAGCCGGTTATCGCCAGATTTTTTTCCATGCGTTTAAATCCGATCGCGAACCCTTTTTAGAATCTCAACTTCGTTACGGTCAAATCACAGTGCGGGAATTCATCCGAGGATTGCTGCTAAGCGAGACCTATCGACGGAGTTTCTACGATCTGAACAGCAATTATCGCTTTGTCGAACAAACCGTGCAGAGGGTTCTCGGACGGGATATTTACGGCGAACGCGAAAAATTGGCTTGGGCGATTATCGTTGCGACTAAAGGTGTTTCCGGTTTCGTCAACGAATTGCTCGACAGCGATGAATACCTTGACAGTTTCGGCGATGATACGGTGCCTTACCAACGTCGGCGCGTGTTGGCCGGACGGGATGCTGGAGAAGTTCCCTTTAACGTTCAATCTCCCCGTTACGATGCTTACTATCGTTCGATTTTAGGCTTCCCGCAAGTGGTTTGGCAAACAACAGTACGGCGTTACGTTCCCCAGGACAAACAGCCCAAAGCTGGCGATCCCGCACTCTATATGGATCTCGCCCTCAGTCTCAACAATGCCAAAGGAATAATTCCCGCTCGGGTTTCTACGGCAAATGTTAATATGAGCTCCGTTCCCTATCGTGAGTTTGACGGACCGATCGGTCCTACTCCCACTCGCGAAACCGTTGAAGCTTAAGCGCGATTATCAATCTTCTGTTGGCTCGTGCTAGCAGATCGCTAAAAAAATTGGGGAAGTCGTGAATTGGCACGATAATTGTCGGCAACCGCCAGAAATTATCTTAAAGTTATTGTGTCGATTGATGACTTCTCCAAAATTTTGAGAAGGGCAAATTGTTATGAATTGCGTTTGCGAAGAATATTTAACAATTTTGTAAAGTCTGCAGGCAGGGGCGCGATCGCTTCGATGGGTTCTCTAGAAAGGGGATGTTGCAAGCACAAGCGATAGGCGTGGAGGGTTTGACCGGATAAATTTACCCCGATAGTGCGTTTGAAACCATAAGTCAGATCGCCGACGAGGGGATGACCGCAATGGGCGCTATGGACGCGAATTTGATGGGTGCGCCCGGTTTCTAGGCAAAACTGCATGAGGGTATAGTTTCCCAAGCGTTCGAGAATTTGCCAGTGAGTGAGCGCCGATCTCCCGCCTCGTTCGAGGGGAACGACTCCCATTTTCTTGCGATCGCGAAGATGGCGGCCGATGGGTGCGTCGATCGTCCCTTCTGAAGTTTTGGGTACGCCACAAACAATCCCCAGATATTCCCGACGGGCAGTTTTATTTTGGATTTGTCGTTGCAGGTGTTGCAAGGCAAAATCAGTTTTGGCAACGACGATTGCTCCCGTGGTATCTTTATCCAAGCGATGGACGATCCCCGGACGTTCTCTGCCCCCAATCCCGGCCAAGTCTTGACAGTGATGTAAAAGGGCGTGAACTAAAGTACCGCGATCGTGGCCGGGTGCGGGATGGACTACCATTCCTGCTACTTTATTGATAATAATAATTGTTTTGTCTTCATAGAGAATATCGAGAGGAATGGCCTCGGGATCGAGGGTTAAAGATGGTTCGGGATCGCTAGGGTAAAAACTCACGCGATCGCCGCAATATACTAAGGTTTTTTTGCTCCTACAAATTTTTCCATTGAGGGAGACTTGCCCGCTTTCAATGGATTTTTGCAAGCGAGATCGCGTAATTTCGGGCAGTTGTTCTGCCAGCCAGCGATCTAAACGTTCTTTATTTTTTGTGACTTGAAAATCCATATTGACAGAACAAATGAAAATGAGAAAACCCGTTGATGTATTGAAAGAGACTTGCAAGAAAATTTTGGATGGAAAGATCGGTATTCTTACTAAGATACTACGATGAGTTAATCGTTTGAGACGGCTTTAATCGTGCAATTATTGGGGTTCGATCGCGATCGCGCTTCGTTCCGATCCCAGTCAATCTCAATCTCGATCCGATTCACCCGTTGTCGGGGCAAGCGATCGCATCGGACTCCGTAAAAATACGGGATAAAGAGTATAGCGAAAAATACAATCAAACCCCAAAAAAATGTTGCTCGAAACATCGATTCAATTGCAACTGATACCCGGTGCAATTGCAGAAATTTATGCGTCCACGATCGAAACGGGAATGCTGACAGTAGCCGATCGCTATGGTTTGATGGCGGCGGTTATGGATGAATCTCTAGCAGAGGAGGAACGAAGAACGGTAGATCGATTGTTGCGGGGCGTTCGACAAGGGCAGATTAAAGTAGTGCGCTCTCTATCGTTTCTTTCTTGAAGCGCGTCGTTTTGTCTTTGCACTTTTTTTGGGGAGCAAGGCTTGGAAACCATTGCGCTTGAATTTTTTATAAGTCGAACCCAAAATATCGGCAAAGGCATGACTCATGGCTCCGAGTTCCAAACCAACGAACAGAGCGATCGCTTCTCCAGAATATTGCGGTAATTTTTGCCAGCAGTTTTGCCAAAATTCTTGCCAATTCCAAGGAAATCCCCATGCGAGTTGGGCAATCGCTACAACAAAAATCGAGATCGTGCCGATGAAAATGAATAAGTACAAGATCCGCAATATCGTGCCGATCAACAAGCCGTGAGAGAGTCGGGAACGATGGCTCAAGGATTTTTGATAGGGAATCCAAATCCAGCGCAGCCATCCCCAGCGTTTGAATTGAATAGAGTGAATATCGAGATCGGGACCGAACATTAAACCGCTAAAGAGGAAACCTGCCGAGGCAATAAGGGTGAGTTCGCCGCTGCGGGTGAAGACAAAGGCAAACAGAACCAACCAAGGAAGGCTCCAGAGAGTAATGCGATCGTGGGTGCGACCGGAAGGCATTTTAGCATTTTGGGAAAGAATGTGTTATCCTAGGATACACGGTGACGGGCGGTTAGCTCAGTTGGTAGAGCGCCTGCCTTACAAGCAGGATGTCACTGGTTCGAGTCCAGTACCGCCCATTTTTCGGTTTTTTTGTTTCGGGCAAAAACAACTGGGCTATCGTTCCCAGGCAGAAGATACGATCGCGGAGGCCGATCGCTGGGAATTTTTGCTGCTGCGATCGCGATCGCCCTTGCAGCGATACGGGATGGCGCGGGCGTTGATGCAGCGAACCCGACAATTAAAGACAATGAAAATATAGCGAAGCCCTGTACGGGGGGTTTGGGGGCGGTGCTGCGCTCTCAATGGAGGGGGCTAGCCCCTCAGACCCCCAGAAAGATCGCTCGTTCCCAGTCAGGATTTATCAACATTCTTGTATTTTTAACCACTACAAGGAATTGTAATAATATCATTGTACGCGATCGCACTATCTCTCCCCTCAAAAAACCGACGCGATTGCCCCACAACTACCAAAAGCACTGAAATTTCAACGCGATCGCCAATTTTGAAATTGTCCTTGACATGGCCAACAAATTGAGTATAGACTCAAAAACATATACAACAAATTGAATAAAACTTGTTGTACACAATAAATTGAGTATTTTTACCATGACTTCCGAAGCAACGGTGTCCGAAGTAACGGGAACAACGGTCGAGATTTCCCCCGAAACCCTCGACAGCAGTACACTCAAGGCACATCCCACCAAACCGATCGCCCGTCCGGGGAGCTCTCCCCTGTCAAAATTGCGTTCCCTCCCGTGGTACTGGTTTCTTCCCATCGCCGCCATTCCCGCCGTCGCGATCGCCGGAAGTCCAATCTTCGTCTCTCCTCCCGAACCCACCCCGGAAGTCCAAACCCTCCCCGTCAGGATCCTCGCCGTGCAACCCGTCAGCAGCTATACCACCCAACGCACCTATAGCGGGGAAATCGTAGCGCGACGCAGCAGCGACTTGGGATTTGAACGAGGGGGAACCGTCGTCGCCGTTTTGGTAGATGAAGGCGATCGCGTCAGTGCCGGACAACCTCTCGCCCGCCTCGATACAAGGAGTTTAGACGCGCAGAGATTGCAAGCGATCGCCCAACGGGGAACATCAGAGGCACAGTTACAAGAACTTAAAGCCGGAGCGCGACAAGAAGATATTAACGCCGCCCGCGCCAGCGTTGCAGAGATACAACAACAGCTAGAACTCGCCCGCCGCAAACAGTCCCGCCGCCAATACTTGTACGACGAGGGAGCCATTTCGCGGGAAGCACTCGACCAAGAAGAATATAACGCCAATGCCCTGCAAAATCGCCTCCAACAGGCACAAAGCAACCTCGATGAACTTTTAGCCGGAACGCGGAAAGAACAGGTGTCCGCCCAATCTGCACGGGTACAGCAAATCGATGCAAACATCCGAGGGATTGATGTGGAACTCTCTAAAAGTATTCTCCGCGCCCCTTTTTCCGGAAAAGTGAGTAAACGATCGCTCGATGAAGGCGCGATCGCGGGAGTCGGAACCCCCGTGTTAACCCTCGTCGAACAAGGAAATTTAGAAGCACGCATCGGCATTCCCAGCGATCGCGCGGACTCCCTCAGTATCGACACCCAACAACAAGTGGAAGTTAGCGATCGCACCTATCAAGGCAAAGTCACCGCCCTCCTGCCCGAACTCGACAGCAGCAGTCGCACCGTTACCACCGTTATCCAATTAGAGGGCGCATCAGAATTACGAGTAGGGGAAATTGCCCAATTAAACTTAAAAGAGACACAAAACGAAGCAGGATTTTTGTTAAACTCAACCGCCTTAATCCCCGGAGAACGAGGGCTGTGGTCGGTTTACGTCCTCGGAGAAGCAGGAGAAAAACCCGACGTTTACCAAGTCGCGCGACGGGATGTAGAAGTCTTGCATGCAGACGGCGATCGCGTTTTGGTACGAGGGACATTACAAACCGGCGATCGGGTCATTCTCGACGGTACGCATCGCATTGTTAGCGGACAATGGGTAGAGAGTAAAGAGTAACGAGTTGAGAGTAAAAAGTAAGATATGCAAAAATTATAACGTTGTTCTTATGACTTACCAAAGATGAAAAACTCCCATCGCATCTACCGCCCCAAAAATAGGCTTCTTATCATCGCGATCGCCGCACTAACCTTGCTGTTTACCTTTGTTCTGGCGCAGGATTTCTCTTGGCAAAGCGATCGCGCCGTAGCTGTCGGCGATCGCCGCACCATCGATTTAACCCAACCGATGTATGATGAAATGCCATTTTGGCCCGGAGGCGTTCCTTTTAAAAAAATTAAGTTAGTAGACTACGACCAAGGCTATCTCCTACATAAGTTTGAAATGGGAGAAAATACGGGAACTCACGTTGATGCGCCCGCCCATTTTATCAAAGGAAAGCATTTTATCGAACAAATTCCCGTCAAAGATCTCATCGTTCCCGCCGTCGCGATCGATATTCAAGATAAAGTCAAAAATAATCCCGATTACTTGCTTTCTGCCGATGACGTTCTGGCGTGGGAAAGGGAGTACGGTAAGATTGCCGAGGGAACTCTCGCGATTTTAAATACGGGTTGGCACAAGCGCTTTAGCGACCCGGAAAAATATCTCAATTTAGATGACAAGCAAATCATGCACTTTCCCGGTTTTGGGGAAGATAGCGCCAAATTATTGCGCGATCGCAATGTCGTTGGTATTGGCATCGATACCCTCAGTCTCGATCGCGGCATGTCGGAAAAGTTCGAGACTCACATCGTAATGTTAAGCGCGAATAAATACCAAATCGAAAATTTAGCTAATTTAGATGCTCTCCCTCCAACAGGTGCCACAGTAATGATTGGCGTTCTTCCCGTCCGAGGCGGTTCTCAAGCACAAGCAAGGGTTTTGGCGCTAGTCCCCTAGTTTTTAGTGAGAGAGAAGAAGGAGTATGAGGAGCATGAACAGCGAGGGAAGAAAAACTCATTTTTGAATTCCCAACAACCAACAACCAACACTTCGACTTCGCTCAGTGCAAGTAACAAAAATGTTTAACCTCTTCTATCGCAATCGCCAACTCTTAATCCTCACCCTTACTCTCATTATCGTTTGGGGTCTGTCTTCCTTTTTCACTGTTCCGCGCATGGAAGATCCTCAAATTACTCAGCGTTTTGGTCGGGTTTTGACCTTTTTACCGGGAGCGAGTCCAAAACGGGTGGAGTCTCTGATAACAGAGAAAATTGAAGGCGAACTTCTCGAACTAGAGGAGGTTGAATCCATCGAATCGACCTCCAGTACGGGAGTTTCTAGCATCAGCGTAGAGTTAAAAGAAACCATTACCGATGTCGATCCCGTTTGGGCTAAAGTTCGCAGCCGTCTCGATGATGTTGTTCCCGAACTGCCCGCAGCTGCAACAAAGCCAGAATATCGCGATAGTACCGTATCTGCCAGCGCCTTAATTGTCGGGCTGACTTGGGACTTGGATTCTCCCCCCAACTATGCCATATTGCGACGTTTGGGGGACAGTTTGAGCGATCGCATTCGCGCCATTCCGGGGACGGATAAGGTCGAAGATTTTGGCGAACCCGATGAGGAAGTGAGAGTAGAAATTGCTTCGGCAGATCTCGCCCGTTTGGGACTCACTGCCCGCGACTTGGCCAGACAAATCCGGGCCAGCGATGCTAAAGTCTCCTCGGGACAACTCCGCAGCCAAGATTCGGAATTTTTATTTGAAGTCGATAGCGAATTAGATTCTCTCGCTCGCGTGAGACAAATTCCGATCCAACTCGGGGCGGATGGACAAACGACAACCCTCGGAGATATTGCAACGATCGAAAAAGGCGCAACAGATCCTCCTGCCGATATTGTCCTTGTAAGCGGTCGTCCCGCGATCGCCGTCTCTGCCACGGTAGAATCGGATTATCGAGTGGATAATTGGGCAAAAGAGGCTCGCAAGGTTTTAGAAGAATTTCAAGGTCAGTTGAGCGACGGACTGAGCCTACAGGTTATTTTAGATCAGAGCCAATACGTACAACAGCGCTTAGATGGAGTCATCGGAAATTTAATCCTCGGTTCGAGTTTGGTGATTGGGGTTTCCCTATTTATCTTGGGTTGGAAGTCTGCGTTAGTTGTCGGATCGGCACTCCCTCTGGCAACGTTGATGGTGTTTGGTTGGATGAAAGTATTGGGAATTCCCTTGCACCAAATGTCCGTTACAGGCATTATTATTGCCTTGGGATTGCTCATCGATAACGCGATCGTAGTGGTGGATGAAATGCAAGTGAGTTTGCGAGAGGGATATAAGCCGATCGATGCAGTGAGTAAAACCGTCAAACATTTACTCGTCCCGCTTTTGGCTTCTACTCTCACTACAGTTTTGGCGTTTATGCCGATCGCTTTTTCTCCGGGACCCACGGGGGAATTTATCGGCACCATCGGTTTAACGGTGATTTTAGCCTTATTGAGTTCCTTATTTTTATCGTTAACCGTTATCGTTGCTTTAGTCGGACGCTTGCATTATTGGCAAATTGCATGGATGCGTTGGGAGTGGTTGCGATCGGGGTTCTCCCATCCGCGTTTAACAGAAATCTATGGCCGAACTTTAGGGTTGCTCTTTCGCCGTCCTTGGTTGGGAGTGGGTTTAGCACTGATTTTGCCTATCTTTGGCTTTTCCCGGTTTGCCAGTCTCGAACAGCAATTTTTCCCTCCCACCAACCGAGATCAGTTTCAAATCGAGGTTGAATTTCCTTCGCAAACTGCCATTTTTGAAACGCGATCGCAAGTCTTGAAAGCTCGGGATTTGATTCGCCAGCATTCCGAAGTGAGTGAGGTGCATTGGTTTTTAGGCAAAAGCGCCCCTGCTTTCTTCTATAACGTCATTCCCACGCGGGAAAACGCCCCGGAATACGCCCAAGCGATCGTGCAGTTACATTCCGCCGATCGCCTGGGAGAAACCCTGCAATCTCTGCAAATAGAACTCGATGCAGCTTTCCCAGCAGCGCAGGTATTGGTGAAACAATTGGAACAGGGACCGCCTTTCGACGCACCGATCGAGTTACGCTTGTACGGTTCCGAGATCGATCGCCTGCGAACCCTCGGAGACGAACTGCGGGGCTATTTGTCTCAGTTACCTGCTGTCACTCACACCCGCGCCGAACTCAGCGAAACCTTACCCAAATTAGCCTTAACGGTGGATGAAGTGCAAGCGCGACGGGCAGGACTGGATAACAGCGCGATCGCGGGACAATTGGATGCAGCTTTGGAAGGGGCGATCGGGGGATCGATCCTCGAAGATACGGAAGATATTCCTATTCGGGTGCGAGTTCCCGATGCCACGAGGGGGAGTTTGTCGAGGGTTACTTCTTTGGACTTAGTTGCCCCTCACAACGGCGCGACGATTCCCCTCGATACTTTAGCCGATGTCAATTTAGTGCCGAATTTAGCCTCAATTTCTCACCGAGACGGTCAGCGGGTCAATACGGTCAGTGCTTTTCTCAAAGCGGGAGAACTCCCCGATACGGTGTTGAAGGCGTTTGATAGGAATTTGCAAGCATCGGGATGGTCGTTACCGACGGGTTATCGCATAGAATACGGCGGAGAAGCGGATGCCCGAGGTTCTGCGGTGGGGAATTTGCTCTCAACTGTCGGGGTTTTGGCGATTCTCATGTCTGCAACCTTAGTTCTCTCCTTTAATTCCTTTGGTTTGGCGGCTGTTATCGGATCCGTGGCGATCGCGGCCATGGGATTGGCGTTTTTTGCCCTCTGGTTCTTCGATTCCCTGTTCGGTTTTACGGCAATTTTGGGAACTTTGGGTTTGGTGGGATTGGCGATTAACGATTCGATTGTGGTGCTAGCTGCTTTAAGAGAGAATTCTCAGGCGCGAGAAGGTAACTGGAAAGCAACCCAAGAAGTGGTACTTAAAGCCACCCGCCACGTCGTCGCCACCACCCTCACTACTATTATGGGATTCGTTCCCTTATTGTTGGATACAACGGGATTTTGGCCGCCTTTGGCGATCTCGATCGCGGGAGGACTGGGAGGCGCAACCCTACTGGCTCTATATTACGTCCCTTCCGTGCATTTATTGCTGCATCGTCGGAAGCGATCGCCCCGAGTCTGGGTTAGCGAAGAATTAGGAGAGGGATTTCCTCGTCAATGACTTCGGGAGGGGTTACTTCTTGAACTAATTCAACAGTCATGGTGACTTCTCCAACCTTGACAAGAACAAATATACCTGAAGAAGGCGATCGCTGTCGAGAGGACTCGTTCTCCTTTTGCAAACGGATCTCTCAATGATTTTGTAGAATAAAAAGAGATTATTTTAATGGGAGAATTGCGATCGTGTGGCGTTATATATCAGTTGTTTTTGTCACTCTCATTCCTTTCGCGGGATGCGGTCAACCGAATCCCAGAGAATTACTGGGAAAGGTCGAACCCAGTGTTGTACTGATTACCTATGGGGAGGTTAGCGATCGTGGACGTGGCTTTTTTGTGGAGGGAGAGAAAGGTGTTTATACAGTGTTGACGGCGGCTCGCGTGGAGAAGCCGAGTGATAATTTAAACCCATTTCTCTATCCTATTTTAGAGCTATATGCCTCTTGGCATGGAAAATCAATAGAAGAAGTATACTATGATACTGATGTACTGTTATTCATATATATAGTGTTGGTAGTGGGGATCTCAGCACCTATTATCACTATTATCATTTTGATATCGCTTTACATCATCATTGGTGTACCTTTCGTCCCTATATGGTTAGTATTTAGATATCCTCGATCGATATGGAAATTAAAAGAAGAGATTAGCTCCCACGAAAAAACTATTGAAAAAGATCCTAAAAACTCCCATGCTTGGGAAAATCTAGACATTGCAGTGGAGAAATTAAGAAAATATAAAGCAATGCTCTCTTTCTGCGAGAAAATTATTGAAAAGGACTCTAAAAACTTCCATGCTTGGTATTATAAAAGTTTTACACTGGAGAAATTAAGAGAACCTAAAAAAGCCAAAGAAGCCCGCTATAAAGCTGAAAAATTGGAATCTGATACTTTAAAGAATGGAGGTGATGCGCTATTTAATGAGCAACATGACCAAGAAGCAATCGAAGCCTACACAGAAGCTACTGAAAAGAACCCCAATAACTTTGACGCTTGGAAGTGTTTAGGTGATGTACTATTGAAGAAAGGAAACAACGAAGAAGCGATAAAAGCCTACAATGAAGCAAGGAGATATCCATTTTATAAAACTCATTTTCATGTTCTGAAAAATCTAAGTGACGCTTATAACAATCGAGGTTATGGGCTATTTCATAAGGATGATGACAAAAAGGCGATCGAAGACTACAAGAAAGCCATTAAACTTAACCTCAAGAACTTTGAGGCTTGGAAGAATCTGGGTAATGTGCTATTGAAGAAAGGAGACAACGAAGAAGCTATAAAAGCCTACGACGAAACAATTAAAATTGAACCTGACAACTTTGAGGCTTGGAAGAATCGAGGTGATGCGCTATTTAAGCAGGAAAAATATAAAGAAGCAATGCAATCTTACGAAAAAGCTATTGAAAGTCAACCAAATAATGAGCAGTCTTGGGATAACTGGGAGACTACACTGGAGAAGTTAGAAAAATACGAAGACGCATTCATTTTCTGCCAGAAAGTGATTGAAAGGCAACCGAATCATGAGCGGGCTTGGGATAATTGGGAGATTACACTGGAGAAGTTAGAAAAGTACGAAGAAGCATTAGTCTTCTACAACAAAGCTCTTAAACAAAAAAATCCATTTTTTTGGTATAATATGGGTCGGAAGCTAAATCGGTTTAAAAAATACAAAGAAGCGATTGACTCTTGCGATCGAGCCATTGAATTCGCAGAAGTTCTTCCTTTGGAGGAGAAAACCCAACTTCAGGATTTGGCTCAGAAAGTCCGACTTGATGCCAAAATAAAATTAAACTTATTAGAAAGATATTCATAGCAAAGCGATCGCACTGCTATCAAAATAGTTTTTAGGAATGCGATCGCACTCAGCTTATCTGTTACAATATATATCGCTGAAAGACTGGGATATAAAACTTTACTTCTTAATTCCTTCAATACAAATGGCATTTTCAAAATTTGCTGGATGTTCGACAGAAGCAAAGCGATCGTCTCGCCATTCCTGATATTGGCAACCGCGAACATCGGTAAATCCATGCTCGAAAAATGCTTCTTTTAAGGAAGGTTCGTCCCACATCCACTGATGGCGATTATTAGAAAACATCTCTCGCAAGCGATCGCCGACAGATTTTCGCGTTCCCCAATGTCCCACTAGCGAATTCGTCATAAAATTAATTGCCGCTTCCGAAGCACCTTTTTCCTCTTTTCTTTCTCGAATATAAATATTAATTAAATGCTCTAGATCTGGAACAACTGCGCGAAAAATACCGTGAGGTTTTAAATAAGAAAAAATCCGCTCCATGGCAAGATGAAAATCGATAATACTCAGATGTTCGAGAACGTGGGAAGCGTAGATTAAATCGCAACTATTCGGAGTAATATCCAAACCCTTGACAATATTTCCATATTGTGCATTTGGAGACCATTCCGGTAAATTGAAAATCGGGATTAAAAAACGTCCGATAATAGGAAGTTTAACCAATCTTAAAGAAGGCGAAGCATCAATATTTTTCCAACCTTCAGCAATCACCAAACCACAGCCAATATGCAAACAAATTGGTTGTTTGTTTCTGCTTTCTCCTCTCTTGCTTTCCACTTCTTGGGAGGGGGTTGAGGGGTGGGTATTATTGGTTGTTAGTTGCTTGCACTGAGCTTTGTCGAAGTGTTGGTGGGTCATAGCACATTGATAACTGATAACTGATAACTGTTTACCGATAACTGTCGATCGCTTTTTGATAAACCGAGATGAGATCGCCCGCGATCGCCTCCCAAGAATAGCGCGTTTTTACCAACTGTTTACCATTATTGCCTAATTCTTGGCGCAATTGAGGTGAGGTGAGGAGAGTTGCGATCGCATCGACAACGGTTTTGACTTCCCCTTCCACCACTAACCCGGCATTTGCCGCATCAACTTCTGGGGCAATTTGCACTTCTGGAGTAATAATAACTGGTAATCCAGCAGCCATCGCCTCGGCAACGGCGATCGCAAAATTTTCTGCAAAGGAAGGCAAAACAAAAAAATCCGAACCTTGTAAGACTAACGCCTTACTTTCTCCCGTGACAAATCCAGCGAATGTAACCTGTTTCGTTAAGTCCAAAGACTCAATTAGACTTTCAATTTGTTGCAAATACTCTTTATCTCCCGTCCCGGCAAAAATGAGATGAAAATGATGTTTTGATTTGAGAGAATGAAGTGCATCGAGTAATAGTTCGGGACGTTTTTTATAATGAATGCGGGAGAGAAATAGAACAATCGCGCTTTCAGCAGGAATATTATAAAGTTGGCGCAGTTTTAACCCCGCATCCTCAATTTTTGTACCCGATCGCACTCCCAACGGTAAAATTGCTTTGGGTGCAACAACACCAAAATTATTAACATCCTCTGCTTCTCCTCGGGACGTACAATGCACGATCGCTGCTTTGTTGAGATTTTGACGTTCGATTAATGCCGCATAAATTTGCTTTTTACGACGACTTTGCGCTAAAGCCCAAGGTGATAATTGTCCCATTGTCCGGACGGTGTAAGGAATATTTTTCCATCTCGCGATCGCTCCAGCACAAGTGGAACAGTAAGAAAATAAATAATGGGTATCTAAGATATCATAATCGTTCAGATTTTGCCACATCCAGCGCGTCAGCGGCCAAGAAAAGAGAAAACCACGATCGTTCCCCAGAGAAACCCCTTTTGTCGGTGTAGCAAAAAGCGGAAAAAAACGAATGGGAACTCCTTCATATTCAATGCGGCGATCGCAAGGCACGTCTAGAACTCGAATGCCATCATCATCATTCGTGGTGACAATTTCTGCATCAACGTTGCGATCTCGCAAGGCTTTCACTAAATTTAAAGCAACTAGCGTAGGTCCTCCTCGTGCAGACGATACTGATGGAATAACATGAAGGACTTTAAGCATTTGTTGTTGGCTATTGATTATTTATTGTTTGACTCCTCTCTCAATCTCCTCTTCTTAGGAGAGGACTGGAGAGCGGTTTTGGGTTAGAGGTAAGTCTGGGTTGGGGGAGATTATTGGCTAAAATTGAAAAGAGGCGCTTTAAATAACGCCTCTATCGATGAGATCGAGATAAATGACTTCCTAATTGGCATTCAGATCGATCGCATTTTCATCAAACTGTTCGCGATCGCCACCAATGCCAGGAGTAGTATCGAGAATTTGCGCCCCCGTCAAAATGAGATCGTTCATTTGGGCACCGGCTGCCGTAATATTGTAAAGGGCTGCATTCGTCAAATTAACGCGATTGAGAATGGTCTTATCCAAGATAGAATCAGACAGCATTGCTTCGGTTAAATTGGCATCTGTGAGGTTTGCTCCGGTTAAATCCGCCCCTTCTAAATTCGTTCTGACTAATTTAGCATTTTGTAAATTTGCCTCTCTCAGATCTGCTCCAATTAAGTGTGCTTCTGAAAGATCGACCCCTGATAAGTCACATCCGCGACATTGACCTGTAGATAATAACCGATCGACTTGGTCGGGATTTCCGGCTCGTGCTGGTATGGAGCTCGAACCAATACCGATCGATAAGGCGATCGCAGACGCAATTGAAATGGCCAGGGGAGCAACGGTTCCTAAGTTTTTCATATCGTGCCTCCCTTTATTTTTTGTTTATAGGTTTTTGTTGATTTTGTTACTACTATCGTAGCAAGTTTTACTGTTTTCTTCAATGCTTTGCGTAATTTTAGACAAACATTAAGAAATAAAAATAAACTGGATTTTATAACCGTGAAAGTGTAAAATAGCCTTCTACCAATCTTCATCGCGAGAAGAGTAAGGCTTTTCCCAATCAGACTTTTCCCAATCATTCATCGCAGTTGTTGGGCGATCGCTCAATTTCACCTCTACATCAGCTTGAAGGTTCTCTCTTAGCTTTCTCCTTGGTAAACTGGCTTCGGGAATGGTCTCTCGATAAGTTTCCGGATTGGCTGCTTCCGAGTCTTCTGTCTCTATCTCGAAGGTTTGCTGCAACGGCTGCACGACCTTGGCAATTGCATCTTTCACAAAGACTTTGATAAACTCTTCTTTCTGTACTAACTTAAACTGTTTTTGTACGACCTCGGTAATCCCCCCATCCCCCCAATCGAGATCCTGTCGGAAATATTCTACAAAACTTTTACCGGCAATGCGGGTTAAATAAGCTGCCGTGATTCCTTGAATGGTTTTACCAATTAAATAGGTAGCGACATTAAACTGTAATGCAGTTGACAGCATTTTTACCGCGCCTTTAACAATCCCCAAACTCACTAAAGTTTTTGCCAGAGATAGTGCCAATTCGCGTCCCCGTTCCATATTGAGTTCGCAACCATAGACTTTGCCGATTTCTACCACCATTTGAGCGTTAACTGCTGCCGTTGCCAAGAGATCGACAACCGGTAAGGGGGTCACAATCACGGCACCCGCACCAATCCATTGAAAGCGATCGATAATTTTGTCCGCTTGTTTGCGTTGTTGCTGTTCGATTAAATTGCGCGTTTCTTCTCCCAAACGCTGAGATTGCAATAAGATATTATCGGCAACTAAATCTTCTCCTTCCAACCGTAAAATAGCAGCCAAGCGTTTAATTAAAGGCACAATTTCTGGTTCTGGATTGACCAATTGACCGGTTTCTAATTGGATGGGTTGAGGATTGGCACAAATTGAAATAACATCAATCTCGTTAATGAAATCTTGTACGCGCTCCTGCAATTGCTTTAAAATTGTTTGCACTTCTTCTTCTGTATAAAGATCGATTTTATTGAAGACTAAAACAGAGCGCTTGCCAATTTGAGAGAGAATTTTTAAGGGTTCGCATTCCGATTGACGCAGATCGCCATCAACGACAAATAACAAAAGATCTGCATCGGTTGCCAATTTTTTCGCCATGCCTTCCCGTTCCATTCCTTCCCTACCAATTTCTAAAATCCCCGGAGTATCGATGAGAAAAATCGCGCGTTCTAAACCCTGTAATTTCAAACAATAAGTTTCTCCCGATCTCGTCGTTCCCATTGCTGCACCCACTTCTCCCACCATTTGACCGATTAAACTATTAATGAGAGATGTTTTCCCCGCAGAACCAATCCCAAAAACAACAACTTTAATTTCTCCCCGGTTTAAATTCGCTTCAATTTCTCGCGATCGACTCAGTAGAGCTTCGCGACTAATACGATCTTGAATTTTTTCAACTTGTTGCCGAACGGCTTTTAAGGTTTCTCCTGCAACCTCTGTTTTTTCTTCGGGAAGTTTTGCAAGGATGCGACTTTTTGTATTCTTTGTGCGAGAATTTTTGAGGGTAAATAAGTTAAAATAGTAGACAAATGCAACAATGAGCAATCCCAATAAAATAATCAGCAACAAAAGAACGAGATTGGCTAAGAGAGGAGCGGTAAAAGAAATTTGTAAATAAAGTCGATAGATTGAATCAACCAGCCATAATACTAAGCCAAGAATAAGACTAATTCCCACAATAAGAATAATGATTCGGTGTAAAGGCATGGACAAACTAAAAATTGATATTGGCAAATTGACTCGCTCTATTTATTTTAGTCCTTTTCTATCGCTTCGGCTTGGCCTTATATCAGTACAAAAGTTTCATTGAGATCGCTTATATATACAATAATCTAATTATATCAATCCCTACAAACTTGGGTTTGAGTTATCTGCCAGAGAAAAAGCTCAATAGATTTCAGCAATTTTTCTCAACCCATTTTCTCAAATGTGGGTTATGTTGAAACTAGGGGTAGCGTTTCAACACCTCGGGTAGGGTTGACGTTTAGAAAAAAATCGGTAAAAATACGAGGGCTGAAAATTTTACAGCTCTTGCGTTTTTCTGTGAAATTTCCTGCTTTTTTTATCGATCTCATAACTATCTCTAGCATCTCTCATTACAAGGAGCATACTGTTATGTTGGCAACTTTCTTCTTAACTTCTTCTGCTGTAGCCTACTTATTTTCGGGTTCGGTTTGTTATTTGGCTTTGCGTGCGGAAAAACATCGCCAAGGCAAATCTCTCTCAAATTTACAAAAGTTAGAGATTCCCCTCTTTTGGCCGCTTTGGATTGCGAAAGAGATGGATAATGAGTAATGGGTGGTAAGGAATAAGTCTCCTTTACTCTTAAAGACGATATTTATTTTTCTTAACTGTATCATAATACATTATTGCTGGCATTGAGGGCAAAAGTGGGAAGAGCGTCCGCTTATTTTAAGTCGCTCGATCGCACTGCCGCAATGCCGGCAAGGTTTTCCCCTCCGTCCGTAAACGAGAGCGCTGTCTCCATAATTTCCCGGAACGCCGAGGAGGTTGAGGAAATCGCTAAAAGTCGTCCCTCCTTTGGCGATCGCTGTTGCCAACACGTCTTCTATTGCTTGGTGGAGACACTCGATTTGTTCCTCGTCTAGATGAGAGGCAATGGTATCGGGGCGAATTTTACCTTTGAAAAGCGCCTCGTCTGCATAAATATTTCCCAATCCGGCGATCGCCCTTTGATCGAGAAGTACGGCTTTAATCGGTCGTTTGGTTTTACTGAGAATTGTCTTGAGATAAACTGGAGAAAACTCGGGGGTCAAGGGTTCGGATCCCAACTTTTGCAATCCGGAAACGATCGCCTCAATATCGCAATCGGCGGGAATCCACCACATTTTCCCAAAGGTGCGAATATCCACAAAACGCAATTCTTTATCTTCGGTAAAGAATAAGCGCACGCGGGTGTGGGGAGGGAGAGGATCTCCACGATCGCACCAGAGCAATTGTCCCGTCATTCGTAAATGAACGGCCAGCCAACCCCCTTCGCGATCGTTTTTTTGTAGGGATGCGAGTAAATACTTTCCTCGTCGTTGCCAAGATGCGATTGAAACGTCCTGCAAACCTTGCAGAAATGCCTCGACAGAAATAGGGTAGGCAATAGTTCTGGCAAGCAACACTTCCCCACCCCGTATCTCGCGATCGAGGGTTAATCGATTTAACCCTCGACGTACCGTTTCGACTTCTGGTAATTCCGGCACAAATGGATTTAACCTTCTGAGTTGTTAATATTTGCTAATGCTTACCCAATCACTTCGAGTTCGCTTTCAGCAAAATTATTGGTGGCTACACCAGAATAATTGACTTTATCAAAACGAACGATGACGGGATAGATGATACCGCTTTTATCAACGCTGGCCACTTTACCCACATCTTGATACCAGTAAGATTCTTTACGAAGGATTCTTACTTTGTCATTGCGTTTAACCATAAAATTATTCTCCTTGGATTCTATAGCTTACAGCCTACTATCGAACGGGAGGTCTCTACTCGCTTTCGTTTTTAAGTTTTATTAAGCAAATCTGGCAAGTTGAGAAATCAGGAGTGGGGAATTCCCGACGATCGATCTTGCCAGCACACTCGGACAAAATGAGCAGAACGTCCCCAAAGATCGGAGGTTGGCATGATATCCCGTACCACTAGGTTAAATGGAATCGAAGTCGTCACATACTTTTGCGCCATCTCCCCAATATCGGGAGCAAGCTGGGTTGCCGCAACAGTTGCCAGTCCCAATCCTAACATTTGCGTGAGGGGATTGCGGGGCAAAAAGAAGGAAGAACCTGTTGCCAATCCCAAAGCGAGAAGCAAAGAGACTGATACGTTTGTGCCGCAGCGAGGATGAATGGCTAAATCCCATTCTCCGGCTTGCAAGCGTTGGAGTGCTTGTCGAACGGCTTGGCGAAGATGGGAATAGTCTACATCACCGTATAAATAAAAACCTTTTTCTGTTGATAGTCCGCCTAAAGTCGTATTATCGACTTCCAAAGAATTGGGGGCAGAACTATCGGAAATTTCACTCAAAACCCACACTGTTGCATGCTCGAGAGCATGAACCTGACGCAGCATTAAAACTTCTTGCAAACTGGGAATAAAGGGTAATGCTTTGAGTAGATCGCTATCTTGAGTAGGATAAGGATGGAGGAGTTCAAAATTGAAAAAGTCGCCGGAATTGGCGGGTGTTGTTTCCATCATTATTTTTCCAATATATTTCGTCTTGTTTCAAGGTAACGTGCGTTACCTTGAAACAGCAGAAATCTCCATTTTGCTTAATTTTGATGAACGATCGCCAGCCCATTTCCCTCGTCGCTTAATATATCTACACATTGCGAGATTAATATTTTCAACGTTTTAAGATGATAGTTGAAAAATTGTTTTATTTCGATCGCCGCGATCGCGAAAAACATACACCAAAAGACGGGCAACCCTACAAGTCAATTGATGGAAACTTTACCAAACCTTTAATTTTCCCTCGGCTAATGTATTTTTTTTGACAAGATCGATCTCGGCAAGTTTCAAAGCACGATCGAACTCTCTATAATTCATTTTATTCGGGGATATCCTAGGAGGACTTCATTGATGAGAGCCGACCGAGATTTCTTATTTTTGCATAAGGGTAGCGATCGCGATCGTGAATTTCCCAATACTTTGCCCACGGGTTTTTCCAGTACATTTTCTCCTATGCAATATACCAAGCTCCAAAATGTAACGTCTTTCCGCTCTCAACACCAGCATTGGCCGCATCATTCGGTTCATCATCCCGTCCATCGCAATAGTGAAGAGTCCCACACTGCAATTTGCGATTTTTTTACAGAGATTGCCAGTTGCGAGTCTCCCCAACAAGCACTCGATTATTTCAAAGGTCTTTTTATTCTCAAGAGCAATCAAGTTGGCAAAAAAATAGAGCAGTCTTTATACGATCTAATCGTTCTCAATCGCAAAGAAGATTTCTTTATTCTTTTAGATCGATGTTGCTGTATTTTAATCAAGCAATGGCTCGTTCAAAAACAAGAAAAGTATATTGCCGACCTCTTACAATTATTACAGAACGAAAAACAATCCTATAAAAACATTCATCCGACCCGGAGAAAATTAAAACAATGGATTCTCGGATTTTCTGAAAGTCTCTATTTTCAAAGTTTGCAACTGTTTTCATATGATAATCGCCACGAATCAGAAGCAGAGACGGATTGGAAAAATCGCTATACCGCGTACTTATTGATGGCACAGTCGTTTAATCCCGACTATCCAAGAGAGCATCGAGATGCGGCAAAGTTGCTGGCTGCCAAATTCAATAAAAAATTTAAATTCAAACTGGCATTATGCTTGGCTCATTCTAACTTACCCAACTCTTCCCAACGAACGAACCAAAATCCTACCCGCTTAAACTTGCGAACTTTGGGATTGATCCAGCAAATTCTCGTCAAGCGTAAAAATATGAATTATCGAGGCGTTGCTAATATTTTCCTCAAACAAACCGAAGGAAGTCTTTATAAAGATTTCAAACAAAGCTTCCTCAAATATTTATTGTTTTCTCTCAAGCAAAGCAAAACATCAGCTTGGTTGCACGCCAGTATTTCTAACTATTTAGAATCCCTGTATCCTCAATATAACGATAAAGTTGTTGATGGGAGTTTGCTGTTAAGAATTTGCAAGCGCTCGATCTCCTTTCTCCTCAAACCTGACTGGGATAGTTCGAGCCATCCCTTTACACTTTTAGCCAAGTGTGGTAATTATTTGACCCTCGCTACTCTTTTGCTCAAAATTATCCTCATTTGTCCGAGTAGCTATAAGCATCTGATTTTATGTACGGTTGCCCTCATTGAGGAATACGAAACTCATCCCGAGTCAGAATGTCAGTGGTTAATCGGTTTCCTCGAAACCTTGCGAGTGGTTTTGACCATTGCTAACGATAATCACTTGACCATCGCTCACGAGTAAAGGCAGATTGGGGATTCGACTCATTTTCAACTTCTCCAAAAATAAAATTCTACAGAGTGTCAAATTTCCTGATACAATCTTTTTTGAAGACCAATACGACACGCTGTCAAAGATCATGTTCAAGAAACTCGGCTTAATTCTTTCCACCGTCCTGTTTGCGATCGCCGCCTTCGCATTCGTCGCATCTCCAGCTGTTGCAGCCTCCAAGACCGTCAAAATGGGAACCGATACCTACCAACTCAAATTTGACCCCTCCGAAGTCACCGTCAGCCCCGGAGACACGATAAAATTCCAAAACAATAATCTTCCCCCTCACAATATTATTTTCGACCAAGAACCGTTCAAGTCCTTGGCGATGGAACCTACCAAAATGTTACTCACTCCTTCTGATTCTTACACCATTACCGTTCCCGATGATGCGGCTGCCGGAACTTATACTTTCTTCTGCGCTCCTCACAAAGGCGCTGGAATGACGGGTAAACTGATCGTTCAATAAGATTCGTATTTATCGAAAACTACCGTGCAGGGACGTTCGAGGGAACGTCCCTGCATTTTGTTATACTAAACGGTGGCGGCAGCTAGGGCTTCCGCTTCTTTTTTCAACAGTTCGGCCTTGTCGGTGCGTTCCCAAGGCAGGTCCAGATCCGTCCGCCCCAAATGACCGTAAGCAGCAATTTCTTGATAGAAACGCCCGCCTCGTTCCTTGGGCAAACCGCGTAAATTAAAGGTTTGGATGATTCCCGCCGGACGCAGTTCAAAATGTTTTTGCACCAACTGCAAGAGAATCTCTTCTTCTACTTTACCAGTACCGAAGGTCTCCACTAAAACGCTGACGGGACGCGCCACGCCGATGGCGTAACTGACTTGCACTTCGCATTTTTCCGCCAGTCCCGCCGCAATAATATTTTTGGCAGCATACCGACAAGCATAAGCGGCAGAACGATCCACTTTGGTAGGGTCTTTGCCGGAGAATGCCCCGCCGCCGTGACGGGAGTAACCGCCATAGGTATCGACGATAATTTTTCGCCCCGTCAATCCCGCA
Source organism: Cyanobacteria bacterium SBLK (assembly GCA_017746715.1). Lineage (GTDB taxonomy): Bacteria > Cyanobacteriota > Cyanobacteriia > Cyanobacteriales > Spirulinaceae > CCY15215. Next base: position 27,572 of record JAGHZQ010000082.1, read on the forward strand.
TCTCCTTGAGGTCCGCCGATGACAAATTTTCCCGTCGGGTTGACGAGAAAGCGGGTCTTGTCGTCGGGTTTGACCGAAATATCGGCAAAAACGGGTTTAACGACCGCTTCCATGAGATCGGCTTTAATTTTGGCTTGAATGGCTTCATTATCCGTCAAATCGCCGATCGCGGCATCGTGTTGAGTAGAAATGAGAATGGTATCGATGCCTACGGGTTTGCCATCTTCATAAATGACGCTCACTTGGGACTTGCCATCGGGACGGAGATAAGAAAGATCTCCGGTTTTGCGAACGGCAGCGAGGCGACGGCAAATGCGGTGAGCCAAGCTGATAGGCATGGGCATGAGTTCGGGGGTTTCGTTGCAGGCATAACCGAACATTAAACCCTGATCTCCCGCTCCAATGCGATCGAGTTCGTCATCGCTGAGTTCGTGCCGTTGCTCTCGGGCCGTCGTCACCCCTTGGGCGATATCGGGAGACTGTTCGTCAAGGGCGACAAGGACGGCGCAGCTATCGGCAGAAAAACCATTGTCGGCATCGGTGTAACCAATTTCGGCAATTTTTTTTCGGGCCAGATTCACAAAATTGACGTTAGCTTGAGAGGTGATTTCGCCAGTGATCAGGACTAAACCCGTATTCACGACGACCTCGGCAGCAACGCGACTGGTTTCGTCCTCTGCCAGTAAAGTATCTAAGATAGTATCGGAAATTTGATCGCAAATTTTATCGGGATGTCCTTCGGTAACGGATTCCGAGGTAAAGAGATAACGACGAGACAATATTGATTTCTCCTTTAGCGCATTGGTTACACGGCAAGCAGATGCAAGCAAATATAATCATAATCTTAACGGTCAATGCGGATTCCGCAAATCTTTCTTAAGATGCGGCGATCGCTCCGATCTAAGAAACCTTTTGAGGTCTCCTAAAATCTCCGGCTAGAAAGGTTATGGGGCAATCGTTCTTCGACATTTGCGCCTGCAAACAAACCTGCAAACAAAAAGGAAGAGAATGAGCATCTCTTCCTTCTTGATGAATTTTATGGGATTTTTTCGGGTTTTTGGGTTTGTGCTTTTGGCTTTGAATGGGTTCGCCCTTGAGCTTCTTCCGCATCATTTGTTGTTGTTTTTTCAATTGTCGCTGTCGTGCCGCACCGCCCTTGCCTTTATCATTGCGTCCTCGACGGCGAGGTGACTCCCATCGCTTCAGTCTCATAACCAGCATCCCTTAATATGTTACATTTGTAATATAACGCAAAATTTCAGGAACTGCAATAGACTCGTGCTAGTATTTAATCTGTAATATAGCGCCATCCTTCCGGCTCGTATTCCCGTTGGATTTTCACCAACCAATCCCCTTGAGGCACCGCGATCGCATGGTGTTCTTCATGGCTCAACGTCGCCGTCTCGGATAGCACTCGCAGATAAAGCGTGCCATCTTTTTCGTATAATTCTGCCTCGCCGTTGCTAATACGATGAGAATGTCCCGTGACTTCACCTTCTGCGAGAGTAAGATGAGAAAGTTTTTTTCCCGTCGTTTCCGGGACGGGTTTTAAGAGTACGTCGCCTTGTCGAATGGGTTGCATGATTTTTTGGGGATAATGAGAAAGCCATCCTTTTTGATAGTAGCGAATTGTTTAGAAAACTTCAATGCGTCCGTCGTCGTGAAGGTAGATAGAACTATCCCCCTCAATTTTCCCTCCTGGAAGAATTTCTACCCGCAATAAGCGATCGTCAATTTGTTCGGCATTGAGGATTAATTTTCCCCCTTCGACATCCCAAAAAATCAAAGATAAATTTGGTTTAATCGTCCCACCCCAAAAAAACGGCGACATTCCCTCAGGCGATAAAAATATCGGTTCTGTTCCTCCCAATTGCTGTACTTCAATCGGAATTGCCGTACGATTAATCACTTCAACTCGAATGATTTGTCCCGGTACAAACTGCAAGCGAGGCGGGATGCAACTACTTTCGGCCGTACAAGTTCCCGCGATCGCAAAACCTTGTCCCAATAGCAGACTCCCCCCGAAAACCCAAGCAAAATGTTTCATTGGTTATGAGTTATGAGTTGTTGGTTTTTCCCCTTTTGGGAGGAGTAGGAGATAAGTTGGTGGTGAGAGGTTAATAGACTTATTTTCCCCATCTCCCCCTGCTTCCAACGCTCCCCTATCCTCCCACGCTTCCCTTCTCTAAATCTTAATTGCGCTGGGTTCGTTGGGGGCGGCTGCAATGCGCCGACATCCAGACTCGGGCATTGCCCACTGATAGCGGCATTCTTGGGGATTTCCCCAGCATAAACCAATATATAGCTCGTCAAGGGTGGCATCCATTTCCGCCCATTCGGCCTCTTTGGCCAACTCTTCAGCCATCTCTACCGTCATGCGCTGGCGTTCTTTGCCCAGCAACCATAATTTTAAATGGCGACTGCGATCGCGCCAAAACCGCAATACAGACTCTTTTGAGTTTTGTAAAATTTCCTTGTCTTCGGGAATGGCAGCCAATTGATTGTGCAATTCCGGATAGGAAATACTCTCTCCCTGAAACCGGCAAGTACGCCAAATCAACCCCGAAACCTTGTATTGGTGCTGATACTCGTGAATTTGTTCGCGAAACTCCCGATAGGCATAAACCTTGCTAATTTTTTCGCAACCCAATGCCAAAGAAAGAACGGGATCGTTAAAGCGTTCTTCCGCCGAAAGCAAGACTCGCTTGCCTTGCCAACTGGCTTGCATTTCGCGATCGAGGATGGAAATCAGTTGTTGGGTGGTATACGCCATCAGTCTCTTTGTCCTGCAAATGTTCTGGGCATTTACGTGCCATGATAGCGCCGATCTCAATAAGCCACGAATAATTTAGCGATCGGTTGATAACTAATAACTGATAACTGCTTGCCCCGAGCGTTGCCGAATCACCAGAATCCTTTTCGTCCTTCTGGCATCGTTGTTGACCAATTGGTTTTCGCTACGGCAAGTTGATTTTCTGTAATTTTTGCACTCGTTAAATTTGCACCGCAAAGATTGGCCTTATTCAAATTGGCTTGACTGAAATTGGCATGAGAAAGATCGGCACCTCGCAAATCGGCTTCTTCCAAATCGGCTCCGGCAAAATAGGCGCGAACTAAATTGGCATTGCGTAAATTTGCTTTTGCCAAACTCGCCTTGCCAAAATCCGCCCTTGCTAAATTTGCTTTTTGCAGATTGACCCGACGTAATTTCGACTCGTGAAAAATTCCCCCCGAAAGCTCTGCCTCCGGTAAATTGAGTTGGCTGAGATTCTGTTGGGCAAAATCCCGCACTCCTTTAACGTAGCGATCGAGAACCGTTTTTTCATCCAATCTCACCACTTTGCGCTTTTTCGCCGGTCTGCCCCCCGTATTCATAATATCGCCCGAATCTGGCAATCGCGAACCTCGGCGGTCAAAGCCCGTTCCTCCCATGCCCGAATTGTAAGAATTGTATCCTCCCAGTCCCGAGGGACGCTTGCCTCGTTCGCGTCGCCGACGTAACTGTTCGGCTAATTTTTGGGAAGCAGAAGTGGGTTTGGCGCGATCGCTACTGCTACTATTCGATTCGGAATTGCGTCCGGATGGGGATAAATTGCTGCTGCTATTGTTTTGAGTTTGAGGTGAAATCAAGCCTTGAGCCAAACTATCCTCATAAGCCTCCAATTCCATCGCTCGCAAAACTTCATCGGCAGTTTTATAGCGATGGCGAACCGATACCTCTAACATTTTTTGCAAGACCTTGGCAAATTTGTCAGAAATATCCATTTCTTTGCGCCATTCCATCTCTCCAGTTTTTTGGTTGTAATCTAACTCCTTGGGAGATTTTCCGGTGAGTAAATAAATACAGGTTACGCCTAAGGCATAAACGTCGCTCGCATAGACCGGACGCAATGCCATTTGTTCCGGCGGTGCAAATCCTGGAGTCCCGATCGCGAAGGAGGTCAAAGCCGTTTGATCGGAAGTGCTGGCGGCAGCTTGAGGGTTCACTTTATTTTTAACAGCGCCAAAATCAATTAAAACTATCTTTTTATCCTGCTCTCGACGAATTAAATTCGCGGGTTTAATATCGCGATGAATCACTTGTTGGGAGTGAATATACTGAATCATTGGCAAGATTTCGCTGAGAAATTGCCTTGCTCCAGCCTCGCTAATGGGACCGTTCTTTTTAATTTCTTGCTGTAAATTATTGCCCTTTACATATTCCTGTACGAGATAAAAATGCTTGTGATATTCAAAGTAATCTAAAAGTCTGGGAACTTGCGGATGATTGCCAATTTTTCCCAAGGTTTCTGCTTCCCGCTCGAATAATTCTTTCGCCATTTGAAAGACTTGGGGATCGTCCGTTGAAGGACGCAATTGTTTGATTACGCAGGGGGGATTCCCCGGTAATGACATATCGAGGGCGAGAAATGTCGTTCCAAATCCCCCTTGGCCGAGGGATTTGACACCTCGATAGCGATCGCGCATTAACATTTTTGCGCCGCAACTTTGACAGACCTCGACATTATCGGGGTTTTTTGGGGAAGAACAGGCAGGATTGAGGCAATAACTCATTCAGCGTCACCAGATGTAACGTTGTCGGAAAACAAGGACTTCAAGAAAATCTTGTTCAAAGCGTGGGGGGTCTAACCCCTCATTAAATAAGCCGACAAAATACCCATAATTTTGCGGTTGAGGAATAGAATATTCCTGTCAATACCTAGGATATCTTAATTTTTAGCGATCTTTCTACTAGCGGGTTCAGTTTCCCCTGCGATCGCGATCGCAGCCATTGAGGATTAGTGAAAAACCATGTATTTTTTTCATTAAACTTCATGAAAATAAAAATAAAAAAGTTTCGGTCTCAAATATACTTTGTTGTTGATTGCCTTGGCTTTTCCCCAAAACGTCCCGTTCCTTGTAGGATAAAAAATTGACGGTTTCAGGAAAAACGACGATTCAATGCAAATTTCTATAAAATGGCTGCGGGAATTGGTAGATATCGAATTGCCGGCAGAGAAACTGGCACAGACCCTAACGATCGCGGGCTTTGAAGTGGAAGATATTGAGGATCGCCGTCAATGGGCGGATGGCGTGGTAGTCGGAAAAGTGCTGGAGTGCAATCGTCACCCCAATGCTGACAAATTAAGCGTTTGCAAGGTAGATATCGGCAACGAAGAACCCTCGACCATTGTTTGCGGTGCGAGTAACGTCAAAGCAGAAATTTTTGTGGCAGTTGCCCCCCCCAAAACCTATTTACCCATTATCGATTTAAAGTTAAAAGCTGCAAAATTACGAGGGGTCAAATCCTTTGGCATGATTTGCTCTCTCAAAGAATTAGGGTTGGAGAAGGAATCGGCAGGCATTCATATTTTCGGGCAAGAAGATTTAGAGGTCGGGACTGACGTGCGTCCCCTCTTGGGTTTGGATGATGTGATTTTGGATTTAACTTCGACGGCCAACCGTGCTGATGCTTTAAGTATGGTGGGGGTTGCGCGGGAGGTGACGGCATTAACTGGGGGAGAATTGCATTTGCCGGAAGTGAAGGACGCGGCGATCGCCGACGGTTCGGGTCTCGAGGTTGCGGTAGAGGAGTCGAAGGGTTGTCCGGTTTATATCGGGACGATGATTGAGGGGATAACGATCGCTCCCTCTCCAGACTGGCTGCAAGGGCGTTTAAAAGCGGCGGGAGTGCGTCCGATTAACAATGTGGTGGACGTGACGAATTTGGTTTTATTGGAATGGGGACAACCGCTACATGCCTTCGATCGCGATCGCCTGCAAGCTGTGACGGGAGAGAAAGATTTAACCGTTAGCGTCCGCTATGCTCGGAAAAAGGAAGTTCTGACGACTTTGGACGGGCAGGAGCGAAAGTTACAAAAAGATAACTTGCTGATTGCTGTCAATGATACCCCCGTTGCCCTCGCGGGGGTGATGGGGGGAGAAGAAACGGAAGTCCATGAGGGCACGACAAACCTATTATTAGAAGCGGCTTTATTCGACCCCGTTTTCATTCGCCGTTCTGCCCGCACTCAAGGGTTGCGGACGGAAGCCTCAGCACGTTACGAACGGGGAGTCAATCAGGCAGAATTAGATGTGGCTTGCAACCGAGCGATCGCGTTAATTCTCGAATTGGCAGGGGGAAAGGTCGTCCAACAAGATCGAGACGATAAGCGAGGCGATCGCGCTTCTTGGTCGCGGACGATCGAACTGCGTCTCGATCGCGTTCGCAAGGTTCTCGGCAATGTCAAGGGGGAAGATGGAAGCGTTGGCGATTTGGCCGCAGAGGATGTAGAACGCATTTTAACCGCCCTTGGCTGTGTTTTGGAATCTGTAGGGATGTTGCCTGCAACGTCCCTATCAGTTTGGCGGGTGACGGTGCCGCCTTATCGCGCTCGGGATTTGGAGCGCGAAATCGATCTCATTGAAGAGGTGGCACGGTTGTATGGGTACGATCGCTTTTGCGAAACCCTGCCGAGTCAAACTTTACCGGGGGGCGTTCCGGTTAAAAACCAAGCGCGCTATTTACTGCGGGAGGTCTTTCGCGGCATCGGTTTAACGGAATTGGTGCATTATTCCCTCGTGAAACCGGAACTCTCGGAGGTGCCTCTCTCCAATCCTCTCTTGAGCGAATATTCTGCCCTGCGAAAAGAATTATTGGATGAGTTCATCAATGCCTATGAGTATAATTTTACGCGAGGAAATGGGGCGCTCAATGCCTTTGAGTTGGGACGCATTTTCTCTCGCGATGAAGAAGGGCGATTTTGCGAAGCCGAGGCGATCGCGGGGATTTTAAGCGGGGATTTCTTTCCTCAAGGTCGCTGGACGACGGGGGGTAAAGGTTCTCCCATGTCGTGGTATGAAGCCAAGGGACTGTTAGAAAGCGCTTTTGCACGTTTGGGGGTGCAAGTTGATTATCAAGCGAGCGAGGAAGACCATCGCCTGCATCCGGGACGTACGGCTTCTTTATGGCTGGCGGGGAAACGTTTGGGAATTTTTGGGCAACTGCATCCCCAAGTGCGGCACGATCGCTCGCTTCCCGATGAAATTTATTTATTTCAATTGGATGCGGAACTGTTGCTCGAGGCGATCGATCTCGAAGCGCGGGTGAAATTCCAAGCCTTCTCGCCTTATCCCGCCGTAGAACTCGATTTGGCTTTCTTTGCCCCTGTGGATCTGCCTGTAGGGGACTTGGAAACTGCAATGAAGGAAGCTGGAAAAGATTTACTCGTCAAGGTAGAACTATTCGATCGCTATTTGGGGAAAAATGTCCCGGAAGGACAGCACAGTTTAGCGTTTAATTTGGCTTATCGGGCCAGCGATCGCACCCTAACCGATAGCGAGATCGAACCCGTCCATCAAAAGGTACGAGAAGCACTGACGGAACAATTCGCCGTGACCTTGCGATCGTAATCATTAATTGGACGACCGTGGAACGGGCATCACTTCGACAAGCTCAGTGACCACCTGCCCGTGTATCATCCTATTTCTCTAAATCGATGCTCCAGTTCAAAGTCGAATCAAATTTATTGTCTTCCACTTTCTGGCCTTCGATCGCCCAACTGGGTTTCTCGGCCATTTCAGCCACGGGAATATAAACTTTTTCGCGATCGAAGGCTTCTTTAAATGCTCTTCGCAAAATGAGTTCGATCTCGAAATGAGTACCGGGTTTAACTTTCGTTCGCGTGTGAATGGAGAGGCGAATTTCACCAAACTCTTTAATGCCCGCAACTTGGGTCGGTTCTAAAAGATTGTCATTTTCTTCTTTTAAGTTGCGACCGACGGTTTCAATAATGTTGTAAACGCGATCGAGATCGGTATCGTAGTCTACACCCAAATCGATCGTAGCATAAACAAATTCTTTGGAATAGTTCACGATCGAAGCAATATCGCCATTTCTCACAATATAAACTTGACCGTTATAGTGACGAATGCGAGTCGTCCTCAATTCAATCGCCTCGACATATCCCGATGCTTCTTCCGTTTCGATATAATCGCCGACTAAATAATAGTTTTCAAAGAAGATAAAGAAACCGGAAACAATGTCATTAATCAAGTTTTGCGCCCCCAAACCAACCGCCAAACCCAGAATTCCCGCCCCTGCTAAAATCGGTCCGGGATCGATTCTGACAGTATAGAGCATAATAATCCCCGATCCGAAATAAATACAATATTTGGCAACACTTTGAATGAGAGGTGTAATGGTTTTTCGTTGTTGTTGTTGTAGTGGCGTTAAACCGTTAGCATTCAACATCACTTCAACGACGACTAAATTAATCACCGAGATGAGAATGCGACTCAAAAGCACGATCGCGATCAGTTTAATGCCGATGGGTCCCCATTCTGCTAAATCGGCAACAAATTCAACTTGTTGAATCACGAGAGTTGCCATGGTGACATAAATTATATATTCCAAGCAACGCTTGAAGAAAGGAACTAAATCTCGCAGGCGATCGTAGAATTGCAAAAGATTGTCCGGGCTGGAATATTTAACCGTCAGAGCATCCAGACTATCGATAATGACGGCAACCACTTTCAGAATCAGCAAGCCAACGGCAATAATAATATAAATTCGCAGGAGAATGTAGAGATATTTGGCAACAATGGATGGGATAAAGAGAAATTGAGCGCAGAGAATGGCGATCGCTAACCAAGATGCGGTATTAATATTACTTTTCAATGCCTTGAAAAAGGTCATAATACTCTCATCATTGGCAGTAATACTATCAAAGTTTTTCACGTATTGTGCCAATTGTTCCAGCTTGGGATTCAAAAATCTCAAGGCAAGACTCGCAAAAATAATTGCCCCAATACTTTTCACAATTCCGATCGCTAATGCCTGCCAAAATTCACGAGGGATTTGCTGGATGAGATTTAAGCTATAGTCGAGAACATTTTCACCGCGATAGATCAGATAACCATTACCCCCAATCAGTCCCAAGGAGAGGAGAAAACCAATTAGCAAGAGAAAACCCCGCACGTTGCGACGAGCGATCGCGGCGTTCTTTTTCCATTTTTTGAGGATGGGGAGGTTAAAGAGTTGTCGATAGAGCTTGCTAAAACTCCAGTCGAGGAGGAAGATAAAAATAATAACAAAGCTCACCTCAGCTACGATCGTAACAATATTAATCGCCATAGTTCCCATAACTGCATTTCCCCCGTTAGATAACGTTTTCACCTGAGTTTCATGAATTCTTTTGATTATTAACCGATCGAGTAATTTTTGTCAAATTAAAATTGATTGGTTGAGATAACAAGGCAAAAATAGTGAAAATGGCGAATAGATGCGACTTCCAAAAATAAGAGTTTGATATTGCTGAAATACACGAATTTTGATTTCTGTCAAGTTTTTATAATTGATTAATCGGTATCTTTACGATAGGGCAAGATCTCACAAAAAGTTTTCGCCTTGGAACGGATTGGGGCGATCGCTGCGATCTTTTCAGTAAATCTTTTGAGATTATGCAATGCTGAGATTGTCTATTATTCGGATAAAATCAAAGTGTGGGTTCTTAACGGAGCAAGTTTAGATGTCAAAATTATTATCGAGAATGACGGTGAATCCTCGGCAATGTGGCGATCGTCCCGTTCTTGTCGCATGATTATTTGGTTAAGTATTGATTGTGCTATAATAGAAAAATTCTATAAATTAGAATATGAATATAGATAAAACCCCTGCTAAGAGAGTATTTGAAGAAATGGCAGAAATTTTTTCTAGAGAACTTCAGAAAAATATTAGGTTAACAGAAATAGACGAAGTGGCATTAAACGCATGGGAACAGGATTGGAAACCTATCAACCAACGCGAGCCTCCTAATGGTGGTTGGAATTGGAAAGATTTTCAAGCAAACAACGATAAAAAATTTAAAACTAGATATTTTAATATGGCTATTTGGGAAAGAGAACAACTTTGCGGATTATCATTAGGACATATTTCAAGAGATAGCACTCATGTGTGGATCGATCTTATAGAAGGTTCACCTTTTGAATCTCACCCTTTAAAAGGATATATTTTAAAAATAATTATAGTAACGAGTACGGAATACGCACGAGTAATGAAAAGAAAATTCTTGAAATTGGCAGAACCAGTAAGTGGTCTTATTGAAAAATACACACAACAATATGGTTTTGAATATGTCAATAGAGGATTTTTCAAAAAACGCCCTATTTGTCAAAAGGAGGTCTAGAAATGATAGCTTTACCAAATTTTAGTGTAGAAAATGTAAACAGCAATCGTATTAGAGTTGTTGTTCGATCGTATTCTTCTCAATCTTCTAAAACGGTCACTTTTGTAGATGGTGATTTTCCCAATTATGTAGTATATTTAGTTTTTCTTGTTTCATTGCCATTGTTTTTTGTATTTTTACTTTTTCTCTTTTCCGGTATGTTAATTGTTCAACCTTTGAAAAGTCTTACAGATTGGCTATTTCCCAATTCTGTCACTTATGAAGATGCAGACCAATGGTTTAAGGAGAGAAAAGGCTATCTACAAAATCTGTCAGAAGACGAAAAAGAAAAGTTGTTTTCAAAAGATGAGAATCTTCCGTTAGGTTTATAAGTTTTCTATCATCGATTCTGTTCGGTTGTATGACTATATAGATTGCCAATGAATTATAGTGCTACAAACGACTATTAATTGATTTTTAATTGCTCTACGAAAGATTTAAACTCATCCATAAAAATTTCAATACGACGTTTGCTATTATTCGATTTCTTCAAATATGAACCAATATATGTTTTTGCTTGAATTTTCTCATTCAAAAACTGTAGATTTGTAGATTTTGGTATTTCTGAAATACACTTATTCATACTTTTAAAAGAGCTATTACTCTGATGAGAAATACAATCTCGAATTGCTCTTGCTGCATCCAATACCAACAATGTATCATTAGGAATGTTATTGACTTTTTCATCATATTGAGAATCGAGCCAATGTTTGGATCGATCTTGCATTTTAGAGAATGGTTTAAATGTTATATTTTTTTCTTCTTTGTCTATCAATAAAGATAATTCCTCAACTGACAGCTTATTGGGTTGATTGTATGTAACAAATAATAAGTCAAGTTCAGGAAACTTTTGTTTAATATGTTTATCTATTTCTTTCTTTTTGCAATCAAAAAATTTTGTTTGATCTTGATGAATGCAATTAATAAAATAATCAGATATAAAAACTTCAAGCAACACGTAACCACGATAAAAAACAAGTTCTGAAAAAGTTGATGTATTTTGTTTCTGTTTTTTCAATGAGCCAGTAATATCATTATAAAAGAAAATGATACTATCAATTTCTTTAATGAATTTTGAGCAAAGATTGTTAATTATTTGATTATTCATTTCCAAGTACGTAGATTATACAAATGTTGGGAGTATTTTTAGGAATATTGCTTAAAACAACATTGTATTGCTTCTTTCCATTTACAATATCTATCAGCCCTCAAACTAGATTAAGCGCCATTGTCTTCCTCGTCCTCGAAACGCCACCCCTTGCAACGCCTCCTCCGCTACGGGCGCAGATATCGCCTGTTAATTTGGCAAGCGATCGCCTGCTCCATCCTCAATAAAATCTTTGACCTCGCTCCTCCCGTCCTCATCGGGATGGCCTTGGATGTCGTGATACAGCAGGAAAACTCTTTTATCGCTCGCTTTGGAATTAATCAAATATTCCCGCAATTGCTCGTTTTGTCCGTTTTAACGGCGATCGTTTGGGGGCTGGAATCGGCTTTCCAATACGCCTACGAGCGATTGTGGCGCAACCTCGCCCAAAGCATCCAGCACGATCTCCGCCTCGATACCTACGCTCACTTACAAGACCTCGAATTGGCATTTTTTGAAGAGCGCAGCACGGGAGGATTGCTCGCCATCCTCAACGATGATATCAACCAATTAGAGCGATTTTTGGATGTCGGGGCCAATGATATTTTGCAGATTACCACGGCGGTCACGACGGTAGGAATCGGTTTTATGGTCGTCGCTCCCAATATCGCATGGATGACCGCCCTACCCATGCCGATTATTGTTTGGGGGTCTTTTGCCTTTCAACGGTTGCTCGCCCCTCGCTATGCTGACGTGCGGGAAAAAGTGAGCCTGTTAAACTCCCGCCTCTCTAATAATTTGAGCGGCATTACCACCATTAAAAGTTTTACCACCGAAGCCTACGAGTTGGAGCGATTGGGACGGGATAGCGAGGCATACCGACAGAGTAACCAAAAAGCGATCGCTCTCAGTGCGGCCTTTATTCCTCTCATTCGCATCGCCATTTTATGCGGTTTTACAGTAACGCTTTTAGTGGGGGGGATGAATGTGGTCGAGGGACGCTTACCCGTCGGGATTTATAGTTCCTTGGTCTTTATGACCCAACGCTTGCTCTGGCCCCTCACCAGTTTGGGGAAAACCTTGGATCAATATCAGCGATCGATGGCCTCGACTTATCGGGTGATGAGTTTGCTCGATACTCCCATTAATATTCCCTCCGGACATCTCTCCCTCCCCCATGCAGACGGAGCGATCGCCCTAGAAAATGTCAGCTTTACCTACGCCGACCGCAAACCCATCTTACAAAATCTTGCCCTCGAAATTCCCGCCGGACAAACCATCGGTATTGCCGGGGCGACAGGATCCGGTAAGAGTACCCTAATTAAACTCCTCCTGCGTTTTTACGAGATCCAAGGAGGCAAAATTACTATTGATGGTATCGATATTCGCGATATTCGCCTCAAAGATTTGCGAAGGGCGATCGCTTTGGTTTCCCAAGATGTCTTCTTATTTCACGGTAGCGTCTTGGAAAATATCGCTTACGGTACCCCCGAGGCGACTTTTAACGAGATCGTAGAAGCGGCAAAATTAGCAGAAGCACACGAATTTATCACCCATCTCCCCCAAGAATACGACACGATTGTGGGAGAGCGAGGGCAAAAACTATCGGGAGGACAGAGACAGCGCATCGCCATCGCCCGAGCCATCCTCAAAAACCCCCCCATTCTCATTCTCGACGAGGCCACCTCTGCGGTGGATAACGAAACCGAAGCAGCGATCGCTCGTTCTTTGGAGCATATTACCGAAAACAGAACCACCATTGCGATCGCCCATCGTCTCTCCACCATCCGCAATGCCGATTGTATTTACATCATGGATGGCGGTTGCATTGTCGAGAAGGGCAAACACGAAGCGTTATTAGAACTCAATGGCATTTATGCCAATTTATGGCGCGTTCAAACGGGATTGAGGGGGTAGATTGAGGGAATGATGGCGCTAGAATGCTACGCTTGCAGATATTCTGCGCCCATATTAGGCATATACACTGCCTCGATTTTGTTGCCATCGAGATCGAGGATATAAGCTGCATAATAACCCGGTGCGTAAGGCCGAATTCCGGGTTCTCCGTCGGATATTCCCCCATGTTCTAAAGCGGCTTTGAAAAAAGCATCGACGGCTGCTTGACTGGGGGCGGTGAGGGCAATGTGAACCCCATTTCCCGCACTAGCTTTTTGCTGATTGAAAGGTAACCCGATCCAAAATTCCGGGAAGACTTTTCCCCAAGAAATGGCAAATTCCATCTCTTCAATGCGACGACAGCCTAAAGGACTAAGGGTCGCATCGTAAAAAGCACCGGCGCGATCGAGATCGCTGACCCCGATCGAGATATGATTGAGAATGCTGGGATTTTCGTCCATGAGTTTTATCTCCTCGCGAGCGATATAACGATCGTTGATTATGCCTGATTGATACAAAAATATCAACTTGTAAAAAGACTAAAGCGATCGCTCCATCCCTTCATTGCGATCGCCTACTATAGAATGTTGAATTTCTCAAAACCGATGCGAGAACAGCCCATTTTAAACAGCGATCGCCTGCTCCTGCGTCCTTTCACCTTCACCGATGCCCCTCGCATCCAAAATCTTGCTGGAAAGCGAGAAATTGCCGATACAACGGTTTCCATTCCCCATCCCTACAGTTTATCTCGAGCCGAAGAATGGATTGCCGGTCATCCGCGAGAATTTTCCGAGGGAAAAGCCACTCATTTCGCCATTGAATGTAAAGAAATCCAACAATTAATCGGCGCGATCGCCTTGCGAGATATCGAGCGGGAACATTTGCAAGGAGAACTCGGTTACTGGGTTGGGGTAGAATTCTGGGGACGGGGATATGCCAGCGAAGCCGCAAGAACCGCGATCGCCTATGGTTTTGAGGTTTTGCACCTCCATCGCATCTACGCCTACCATATGGCGCGAAATTCAGCTTCGGGGCGAGTTTTGCAAAAACTGGGAATGCGTCAAGAGGGATTGTTGCGCGATCGCGTGCGAAAGTGGGACATTTTTGAAGATGTGTGCCTCTATGCCATTTTAGAGGAAGAATGGCGCGATACTAACTGTTAGTGGAGAACAACACTTCGACTTCGCGGCTGCTGAGCCTGTCGAAGTACAGTGCAGGCAAACAATGAACAACCAATAACAAACTATTTTATGGATGAAATTTTAACAGGTCGCTATCAAATTATTCAAAATTTGGGACGGGGAACGTTTGGAAAAACTTTTTTAGCTAAAGATATTCATTTACCCCAACACCCTTTATGCGTTGTCAAACTCCTGAACCCCAACTTAGAGAATGAAGCGGGTTTAGAAATGGCAAAGCAGTTTTTCGATCGCGAAGCCGAAACCCTCTATAAATTGGGAGAACATTCGCAAATTCCTCGTTTGCTGGCGCATTTTGAGCAAAACGGAGAATTTTATTTAGTTCAAGAATACATCGAAGGAGAGACCCTCGCACAAGAATTTAAAAATGGCAATCTCTGGACGGAAAATTCTGTTATAACCTTAGTTCGCGATTTACTACGAGTTTTGGTGTGCGTGCATCAATCTCGAGTCATTCATCGAGATATTAAACCTGCTAATATTATCCGCAGAAAACGCGATCGCGAGATCGTTCTAATTGATTTTGGTGCAGTTAAGCAAGTCCATTCCCGAGGCGATAGCGATCTCACTGTCGCGATCGGTACTCCCGGTTATATGCCTCCCGAACAGCAATCTTTTAAGCCTCAATTTAGCAGTGATATTTATGCAGTCGGTATTCTGGCTTTGCAAGCCTTAAGTCGTTTATCTCCCGTACAATTTCCCTATGATAAAAATGGAGAAGTTTACACTCGTCTATTCAATTTTTCTTCGGCAATTCGTCCGGACTTCGCAAACTTCCTCGATCGCGCGATCCGGTACGACTACCGAGAGCGTTATACCGATGCAACTGAAGCCTTACAAGCCTTACAACAAATAGAAATTAATCCCGATACAGCACAACTGCAAACCGAGATGATTTCTGGAAAAATTGCCGATTCTGATGCGATCGCACTTGACGAAAAAACCGAATTCATTCCCCAAAAAATAGAAGAGTTCCCGACTTCACTCCCTCCAGAATATAATAATTTTTTAAACTCGCCTACCCTCTCTCGCGAAGAATCTCGCAATCGGCAAATTTTACTCAATAAAGTTAAAAATTATTGGATTAAAGGAGTTTTAGAAACATCCCTGCATGGGAAAGCCTTGATCGAATTAGGATTAGAAGAACGACTCGATGCGGTCGATCGCCCTTGGGGATTAATTTGGGAAAGTAGCGACACCCCTCGTCAACCTCTCGCTTCAGGAATTCGCCTCATTCATAAATTTGACGAACTCGGAGAAGGAAGAACGCTTTTAATTTTAGGCGAACCGGGTTCGGGAAAAACCACAACTTTATTGGAATTGGCAAGAGATTTAATTCTGCGAGCCAGTCGCGATCCGTCACTTCCCATTCCCATTGTTTTTAATCTGTCTTCTTGGAGCGATCGCAAGCGCTCGATCGCTCAATGGGCAATTGAAGAACTCAATACAAAATACCAAGTTGCGAAAGGAATTGGTAAAAAATGGCTCGAACAACAGCAACTTTTACTACTTCTCGATGGTTTGGATGAAGTAAGTATTGAAAAACGTCAATCTTGCATTGATTCCCTCAACCAATTTTGTACGGAATTCGGACAAACTGAAACAATTGTCTGTAGCCGAATTAAGGATTATGAAAACCTATCATCAAAACTATGCTTTCAAGCTGCAATTTACTTGCAACCCTTAACCCAGAATCAAATTCAAGATTATTTACAAACGATGGGAGAGAGTTTTTATACTTTAAAAACGGCTTTGCAAACCGATGAAACCTTACAAGAATTGGCCCGATCTCCTCTGATGTTAAGTATCATGACTTTAACCTATCAAGATACCCCTTTTGAAGATACACCCGCGCGGACTCTCGAAGAACAGAGAGATTATTTATTTCATGCCTATATCGAACGCATGTTTAACCGTCGCGGCAATCGCGATCGCTACTCCAAACAGCAAGTCAAAAAATGGCTGAGCCAACTGGCAAAACAAATGATAAAAAGTTCGCAAACTGTTTTTTTGCTCGAACGCATACAGCCGGATTGGTTAAAGAAAAAAAGACATCGGATTATTTACTTAATGAGTTTAATCTTGACTTATTTTTTGATTTCAGGTTTATTCCTTAATGTTTTTTTACCCCCTGATAAATTAATTGTAATTTTGTTAATTGGTGCGGGTTTATCTTGGTCAATTTTTGGGATTTATCAAGTTCAACCCATTGAAGCCTTAAAGTGGTCGTGGAAGCGAGGTCGAAAAAATCTTTTTATCGGGACAGTTCTCGGTGCATTGTTAGGAACAACGATTCGGATTTTATACGAAGCACTCACGAATCCTTTACATTGGCAAATTTTTAATTTTAATTGGTTGCAGAACAATGAAGATATTCTCTTGCGAGGTTTGGTTTTTGGCATGAGTATTGGGATTATGTTTGGCATTGTTCGAGGCTTTAAAAGTCCGGGGATTGAAACCGTTACGATTCCCAATCAAGGAATTTGGCAATCGGCAAAAAGTGCCTTACTTTTTGGTTCAATTGGTTTTGTTGTCTTCGGAATTGCTGCAAATTTAGTCACTTGGTCGATTATTTTTTGGGGTTGTTTTGGTCTGGTATTTGGTTTGGCTGCGGGTGGAGGAGAAGCCTGTATCAAACATCTTATTTTAAGAACCATTCTTTATTTTGACGGTCGCATTCCTTGGAATTACACTCGCTTTCTCGATCGCGCCGCACAGTTGATTTTACTACAAAAAGTTGGAGGAGGTTATATTTTTATTCATCGACTTTTATTAGAATATTTTGCAGAAATTGGATAAAATCAAAGGAACTATGGAAACTATTTTAGCCAATCGCTATCGGGTGCTGCAACGTTTAGGTGGAGGAGGATTTGGGCAAACTTTCCTTGCGAAAGATGCCCATCTACCCGGAAATCCTCTATGCGTGGTGAAGAAACTCCAACCGAAGTTTAGCGATCGCAATAGTTTGCAAATTGCTAAAAAACTCTTCGATCGCGAAGCTGAAACTCTCTACAAACTGGGAGAACATCCTCAAATTCCTCGTTTATTTGCACATTTTGAGGAAAATAATGAGTTTTATTTAGTCCAAGAATACATTCAAGGTAGAATATTAACCCAAGAACTCGTTCGAGGAAAACCTTGGACGGAAGAAAGAACGCTCGCCTTGGTCAAAGATATTTTAAAAGTCTTGGTATTCGTCCACGATCGCGATATCATTCATCGAGATATAAAGCCTGCAAATCTCATTCGCAGAGAAAGCGATCGCTCTATTATTCTCATCGATTTTGGTGCGGTTAAAGAGGTCTCTCAAGTTACTTCAATCTCTGGAGAAACCAGTTATACCGTTGTCATCGGTTCTCCCCTTTATATGCCAAGCGAACAGCAAGCCGCAAAACCTCATTTTAGCAGCGATTTGTATGCGGTAGGAATTATTGCCATGCAGGCATTAAGCGGATTGCACGCGACAGAATTCCCCCGCGATCGCCACGATGAATTAAACTGCAATCTCTTACAAACTCCCATTCCCATTAGCGATGCTTTTAGCAAGTTTTTAACTAAAATAACCCGCTATGATTATCGCCAGCGCTATCAAAATGCGACGTTTGCCTTACAAAGTTTAGAAAGATTATTTCACGATTGCAATACCAGTTCGGCAGATGCGACTACGCAACCTTTATTAGTCAGTCAACCCGAGGTTAATAGTCCTATTCCAGAGAGCGATCGCACGCAACTTCCGCCAGAATCTCTTCCCATTCATACCCTGTCCCGAGAAGAATTTCGCAACCGCCAGATTTTAATCAATAAAGTAAAAAATTACTGGATTAAAGGAGTTTTAGAAAACTCTTTACACGGTCGAGTTCTTTTAGAATTAGGCATTGAAGAACGCCCCGAAGCGATTGCCAAGCCTTGGGGAATGGTATGGGAAACTTCAGAACGCGATCGGGAAAATCTCTCCTCAAAAATGCGGGCGATCGATAAATTTGACGAACTCGGACTTGGCAGAACTCTTTTAATTTTAGGCGAACCGGGTTCGGGAAAGACAACTACGCTTCTCGAACTCGCGTGCGATTTAATCAAACGCAGAGAAGTGGATTTAAGTCAACCTTTACCCGTTATTTTTAATCTTTCTTCATGGTTGGGAGAAAAACAATCGATACAAGATTGGTTGATTGAGGAATTGCATTGCAAGTATCAAGTTTCTCCAGAGTTAGGGAAAGTGTGGGTCAAAGAACAACAACTTTTATTATTATTAGATGGTTTAGATGAAGTCAACTCGGAAAAACAACAAAACTGCGTTAAATCCTTAAATCAATTTTGCCAGAATAACGGACAAACCGAGTTAGTGGTTTGCTGTCGCAGAAAAGATTACGAACGATTAGACCAGTACTTGTGCTTTCAAGGGGCTATTTATTTACAACCCCTAACTGTAGAACAAATTCGATTGTATTTGAGCGCGATCGGTTCGGGACTGACTGCCATTCACCAAGCCTTAAATACCGATGAATCTCTACAAGAACTCGCGCGATCGCCGTTGATGTTAAGTATCATGACTCTTGCCTATCGAGGAGCAAATCTTCAAGATTTACCCAGTCAAAATGCAAGTGAATTGCGGAGAAATCTTTTTAATACTTATATTGAAAGAATGTTCAATCGCCGTTTTTCCGAGCAAATTTATCCCAAACAGAAAGCACGACGCTGGCTTATTCATCTGGCCAAACAAATGATGAAAGAATCCCAAACTGTATTTTTAATTGAAAGAATGCAGCCTGAATGGTTGAAAACGCAAAGAAAGCGATGGAGTTATTCTTTAGGAGTGGGATTATTAGGCGGATTGATTTCGGGAGCTTTTACCGGAATTAATTTAACGCTGACAAGAGGAATCGGTAATGCCATCGCTGTCAGCTTAATTTTAGGGTTGTGCGGGGGGATTGTTGTCGCTGTGGTTTTTGGATTTATTATTCCCAATATTGAACCTGTAGAGATGGTTAAATGGTCGTCGGTAAAAGCAAAAGAGGCTTTTTTACCAGGGATGCGAGTGGGTATTATTGTTGCGATCGTTTCTTTATTTGCCTATCTTTGTTTTGGTTGGTTTTTAGGTTGGAATCGATATTGGATCGAAGGTTGTTTGTATGGAATTAGCGGTTTGGGAAGCGGGGTCGTCTTTATTTTATTGCGCGGGTTAACAGGAGGAGGAATTCAACGACGTACGATTCCCAATCAAGGAATTTGGCAATCGGCGAAAAATATGGCATTTTTTGCTTTAATTGGCGTTCTGGCCTTATCCCCTCTTGCCGGTCTATTGGGTTTACCCCTGTTATTTGGCGCAATTTTCGGTCTGGTATTCGGTATGGCTTCTCCGGCAGGAATTGCCTGTTTGCAACATTTAACGCTACGAATTATTTTATATTTCGATCGGTCTATTCCTTGGAATTATGCTCGTTTTTTGGATTATGCTACCCAATTAATTTTTATGCAGAAAGTTGGCGGCGGCTATATTTTTATTCATCGGTTATTATTAGAACACTTTGCGACTCTCAATTAGAGACTATTTAAGCAGATTTTATATGATTACTGAAAGAGCAAATTTTTTATAAAAATCTGCTCTCTGGGCTACTAGGTAATTATTCTAGCTCATGACAAGGTTTCAGTTAGAATCAGCGCCTTCCGCATACTATCAACTTTTTCTTCCATTTCGACTAATGTATTAAGAGCTAAGGTGATATCATTTCCAACGCCCAACAATTTCGCCGCTTTTTTTACAGCTTCTTGCTCTTCTACGGCGTAATCCTTATCCGCACGAGACATTTTAATAGCATAATACAGTAATGTTCTTGGTGCCGAAAAATTAGGAACATCAGCCTTAATCTTAGGTAACAAGTCTTCTAACTTAGCATTCTTGTAATCAAATGTTTTATATTGAGCGATCGCTTCTTCAGGAGCGCCAATCATTCGTTGATGATTAATTAACCAGTTCATCTCCGATTCTGGCACATCCCCATCTGCTCCAGCGATCGCGAGTAGAGCATACCCAAAGTTAAGATAGGCTTCAAACGGAGCAGATGAAACACCTTGACTTCTTTTCAAGTAGTCCGAACCAGCTATCATTTGCTCTTCATTGTTTTTATTTTCAGGCATTTCTTTTATTTTGATTATACAAATGGAATATTAGTGGAATTATACAACGAGGGACCCAAGATGACTCCAAATTTTAACTTGGTGAATTTTGAATTCAAAAATTGTCCCCAATTTTTGCCGCGATCTCGCCCTGGCGCTCCAACGTAGCAGCCACTCGCAATACCAAAGACTCATTAAAAGGAGCCGCAATAATTTGCACCCCCAAGGGTAAAGTATTGGCAAGATGTATGGGTACTGATAGGATGGGCAAACCGATAAAAGAAAGGGGTTGGGTAAAGCGTCCCATATTAGGACGAACGAGTATTTCTTCTCCAGCGATCGTCATTGTTTTTCGACCGATGTGAGGAGCAACGCAAGGAGTCGTCGGGGCGAGAATGATATCAACGTGGCGAAAAATATCCCGCACCCGATCGCGATACCAACGGCGAAAGCGCTGGGCCTGAATGTACCAATGCGAGGGGATTAATGCCCCGGCTAAAAAGCGATCGCGGGTTGCGGGGTCGAAATCTTCGGGGCGCGATCGCAGCTCCGGTAAATGCAGATTTGCCCCTTCTGAGGCGGTAATCGTATAAGCTGCCGCCCTTGCTCGATGAGCTTCCGGGATAGTTACTCTGCCTCTCACCTGTAGGAATTTAGCGACTTCTGCCACCGCAGCAAACACCTCGGGTTCGCCTCCCTCAGCAAAATAGCCATCAGCAACGGCAATTCGCAGATCGCCAATTCCCAAATTGATTTGTGAGAGACTGGGTTCGGGAGGATGGCGGGTACAAACCGGATCGCGACGATCTTCCCCCTGTAAAAAGTCAAAGGTTGCGGCAATATCCCGTATGGAACGGGCAAAAACGCCCACGCGATCCAAACTCCCCGCTAATAATGCCATCCCCGATCGCGACACCCGTCCGTAGGTGGAGATAAAGCCATAAATTCCGCAAAATGCCGCCGGAACTCTCACTGAACCATTGGTATCGGAACCGAGGGCGAGGGGAACGAATCCTCCTGCGACTGCTGCCGCCGAGCCACCCGACGAGCCACCGGCTACCCGATCGCGATCGTGAGGATTGCGGGTGATACCATAGTGAGAGTTTTCCGTCGTAAAACCGTAGGCGTATTCATCCATATTTAATGCTCCCATTAGCACCATCCCGGCTTGTTTGAGACGGGCGATCGCCATGGCATCTTCTAAAGCGGGGGGGCGATCGGCGTTAATTTTCGATCCGGCGAGGGTGACGACTCCAGCAATATCGTAGAGATTTTTCACGGCAAAGGGTACTCCTGCCAACAATCCGGTATTGCGTCCCTCGACAATTTCGCGATCGATGTCTCGAGCGTCGGCGATCGCCCGTTCCGCCAGTAAATCGGTAAAACAATTGAGATCGCGATCTCCGCGATCGATCTCCCGCAAGGCTTCTTCTATTACCTTCTCTGCCGTTATCGTCTTGCCTCGAACGGCTTGAGCAAGAGAGATAGCATCCGCAGTCTTTAGATCCGGAGTCATGGTTCAAAAACGGTTACGGCTTCGATTTCCTCAGGTAAGGGAAATTCTGACACTAATTGGGCGATCGCGGCAATGCTTTCTAAATTGGCAACGACTTCGGGCAAATAATCGGGAGCGATGGGTAAGTCCAATATCTGTGAGGCTTGCTCGACATATTGAACCCAATCGACAGTCTCTCGGTTCATTGGCACGGCAGGGGAATACTCCCTCAACTGTAACCGATCTTTCCGTCCGCGCGATCGCAATTCTCTTGATTCCCGTATATTTTCGTAGCGTCTCGGCATTTGGAGAAGGGGTTCGTTTTAAACATTGTTTTGTTAACGGATTGGCAGATTGCCCCTTCCCGAAAATATGCAATAATAATGCGACTGTCCTCTCGATTCGGTACTCATGGTTCAGTCCTTCTCGTCTCCCTCAACCGAAGCAATCGCCGCCGCCCTAGAAACGCCAACGGATTTTAATTTTCAACTCCCCGATCCCGAAGATGAGGACATCCAAGAGCACGAATTTCAACAACAACTCGATCGCGTTTGGAAGGTTTGCGAACAATTTGACCTGCAAACGGATATTTGGCGGGGGAGGGTGTTGCGATCGGTGCGCGATCGCGAAAAAAGAGGCGGTGACGGACGGGGAACGGGGTTTATCAATTGGCTGAAAAAGCGAGAAATCACAAAAAGTCAGGCTTATGCCCTCATTCAACTGGCTAACAGTGCCGATACGCTTCTGGCTGAAGGACAACTCGACCCCGAGGCGATTAATAATTTTAGCAAGCGGGCGTTTGTGGAGACGGCAAAAGCGTCTCCGGAAGTGCAGAAAATGGTCTCGGAAGCGGCTTTGGGGGGCGATCGCATCACTCGCCGGGAAGTGAAGCAGTTGGCGGATGAATGGACGGCGATGAGTTCGGAATTATTGCCGGAAGAGGTGAAAGAAAAGGCCTCGGGGGGAGAGTTGCCTCCTCGTCACCTCGCGCCTCTCGTTCGGGAGATGGAAAAGTTACCCGATACCCACCTCAAGGAAATTCAGAGGGAAGTGTCAGAAAGTCCCGATATCGATACGGTCAAACATCTCACTTCTTCTGCGAAAAATCTCTCGAAATACCTCGACTCGGCGGCACGGGTGCAAACGTTGAAGAAAGGCGCGATCGACTTGGAAATGGCGTTAGAAGAGGCGTTACGGATCGATTGCTTGAATACTGCCGCCGATATTGTCAAACAAGCAACTTCTCTCGAACAAATGGCGGCAAAACTCTTTACGACGTGGAAGCGCTTAAGTAACCTCGCCGATCGCCTTTATGTAGATACCGGAGCCAGTAACCCTCACCTGCGATCGATGTTAACTTGTTTGGAAAGTTTGACGGGGGAGACGATTGAGGTACAGTTAGATGATGCTGGGGAAAAATTAGTGCGCCTGAAGGTGATGAGTGAAGAGTAATCACTCAAATTGCCAGTCATTCATTGCGATCCTCCCCAGCCCCCCTTAATAAGGGAGGAGAATCCGGAAGTCCCCGTCCTTGAAAAGCGAAGCCTCCTCTATCCTCTCCCTAATTCTTCTCACTCATAACAGGAAAAAGGGATATTGTTTGACCTGTCTGCAATTGTGCGGTTATCTGCAACAATCCATAATCGCTCTCGCCACCCATCCATTCAAACACATCAAAGCGCGATCGCAATCTTACCACTCGTGAAATCTCGCGCTACAATGCTGGCAATTTCTTGTCAAATAAATTTAAGAAAAATTCACCTATTTTGTCACAAAAACCGCTTATGCCTTCCGTCAGTTTAATCCGTGCCGAATCCTACGATCGCTCTCTCCTGCGTCAATCGTTAACCGAACTCCTCGAACCATTAGGAGGGCTCGAAGCCTTTGTCAAACCCGGCGATCGCGTCCTCCTCAAGCCCAATCTCCTCACTGGCAGCAAACCCACCCGAGAATGCGTTACCCGTCCGGAACTCGTCTGTTGCGTGGCGCAAATGGTGCGAGAAGCAGGAGGAGAACCATTTTTAGGGGATAGTCCCGCTTTTGGCAGTGCTCGAGGAGTCGCAAAAAATAACGGCTACTTGCCCGTTCTCGAAGAATTAAACATTCCCATTATTGAATTTAGCGGACAGCGCCACGCCATCGAGAATGAGAATTTCAATCACTTAAGACTCTCCAAAGAAGCCCTCGATGCTGATGTTGTCATTAACTTACCCAAAGTTAAATCTCATATGCAGCTCACCATGACCCTCGGCGTGAAAAATTTATTTGGCTGCGTGCCGGGGAAAATGAAGGCTTGGTGGCATCTTGAAGCGGGGAAAGATGCCAACCGCTTTGGGGAAATGCTGGTAGAGACCGCTCGGGCGATCGCGCCGGATTTGACGATTATCGATGGCATCATCGGTCATCAGGGAAACGGTCCGAGTGGTGGCGATCCGCGTTTCTTGGGCATTCTCGGGGCGTCTGCGGACGTGTTTGCCCTCGATTTGGCTCTGCTGCATCTCCTCAATGTCGAATTTACTTGGGTTCCAACTGTCACAGCCGCTAAAAATTTAGGTATCTGTCCCGAATTTACGCACATTTATTTTCCCAACCTTCATCCTTCTGACTTGCAAGTGAAGGATTGGAAACTTCCCGACGCATTAGTGCCCATTGATTTCGGTCTCCCACGCATTTTGCGATCGACTTTTAAACATTTTTACATTCGCTTTATCAAAGAGCCAATGGCGGCTTACAGCGATCGCCAATAATTATTTTTATTGGGAGCAAAAAGCATCAAACTCTTCACAATTATTGCTTCAGTAATGTTACAGAATAGTTCGATCTTAATTCATCGCCTCTTAAAAAAACTCACCCCATTTAAAGAGTTGATGAATAACCTTGACGCTCCCAAAATAATAGGAGAGATTGATAAGTAATCACTCCTTTTTAAATAAATCATGTTCAAACAAATTGCACTCGCTACTGTTGCTCTCTCTACGGCATTCATCGTTACGGGTTTAACAGCTGAATCGTCCCAAGCATCTTCTTTAGTTAACGGTGATTTTGAAAATCCTTTTGTCCAAGATGGGACATTTCGCTTTAACGATGAAAGCATTGTTCCGGGCTGGAAAACAACCGATACTAAGAACCATATCGAGATTTGGGGCGATGGTTTTCTAGGCGTAGACGCTGCTGTGGGTCGTCAATTTGCCGAATTAAATGCTCAAAGTGCTTCTACTATTTTTCAAGATGTTACGGGTATTGGTGCCGGACTCGAAGTTGGATTTGAATTTTATCATCGAGCCAGAAGAGGAACTGATGTGATGAGCCTCGAAATTACGGATTTAGGGGAGGACAATATCTTTGGAACTCAAGACGATACTTCCTTGTTCTACAACACTTATTCGGCAACGACGGCAGCATGGGTATACAATACCAACGCAGGCGAAGATGCGATTGTAACCCTCGGGAATACTCTCCGCTTTGCTTACGGTGCCGTCTCTACGGGATCTGGCAACGCGACGGTTGGGAACTTTCTCGATGCAGTGAGCTTTGGGGTTGGAGTGGGGGAATCTCAACCCGTTCCCGAACCGGCTTCTCTCTTAGGTTTATTGGTCTTTGGGACTTTGGGAGCAAGCTCTCTGAAACGCAAATAATCCCGAATGCGCTTTATTGAGGAAGTTTGTCGGACTCGACCTAGAGACAAAGTTTACCTTGTCTCTATTGGTGCAATGCAGGAAGCGCAATTCAAAAATTGACTCCATATCCGCTTTTTACGACATCGAAAGAGGATTCTATGATTTCGTTAGAGCGTCGGACGGCTTCTTCTTGATTGGCGACCATGACCGTCGTACACGTTCCAGACGAATCGATATACCAGTAAAACCAGCCTTCAGGAACGGTAAAATCGCATCCGTCTACCTCGATTTGAAAGCCTTCATAAGTTTTCGTCAGGAAAAAAGAAGTCGCCTCGCGATCGCTAGGGAAAGTCCGCACCGAGGAGATCGCCATGGGAGCAAAAAATAATCCAGGGAAAAAGAAGAGGAAGAAAGCAAGATTGCTCATCCCCCATATTGTTCTTATTGTTTGTACGGAGAATTTCAACATCTTTAAATAAGGACGTGACATTTGCCAAGGGAGCGGAGTAAAAAAGAAATAAGGAATTGCCATATAGAAATTCCTTGTCCTTTACTCCCAGCCATTCAATTATGACAGTTCCCTTTGTCGATCTTTCCCTGCAACACCAACCCTTAGAATCCAAAATTCAAGAAGCCCTCATGAGTGTCGTTCGACAAGGGGATTTTATCTTAGGAAAAGCCGTCACCGAATTTGAAAGCGCTTTTGCTGCCGCATCGGGAGTTAAGTACGGTATCGGAGTGAGTTCCGGTACCGAAGCGATCGCCCTCGGTTTGCATGCTTGCGGGATCGGGGAGAGAGATGAGGTACTCATTCCTGCCAATACCTTTATAGCGACGGTTATCGGGGCGTTGCGAAGCGGTGCCAAACCCGTTTTGATCGATTGCGACCCCGCGACGGCATTAATCGATCTCGAAGCGGCTGCAAAAGCCATTACACCCCGTACTAAGGCGATTCTTCCGGTGCATCTCTACGGACAAATGGTTTCGCCTGCGGGTTTGCACGATTTTGCTAAATCTCACAATCTCGTTATTTTTGAAGATGCGGCACAGGCTCATTTAGCAGAACGAGAAGGGGTAAAAGCCGGAAGTATCGGTCAAGGGGCAGCTTATAGTTTCTATCCCAGTAAAAATTTAGGGGCATTGGGAAATGGGGGGATCGTCCTGACAGATGAGGAGGCGATCGCAAAAAAAGTGCGTTCTTATCGCAATTATGGCGCTTCTAAAAAATACGTTCACGAGGAATTGGGAACGAATAGCCGTCTCGATACCCTACAAGGGGCAGTTCTCAATCTCAAACTCCCTCATCTCTCGGGCTGGAATGGCGATCGCAATCGTGCAGCCCAAAACTACGATAAGGCGCTAGCGGCATTGAATCAATTCCTCGTGCCGATACACAATCAAAGCGGAACGGGACATATCTATCATCTTTATGTCATTCGCGTTTTACCCGCTTCTCCTCTCAACCGGGACGAAATTCAGCAAAAACTGCGCGATCGCGGCATTCAAACGGGCATTCACTACCCCATCCCCTGCCATCTCCAGCCGGCTTATCAATTCTTGGGCTATGGAGAGGGAGATTTTCCCCGTTCTGAGACGTTGTGCAAAGAGATACTCTCTCTCCCTATGTATCCGGGATTAACGGAAGAAAATATCGCCCTTGTCGTCTCGACTTTACAAGAAATCTTATAGGAGAGCGATCGTTCTCCAAATTGCGATCGCGTCCGTTAATGGTCGATCGCTATCGCGGTTTTTAGAGATTGCTTTCTCTATGCCGCAATCTATTCCCACGATCGCCAGAATAATTTTAAATTGTCTACAATTAAAATAGACTTTAACTCGCCATCGAACAGCCATGACAGCCACAAAACCAAAGCGAATTGTTTCTGCCCCGCAACCCATATTTGCCTCATCTTTCCCAATCCCTGCAAACCGCATCCTCAACGTCGAACTCGAGGAGAATGAAAATGTTGAGTGGATTTGGACATTATTACCCGATGGGACGAGATATGTTAGCGGTTACACTCTCGTCAAATGAGAGATAGTTCGTCAAAAAATGCGATCGCCTTAATCTTCGATCGCATCTCGCCCCCGCGATCGTTCTCGTGCTAATCTGGAAAGCCTTTGGTTTCTTCAGGAAAATTTATCGTTAATGTTATTTGCCCCTTATCAACCCATCGCCGCGATCGCTACGACTCCCCGATCCATCCTCACCTTAAAACCATTTTGTCAAGCCAGCGACGCAATTCTTTATATTCCCCAAAACCTTGAAAATATAGAAAATGCACAACCCTATCAAGGAAGTTTAAAAGAGCATTTAGGAAAAATTTGGCAGGATTATAAAGCCTTTATTTTTGTTTTGGCAAGCGGAGCCGTTACCCGCTTAATTGCCCCCTTATTACGCGATAAACGCACGGATCCGGCAATTTTAGTTTTGGACGAAGAAGGCAAATTTGTGATTAGTTTGTGCGGGGGACATCAAGGAGGAGGAGATGCTCTCGCCCGACTTGTCGCCGAAACCCTCGGCGCAACTCCCATTATTACCGGAGTCTCCAGCAGTTTAAACTTCCCCGGAATCGATATTCTCGGACTTCCTTTCGGTTGGAAAAAAGGGAAAGGAGATTGGACGGGAGTGAGTGCCGCGATCGCCAAACAATATCCCGTAGAAGTCATTCAAGAAGCCGGATCGATGCTCTGGCAAAACGCCCTGTCCCCTAACCATCCCTTCCGTTTTGATGGGGAAATTGCCCCGAAAGGACGCATCTGGATAGGATTTACCCAACGCAGTTTTAACCCCGCAGCCGACTTCCCTAAGGTGCAATGGCATCCTTGCATTTTGTGGGTGGGACTGGGGTGCGAAAGAGGGACTCCCAAAGCCCTCATCGATCGCGGCATCAAAACCGTATTTCAACGCAACCATCTCGCAGAAGACGCGATCGCCGGAATTGCAACCATCGATCTAAAAGCCGACGAAACGGGAATTCTAGAACTCTGTCAAGACCGAAATTTTCCCCTTTGTACCTTTTCAGCAGAACAATTAAAAAGCGTCAATGTTCCCACTCCTTCGGATATCGTCCAACGCGAAGTTGGCACTCCCAGCGTTGCCGAAGCCGCTTGTCAGTTAGCAGGAAAGATCCCCCCTTTCCCCGTTATGAAAAGCGAAGCATCCTCTGGCTTTCCCCCTGACCAAGGGGGACGGGAGGGGGATAAGGGGGGTGCCGAAGGCGGGGGAACCGACCCTCGAGGAAATCGCTTGTTGGTGAAAAAGCAGATTTATAAGGAAGAAGGGGTTAAGGGGGCAGTGACGATCGCGGTTTCTTTGGCAGAGAGGGAATATACGGGACGCACGGGGAGGCTCTTTCTCGTGGGGACGGGTCCGGGGGCATTAGAACAAATGACTCATGCCGCTCGAACCGCGATCGCGTCAGCCGACGTTATTATCGGCTATTCTCTCTATCTCGATTTAATCGCACCCTTACAACGTCCGGGGCAAATTGTCGAATCTTTTCCTATTACCCGAGAGAGCGATCGCGCAAAACGAGCGATCGCTTTAGCATGTTGGGGTTTAAGTGTTGCCGTCGTTTCTTCCGGAGATTGCGGTATTTATGGGATGGCAGGCTTGGTCATGGAAGAACTCAAAGAAACGGGTTGGGATGGAAAAACGCCGCAAGTGCGAGTCTTTCCCGGAATTACCGCCCTGCAAGCCGCCGCTTCCCGCGTTGGTTCCCCTTTAATGCACGACTTTTGCGCGATTAGTTTAAGCGATCTGCTAACGCCTTGGGACGTTATCCTCAAGCGCTTGCAGGCTGCGGCAATGGGAGATTTTGTGACCGCATTGTATAACCCGCGATCGCGCCAGCGTCAAGAACAAATCGTACAAGCGCAACAAATATTCCTCGCACACCGTCAGAGCAATACCCCCGTCGCCTTAGTTAAATCTGCCTATCGCCCCGAAGAATCCATTCAACTCACCACCCTCGAACAAATGCTACAATTTCCTATTGATATGCTAACCACGGTTATTATTGGGAATTGCAGCACCTACCAGCACGAAACTTGGTTAATCACTCCTCGCGGCTATCTGAGTAAAAAGATGAGGGAGGAAAGATGAAGGATGAAAAAAGTATGGATTCTATCTGGTTCGATCGCTTGCAAAATTCGCTTTATTTAACGGCCGCCGATCAAACCGCGATCGCGCAACACATTCTCTCGATTTTAGACCCTTCAGAAGAGAAAATTCCCCTTCCCCAAGAGTTGCAAGGCGATCGCTCTCCTCGTATCGTTTTTTTCTCTGCCAGCGATACAAAAACCGCCGCACAAGTCGTTTGGGGGACGGGATTGGGAATCGAAAAAGCGATCGCTAATGCCATCACTCAAATTCAATTATTGTTTCCCGAAAATGCACCGCAATGGTTTAAAATCGATATCGTTCAAGAAGCCTTATCCGTACAGCGTCGGAATTCCAGACACCCCTTAAAACTCGATCGCAGTCTTTACGGTTTGGCATTCGATGAAGCTTCAAAGATTGCTTTTTTGCCAGAAGAATTAGTTGCCCAAACTTTAATCGATCGCCAGCAACGCCTACTCCCCAAAAAGATTATTGCTTATTTAGAGAACCATCCCGATCGCTTGCGAACTTATCATCAGTTATTAGAATCGACCCAAATTACGCTTTATCGTTTTAGCAGTACCAGTTTTTTTTGTAATAGCAAGAAATTAGTTTCTCTTTATCGCGGACATCGAGTATTAAATCCGCAAAAAATGACCCCCGATCTTCTGCTTGAAGGAGCAATAGCAGCTTGGAGATATTTGCAACAGACGATGGGGGGTGAAGGTGAATTTCTTTACCACTATAATCCTCAAAATAATAAAGTTGGCAAAAACTATAATATCTTACACCATACTGGAACGCTCTATGCACTTTTAGAACTGTATGAAGAAACCCGAGAAGAAGAACTTTTAGAGACAATACTCAATGGAATTTCGTATTTATTACAATTCGTACAACCCTGTCCCAAACCGGGGATTGGGACTTGTATTGTCGAAGAGGGTTGGATTAAATTGGGAGGTAATGCACTAGCAGCGATCGCCTTGAGCAAATACACTCAATTAACCAATGATAAGCCTTACATTCCCCTCATTTTAGAGTTAGGGAAGCGTTTGCAAAGCCTCCAACAAGAAAACGGTGAATTTATCTCTCACAAACAATCTTATCCGGAAGGAAAAATACTGGATTTTGTCTCCGATATTTATCCGGGGGAAGCTATTTTTGCTTTGCTGTGTCTCTATCGTTTGACCGAAGATTCAATGTGGTTGGAATCAGCAGAAAATGGCGTTCGTTATTTGCTGGCAAAACAAACAAAATCCAAGAAACCCATCCCCCCCGATCCTTGGTTACTGTGGAGTTTAAATCAACTTTTTCGCGATCGCAATAACCCCGAATATTATGATTTTGTCATGAGCGGCATCAAAGCGATCGCCCGAGGTCAAAATCTTCAAACTTCTTATTTAGATTGGTTGGGGGGTATCTATCAACCGCCGCGATCGCTAGCAACGGCACGCAGAATGACTGCATTGTGTTCCGCCTGCGATCTGGCAATTTACGCTCAAAATCCCGCGATCGTCCAACAACTGTTAACAACCTTGCAATTAGGAATTGCCTTTCAACTGCAAACGCAATTTTATCCCGAGTCGGTCTTTTATTTTGCCGATCCCCAGCGAATTCTAGGAGCATTTCATCACAGTCTAACGGATTTTGAAATTCGCATTGATTGTCTGCAATATAATATTTTGAGTTTGTTAGGTCTCTATCGCATTTTTAATATTTGGGATAAACAGTAAGTTAGGTTAGCGAGCGCGTAACCCCACCTACTATTAAAAAATATTGAAAATCCTTGCAATTACCAATTGATAATTGATAATTGATAATTGATAATTGAAAAAAGGAGAAGCAATGCGAGAGCGTTTAATTGTTTGTTGCGATGGCACTTGGCAAACTTTAGAAAGTGCATACCCGACCAATGTAGTCAAAATTGCACAAGGGATAAAAACCTTTGATAGTCAAGGAATCCCCCAAGTTGTCTATTACGATGAAGGACTGGGAACGGCCAATAAAGTTGATTCCTTTTTAGGAGGTTCTTTTGCAGTAGGGCTTAGCGAGAATATTCAACAAGCCTATCATTTCCTCTGTTTAAATTACGATCCCGGAGATGAGATTTATTTATTCGGTTTTAGTCGCGGTGCTTACACCGTGAGAAGTTTGGCGGGTTTAATGTCTTATTGCGGTTTGGTCGATCGATCGCACATTCGCAGAACCCCGGAAGCCTACGAAATTTATCGCGAGTTGGATCGCGAAACCAGAATTAGAAAAGGGCAAGAATTCCAACAAAAATACAGTTATCCCGAACCTGCTAAAATTACGTTATTGGGATGTTGGGATACAGTAGGTTCTGTCGGGATTCCCGATATCGTTCCTTTTTGGTCTCTCGATCGCGACATTAATAAAAAATACGGCTTTCACGATACTAGCCTCAGTTCGATTATTGAAAATGCCGTCCACGCTTTATCGATTGACGAAGATCGCAAGGTTTTTCAACCGACATTTATGGCGCAAAAGCCGGAAAATCCAAGACAACAATTACGGCAAATTTGGTTTCCGGGGGTGCATGCTTCGATAGGAGGAGGAGCGCAAGCCTATCGGGGTTTATCTAATGCTGCATTATTGTGGATGCTCGATATTATCCAAAATGACTTTCAATTAGGGCTTGAATTTGATTTAAGCAAAATGGAAGATATCAATGCGATCGACCCACTTGCCGGTTTTTCCACTGCCGGCGATGCAACGGGAATGCCAAAATTTGTTTGGTGGTTAACGGGGATTAAATTGCGCGATATCGAGCAAATCGATCCCGATCCTATCTTTCACGAGAGCGTTAAGAAACGATGGCAGGGGCGATCGGATTATCGCCCCGATAATCTTCAACCTTTTAAAACGCAATTTGAGTAAATTTTAGATGAATCTCAATGACTCTCTGGTATAATTCCAGAAACATTTGTTTTTTGAGTTGTCTGTCTAGACAACTCAATTTTTTTGAGGGTATTTTCCCATTTCCCTGTCCTCTCTACCTTTCAGCCTCCTTGTCACTCCCAAGGCGTTCCTATTATGTCAACTATTTTGAATTCATTAATTCTGCGTTCAAGTATTGCTATTCTTGGCTCGACAGCCATTAATTGCTTAGCTGCGGTAGAAAATTTAGGACAAGAAATTCAAAATATTTCTGAAGATTCCATCGAAAGCGAATCCAACTTTCCCTCTGTATCTAAACAAAAGAAAATTGACTTCATTCCCGTCTCTTCCCACCAACTCTTCGAAATTGCAGAGGGATCGCAGGCAAAACCAAGTCTTGAATTGGTCGCGATAGAATCAGAGCTTGAAGAGTCAAAATTGGACAATAAAACCAAAATTGAGAGCGAGGATATCCCCATCGATCGCCTTGTATTGTTTGTGTTGGAATCATGGGAAAAACGAGACAATACTCGCGACGATCTGGTTTTAGATGAATTAACTGTTGAAACGGCCAATTTATCTGACCGTGCAGACAATTTGGGCATCGCGATCGCAGAGACACGAGCAATTCAAGAAGAAAATGTTTCTCCTGACATAAACTCTACCAAAATAGAAGAAACTCATCTTTTACCAATACTAGAAAAAGTGAGTTTTGAAGCCGGGGATTTAATCGTACAGGATAAAACAGAAACAGAAAATCACACTTCTCAGCAGAGTGAAGAAGTCGAACGCGAAGCGATTGACATAGACTACTTAAACAATCCACTGCCTAGTGAATTTGGGGTTGTATTTACTATCGAACCGACAGCATTAGAAGGATTTGTGCGAGCCGAACCCGTCTTGCTCGACAACCAACTGACTAACAACTTACCCGCGAGATTTTATTTTCAGCAAAAATTAGGTGTAGCCGATAATTTACTTTTTATTTTGGGTGGCGATCTTTGGTTGTTCGATCCCCAATCCTTTGGTGTCGATCTGAGCTATTTTCGCGATTTTGAATCATCGCGAATCACTTTTAATTTTGCCAACACTCAAACCGAATATCCAGCTTTTAGTGGGGGCGATCGCGAGGTTAATTTACCCAATGGAGAAAAACCCATTTTTGATAGTTTGGGTGGCGGGATAGAATATTTGCAAGCCTTTAGCTCGGAATGGACTGTTGCTTTGGGTACCAACTATCGTAAAGTCTCCATTCGCGACGATTTATTCTCCTCGAGTTTAGAACCCGTTGATGAATTAGGAAATCAATTAACCGTCAGCGATCGCGGCCAAGACGATCTCTTAACCCTAAATATTTCGGCGCTCTATAATAATGTCGATGATTCTGAGTATCCCAGTCGAGGAACTCGAATTCGTTTGGGTTTAGAACAAGCCCTTCCGATAGGTGAGGCTCAAATTGCTTTTAACCGTTTGAGTGGCAATATCACCCAGTTTATTCCTCTCTCTTCCTCAGAGTCTGGCAAAAGTTCGCAAATGCTGGTTTTCAATCTTCGAGGAGGAACGATAATTGGTGAAGTTCCACCCTATGAAGGCTTTACTCTAGGGGGCAGCGATTCAATTCGCGGTTACGATGCAGGAGAAGTCGGTACCGGTCGCAGTTTTATTTTAGCGACGGTAGAATATCGTTTTCCTGTTGCTTCCACTCGTTTATTTAACCTGCCTGTGGATTTATTGGGGAATGTATTTATCGATTACGGATCGCTTTTGGGGACGGGGGACAATATCCTCGGTCAACCCGGAGAAGTTCGCCAAAAACCGGGGGATGGATTGGGTTTTGGGATTGGATTGTCAGTGAAAACATCAATTGCTTTATTCCGCTTTGATTTGGGTTTTAGCGATGATGGCGATAGTGCTTTTTCTTTCAGTATTGGCGAACGCTTTTAAGAGACTGTTAATATTTGCTTTACGAACAGTCTCTAACACTCCGGTATTTGCAAAACATTCAATTTAATGAAAAGCGAAATTTCGTCACGCCTGAAAACCGATTATCGAAGTAATCGGCATAAAAGGTTTGATAGGGTTTAAAACCAAGAGATTCATAAGTGCGTCGCGCAATTTCGTTACCATTAATCACCATCAGTCCGGCGCAATCGTATTGCCGCGATCGCCCTTCTTCTAAGAGTGCTTTAATCAGTACTTTTCCTAAGCCTCGTCCTCGCGCTTCTGGTAGGACGGCAACGGTTTCAATAATCCAAGGCGCTACCGGTCGGAGAAACTCAAGGCTTCTCCCTTCCCACAATTGCTCGTAACGGGTGCGAAAACTAGCGGTTTCTGCGGTTGACCAGCCCAAGATTTGCGCGATCGCTTCGATCTTCGCCATATTCAAAGGGCGGACTTCTTCGGTATAGGGGGAATAGCCTGCCGCCCCGGCTAAAGGTCGTCCCTCTTCTTCAAGGATGATAAAATCCGTCACCTTGCCCCAATTCGACGCATCTGCTTCCAGCATTGCTGCAATAAACTGGAGCGAATCGCTGGGAGTATCTTGGAGAAGCTCCTCCCAAAAACAAGTATTTGTCGGTGGAAGCATGGCTTCGTATTCAATTCTTGCCAAAAAGGGAATATCGGCGATCGTGGCTGGGCGCGTTTGTAAGTTTGCCCGATCCGCATTCGCCTGTAAGGTTTTCGCAATTTGTTCGGCCACGAGACTCTCCTTGTTGGTTGGGGTCAAAACAGATACAATCTGTATGTATCTAAAATATAAAATACAAACAGTTTGTATGTCAAGTAAAAAATTAAAATTAACCAAAGCCGAACAAACCGCTCGCACGCGACGCGCCATTCTCGATCGCGCCCGAGAGCTTTTCATGACCAAAGGCTATGGGGCAACGGGAACCGAAGAGATCATTGCAGATTTAGGAATTACGCGAGGGGCGCTTTATCATCAGTTTGGCAGCAAACAGGGAGTATTTCGGGCAGTCATCGAAGAAGCCTATCAGGAAATCGCGCGCTATATCGAAACCCAAGCGATGCAAGTCGAAGAGCCTTGGGAGCGCCTCATGGGAGGAAGCCATGCGTTTCTAGAGATTGCTCATCGCGAGGATATTCGCCGCTTGGTTTTTATTGAAGCGCCTGCCATGTTGGATGCAGACACTTTGGCCCAATGCGATCGCCAGTATGGGTATGGTTTATTAGTGCAGGCAATACAGGCGGTTGTCGATGCGGGGGAGTTAGAAGTCCCCGATGTAGAAGGATTTACCATGATGATTAACGGAGCATTAGAGTATCTCGCCAATTGGATTATGCAAATCGACTCTCCAGAGCGCTTAGAAATGGCAAAGACTTTAACGACGCAACTTTTAACCCTCTATCGGAAACCCTAGTCCTATTGATTTTGGGACGATCGCCCCAAAGGATTCGTGACTTTCACCCCATCTCATCTCGATAGTGCCTTGCCTAAGATTGAGATAACAAACAACAACATTCACAAGGTTCAACGTCATGAAATTCAAGTCTCTTCTCGTTTTGGTCGGCACGATCGCTTCTATCTCCTTGGCATCGGCTCTCCCCGCTAGCGCTGAGTTTGGAAAGGGAGGCAAGCATCAAGAACTCGTTTCCGCTCTGGGATTAACCGAAGCGCAACAATCTCAACTTTCCGAACTCCGGGAAGATATGCGATCGCAAATGGATAATATTCTCACCAGCGAACAAAAAGCGGCGATGCAAAATGCTCGTTCTGAGGGTCGTCGTCCGGGACGGGGTACGCTCAATTTAACCGAAGATCAACGCGAACAAATGCGATCGATCCGCCAAGACTTCCGAGCCGATCTTGAAGGCATCCTTACCGACGAACAAATCCAAAAACTCGATGAAATGAGACAATCTCGCCGCGATCGCCGCTAAATCAATTCAAAATTCAGAATTCAAAATTCAAAATGATGGCCTCTCCCGCACGGGAGAGGCTGGAAATTGAGCTTTAATCGCCCATCGTCATTCAACACTTTTGCGGATAAACAATATAGAATTCCTTATCCTTCTGCAAAACAAGATGCGTCAGATAAAGCACTAGAGGATGGAGGTGGCAATTTTGGACGCATTGCGAGAAGCGGGCAGGGCAATTTAATGGATTCCTACTTACATGAAATCAGAAATATAGTGTGGCTAGGTATTAAAATCAAATATTGGATTCAAATTTTTAAAGCGATCGCAGAAGGACGAGAAGACGCTAAAATCGAGTCACGCTTGAACAAAGTTTTAACGAATCTTGATGAATAAGTGTGTAAAATAAGAGGTGTAAATGGTAAATATTTACACCTCTTATTTTTTTCTGATGTTAATTAATTCCCTCGGCTATAGTTTTTGACATAAGGAGGAATGCCAATATTTTCCGGCAGGCGAGGATCGACAATCGGCGAAGAAGTTTGCAAAGATAACGGTAATTCTCCCGCCCAAACGGGTAAATTATAATCATCTTTGTCATCAATGGGCGGGCCCGATCGCATTTTTGCCGAGGCTTCATTTAAAGGCAAAGATAACACCAAAGTTCCCGCTAATTCTTGAGGGTTGGGCGGGCGAACTTCCTGCCAGCGATCGCGGATAATATGCTCGGTAAAGGCTTGTAAGGCGGCTAATTTTTCGGCTTCATTTTCAACCACCGTTGCGATTCCAAAGGCCATGACAGAGCGATAATTCATCGAGTGGTGATATGCCGATCGCGCCAATACCAACCCATCCAATAGGGTTACGGTAACGCATATTTCTACGCCTTCTTTGAGAGTTTTTATCAGGCGACTGGCAGGAGAACCGTGAATGTAAAGGCGATCGTTAATGCGTCCGTAAGCGGTAGGAATGACAAAGGTTTGACCGTTTACAATAAAACCAGTATGGCAGATTAAACCCTCATCTAAAATTTGGTAAATGGTCTCGCGATCGTAGTTTCCTCGTTGGGGGACGCGACGTATTTTTGTCCGCGAAGTAATGGGGATATTATTGATTGTTTGTTGCTTGCGCTGAGCTTTGTCGAAGTGTTGATTGTTGGTATTCATGGGTTGTTAGTTGTTAATTGTGGATTATTCTCCTCTCTTGGGAGAGGTTAGAGGTAGGTTTGAGCTATTCCTCTTTACAAAACAAAATCCATTGAATTTCCCTCGATAAATCCCATATTTTCGTAAACCGATCGCCCCATTGGGGAGGCATTTAAAACGACATGGGTGCAATTTAAAGACTTGAGATAATCGACACAATATCGAGTGAGTTGAGTGGCAATTCCTTGTCGGCGATAAGAAGGAATCACATAAACGCCCCAGATGTAACCGCGTTGGTAATGTCGAAGTAAAATATTGGGGTACAATCCGGCAAATCGCTGACAGCTAACGCAGCCGATCGCATTGCCGCTTTTTTCGGCAATAAAGGCTTTATAGTCGAGATCCCGGCGGGCGGATTCGATGTATTCTCGGACGATAGAGAGATAATTGGGGGCGATCGCATTGTCTGGAATATCTAGATCCAGCCACATTTCCCGAAAAAATTCGGCAATGAGAGCATCGTCTCCGGGGGTTGCTTCTCTCACTCGAATTGCTGCATTTTCAAGCATTACCATGGTTTCTAGAGGTGTTAGATTGCTCCCCTAGACCCCCAATTCTGGGGGGAATCGGAGAAATCGGAGTCCGGAAGTCCCCCGTCCTTGAAAAGCGAAGCATCCTCTATCCTCCCCCTTGCGAAGGAGGATTGGGGGATTTATTAAGGGGGACGGGAGGAGGATTAGGGGATTTAGGGGGCAAGTTATTTTTGAGTGTAGCGATCGCGCTGGACTTTGCAAAGAGCCAATTTTAAACTTTTTGATAGAGCCAATTTTGTATTCTCATGGAACTCGCGATCGCCCTCGATTTTCAATCTCAAACTCCCCTGCACCAACAACTCTATGAAGCCTTGCAGCGTGCTATCTTACAGGGCATTTTACCCCCTCGATATCGCCTCCCCTCCACGCGATCTCTGGCAAAATCCCTCGGTATTTCTCGCAATACGGTAACGCAGAGTTACGATCGCCTCCTCGGGGAAGGCTATTTGGCAACGGTTGCCGGATCGGGAACTTATGTCAGCGATCGCCTCCCAGAAGAGTTTTTACAAGCGAAAGCCGTCGATCCGCCTTTATCTGCCATGCGATCGCCCCATTCTCTCTCGGAATACGGGGAAAGATTGGCAAAAAACGAGTTAGCTTTGCAACCGGAACCCGATGTGGCGATAAACTTTCGTTACGGGACTCCCAATCTCGATCTTTTTCCCGTGAAACTTTGGCGCAAACTCCTCTCTCGTCATTGTTGTGGGGGGCGAGAATGGTTGGATTACGCGCGGGATTTTCGGGGTTATGCGCCCTTGCGGGAAGCGATCGCGGGGTATTTGGGGCGATCGCGAGCAGTCAAATGCAATCCAGAACAAATTTTACTCACAAATGGAACGCAGCAAGCAGTGAATTTGATTTTGCGAGTCCTTTTTGTGCGAGGCGAGGCGATCGCGGTTGAAGATCCGGGCTATCTCAGTGCTAAGCGCATTTTTGCCAGTTATGATGCCGATATTATTCCTATTCCCGTGGATGCGTCGGGGTTGGTGGTGGAGAAGTTGGGCGATCGCGAGGCAAAGTTGGTTTACGTAACTCCTTCTCACCAATTCCCCACGGGGGCGATTTTATCCC
This sequence comes from Cyanobacteria bacterium SBLK, assembly GCA_017746715.1. GTDB lineage: Bacteria > Cyanobacteriota > Cyanobacteriia > Cyanobacteriales > Spirulinaceae > CCY15215. The sequence continues at coordinate 66,873 of JAGHZQ010000082.1, forward strand.
TCTCCCGACGCTTGGCACTGTTACAATGGGCGCAACAAACGGGAGGTTTAATCATTGAGGACGATTACGATAGCGAGTTTCGTTATGGAGAGCGTCCCATTCCCGCTTTACAGGGGTTGAATGGAGGAAATTCGGTGCTTTATATCGGCACGTTTTCTAAGGTGTTGTTTCCGTCTTTGCGAATTGGTTATTTGGTTTTACCGGAACATTTGGTTGAGGTATTTTTGCGGGCAAAATGGTTGTGCGATCGCCAGTTATCGACGCTAGATCAGTACGTTTTAACGGATTTTATCGAGGAAGGACATTTGGAAAGTCACATCCGCAAAATGCGATCGCATTACGATAAATTGCGGCAAACTTTGGTGAAAGCATTGGAGGAGTTTTTTGGCGATCGGGTAACAATTTTTGGAGAAAAGGCGGGCATTCATCTGATGGCAAAGTTTCATTTTCCTTTACGAGATGAGGAGGTAATTTCTCGGGCGGAAAGTGTGGGTGTGGGATTGATGTCCGCCCGAGTTCATTATTTGGATGCGTGCGATCGGGGTGAGTTTATTTTCGGTTATGGGGAACTTAGCGAGGAACAAATTTGGGAGGGAATTGAGAAACTGGCAGTAGCTATACATGTTGTTAAGGTGGGAATAACCCACCTTGGTATTCATTAACTCTGCAAGCGCCAACCTTTTTTAACGGTTTGACGAGAACGCGCGATCGCTAAACTATCATCTTCTACATCTTCCGTAATCGTAGAACCCGCCGCCACCGTCACATCTTTTCCTAACGTTATTGGAGCCACCAGAACGCTATTGGATCCCGTTTTTGTCCCATCGCCGATCGCCGTGGGATGCTTATTCACGCCATCGTAATTCGCCGTAATCGTTCCCGCTCCAATATTCACGCGATCGCCCACCGTTGCATCTCCCAAATAAGACAAATGGGCGACATTAGTTTTCTCCCCTAAAGAAGTCTTTTTCAACTCGACAAAATTGCCCACGCGACAGGATTGCCCGACCTTCACCTGCCCTCGCAAATGGGCATAAGGACCCACCCGCGTCCCCGCTTCCACCTCACTATCGCTCACTACCGAATACAGCACCGTCACATTTTCCCCAATGGTACTATTTTCAATCAAACTGCCCGGACCGATGCGACAGCCCGAAGCAATCTCCGTTTTGCCCCGTAAATGGGTTTGCGGTTCGATAATCGTATCGGGATGTAACGTAACCGTATCGTCAATCGTGATACTATCCGGGTCGATTAACGTCACCCCCGCCGCCATCCAAGCATCCTTCACCCGAGCCTGTAAAATGCGATCGGCATTGGCAAGCTGACGGCGATCGTTCACCCCATTAATTTCTTGATAATCCTCTACATCCACCGCCATCACCGGCTGCATCATCGAGAAAACATCAGTAATATAATATTCCTTCTGATCGTTATCGGCTTTGAGATCCGGTAAAATTGCCGCCAACTGCGGCCAATTGAAACAATAAACCCCCCCATTAATGCGACGGTTTTGCTTTTGTGCTTGGGTACAGTCGCGATCCTCGATAATGTGTTGCACGTAATTGTCATTGTCGCAAAAAACTCGCCCGTAACCCCGAGGGTTCGGTAACTGCGCCGTTAATAGCGTGGCTGCATTTTTATTCGTCGTGTGGGTTTCCCATAACTTCGTAATGGTTTGCGATCGCAATAACGGCACGTCCCCATTTAACACCAAGACATCCCCCTCAAAATCCTTTAAATGAGGAATTAATTGCTGAATGGCATGACCCGTCCCCAATTGCTCCTTCTGTTCCACAAATTCTAAACTGTCATAGTGGGCGAGAGATTCTTTGACTCGTTCCGCTTGGTATCCCACGATCGCCAAGCGTTTTGAGGGGTTCACCGACTCGCAACTGAGAAGGGCTCGTTCGACTAAAGTTTTCCCTCCCAGCCCGTGTAAAACTTTGGGTAACTGCGATTTCATGCGCGTTCCCTTCCCTGCTGCTAAGATTGCTACCGCTACCATGACCTTTCGTGATAATTTTGTTTCCATTTAGCACAATAAAGGATAAGGGGTGAAAGGACGAAGGATGAAGGATGAAGTCTAAATACTTCCCCCCTGCTCCCGACGCTCCCCCTGCTCCCCCATCCCCTCCCATGTCACCCATTCGTATTTCCCAAGGACACCTCAATCTTCTCGAAACCTGTTTTCGCAAATATCAGTATCTCTACCTAGACCAATTGGGATCCCCCATCGAACCGGAACAACAAGAAAATCTTGCTTGGGGGACGCAATTTCACCTTTTGATGCAGCAGAGGGAACTCGGCCTGCCCGTTGAGGTTCTTTTGCAAGAGAACGCCGAACTCGATCGCTCGGTCTCTTCTCTCGTCCAAGCGGCTCCCCATATCACGAACCCCGAAGCCTGTACCCTGCGAGAAGCCGAGCATTCTCGCACCTTAACTTGGGAAAACTATTTGCTGTCCGTTATTTACGATCTCTTAATCGTCACCGACGATCGCGCTCAAATTTTTGACTGGAAAACCTACCGCCAGCCCAAAACCCGCGATCGCTTGTCTCGCAACTGGCAAACCCGTCTCTATCCCTTTGTTCTCGCCGAAACCTCCGATTTCGTCCCCGAACAAATTTCTCTGACCTATTGGTTTGTCGGATCTCGTCCCGATTCCTTAAAATTTAGTTATAATACCGTCCAACACGAGCAAACTCGGCACGACCTCACCCACCTCTTAACCCAACTCGAAGCAGCACGGATTCAACTCGATCGCGATCGCATCCCCTTTCCTCAAGTTTCCCAAAGCAAAGGGTTCTGCACTCACTGCGAATTTGCGGCACGCTGTCAGCGAATTCCAGAAGATGAAGAAAATATAAAGACGGCAAACTTACTGGTGTCTTTAGATAGCATCGAAGAAATCCAATTATAAAGCTGTCTTCTCGTAATTTATTTTATCAAAAAAAATTGATATTTTGGCATCAAAAATCATGGCAAAAATACAAATTCCTTCCTCGTTAGTTCATTGGACAACCTTGGGGTCATTGCAGTTAATTAATGCAGTTATTGTAATTCCCTTAAGTTTCTTCTTGGCTTCTCAAGAAGGAGTGAAAGTTCTTTTGGGTGCAACGCTAGAACTTTCCGAAGATTTCAGCCCGGAAAGTTCGGCAATGGCGATATTTACAACATTTATCATTGCGACGATTGCTCTCATTGCTGGATTGATTTCAATTTTTATCAGTCTGTTAATGTTACGGGAAAAAGAATGGACTTTATTGGGGACCACGATCGTTCAAGGATGTATTATCGGCACGGAACTGAGTAAATTCTTCTTGTATGTCAAACCCAATTTCATCGCTTTATTTGGCGCATTAACCATCGTTATTTTATGCTTGCTCAAACTGAAAAAACGGGCAGATGCCAATAAACAAACATCAATTTCTTTAGATCCTGCTAGCGACTCCCTACCCGATCCCGTAACCATGAACAATGAACAATGAACGAGTAGAAAATAACCCGCCAAAAATAAACACTTCGACTTCGCTTAGTACCAACAACCAACAACAAATAAGCAACAAAAAAATTAAAGAAAAAGCCAAAGAAATAGGCTTTCATAAAGTAGGAATTGCCGCGATCGCCCGAGAAGATGGTTTGGAAAAACATCTGCAAACTTGGCTCAACGCCGGCTATCACGCAGGAATGACATGGATGGATAATCCGCGACGTTCTGACGTGCATAAAATTATGCCAGAGGCGCGATCGGTTATCGCTGTCGCAGTAAATTACTATACCCCCCATCAGCATCAAAAAGGCAGCGATCGCGGCAAGATTTCCCGCTATAGTTGGGGGAGAGATTATCATAAAATCCTGCATAAAAAACTGAAAATCCTCACCCAATGGCTGGAAAATATGGGAGAGGGAATTCTGGCAAGGTATTATGCCGATACGGGACCCGTGCAAGATAAAGTTTGGGCGCAACGGGCAGGACTGGGTTGGATCGCCAAAAATAGTAATGTAATTACGAGGGAATATGGCAGTTGGGTGTTTTTAGGGGAAATTTTAACCAATTTGAATTTAACCCCCGATCGCCCTCATACAGAACATTGCGGAACTTGTACGCGCTGTTTGGATGCTTGTCCGACGGGAGCGATCGCTCAACCTTTTATCGTTGATGCCAATCGTTGTATTGCCTATCATACCATCGAAAATCGAGCCGAAGAATTACCCGAGGCGATCGCGTCTCATTTAGAAGGATGGGTTGCGGGTTGCGATATTTGTCAAGAGGTTTGCCCTTGGAATCAACGATTCGCCACGGAAACCAATATTAAGGATTTTCACCCCTATCCCGATAACATATCCCCCAATTTGACCGAATTGGCAACAATTTCTGAGGAAGAATGGGATCGACGCTTTCGAGCTTCTGCCTTGCGTCGGATTAAACCCAACATGTTTCGCCGCAATGCTCGTGGTAATCTTGCCAATTCAAAATTCAAAATTCAAAATTCAAAAAATGGTCATGAGTAATTGGAAAAAATGACGATAAAGTTAGTGATTTTCGATTTTGATGGCACGATCGCGGATACGCATCGGACTTTTGTTGAGATTCTCAATCAATTATCGGAGGAATTTGACTACGAACCCGTTACTGATGAAGAAGTTACCCAAATGCGGGGTTTGAGTTCTCGCGAAATCATTAGACGCTCTAAAATTTCTATTTTCAAAATTCCTTTTCTCTTACGAAGGGCAAGGGAAGAGTTAAATCAAGAAATTGCCAACATTTTGCCCATAGAAGGGATTGAAATATCTTTAAATAGTCTCAAGGAAAAACAAATTAAACTCGGTATTTTGACTTCTAACATTGAAGAAAATGTGACGGCCTTTCTCAAAGTGCATCACTGGGAAAATATCTTTGAATTTGTTTATTCTGGAAATACGATTTTTGGTAAAGACAGAATTCTTCGTAAACTTTTAAATCAATATAAACTCGATCCTCATGTTGTTGCTTACGTTGGCGATGAGACCCGAGATATCGATGCGGCAAAAAAAAGCGGCGTTAAAGCCGTTGGTGTAACTTGGGGTTTTAATTCTCAAGAAATCTTAACGCAACATCATCCGGATCTTTTAGTCGATTACCCGCAAAACTTAGCAGAGGCGATCGCGAATCGGTTATAAACTCGCTCTCGCCATAAATTGTAAAAAAATGTAAGATGCTATATTAAAGCGCTACCTTTGAATATTAAGAGGAGCTTCGTGTCATCGAAAACTCAATCTCCCCAACCCCGAAAACCAAAGAAAGGCGGAATCTTGAGCGATCGCGGTATCGGGAAAATCGAACCCGCGATCGCCCAAAGTTATGCCGCACAAAATCGGCAGGCGAGTTATGGTAAAATCGCCCGTCGCGCTAATATTCCCGTCGATCGCGCGATTTCAATTCTCTATCGCCGCCAACCTGAAGAACTCGCTACGATTAAAGCCTTATTTAAAGCCTTCAATCTCAGATTGCGCCGTAGCGATTACCAAATTTTACCGATTGAAGAAGAGCGAGATATCTCTCAAAAAAGTCAAGAGATTCCTTCTCTACTTTGGATAGGACGAAAAAACCTTGCCGCCCAACTCATACAAAAATTACAAGGATCGTGTTGGCTGCTCTCTTTAGAGGGAATTGGTGGAATTGGCAAGACTGCTTTTGCAGAACATTTAAGTCAAAATCCGACGTTACAGCAAGAGTTTTCTTTAGGACTCTATATCGATTTTCACTCGGAGAGGGGAGGATTTGAATCCATTGCGCGCTTGGTTTTAGGGGAAGAGATTTCCCAACAGGAACTCTTGCAAAGTGGAGAAAGCAATCTCGTTGCTGCCGTTTTGGCAAAATTGCAATTTCAGCCCTGTTTGCTGCTGCTTGATGGTCTAGAAACTTTACTCGACGAACAACAAAATTTTACCAATTCAACCCTCAATCGCTTTTTTCAAGGGCTAATAGACCTTCCGGAGTTGCGATCGCGTCTGGTGGTAACAACTCGCATTCAACCTGCATTATTTGCCAATTTTTCTCGGGATAAAACAAGTGCAATCGCACTCAAAGGCTTGCAATTATCAACGGTTAAACAACTTTTCTTGGCTTGGGGCATACAATTACAAACCCCAATGGATGAAACCTGCCTCAGAGAAATTACAGAAGTTTATGAGGGACATCCTCTCATGCTAAAGATCATTGCCGGAGAAATTCGAGAATATCCTTATTATGGCAATATTCAGGCATACTGGCGAGATTATGGCTGCGAATATGAAATCGATGTCGTCAATGGCGATCGACCTGTAAATATGCCTTCTCGAAGATTATCGGACTGGGTTAAAATCTCCATCGAACGCACCTACCAGCGTTTAAATGAAATTTATCCTTTAGCCTATGAATTACTGTGTTTGGGCGCGGCAAATCAACGGGCTGTCGATCCTCAAGGTTGGGGATTTTTGATTGGCAATTTTTCTTTGCAGGAACAAAAATCGGCTTTGGATATCCTCAAACGTCGTTTTTTTGTAGAGGAAGAAAAGAAACGCTTAACAGTTCGATATTATTTACACGATTTTTTGCGTCAAATTATGTTAAATCATTTACAAGGATCTGAATTAGAAGGGAGAAGGAAATGACCGAACTCGAAAAAAAAGTAAATTTCAAGATTTTATCAGAGCGAGAAGCCTTAAAAGTTCGCTATCGCAGGGCAGAAAATCAATTCGTGCTACCTTCTCCCACGGTTGAGGAAGAAAATAGTACCGAGACTCAAATTCCCGAAAGTGAAATCCCCCTAACCGGAAAACTTTCCGCTCTCGCGCGCTTTATCGAATGCGTTAAGTATTGGATAGGATTAAAACGCAGTGTTAGCGATTTAAGTAGCGAAGAGCCTTTACCGAGCTTGCATGAAGTTTTAGAAGATTTAAACTTAACAGAAATCGCACATATTCGCTGGGCTTTTTATTACTTACAAATATACCAACCCGATCCCGGGGATTCTCAACTGGAGCGAGTGCGGGGGTATTTGGAAGCCTTTCATCATCTTGGCCAACTGGGAGCTTGGGAAGAAGCCAGCGAAATTTTGTTCCTGCGCTTGGAAAATGGCGAAACTTTGCACGATCGCCTAGAGAAAGGCGGCTATTTTCAAGAAGCGATCGCACTCTACAAACCCCTGATCGGGCGCGTTAGCGAACAAATCGATGCGGTGTGTCTGCAAGGACTGGGAAATACCTATTACTTGCGTCAAGATTATCAAAAATCAATTCAATACTTGCAAGATTATCTCAAGATTCTCCCGGAAAAAGCCGGAATTCCGAACCTCGATCGCGCTTTCTTGTATTTAGGCAATGCCCATTATTCTTTGGGTCATTATGCGAAAACCATTGAATATTTAGAGCAGTGTTTGGAATTAACCCAAAATTTTGCTGAATTTTTTGGTTCGGGAGATACGCTATTTTACCTCGGAAATTCTTATTACTGCCGACAACAATACCGAGAAGCAATTGAATATTTAAAGCAATATTTACCCATTGCGCGCAATAACAAGCAAGAATCTATTTTAGGGACAACATTGCTGTATTTAGGCAATGCTTACTATTCTTTCCAAAATTATCGCAAAACCGCAGAACATTTACAAGAATACTTAGATATCCTTGCCAATGTTGAAGGAGAGTCAGAGATTGACAAAACTTTTCTCGCGATCGGGAATGCCTATTATTATCTTCAAGAATACGAACGGGCGATTCAATACTTGCAGCAACATTGTCAGCTTCTCGAAGAACGAGGACAAGCGATCGCTTCAGAGAATGTTTTTCTCTATTTAGGGAATGCCCATTATTTTCTCCAAGATTGGGAACGGGTAATTCGATACTTACAGAAATATATCGGCATCCTCGATGAAATTGGAAAAACGCCGACCCTTGCAATAACTTGGTTATATCTAGGGAATGCTTATTATTATCAACAGCAATACGAAAAGGCCGCCGAATTTTTGCAAAAATATCTGAATATTGCTAAGGATAAAGAACAAGTTCGCGATGTGGAAACAACTTGGTTGTATTTGGGGAACTCCTATTCAATCTTGCAAGATCGCGATAAAACCATTGAATATTTGCAACTCTATCTCGACCGCGTTGAAAGTCAAAAACAACGCCCCAATCTGACAAAAATATTTTTAAAACTCGGTCGTGCTTATTATAGCAAAGAACAATTTTCTCCCGCACTGGAATATCTCAGTCAATATCTGAGCCTCACGGAAAACAATCGAGAACAGCGAGAAGGTTTTGAAGAAACTTTATTTGCTTTGGGACGCGGCTATTATCTTCTCGAAGAATACGAACGGGCAATTGACTATCTCCAGCAATATTTAAATCTTGCCGAAGCCGGAGAGATGCCCGCAGAACTAGAAATCGCTTTGTTATATTTGGGGAATGCTTGTTATGCCAGCAATCGCCATCGTTCGACAATTGAATATTTGCAACAATATCTCACTTTAAAAGGAAAAACAGAAGGGAAAGAAAATTTAAAAACAATTCTTTACAATTTAGGAAACTCCTATTATTCGCTGAAAGATTACGCGCAAACGGTAGAATATTTACAACACTATCTCGACCTCGCACGCCAAACGTTAGAGAAGGAAGATAGTTTAACAGAAAAACTCTCGCGAAAAATTCGCAAACTTGAAGAAGCCCTCCTCAATATTGGCAATGCTTACGGAAATATGGGGGAGTACAACACAGCAATTTCTTATTATGAAGAGTTACTGAATACAGCTCGCAATACTGACGATCGCCCTTGGGAAGGGAAAGCCGTCATGCAGTTAGGGAATGCCTATTGCGCTTTAGGCAATTATCGTCAAGCCTTAGAACGATTTGAAGAACGCTTGATCGTTGCCGAAGCCTTAAACGATTTGCCGAATAAAGGGAAAGCCTTGAGTAGTTTGGGGATGGCTTATTTTTATTTAGGAAACTATCATAAATCAATTCGCGTTTCTCATAAAGCCTTAAAAGTCGCCCGCGCTACGAGAGATAAGTTAGAAGAAGGGCGCATTTTTGGCAACTTAGGCAATGCCTATCACGCCCTTGGAGATAGCGATCGCGCTATGTCTCTCTACCAGCAACACTGGAATATTGCCCGCACTTCCGGCGATCGCGGGGAACAGGGAACGGCTTTAGGGAATTTGGGGGTCATTTACGGCTTTTTGGGCAATCATACCCAAGCGATCAAACACTTGCAACAAAGTTTGCCCATCGCGCGGGAATTGGGCGATCGCTATGAAGAAGGGCGCTTAATCGGTCATATTGGGGAAAGTCACCTGCGTTTGGAAGAATATTCCGAAGCCCGAGAGCATTTACAAGAAGCCTTGAAAATCGCACGCAACATTCATGCAAGGCATTTGGAAGCAGAAATTTTAAAGAATTTGGCACGCCTCAATCAAAATTTGGGTAATTTAGAAACAGCAAGAGAATATTGCGATTTGGCTTTAGCAATCGCGATGGAGTTGGAGCTTTCCGAATTACCTCTTTATCAAGAGTTGCAAAAACAACTCAAACCCTCAATGTTAACAACGCTATGGGAGACGGTATTAGGACTCATTCAAAAGCGAATTCCTCATTCTATGACGGGAAATTAATGGATAGTTGATAGTAATAATCAATAATAAACAACATGAGTAAAGAAACTGCCATTGCGACTTATGGGCTGACCAAACAATTCGATCGCCGTATTGCGGTGAATGCAATCGATTTGCAAATTGCCGAGGGAGAGGTTTATGGGTTAATTGGGGCGAATGGGGCGGGAAAAACGACTTTAATTCGGATGTTGGCGGCGATCGAAGAACCAACGATCGGAGAGATTTACATTCACGGCGATCGCCTCTTAAGAAACGATACCAATGCCCGTTTAAAGAAGCATTTAGGCTATCTGCCCGATGATTATCCCGTTTACGAAGATTTGACGATTTTAACGTATTTGGACTATTTTGCTCGCTTATACGGACTGAAACAACCCTATCGCCAGCGTCGCATTAATGAGGTGTTAGAATTAGTGGGGTTAGTCGATCGCAGAAATAGTGCGATTTCGACACTTTCTCGAGGCATGAAACAGCGTCTCAGTTTGGCGAGAACGATCGTTCACGAACCCATTGTTTTACTCTTAGACGAACCCGTCTCCGGTTTGGATCCCCTCTCTCGAATGCAGTTTCGCGAGACCATTAAAACCCTCCAAGAAGCGGGAATGACGATTTTAATTTCTTCCCATATTTTAAGCGATTTGGCAGAGCTTTGTACGTCAATTGGCGTGATGGAATATGGTTTTTTGGTGGAAAGTGCGCCGTTGAAAGAGATTTACAGTCGCTTCTCTCGTCCTCATCTGTTAATTACCGCTTTGGACAATTTGGAAAGATTGGAAACCGAGTTACAAAATTGTCTTTGGGTGGAAAGTTGGGAAATGTTGCAAGATACGGGAAGCGTAAAAGTTAAATTTTCCGGAACAAAAGAAGAGGGTGCGGAGTTTTTAAAAACTTTGATCGCTGCGGGAATTGCGATCGCGCAGTTTAATTACACTCAGGAAGATTTAGAAACCCTTTTCTCGGCATTGACTGCAACCAATGCTTAGAACCAAGAGTGAACCCGCGCGATCGCTCCAACCGAAACGCGATCGCTCAATCTCACTGGGAAAATTGTGGGTTTTGCATCTGCAGCATCATTGAGTTTATCGAGAACAAAGCGGAGGAAGCAAAAATGAGAAATTGGGCATTGACAGCCGGCCTGACATTGCTCTTGCTAGGGACTTCTGGAGGCATTGGCGCACAAGCAAATCTCGTCTTGGCACAAGCAACCGAAGCGCGTAAAACCGAAGCCGATCGCCTCTATAACCTAGGCATTCAGCAAGCCCAAACCAGTCAATTCCGCGAGGCATTGCAATCTTGGGAAAGCGCTTTGCAGATATACCGAGAAATCGACGATCGTACTGGAGAAGCCCGCACCCTCGGTAATATGGGCAATAGTTCCCAATCCATCGGCAATTATTCCCGCTCTCGCGAACTTTACAACCAATCCCTCTCGATTTTCCGCGAAATTGGCGATCGCTCTGGAGAAGGTTCGTCCCTCCTCGGCCTAGCTTTGGGCTATCAATCATCGGGAGATAACAGCCAAGCGATCGAACTTTACCAACAAGCCTTAACCATTGCCCGAGAAGTCGGCGATCGCATTCGCGAAGGGGCAATTCTCAACAATTTGGGCAATATTTACAGAGCCTCGGGGGACTATACCCGAGCGGTAGAATTTTACCGACAATCCCTCCCCATCTTTCGCAAAACCGGCTATCGCATCGGAGAAGGCTCGACTCTCACCAATTTGGGCAATATCCATCAATTCTGGGGGGAAAACGAGAAAGCCATCGAATTCTACCAACAATCTTTAGCGATCGCTCGAGAAATTGGCAATCGCTTCGAAGAAAGCAACGCCGCGATCGGTTTAGGCAATACTTTTGTAACATTGGGCAACTATCCAGCCGCCTCGGAATACTTGCAACAAGCCCTCGCAATTAAACGAGAAATCGGCGATCGCGCGGGAGAAAGCTATGCCCTGAGCAATTTAGGCAATATTCACAACGTTTTAGGAGAAAGCGACAAAGCCATTGAATTTTACCAACAAGCCGTTACCATCCTACAAACAATTGGCGATATTGCAGGGCAGGGCAAGGCATCCATCGGCTTGGGGAATGCCTATCGCAGTCTGGGAAAAACCGCCCGTGCCATTGAAGTTTACGAAGGCGCTTTAGAGATTTTACAAGACATTGGCGAACGCACCGGAGAAAGCAACGCCCTCAATCAGTTGGGACTGGCTTACCATGACGCAGGAGACTATGCCAAAGCCATTGCTCTTTACGAGCGATCGCTGGCGATCGCCAGAGAAATCGGGGGACGCGCTCACGAAGGTTCTGTCCTCATCAGTCTCGGTAATATTTATCTGTTCTTGGGACAATATCGGAGAGCCGAGGAGTTTTACCGCGCTTCTCTAGCGATCGCTCGAGCGATCGAAGACCCCGCCGCCGAAAGCAGTACCCTCATCGGCTTGGGTAACGTTTACGCCTTATTGCAAGAATACCCCCGAGCCATCGAAGTGTATCGACAAGCCTTAGCCATCAACCAAAAAATCGGCGATCGCATTGGAGAAGGAACGACCCTCGCCAATTTAGGGATAGGATATCAAGCCTCGGGAGAGGCCGCTAAAGCCAAAGAATTTTACGAGCAATCTTTGGCAATTTTTCAAAATATGGGCGATCGCAACCGCGAAGGCAACGCCCTGATCGGTTTGGGTTACGTTTACCATATTTTGGGAGAAAACGATCGCGCCCTCCAACTCTACCGACAATCTTTAACGATCTTTCGAGAAATCGGCAGTCGCCCTCGAGAGGGGCGTTCCCTGCACGCGATCGCCTTCGTCAAACAGCAGCAGGGTAACTTTAAGGAAGCCCTTGCAGATATCGAAACCGCCATCGCCATCGCCGAATCCATTCGCGCGGAACTGGAAAATCCAGATTGGCGTCAATCCTTCTTTGCCACCCTCAGCGATCGCTATCAACTCCATATCGATATCCTGATGCAACTGCATCGCCAGCAGCCCGATCGCGGCTATGACGCCCGAGCGTTGCACGTTAGCGAGAAAAGTCGCGCCCGCACCCTCACAGAACTCCTTGCCGAAGCCAAACTCGACATTCGTCAAAATGTCGCGCCGCAACTTCTCACTCGAGAGCGGGAACTCATTCAAGAAGTGAGCCAGTTAGAACGAGAACGAGGGCGATTGCTCGGAGGCAGTTATGCCAACGCAGACTTAGAACGCCTCAACCAAAAACGCGATCGCGGTTTGCAAGCCCTATCCGATCTCGAAACTCGCATTCGTCGCAACAATCCCGCCTACGCCGATCTAAAATATCCCCAGCCCCTCACCCTTGCAGAAATTCAACGAGATATTCTCGATGAGGATACCCTCTTGCTCGAATACGCCCTCAACAGCGATCGCAGTTATCTTTTTGTTGTCGGCAAAAATGAGTTTTCCACCCACGAACTCCCTGCCAAAGCAGAAATTGAAATCGCCGTCGAACGGTATGTCAACGCCCTGCAAGCCGAGGATCGCAACCCCCTCGCCGAAGGCAAAGAACTCGCCCAAATGCTCCTCGGACCCGTTGCCGATCGCTTAAAGGGGCAACGGTTGGCGATCGTTGCCGATGGGAAATTGCACCGCCTTCCTTTTGGTGCATTGCCTTGGGGGGAGGAGTGGGGAGCGTCGGGAGCAGATATTGCACCTTTACTGGCACACCATGAAATCGTGCATCTTTCTTCGGCTTCGAGTCTGGCGATTCAACGCCAGCAATTGGAAAATCGTTCCCCTGCTGCCAAAAAATTAGCCGTTTTTGCCGATCCTGTTTTCTCCCAACGC
>JAGHZQ010000083.1 GCA_017746715.1 Cyanobacteria bacterium SBLK
ATCCAACACCTCAAAACCGAACATTGCGATCGCCTCGAATCTCAACTGAGCGAGCAACAAACTCAAATTCAACACCTCAAAACCGAACATTGCGATCGCCTCGAATCTCAACTGAGCGAGCAACAAACTCAAATTCAACACCTCAAAACCGAACATTGCGATCGCCTCGAATCTCAACTGAACGACCAACAAACTCAAATCCAACAACTGCAAGCGGAAAAGACAGAGTTGCAAACGGCGATCGCCCAACGCGATCGGGCGATCGAGGAAAAAGAGCAAGCAACAATCGAGCAAATTGAAAACTATATCGACCAAACCAATCGAGGACAAAAGGAACTCGATAACCAGCAATCCCATTTGAACGAGCAAGTGCGACAACTCCGCAAAAATTGGCAATCCTATTTAACCCAGCAGCAAACAACTTGGCAATTGCGGCAAAAAGAAGGACAAGAACGCCAATCTCAGTTTGAGGCTCGACAAACCCACCTACACGACCAAATAACAAAGGTAGTAAGTCGTTGCGATGTTCTAGAATCGGGCTTGGAAAATCTCCAGAATTCTTTGCGGAATACGCCTCGCACGACTTCTGGCAATGTTAAGCGAGGCAGTCCTCCCGTTTACACGAAATATAAATAAAGTGCGGTTACTGATATTGAGGAACGTGTTTTACTGTGAGTTGTCCCGTTCTGCTGCGATCGATGGTGTTGGGATATTACAAGATTACATCGGACAATTATCCGGATTTGATATAACTCTTCCATTAACAGCCTACAGTTACAATGCCTGCTACCTTGGTCAAACATGGTGTGCTCATTTCAATTTTGCCTGTGATAAACATCACAGGTGTTTTTGTGTCAAGTCACCGTTACAAAACTTTGTATTTTGTTACATTTATTTACATAAGCGGAAAACAACCGGAGGTATTTCAGATGTACACGACCAGTAACGAAAACGGCGTTCTCAACAACTACCCTCAAGAACCGGAAATGTACTATGCCGAGTATCCCAGTCCCGAACAGCAACAACGCTATTCCCTTATGGGCGGTCTTGCTTTTCTCTTCGTCGGCACTTTGTTTCTCATTGCTTTAAGTATTAGCTAGGGTTTGATTTTGCTTTCGTCTAACGCGTATTTATAGAAACAGGAGTATTCAGATGTACACGACCAGTAACGAAAACGGCGTTCTCAACAACTACCCTCAAGAACCGGAAATGTACTACGCCGAGTATCCCAGTCCCGAACAGCAACAACGCTATTCCCTTATGGGCGGTCTTGCTTTTCTCTTCGTCGGCACTTTGTTTCTCATTGCTTTAAGCATTAGCTAGATTTTTAACTTCTCGTGGCGCAACTTCTAAGGGCAGAAATGCCCTTTTTTTTCGCACTAGCTCGGTGCGTTACGCGATCGCTAACGACACGCAAAAATTAATCCCGTAACTGAACGGGCATGGCCAAATAAGTCATTTTTAAACCCCCTAAAGGCTTAAAAATAACGGGTTGGGTAGCAGCATTCAAATTAATTGTAATTTCCTGACTTGATAATGCCTTCAAACCATCCATTAAATACTTGACATTAAAAGCAATTTCTGGAGGTTCGTCACTGGTAATTTGTGCCGACATTGCCTCGCGACCGCTTCCGAGGTCTTGAGATTCCACCGAGAGAAAAATTTCTTGATTTTCATTGTCGATGGCGCAACGCACGACATTATTTTTAGAATCTGCCAAAACCGAAATGCGTTCTAAAGCACTTTGAAACTGTCTGCGATCGACGGTCACTTGATTAGTAAAAGTTTGGGGAATGAGTTGGTGATACTGGGGATAAGCCCCCTCTAATTTGCGACTGACAACCCGCCGATTGCCCAATTCAAAAATAACTTGAGAATCATCAGCTTCGAGCTTTACCCCCTCCTCCTGATTCTGCATTCCCAAAATTTTCTCAACTTCTCGCAACGCCCGTGCGGGAATCGTCACCTCAAATTTCTCAACTTCTCCCCCCTCTTCTCCTGCTTCCTCCGCTTCCCCATCTTCCCCATCTTCCCCATCTCCTTCCTCACTGCGATCCCTCAACGTTTTTACCACGGATAAGCGATGTCCGTCAGTAGCGGCAAATTCGATCGCATCGGCACTCAAAATGACGTGAACGCCGGTTAAAACCTGTTTGCCTTCTTCATTGCTCGCGGCGAAAAGAGTCGCCCTCAACCCTTCGTTTAAGGCTTCAAGGGGAAATAAAACCGATTCGCCATCCTCCACCGTTGGCAATTCGGGAAATTCTTCTGCATCCAAACTGCGAAGTTGATAGCGTCCGGAGGTGGAAATCAAGCGTACGAGAGTTCCTTCTCCCGTGTCACCGAGCGAAGTCGAGGTGTCGCTTTCTTCTTGGGTCAGAGTAATTTCTCCTTCTGGCAAGCGAGAAATAATGTCATTGAGAGTTTTGGCGGGAAGGGTAATTTTGCCGCCAATTTCAACCTGTGCGGGGAAGCTAGTTTGAATCCACAAACTGAGATCGGAGGAACGAAGGCTGACAGTTTGTGCTTGTTCGTCGGCGATGAGGAGAACGTTACCGAGAACGGGATGAGTCGGACGAGAAGGTACCGCACGGCCGACTAAACTCAGATTGCTGTTGAGGTCGCTTTGAGAACAAATTAATTTCATTGTTATTGGTTATTGGATTTCTCCCCTTTTGCTCTCCCCCTCTTGGGAGGCGGCTGGGGGGTGGGTTAGGGTTGGGGATGGGTGGTTATTGGTTATTCACTGATAACTGATGACTGATAACTGTTCACTGAATAGAAATACCGTGACCGGAAAATTGAGTTATCCAAAACCCGATCGCGGGATCGTCCATTTCTGCTTGTACTTTGGCTTTTACTCGTTCTGCTTCTTCAAGAGATTCGCACAGAGCAAAGACAGTCGGACCCGAACCGGACATCATGGTACCCAATACTGCAGCATTTTGGAAGGCTTCTTTGAGTTTTTGTACTTGGGGGTGTTCTGGTAAAACTGCTTTTTCGAGATCGTTGTAGAGATTGCGAGCGATGTTTGCGCCGTCGTTATGAGCGATCGCATCCATTAACGCACTCGAATGCAATTCTCGGGCGCGAGATTTCATCGCTTCTTCATCTTGTATGTAAGTATGTCCGAATTGCTGGCGATAGGTTTTGTAAGCCCAAGGCGTAGATACGGCCAGATTTTCGGATTTGGCAAGAACGACCCAGAGAGAGTGCAGGCTGGCGATGGAATCGAGAATTTCTCCCCGTCCCGTGGCGATCGCGGTTCCCCCCAACACGCAAAAGGGAATGTCAGACCCCAATTGCGCCCCCAAATCTTGCAATTCCGGCTTGGTCAGACCCAGATTCCACATTAAATCCAACCCCACCAATACCGCCGCTGCATCCGTCGAACCGCCCGCCAGTCCTGCTGCAATGGGAATGCGCTTCTCAATAAAAATATCTGCTCCGCCCCAATTGGCAAAGGCTTCGGGAAAGGCTTGACGCATGAGTTGGGCGGCCTTATAAGCGAGATTTTCCTTTTCGTTTGTCAGTTCTTGGCGATCGCAGCGCACCCGAAACGCGGGAATTTTATTGGGGGTAATCGCAATACGATCGGCCAGTTCGATACTTTGCAGGATCATCACCAACTCGTGAAACCCATCCGGGCGATCGCCGACGATTTCCAAATACAGATTAATTTTCGCCGGCGCGATAAGAGTGTAGCTTTTCATTGGTTAGGGTATGAGGTGAATGTCCCCTGTTCCCCATTCCTCACCACCTATCCATAACGGGTGATGGGTGGGGCGGTGATGGGTGGGGCGGTGACGGGTGACTGGTTACAAATAGCTGACGCTCAATTCTACCGTGGCTTCGCAGCTTTCTCCCGGTTCGAGATAGACTAAATTTTCTTTGCTATTGAGGGCGTTGCGGGGGGCGCTCCACGGCTCGAGACAGCAATAATCTTTTCCTTTTACCGTCCAGAATACGAGGGTGGTGAAAATATCGGAGTAAGTTAAAGTCAGTTTAAATTTTTGGCGAGGATTGGCGATCGCGGCAGAATTGCTCGAAATGGGAAATAAGGCGGCATCGATTTCATCGCGATCGAAATCGAAACTATTATTAAACGGTTGAAATTCCTTCGTATGTTGGTCTTGCGATTGTTTGGCCGGAATTTCAAATTCGAGCTGGGCTTTATTTTGCTCTAAAACTTGAAAGTAGGGATGAAATCCGGCACAAAAGGGCATCGTTTCACCGGATCGGTTGCTGTAGTGTTGTTGCAGTAACAAGCGACGGCCTTGAATTTGATAGGTAAAGGTCAGCTCAAAATCAAAGGGATAAACCTTAAGGGTGTTTTCGTTACTGTTGAGGGCGAGGGTAATACTGGCAGAGTCATCCGTGGAGGATTCTCGAAATGCCCAAGGCATATCTCGCGCAAAACCGTGCTGTTTGAGTTTATAGGATTGTCCTTCGTGAACGTAGAGATTTTCGGGCAGATTCCCGCAAATGGGGAAAAGAATGGGAATTCCGCCGCGGACGCTTAATTCGGGATTGGCAAAACGCTCTGCATCGAGATAGAGGATATCTTGACCTTGAATGCGCCATCCCGTAATCAGGCCGCCTCTTTCCGGCACGACTTCCAAGCGAGATTGTGCTGTCGAATCCGACAAAATATAAGTTGGGTATCGATCTTGTTTTAAGGCGATCGTATAAGCAGCCTCATTCACCGTGTTTCCCTCCGATCTCGAATTTTTTTTCAGATTTAACAAACTCTTGACGTTTTTTGCGGTTGTCTTTACGAATTCTTCATGTTAATTGCTGTACATTACTAATTAAGGACTCAAGTGAACTCTGAATTACCCCGAATAGTACCTAGCTGATTTCAGCTGGGTATTTCTTTTTTTGGGTCATGGGTCATGGGCCATGGGTAATCGTAACGAGGGAGTTCTTGCTCTATCCCCAACGGGGGAGCGAAATTTACCCTTCTCCTATTAAAACAAATGCTGCCCGATTGCGGGGTTCGAGATGTTGCTCGATCGTCTTTAATCTGTCTTGGCGTAAGGCTTTGGCTCGATCGGATTTTGTTGGAGTCGGCTGAGGGTGACAGCGGTAGGGTCATCGGAAATCCCCTGCTGCCAAGACGAGTCAATCACTCCATCTCCGTAATTTTGCCCCGTCCGGTATTGCAAGCACTCACCTTCAGCACGATCGCGAGCGGTTGTTTCTGCTAGAGATCGCCGGCGATCGCGCTGCAACTGGATCGCTGTCCCGGTGCTTTAATTTTGAGAAGTGATGTTATGCGAAAACTTCACTCAAGAGTAAGAAGTCATTCGTTTAACTCATTTTGAGCAAATATATTGTCTGTTGACTCACTCCATATAGTCCGTTTGTGCTAGGAAAAAGATGGGTATTCGCATCGACAAACGGTTCCGTATTGGGAAATTCCTTCGCGACGAATAAGCGATCGTCATTGACTTCAACGCGCACGATCCCCGCATCCGTCCCGCAGAGAAGAAAATGAGCGATCGCGCATTTTCCCTGCAAATTTTGCAACCAAGGTTCATCTCCTGCATGTAAGGCTTGTACCCTGCCGTCAGAGGTAATTAAAGCACAGTGTTGAATGGTTTTGCCTCTTTCTTGCATCGACCAAAAAAACCAACAAAAGCGATCGCTAAACGCACAATCTGCATCTAAAAGCCGTCCCGATCCGAAGGGAATTTGCAGGCGATCGTTAATGCCTTTTCCTCGTGCATCAAAAACAAAACTAACCGTAAGATTTCCCGCACGATAAAACCCGAATCCAAATTGAGAACCCACCCAAAAGCGGGTTTGATTGTTTAAAACATCACCAATATATTCTGCGCCTAATTTTCCGTCTCGCAATAGTTGACCGTTATACAGCCAATATCGTGCGATCGCATTTGTATCGAATTGGACTTGCTTACCGCAATTATCCACTGCCAAACGGTCTGGAAAAGTATCGGGATCTAATGTAATAACTTGTCCCTGCTTTCCTACTAATGTTGCTTTTCCTTGCAGGCGAAATCGCGTATAAGGATCGAGTTTACCAGTCAAAACGACTGCATTATTTTCCCGTTTAAATTCACCGTTATCCCAATACAGCCATTGTAAAGAAAACTGGGAACCATTTGCTGCAATAATAATGCCTTCTGTTTGAAAAATAAGCTCTGCGGTTACTGTTCCCCGCACGGTTTTTGTCCCAATTGGGGATATTGAAGGAATAACGTGTAGGTTCGTACAAAGCGGACAATTTTTTCTCGCATGCTCTACTCCACAACTGGGACATTTTTGCCAGTGGAGGCAATCGAGAAGCGATCGCGGAAATTTTATGCGTTTATCTTCTTCAAAAACTTGGTAAAAGTGGTGTAAAAGATCGTCTGAAAGAACTTGATAAGGTGTTGCGGGTTTGGGATATTTGACTTCGGGATTAAAGATCGTAATTCTATTGAGCGATCGCGCTGCTTGAGGAATTTGCTGACTTGGCTTTTTGGGTTTATATATTCCTCCGTAAGGCGAAACAAATAATAAACATTGCATCAACATTACAGAGAAACTATACCAATCTGAATCTTGATTGTGATAGGATTGCATAATTGGACTAGAAGCAGCGCGATCGCAAAGTAAAGGATCGACAAATTTCGCCGTAAAAACGTGACAATAGAAGCCATTAAACTGAAAAGAATCGGCATCGATTAAGTAAGCATCTGTTCCCTTAACTAAAACATTTAGATCGTTAAAATCGCCAATAATAACACCAATAGTATGAATTTTTGTAAGAGTTTGATGTAAATCTTGAAAGATTTCTTGGACGGTTTTATTGTCGATTGTGCCACTGCGAAATCCTCGTTCTCCATAGTGTAATAAAACTTCAGCATTTTCTACTAAAGGCATGGTATAGCCTTTTATCGTCTTGCCTTGTTTATCTGTAACAAGTGTCTCTGGAGTGACAACGCGAGACGGTAAATTAGTGGGAAATTGGCGCAATTTTTGTTGATGTTCGAGTAATCTTTCTCTTGCCGATCGCCGTTCTTGAGATAATCCTTGATAATCGGGATGATCGGGAGATTTAAAGATTTTAATAGCGCGATTGTGACCTAATTTGTAGACATCTGCTTCGCCTCCTTTTCCAATAGCTTGACTGGCTTTAAGGCGAATTTGTTTTCCATTAATGTAAATGTTCATTTTATTGTTGGTTATTGGAATTTCTATTTTTTACTTTACGAATGACAATCAATGTAGTATCGTCAGATAATAAACCAAATTCTTTTGGTTTTCCGGGTTGATGAACTTCGCGATTGATTAAGGAGAGTTTTCGGCGAACTTTATCGGGATTTTGAAAGTAACGATCGTCGTACCAAAACTGGGAAATAGAACCGATTTTGTCCGATCGTCCCGGAAGGCAGCGCTCGGCAGCATCAATTAAATCTTCTACGCCATCCGTACCGATTAACAAACTGTTTAATTCTTCTGTTGCACGAGAGTGTCGAATTTGAAATTGCAATTCTCGAGGACATTCTCGTGCTTCTCGGAGATATTTTAAACCATAAGCAATATAAGGTGGCGCATTACCGGAAAAGTCTAATTTTGTCAAGCAGTCGTTAAATAAAATAACACCGTCTCCTAGGGAAAAGATATTCGTATTTTCTGGTGTAATTAATGCCCCAATAATGGTAAATAAAAAATAATCATTAAGAGTTTGCTGCCAATCTCCTCCTATTGCTTTAATGAAAACCTGCAATTGAGCGAGGATATCTTGATGAATGCACTGCCAAAATTTCGGATCGCAAGGATCGACGATCGCATTGGATTCTAAAAATTTCGAGATGGTTTCTACCACTAATCTTGCCCCGATTTTAGCACCGACTTCGCTGTGGCGACCGCTACCGCAACCATCGCACACCACCGCGACGGTAAAGCGATCGCAACTCAGCACGGATAAAGCATCTTGGTTATTGATACCGAGGCGAATATGTCCGCGTCCGATAATAGACCCCATTGCTAGCTCGTATCGATTTTTCATCTCTTTGCGTACTCGATACATTAAGTATAGTGTGCATATTACACTATGTCAATGCAGACAGTTTGAGTTCTGTCCCCAGCAGGCATTCTGCACGGGGGGAATTGACTAAGATCGAGGGATATTAACCCCTAAAGCGATCGTAAAAATGGGGACGGCAATAAACTGGGAATGCAACCTTCATGGATTGATTTGCGTCGGCGAATCTATAGGCGTATCGTTTGAGGTCAACGGATTTTGAATGTTACATTCAACAATTTATGAATTGAGACAGTAATTTTAAATTGGATTGATTGTGTGAGGAAATGACTTATGAGTTCTCAAACTATGGATTCTTCGCTATTGTCGGCTTCCAAACGCGATCGCGAATATCTTCTTTCTCCTGTTTTGACGTTTCATCGCGCACCAGCTTGTCTTTTGAGCGATCGCAAAACCAATGCACCCATTTACTGGAATGCAGAACAATTTAAGCTAGATCGAGTAACGGTTTTCCAAACTGCCAGTTGCGCTCAAAAACGTGCTATTTTGCAAATTACCACGCGAGATATTCTCGAACGCGCTTACGAAATGGAAACCTTTGGAGTACGCTATGCCGAGAAAGCGATCGCTTTGGGAATGACGCTACAAGAAAGAACCCTCTATTCGATTTTTAAAGCGGAAAATACCTATCACCTCACGAGAATTGCCGGTTGGCTCGATCGAGAAGAATTGAGAGAGTTTCAGCCGTTATTTTTTCCCTTTTTAGCTGATTTTATCGAAGGAAATAATGCTAACGTGCTGCGATTTATAATGCAGGTTGTTTTAGAGGGATGGGAGTTGAATAGTTATCGTAAATTCCTCAAAGCCTGTCGAGAAGAAAAGATTATTTCTTTCTTAACAGAAATGCTGAAAAATAAATCCCGACATCACGCGATTGGCATGACGCTATTTAAACAATCTCCTTTGTCAGATTGCGATCGCGAGATTCTCATTGAGGTACTGGCAGAATTTACCCGATCCATTCAACAACTTCCTTATCATTTAATCGATGCGATCGAGCGGGTTTTGGGAGATTTATCAAGAGCACAAAAAAAGCAGGCGATCGCGGAATTGGAGATTGATAAATATAATGCCATGCAGTTAAAACGATTGCATTTTTTGATCGACAAAGAGCGATCGGGTCAAATCTTAACGGAACTCGAAACAAGAGGCTGTTTTCATTAGAAACAAGTTTAATTTTCATCAGCCGCTTTCTTCAACAATTGAGTCAGCGATCGCTCCGGTTGCCAAAGGGGATAAGATACAAGCAGCCGGAAATTAAAGTTAAGGCTACGGCACACCAAAAGAGAGCGATCGCGAACCATTGCCAAGAGTCCGGTAGAGGAGCAATCAAACAGGCGATCGCGGCAATTTGCACGACAGTTTTGAGTTTGCCCCAAATATTAGCACCAGAAATAGTCGTTTGATTGACTCGCCAGCCCGCGATCGCCAGTTCTCGTGCCAAAATTAAAAATACGCCCCATGCTGGAATCGTGCCCCATTGAATTAAAATGAGGAAAGGTGCAAAGACTAATAATTTATCTACGAGGGGATCGAGGAATTTTCCCAGATCGGTAATTTGATTGAGTTTGCGAGCCAAATAGCCGTCCAGCCAATCGGTGCCGGCTGCAAGGAGAAAGATACCCGAGGCAATGAGACGATGGCGATCGCTCGGATCCTGGAGAAATAGGAAGATAAAGGGCACCCCCAAGAGTCGAGATAGGGTGATCCAAGTGGGGAGATTGAGGCTTGGCATGGCGATCGCGGGAGTTAGCTGACAAAATTATAGAGGGGTTGCGAACAACACCTCTGAGAAAAAAATAATCGCTTTATCCCCCCTAACCCTCCTTGGAAAGCAGGGGGTTGGCGAAGGGGGATAAGAGGAGGATTCTTAAGGGGAATTTAGGGGGATAAAATCTAACGACGAGAAGACAGTGCCATCAGAATTCGTAACATATACCAGAAGAGTAAGGCAACTGAGGCAAATAGTTCGAGGGAAGCGGCAACATAATGATCGGTTGAATAGTGGTGCATGATTTTGGAGGTATCGTAAAGGATAGCCGCCGAAGCAAATACAACCATTACCACCGAGAATAATAAGCCCAAAGTAAAGCCGAAAATGGCGCTACAAATAATCAATCCTAACGCCACAAAGCCGCCTAATTTTAGGATGCCCCCGAGGAAGGTAAAATCTTTACCCGAAGTAAAAGCGATCGCGGTTAAACCGCCAAACATCAATAAAGTGAGGATTCCCGCAGTAGGAATGACACTCGCATCGGAGAAAACCGCAGCGATAAACAATAACGGTGCAAAAAGGATGGCTTCGCCGACAACATATAAGCCGAGTCCCATATATTGTATATTCGGTTCGTTGGCGCGAGCGGTCAAGCCTCTAGACATCCAACCCAGTAAGGCAAATCCTCCTAAAATTAATAACCAGCTAAAGCGACTGGAGACAGCAACTCGGGTGATTAATCCGGCGATACCCGTTTGGAAAAAGATAAATTCGAGAGCGATGAATGCAGCGATCGCACCTGCGAGATGGGTGTAGGTTTTTTGAATAAAGCGAGCGCGTTCGTTAGGCTGTGCCTGTGCAACGGTAATCATGATAGATCGTTTCGAGTTAGTGAAGGTATAGTCAATTTCACGCAGTTCCTATTTTAACGAAATTTCTTGGAGAGCGCTTACAACCAAAATATTAATTTTCTTGACGAAAAGGGAGAGAGAAGTGATGCGATCGCACTGATTATGGTTGCTATGATACAGTTATTCTTAATGACTCTGAGGTAACAGCATGGCGAACAAAACTGAAACCGAGATTGAGGAGTTGAGACAATTAATCCTCGCAATGGATATAAAAGCCGAAAAGCGAATGGATCGCTTGGAGAAAATCATTGAAGTGGGTTTTACTCAAGTCAATGGAGAAATTAAGCGACTTGATGAGAGAATTGGTCATGTTGAAAAACGAATGGAAGATGCACAATCTTCTTTAGAAAAAAAGATTGAAGATACTCGCTTTTCTTTAGAAAAACGTATCGATGTTACCAATCAACGCATTGACGATACAAAATCTTCTCTAGAGAAACAAGTTGAGGCAAATAATGCCCGATTGAATAGTATCACAATTGGCTTTTTTGGAATTGTGGGGATTTTAGTGACGGGAATGTTGACAATTGTAGGAAAGGTGGTTTTCTTTCCTAATTCTCTATCTTGATGGCGGGGAGGGTGCGATCGTAAAAGTGAGTTGAGTTTTAGTGAATTGAGTTTTAGCGATCGCTATAAATGGAAATATTATAAATCCTCAATCTCTCTTGCAATAATTGACGATAATCTTCTGCATCATTTTGACTAGGAATTAAGCCAACTTTGATAAAGAAACCAAATTCATTTTCAAGTCCAGAGATTTCAATTTCTCGATCGGGAATGAGAGCGGCAACTTCTTGTGTTCTTTGAGGAAATTCCGATCGAAGAATTGGAATTAATAAATGAAAAGTTTGAGAGTATAAATTATCACTGCCTTGATTATAGGAAAAAGCAGAGGAATTACGAACATTTTGCGGAATGCTCTGCGGCATAATATTCTGCGGAAGAATCAAAATATAATTAATGCGTATCTTTCCTCCTGCTTGTACGAATCGTCTGACAGCTTCTTGTGTCGCTGGCCCAAAATATCCAGATACATCACCACCTCCATAATATTCATACTTCCATAAATCATTCTGAAGTCGTTCTATTGTGTTGCGATCGCTTTGTTGTAAGTTAAGAATGATATTTTCAATATTTTGGGATGAATAAAGAGGAATATCTGTTCCCAAAGCTGCAATAGAGGGTGTATTCCCCAAAGGAGAATGTGATATTGTACCAGGAACTATAGAGGGTGCATTCCTCAAAGGAGAATCTGATATTGTACCAGGAACTTTTGTGGAACAATAGTCTTTTACTATCCAATGAATTCCTTTTATAATATCTGCTGAAATAGTATCTCCTGATTCGTCACATTTTACTTGAACATTTGCTTCTCTACTAATACTTTCTAGGGCATAACTTTCATAAAGAGGCTCTCCTTGATTTATTCTTATTACATCGCTATTTCGATTTAGGAGATCTACGATGTAAATATCACCTTCAAAATCCAATATCCATGCTATCGGAGGTGCAGACTGAGTTGGTTGTGCCAAAGTCACTACCGATCGCAATCTTAGAGAAGTCCAATGATTCCAATCTAGGTTAACCACTAAAATTGAGCCTAGAATCAGCAAAATGGAATCTTGGAATTTCATAAGTGCTAAGTTTGACGAATACGTTGAGATGATTTATCTAACCAAATACTCTCTTCTGGAGAGGTAAGGGGAGTAACATAACGGAAACAACTGTTCCATTGTTCTCTTGCCTTTTCTATATTACCTTCTTTTTCCCATAACTCTGCTAAAATACATGAAGCTGGCGCACGTTTCAGATTTTTTTCTTCGTTTAATGCGATCGCGTCTTCTAGATAGCTTTTTGCCTCGTCGTAATTCTCCTGTTTATAATACGCCCATCCTATATTCTTAAGCATCGCATATCGTAATTCTCCGTCCTCTACAGTGTCCCAGCGATCTTCAAGTAGAGCAATAGCATCGCTAGGTGTCTTATTCTGAATTTTGTCTAACAAATACAGACGTGCTAATCTGCTGTATCCTACATCCATACCATGCGTCACTGCTTGTTGATATGCAGCAGCAGCACTTTGATAATCATCGGGATTATTTTGAATATCCCCAATTCTTTCATATACCAACCCCTGATAAAAATGAGCATCTGAATTACTAGGATTATTCTTTAATATATTGTTGAGGTTTTCTAAAGATTGGTTTAAACGATCTAAACGTCTTTGCTGCTTTATTTTCCTTGTTTTTGGTTGTATCTCTCTCTCCCAATTTTCTTCAATTAGAGCCTGATTGTATTCTTGTTTTGCAACTTTAAACAAGATAGTATAATACTCATCATTTTTTTTATTGAGTTGAAATGCAGAAAAAGCAATCGTTGAAAGACTTAAAACTAAAGCTATTACAAATCCAGCAACACTGAACTTGATTACACTTTTAGCCTTTGTTTGCGCTCGATTAAGTGTAAAATTAGCTTCTGCAAGAATTCGAGTTTCTTCTTCTTTTATTTTCAAAGCAACTTCTAGTTCGCGTTTTTCTAAACTCTGACTAGCATGAAGAAATTGCTCATCTTCAATACTCAAACTTTTGCCTATTTTCCAAGACAATATATTTTTTAAATCCTCACCTCGTAATAAGTAAGATTCATTATTACATCCTGATTCTAACCATTTTTTTAGATCCTCAGAATAGGGACGTAATTTGTCTAGCTGTTTGTCAACCCATTCTCTATCAAAAATATTTTTATAGATAGGACTATAAGATTTAAGATAATTATTTTTCTTGTTGACAATACCAGACATTTGTAATTCTCTCTGTTCTATACTGTCATCAATAATAACATCCTGATTTTTCAAGATTCTCTGATATAAACTTAGCTTTTTAACGACAAAATTATCATTATTTAGAACACGCAGTCTGATTGTTTTAAGGTGATCTGGATTATCCTGAAACTCCCAGTTTTCTAATATATTAAATTGAACTAAATTTTCAATCCACTTAACCTCTTTTCCTTTTGTTATATAAAAATCAGAAGAATTAATTAAGTAACATAATTTCTGAGTCAAAAAAGGTTGTCCTCCAGTCCAAAATAAAATTTCTTGTAAAACAGTTTGAGGATTTTTTGTTTTTTCGATTAATCCTCGAATTAAAGATTGTGCATTATCTGAGTTAAAACCAGATAACTCGATCGCTTCCCCAATATTAAAAGGAGTACGTTCCTTATCTTGAATCAAATCGGAAGGAATCGCAACACCTAATAAAACAAAATTAATTCGTTTATATTCTGGATTGTCAGCACGTAAATTATAACAAGCACGGATAAAAGCAAAGAAATCATCAGTCGAAAAATTTAGAGATAATACGCTATCAATTTCATCTATAAAAATGACAATATTTCCCTCAACTTGAATAAAAAGAACCTCCTCAATAAATAAACGCAATCGTTGAACAGGAGTTAAAAACTCTTGCTGATTCCACCAAGTGCGGCGATTAAACTCTGGATGTAACTCAAAACTTTTTGTTAACTCATAAAATAAACTTCTGTACCACACTGATAAAGTAACACCATCGCTACCAATTAACGTTAAATCGATCGCAGCACAATTAATCCCCTCATCCTGCAATCGTTTCATAGTTCGCACGCGCAAACTCGATTTTCCCATTTGCCGAGAAGTCAATACATAACAAAATTTTCCCGCTTTCAAACCCTCATACAGATCGCGATCTGCCTGACGTACTACATAAGTTGGCGAGTCGGGTTCTAAACTTCCACCAACTTGATATTGATAAGTTGAACTTGTCATAATAACTCCCAGTTGAATACAACAAAATGATTGCAATAGAAACAGACAGTCAAAAACTCAAAGGTATTTAGAAAAATAGGATTGATATAACTTAGAAGCGGTTTTAATCCCTTGATTCTCCAGCTTAACCAATCCCAAACTTTGCAACTTAAATGTCGAAATTGGATCTAATTGAACAATATTTTCTTGACTTTCTCGAAGTACCTTCTTCATGACCTCCACTAATTCGGGAAACTCTTTTAAATAGGCAAATATTCCGCGTAGATGGTCTTGATAAATACCTGAATCAGTAGATGCAGTTTCTAATAATTCTTTGAGAGTACACTGTTCTTGCTTTAAACAAGAAATCGCTCGCTGAATTAAATATGGATGTCCACCAATTAGATTGTAAAAATTGTCTACACTTTTTTTATCAAAACCAATGGTACTACAATCTAACTTGTGACGCTTTGCTAATTCCATAATTTGATCTGGTGTAAATTCTGGTAATTCGATTGGCACTCCAACATTAAACGGCGAATGGTTAATATCAAGTTCAATATAAATCTCAGTAGAATAGGAAATAACAATTCTCAAATTTTTCCAAGGTAATTGTGTTTTTGCAAGTTCATTCCACGCTCGTAGAATCTTAAAAAAGTCTTCTGCAATTTTAGAATGATTGAGCACAGTTTCAATATCGTCTAATGCTAAAACGAGTGGAGACTTCAGAGATTCTAATAAATACTCCTCAAAATATATCTTACAATTATAACTGTCTCCTAAATCGTCCTCCCAAAACTCAGCTAATTTATTAGGCTGTTTCAACTGTTGACCAATAACACAGCAAAACCATTTCAAAAATGTATTTGAATTTGTTAAAATTCCATTATCTGCCCAAAGCAAACTTAAAGAAACATAAACATAATTTTCTTTTAGAGCATATTCGTGAATTTTGTTCAGTAGCAACGATTTACCCATGCGTCTTGGTGCTTTAATTCGTAGTAATGTACCGGGCTTTGAAATTGTTTGATAGCAATGATTTTCAATGGGTGGACGTTTAATGTAGGTTAAAAATTCATCTGGGGAGATTTGGATATAGTCTGTATAATTTATTTCTTGATGTGTGGAAGATTGTACATCATCCAAATTTTGAAAATCAGCCATTTCTTTCCAATCTAAGTTTAAAGCAAAGCAAATTTCGATAAAATTTATAGAATCCACAGGTCTGCCATTGAGAAAATTACTGACTGTTGATAAAGAGAGACCTAAATATTCTGCTAATTTTTGTTGAGTAGTAAAACCATTTTTCTGAACTGTTAGCTTTGTTGTTTTGATGTAGCATTTGGCAAGTCTAAGGGATCTAGATGCTCTAGACATTGGTTCACTCCTCTTAATTCCTTCGCTTTTGATAATATCCCGATCGCCACAATCTATTGCTTACTCGGGTAAAAGTCACGCATCATCTAAATATCATCAAATCTCAGCCATAGATCGATTATAACTCCATCCTTAAGTCACTCAAGCGTAATAGACAATGAGGAGACAAGGACAGCTAAAGGTAAACACCATGAACGAACTAGAAAAAGAGAAACTCCGACAATTGCGGATTCGCTTTTATTTAACGTGTATTCTCGCGATCGCCAGCACTGCATTCTGTTTCGCAGGAGTCGGTCTGATGTGGTCGGGATGCACCTCCCAAAAAGCAGCGATCGAAGGAATCCAGAGAATCCAGTTCAATTTTGTTAAAACCCTCGACGTGCTGTTACTCTCAACCCTCAAAAAACGCTAAACCCAACAACTCTCGATCTGAATCAATATTGACGGAGCCCCCTTCTAATGCCAAATTCCGGGTACGGGAACATTGCTTCCCTCTTGCACTCTACCATCGATCGCGCTCGCCCTCGGGCGATCGACAACTCCCAAACAGCCGATCGCATCGCTCAAATATCACACCAACTCGATCGCAATGAATTGCAACAAAAACTCGCACAACTCGATCTTAGTGCGATTAAGACTGCTTTAATGAGCTCGCACCAAGGAGGGGAATGGACAACCGAACAAATCGATCTCGCCATCGCTCGTTATTTATACTTTCTCTTTCTCACTTACCTGCATCCCGATCGAATTCTCATTCCTTCCCGAGAAGTCGATCTCGTCTGGCACGAACACATCCTACACGACACTCGCAACTATACCCGCGATTGTCAAATGCTTTTTAGCGACACCGTACACCATGCTCGTCAATCCCAATTGTGGGATAATGCGATTCAAGAGAATGCGCGAATTGCCACCCGACAAACGCGATCGCTCTTCGATTTTTACGCGCAGGGTATTTCACCCGACGATCTCTTATCCCGCAAAATCTGTCAACCCGCTCGAAAAATTGGCAATTGCGGTGCCTGCGGTCATCCCAATTAAGAACCGATTCTAGCTCGAAGGCGATCGCATTCAATCGCGATGTTTGCGATCGCCTACAACCCAAACTCAAGAAGCAACATCAACCCCAGAAGGAGATTCCGGACGTTCGGGATCGACCTTTGCAGACATGGAATAAATCGATACAATCCAAGCACTTAACCAATCTTGAATCGTGAACACCTCCCGATCGCGATCGACCACATCCGCGATCGCTTCCATCGTCACCTCATTTGTCGGGAGAACTTTCCCCTGTTGGATGGCTTCAAATTGTTCTAAAGTGAGTTTAACTTCCGAAGAACCGTAATAGCGGATATCGCGAATGCGATCCTTGATTTGGGAGGGAGTTTGCCGCGATCGCTCCAAACAGTGCGCGATCGCTTGGGGTAAATTTCTCAATTCAGGAGGCTTGGTTGCAGGGAGTTTCTGGTGATTTAAGTCCGAGTCCGGCTGTAAAGAAGGTAACTTTTCTAACAATCCGATAGTTTGAACTGCCAAATCAGACATTTGTTTGAGGGACGATACGGCGATTAGAAGGGGATTATTGTTTTCACTGTCAAAAGTATTATCTCCGTCTCGAAATATAGGCGAACCAGGGCGATCTCCCGTATCGAGATAGCGCGTTAACTCCCAATACTCCCAACCCAGATGAGTTGCTAACTTCCGTAACTTTTGCGAATCCGGTTCGGCGCGAAAATCCAACGTCAACCACGCTTTCACGGTTTTTCCCGAACCTAAATCCAAACGAGCGGCGAACTTAGTATAGCTCTCTCCACCTTGCCACTCTTCTTGGAGTAAGCCGCATAATCGATCTCGATATCCATCTGGCAATTTAGCGTTCATATTCTATCCTGTCGCGATCGCGCTCTAGAGTTCGGAGCAACGTCTACTTCTGGGGAATTTAGCAGATTTTGCCCCCACCTTGAAAGTATCCGTTTGCGATTTTAAGATGAGATGGAGAGAAAATGGCAAAATTAAACCCAAGATTAATCTTTTTTCTCTGTCCGAAATAGCTCTTTTGTACTACAATGTGACTATAGCGAAAGATTCTCCCGCCAAGAGAGCCTCAAACGATGGATGACTTCTTAAAAGGAGCGATCGGAGTTTCCGTTTTAATCGTCGTTGCTGGTATTGTGGGAGCAGCATTGAACGATTCAAATAGAGCCTTCGATCTCTCCCCTTATATCGATTTTTTTCGCGATCTCGATCGCGAGGATACTGTAGCACCCGATTCTACACAAAACTTCCCTACTTCGCAAAATTCTCCTTTAAATCTTGCCTCTCCCAAGCTCAATGATAATCGCCTATCAATTTGTCCTCAAGGTTCTGTCGAACCAATGGTTTCTGAAGTATCGATCGCGAAAGCACGGACTTTAAGACAGGCGATCGCCAATGGATTGCAGTTCGTGGACTTAATCGACCTGCAAGCAACTCTCGGGCAACCGAAATGTAACTTTTTGAAAAATGATACTCGGCAATATCGCTACCTCGTCCAAGAAGGGAAAAGTATTGATGCCTTGCAAAAAGGAGATATCCCTGAAGTAATCGTAATTTTTGGTAATTTTTAAAGCGAGGAAAACCGAACATGATTCAAGAGCATTCTGCTGCGAATGGCCATCATTCCTCGGTTTATGAAAATCGAGAGAGTAATAGCGATCGCATCTCTCCTCCTGTTAACGAGATGTCTGAAGATATTATCGATGCGGAAATTATCGAACCAGAAACGAGCGATCGCAAAAATACAAATCCTCCCGATCCCTCGTTTAACTCCCAACAAACTACACCTATTTCCTCCTATCAAATCGTGCAAAACTTCGATCGCTTGGAGCAACAAATCGATCGCTATTTCGATCGCTTCCAAGAAAAACTCGATCGGGTGCATCTCAGCAATCGGCGAAAAATGGTGCAAAGTCTCCATGAAACCGACGAACGAATCGGGAGAAAGTTTCGTTATTTCCACGATAATTTAAATCGCTTGGAAATCAAGCTCGATGCTTTACTTTCCGAACGTAGAGCAAAGGAATCTCGACGCACGATTTTGATTTTATTGAGTGTTTTAGTTGCAGGGGTTGCCTATATTACTATCATTTATCCTTTGCTAAATCGTCCCCATTTGCCTCAAAATAACCCTCCCGAGTTAACTCCGCAAAAAATTGTCGGAGTAATGAGCAGTTATTAAAACGAGACAAGATTGATTCCTCTTTTTTGATTTTGACTTGATTTGTTGCTTTTGGATAATTTTGCATGGCGATCGTATAATTGAACGCATTACCATTTTTTAACTTTTATTTGTCAACTATGCCTCAATATTGGCAATTTTTTTCTGCCGTTCTCGGTTTTATTTTTCGTCATCCCATCGCCGGAGTTACTCTCATTCCTATTTTACCCGACGATCGCATTGTTTTAGTTCGTCCGCGCAAGACAGGAAAATGGGCATTACCCGGAGGAATTATTGATTGGGGAGAGGATTTGCCAACAACGGCCAAACGAGAATTAAAAGAAGAAACGGGATTGGATTTAGCTCAATTTGGTCGTCTGGTGGGCATTTATTCTGCTCCCGATCGCGATATCGGCATTCATTTTATTAGTCCTACATTAGAAGTTCGTGCAACTGGAAATTTACAAATTGAGGATACTCTTGAAATTTTAGAGGTTCGTGCTTTTACTCGAGAGGAATTACCTTTTAGCGAACTCAGTCCCGATAATACTCGTCAGTTACACGATTATTTTAACGGTGTAACGACGATTGCTTAATGGCAAGCAGGATCGTTTGCATTTGAGTATATCTCAGTTTTGTAAAAATATTTAATTCTAAACAAAATTCATTCTCTATTTTACCATAGAACGGGCATCACTTCGACAAGCTCAGTGACCACTTGCCCGTGTTTTTTTATGAACTTTGCATTGTTTGTCATTCGTGGCGATCGTATAATTAAAAGTATCTCCACTTTTTAATTTTCATGCGTCAATATTGGCAATTTATCTCTACCGTCCTCGGTGTTATTTTCCGCCATCCTATCGCTGGGGCTACCCTCATTCCTATTTTACCCGACGATCGCATTGTTTTAGTCCGTCGTCGGGATACGGGGACGTGGGGATTACCGGGAGGAATTGTTGATTGGGGGGAAGATTTACCCACCGCAGCTAAACGAGAATTGAAAGAAGAAACGGGATTGGATTTGGCTCAATTCGGTCGTTTGGTGGGCATTTATTCTGCACCCGATCGCGATCCGAGAATTCATTCTATTAGTATGTTATTAGAAGTTCGTGCAACTGGCAATTTAAACGTTGAAGATACTACAGAAATTTCTGAAGTTCGCGCTTTTACTCGAGCAGAATTACCATTAGGAAACCTCAGTCACGATCACGATCGCCAATTACAAGACTATCTCGATGGTTTAACTACGATTGCTTAAAGGTAATGGGTAATACTTTTAGAAAGTAGCAAGTAGGGTGCAGTTAGCGACAGCGTAACGCACCGTTTTTTAGACTTCTGGTGCATTACGCTCCATTCCATTACGCTAACACACCTTACGACCTTACATTTAATTACGCTAACACGCCTTACGACCTTACATTTAATATTTGTTTTACAAACAATCTCTAATACTTTTAGTCAAAAAGTTTTGATAATGCTATAATATCTCTTTTAGGATATTCAAATGACCAAAGCAGTATCGGCCAGCGATTTAACGTTACATGAGGTCAAAACTAAATTTAATTTGCAACAAGTGAGTGATGAGTCATTCTTTTCAGAATGGCAAGATGGTTTACCGGAAATCAAAGCAGAAGAGAAAGAATGGTGCGATCGCATTAAGGCGGATTTTCTATCTTTGGAAGAATATGAGTTTCACGAGGAAATTGTTAAATTAGCCGTTCTTGCTCCAATTTTATCGCTGGCGGGATTTTTTCGCCATCCTTTTTATGCGAATGCAGAAGTACAGATTATGGATGAAGATGAAGGGCAAACAGTACGAGGAAAAATAGATGTCTTGTTATTAAAGCAACAGTTTTGGATTGCCGTTATTGAAGCGAAGAATAAGCAATTTAGTTTAATCAAAGCACTCTCTCAAACTTTATTTTACATGATGGGAACGCCTTTTCCAGAGAAACCGACTTTTGGATTGTTGACGAATGGCAGTCATTTCATGTTTGTGAAAGTATTACAAGGCAAAGAGTCACAATACGCACTGTCGGATGAGTTTAGTTTATACCGTCGGGGAAATGAGTTATATTCTGTCATCAAAATTTTAAGACGACTGGGACAGTTATCAGTCACCAGTGATTGACGATCGCAAGCATGGAAAAGAGCAATGGTTGCAGCGATCGCTTGTATTCGTGTTTTTGGGGAGTGCGATCGCGTCTCTCAGATTTGGTCAAAAAAATCTAGCAACCTCTTGACTATTTGTAAAAATACTAATACTCTGAAGGAGAACAGATATTGAGAGGTTGGCAATGCCTAGAAAAAAACAGACAGAAGAGGGTTCAATTCGTCTCTCTCCCTTGGATGAGGACATTCTCACGGTATTGATGGGGGGACGAGAACTCTACGGGTTGGAAATTTTGGACGAGTTAAACCTCGATGAACGTCCGGGGGGTGAGTTGGGGTTTGGTTCTTTATACCCTGCTTTAAATCGCTTGGATAAGAAAGGTCTCATCGATTGGCGATGGGGTAATGAGCATGAGGAGACGGGAGGTGCAAGACGCAAGTATTACAAAATTAATGGGTTGGGTGCGAGAGTTCTCCGTGAAGTGCGCGAGTATCGCAATGCTTTAGCTGTGAAAGCACAAGCGTAAATAATTAACAATATTCTAAAGGAAATAATGAAAATGTTTAAACGAAATTTCGGAGAATACAATAAAAATGCAAACAATTTTATTTGTTTAGCAATATTTAAAGTTTTAATTTGTTTTGTAATATTCATCAATGTTATCGATCTTTTAATTGTATTTACTAGTATAAAAGAATATTGGCAAATTTTTTTAACTGAAAGTATTATTACATACTTTTGGTTCATGTTTGCAGTATATTCGGGTTATTTGATTCTTACTGATAATGGAGCAGGTGAGCGTGCTTTAAACGGTAAATATATATTACTTAATCTCTTTAATTTTCGACAGAAGAGAGCTGGGGTTGTTAACTTCATAAGATTACTAATGCTTTTATGTCTTGTGTTGCATGGCTTTTATGTTTTTCTTGGTTCAGTGTTTATTACAACAATCTTATCAGTAATTAGTACAATAATTGCAATAGCTATTTTTTTCATTAAACAATGTAAAAAATATGGCATTTACCTCATAAAATCTCAACTAATAATTCTAGAAGACTGGAAAGGAAACCTTCAAGCAAAGTATAGGAGATTATTGAGAAAAAAAGTCTCTAAACGAAAAATTAGATGGGAGTTATTCAAAATGCTGCTAGGAATGTTTTGGGGAACTTTACTCAGCAAAGTTGAGGATATTTACTTACCTAAACAGAAACCTCAACACAAAGGCGATGATTAAAAAACTCTATTAAACAAGCCAGTAGATTGGGTTGAGGCACGAAACCCAGCAGCACCAATGCTTGTGTTGGGTTACGCTGTCGCTAACCCAACCTACGAGATTAAAGTTGATTTTCCGGATTTGATATCAATTGAAAAATTGTATTTCACTCAAAACTAACAGAGAAAGACAATGCAAAATTCTACTTCATCGCAACCCATTCAAACTAACGAGAAACCCCGAAATTTGCCTATACCCGATCGCACATCCACCCCATCTCCAAAAACTCCAATGACTCCAATATCAGACTCCTATCAAGAATCTGTGCAAAAATTGCTAGAATTAACAAAAGGGCGTAGTGACTCTACCGCTCATGTTGCAATTTTAGCAATCGTTTTTATGTTTACATTACTCGTTACTTCTGTAACTTCTATTGTTATTGTTTTGAATATTAGCTAATTTTGAGCTAACTGTTCGACTGGCTCTTCAGAAGTCAGCAAACCCGACATTTGTAGAACGCGATCGCTCTGACTTTGTGAATGCAAAGCGAGGATATGACGAGCTTGTTCTACCGGATAAACCCGACACCATTCTACACATTCTCTTTGCATCGCTGTAAGTTCGAGATGATAAATTTCCGGAACTTCCGAGATGCCCCACTCAATAATTAATGCCGCTTCTCGTAACAATTTCAGCGTCAGTCGATCTTGCTTGGGGAATTTTGCTTGAGTTGAGATTTCGGCGAGAGTTGAGGCAAGATTTTCGAGTTTTTCTTGCCAATGCAATTTTTTTATTTTATAATAAAAGAATCTATCCATTATGAGCTAACATCTAATTTCAATACTTCTAATAATCCCACAGTCCCGGTAAAAAAGATATAGATTCCCGCAGCGATCGCATTTTCCTTGCGGCGAAATGCAACAACCGTACCGATAATTCCCTCGATCAGATGACTCCCCAAGGCAAATACGGTGAACCAAAAAAGTAGAAAGAAAAAGTGAGGCAATTCGGAGAAAGGAAAAGCCCGAGCAACGATCCACGAATCCAAAGCGATCGCCCCCGCGATCAAAACCGTAGAGAGAACTTTAATAAAAATCAAAACCTTGCGATCGATCGCGTCGAGATTCATCGTGAATTTAAAAAACTGACCGATACTACTTTATCATTTAACCGATAACTGATAACGGAAATCCATAATCCCACCCCAAGAGATCGCAAGCGTTGCCCCCATTTACCGCAACTTCCACCCATCCGTGACTGCCAACGAGAGCAATTAATTCTCCCACGGGGCGATCGCTATAAGTGAAACCCGAAGCAATATTTCCCCCCTGCCATTTCACGCTCCAAGATTTCCCCGCAACCGCAGAAGCAGGAATATTACTCATTAAATTACCAAAGCGATCGATATACTGAACGCAACCGCGAATTTCTTCCCCAACATATTCCACCGGAGGCAACGCCAAACGCACCAAACTCCGGGGATCGATCGCCGTCCCTACTGCCTCCAAAGGTACGCCATTCGCCAAATGTGCCCCAGCAGGAGCAAAAATATCTCGTCCGTGAAACGTCGAACTCGGAGACTCCGTGCGCCAATATTGAGCATTGTCCAATTGTACCGCCGCGATCGCCTCCTCCTGCTGCAAAATCCCGCTTAATAATCCATTATCGGGGACGACAAAATAGCGATCGCCAACCTGCACCGCAACCCCTCGGCGATCGCTTCCCACCCCCGGATCCACCACCGCAACGCAAACCGTTTCCGAAGGAAGATAAGGATAGGCATTTAACAGGCAAAAACGCCCCGCAGCGATATTTTGAGGGGGAATGTCATGGGTAAGATCGATAACGACGATCTGGGGGTTAATTTGCGCGATCGTCGCCTTCATCACCCCGACATAAACATCTTGTAAGCCAAAATCGCTCAGCAGTGCAACAATTCCTCTCATTTCCTTTTCTCTCGATTCGTAAATTTTTTGTAACAATGTATACTCTTTTTCAGTAAGTCACGATATCATGACAAATAAGCAATCAAGCCATTCCCTAAGCAATCGGACGGAACAATGATGAATAACAACCGCAAAGAAGTCTTAAGACAAGCCGCAGCCAACCACCGCGATAGTTTGCGGAAAAGTTTGCAACGCCGTATGGAAGCCGCTCGCAATTCCGGCAACGAACAATTATTAAAGAGTTTGGAAGCCGAAGCCGCTTATTTAAAAATGAATTAATATTTGCTGATTCATTTTGCACGAACAATTTTGCAATTTGGTCTGTTGGTCTTTTGGTCTGTTGGTTTTGCCCGTATAAAGTGCGTTTGGGAAAAGGAGAAAGAGCGATCGCGGTTCTTTCTTCTTTTCTTTTGTATGGTTACGCGGTCGCTAACCCAACTCGAAGGGATTCGATTTTAAGTAATTTTGTAAGATGGGAGTGAGAGAAAAGTATTTAATTTCCTCTTTTTGTTGGCTTTCCAAACAGAAACGATGTTGTAAGGATTGCAAGATATTTAAAAACTCTGCGAGATGAATTCCACTTTTTGACATCAGTTTGCCGATAGGTAAAGAGACATTTTTTCCCTTAAAAGTTTGTAGGATTTTTCTCTCCGATTCTGACAAGCGATCGAGGTGTTGTTCTATTTTTTCTTTGAGATTGCTTCCTAAAAAATGCTCTGAGTATGCCATAAATTGGCTGATATCCCCATCGAAAAGCTCTTGGATGAGAATGGCAGTTTCTTGTAATTGTAAAAGATTGCCTTGACAAGTATCAATCAGGTTTTGCCAGTTTCTTTCATCACTTAATTCTTTTTCGTGGAAGAGAGCGATCGCGGCTGCTTTTGAGCCTGTTAATTCGAGGGAACGAATAGGACTTTTCCCTCTTTCCCATTGAGATATCTCTTTGGGTTTTTCGCGACTGCATAGCAAGAGACAACTTTGATGAGAAGCAAGGGTAAAGAGTTCGAATAAAAGTTGATATTTCTTATTTTTTTTGGGATAAGTTCCGGCTAGTTCGTGGGGAGCAAAGACGTGCTGAAAATTATCAAAAATGAGCAAACAATTCTGTTGATGGAGCGCTTTATTCAGACTATAGAGGTGGTTTCCTACGCTACGAGAAGAATCGGATTGACCTGTCAGAGATTCTACGATGTTTGCGAGGAGTTCGTGTAATGGCAGATCGATGTGAAGGCTGCGATAGAGAATAATATCAAAGTGAGGTTTTACCTGTTCTGCTAGTTTTAGGCTGAGGGTAGTTTTGCCAATACCGGGTAATCCGAGAATAGTAATGAGGCGATCGCGCTCTTCGAGAATCCAGTGTTTCAGCGTATTGAGTTCTTCTTCTCTACCATAACAATTAGAACATTTAGGGGCAGTTTCCCGGTAAGGTTTATCGGGTTTTGAGGTCGATTTTTCTGGATATTGAGGGTCAGAACCAATATTGATCGTAACATCTTGAAAAACTGAGTCAAACACATTCTGAAGAGTTGATGCAGAATCTCGTGAGTCAAAAACATTCTGATGAGGAGTTAATGAAGAATTATCTTTAATTTTCGCATCAATATCAAGTTTTTCAATAACTATTTTAAAATTCTTTTTATTGATTTCCGTGCCTAAAATTTCGGAAAACTCCGACCATAATTTTGCACCAACAATACTCACATATTTCGATGTGTAATTGGTTTTGTCGGCAATTTTCTCATATTCGCAATCTTTTAAGGTTCCCCTGATAATTTCTTTCTCTAAATCGCTTAAAGATTTGTCTCGATGTTCTAAAAGTAAGCGATCGGCAAATTCTATGACTTCTTTCGTATTCATTGCACTTCTCGAGATCGGTTTGACGACATTATATCTGATGAACGTACATTTCTAGGGTGTATCCCAAATTTGTAAATTCCCCCTAACTCCTAGGATGCTTTGGACTGCATACCCCACCAAGAACTCAAGTTCTTGGCTCATAGCTCAAGCAGGCTGAAGCCAGCTAAACCCCAAGAAATCTTAACCTGCTCGAGCAGGTTTAAGCTATCAGCCTAGGGTTTGAACTTTTCACATTTCGACAGAATTAAAACGAACATTTCTAGCGCGATCGCCGGCAAGTTCGAGATAAATTTCTAAATAACTTGGCGGTTTGTATGGCAAACGTTGCGCCCATTCAATCGCCGTAATCCCCGGAGTCACCTCAATGCCTTCCCAATACATTTCCGGGTTAATTTCCATCGCCTCCGCAGGATTTAAACGATATAAATCCAAATGATAAAGAGGCAAGCGTCCCTCAAAATACTCGTTAATTAACGTAAAAGTCGGGCTAACAATGGGATCGCCAATGCCCAACCCCTCCCCGATTCCTTGTACCAAAGTCGTCTTTCCCGCCCCCAAATCGCCAAAGAGAAGAAGGGTCGTATTAGCAGGTAAAGATCGCCCTAACTCTCGCCCCCATTCTAAAGTTGCTGCTGCATCCTTTAACGTTAAACTTTCCATTACAATTCGGGAAATTTAAACCCGTGAGTCCGACCGTACCAGCGTAATAAAACTTTAGCCAATTTGGGGGGATCGTGGCGCACGTATCCCAAAGCGGGATCCTCATCCATGATATTCGCAAGCACGATCCGCCGTCCCAAATTCGTCACCTCCTCGCGATCCACATAAACGGGATGGGAGTTATCGTGGGCGTAACGAATGAGAGTTTGTGCCGAAGGAGAACGACCGTGAACCACTACTGCATCGAATAAACGGCGATCGCAAACCCGATCGATCGCCCGGATGTGATCGGCGACAGTATAACCATCGGTTTCTCCGGGTTGGGTCATGATATTGCAAACATAGATACGCGGTACCTTCGTATTGGCGATCGCGTTGCAGATTTCGGGAACGAGTAAATTAGGAATCACGCTAGTATAAAGACTCCCCGGACCCATAACGATAAAATCCGCCTCCTCAATTGCTTTAATAACCGCAGGAAGAGCGGGGGGATTTTCCGGAATGCACCCCACTCGCAGGATTTTCCCCTTTGCTTCGGGAATGTTAGACTCTCCTTCTACTCGCCGTCCGTCGGCAAATTCCGCCCACAGTCGCACATCCGAGAGCGTTGCAGGCAAAACCCGCCCTTTCACCGCCAAAACCTTCGAACTCGCCGCGATCGCCCGCTCCAAATCTCCCGTGATTTCACTCATGGCCGTGAGAAATAAGTTCCCGAAACTGTGACCCGACAAACCATCTCCGGCATTAAAGCGATACTGAAATAACTCCGTTAATAACTTTTCTTCCGCCGCCAATGCCGCAACGCAATTGCGAATATCCCCCGGAGGAAGCACGCCAATTTCTCGGCGCAAGCGTCCGGAGGAGCCGCCATCGTCCGCTACCGTCACGATCGCGGTAATATTGGCGCTATACTCCTTTAATCCCCTCAACAGGGTCGATAGCCCCGTTCCTCCCCCAATGGCAACGATTTTCGGTCCCCGGTTCAAGCGACGAGAAGCGGTCAGCACATCGATCAATTCTTCATCGCTTTCTGGCTTGAGGACTTCGCTAATCGTCCCAAAACTGCGACTTTGCCCCCAAAACACGAGAAACAGCCCCGCAGCAACTGCAAGGGGTCCCGATATATAACTGGGAAGGAAACGGGCGATCGCTTCTAAAATATCGGAAATGAGCGCCATTAAACGGTAAATGGGAGTCAAACCCACCCAAATCGAAAGTCCCAAAACCGTGCAAAGAATTCCGGTTACGCTGATAAATAACCAACGTTTGATGAAGAGACCGGGGGCCAGCCATTTAAACCAATGATTTAAGCGTTTGGGGGTTTTGCGACTCACGGCCGCCCAACTTGATTTTTCCATTTCGATCTTAAAAATAAAGGGTTTTGTTATGGGTTATTGTCTTAAACAGAAACGATCGCGGTTATTCTACCAATTTCGACGAGCGATCGCCCGCAGCGATCGCCTAGAGCAGTACGGTTGTTAAAGTGGCCTGAAAGGTATAAAGTTCTCTTGTACTGCACTCGAGCAAATAGTTTTGATGCGAATTTTAGGACTCGATCCCGGTTTGGCGAGTTTGGGGTTTGGCGCGATCGCAATTCCTTCACAGGAGAAGGAAACAACAGTACAATTGTTAGAGTTTGGCATTATTGAAACCGAGGCAAAAACGCCTTTTGGTCAACGTCTTTGTACGATCTACGAGGACTTGCAGGAGTTGATCCGGGAAGTTCGCCCGGATTTAGTCGCGATTGAAAAATTATTCTTTTATCGCATGGGCAATACTATCGCCGTAGCACAAGCAAGGGGAGTTATTATGCTAGTCTTAGGGCAGGCAAAATTGCCCTATGTCGAGTTTACCCCCGGCCAAGTGAAGCAATCTTTAACGGGATACGGCAATGCCAACAAAGAGGATATCAAGGAAGCCGTCGCCAGAGAATTGAATTTAGAATATTTGCCTCAACCCGATGATGCTGCCGATGCGATCGCCGTTGCTTTAACCGCTTATTTTACAAACTAATATTTAGCGATATTCTCTACGATTTTCACACTCTCGTTGAGTGACTTCGTGACGGTAGCGAAACATATCTCGCAAGCGTTCTTCAACAAACCAGCCGGCGAGAAGTTCCGAAACAGGAGCCAAGGGCATTTCATAGGCGATCGCATCGGTGAGACGAGTTTTACCGTCTTCCTCGCGAAATTCATGCCGATGAGTCCAATGTTGCATCGGTCCTTCGGCCTGTATATCTACAAATAGTTTATAGCGATTGCATTCGATATGACGTGCCAGCCATTTTACCGGCAAGATACCCAGATAAATTGTAAATTCACTAATACTCCCAACATCCAAGCCACCTTCCCGACGAACGACCTCCACCGGTTGCCAAGGTGGGGTCAAGATTTGCAAAATATCCGATCTTTCGTGAAATGTCCAGACCGTTTCAACAGAAGCATTGATGAGGCTTGAATAGGTGAAATTTAACATTGTTTTGCTCGATTTTTGTTCTCTATATTTCTAACAAAGTTTCTGCTAGTTTATCGGCAATTCCTTCAATCCAAGTCTCATCCTTTTTCGTGTAACTGCATAGATGTAGTAGCACATCCATCTTAATTTGTTGGGTAAGGCGATCGCTGAAAACCTTGTAAAATGAGATTGAAAGAGTTCAGACTACTGGCGTGACACGACTAATTTAGTGTAATAGAATTAGAGGAATCCCCTTCTTCAAAAACAGGATACAAATGTTTGAGTTTAACGCGGGCATCCTCGGTGGAAAAGAGCCAAATTACTTTCGATTTCTTTTCATTACGCTCTTGTTGCCAAGCGAGAAGCTCGCA
This sequence comes from Cyanobacteria bacterium SBLK, assembly GCA_017746715.1. Lineage (GTDB taxonomy): Bacteria > Cyanobacteriota > Cyanobacteriia > Cyanobacteriales > Spirulinaceae > CCY15215. Next base: position 29,653 of record JAGHZQ010000083.1, read on the forward strand.
TTCGAGTTCAGTCGGAGTAGCGATCCGTCGATCCAGACATTGTTGGGACAAAACACTATTCTAAATATCTTCGCCGAATTCTTCCTACCGTGTTGCTATGTATGTTTAAAGCCGTCGCAATTTCTCCATCTGTCCATTTTTTCGGCGCTTGCTCTCCCTCATCTGACATTAGGAGTATCTGAGCGTGAATGATTTTTTTGGCACTGCTGTAACCATTGCGACTCACTTCTTCGAGTCTTTTACGTTCCTCGGCACTCAGCAAAATTTTGTCCCGTCTTCCTCGGCCCATTTCTTCTACCTCAATCACTTCTTTTCTATTCTACTCTTTTAGCGATGTCACGCCAGTAGGTTGGGTAGAACGAAGTGAAACCCAACAAAACCTTGACAGTGTTGGGTTTCGTGCCTCAACCCAGCCTACAATAATATACCATTTATGCTGTGTCACGCCACTACGACATTAAAGTCAATGCTATAAATCTTGTAAACTTTAGTGAATTTTTTCGATTCAACTTGCACATCTTCTTGAGAATAATTACAATACTGACAACTTATTTATTCCAACACAAAAAAATAGAGGAGCTTGTAACATTTATGAAAATCTCGCGAATCTTATCACTTTTACTTGGAACGCTTGCCACAACAACTCTAACTCTCGTAGGAACTACCGAAGTTTCACAAGCGGGGAATAATGGTCAACAATTGCTAATTGAAGCTCCTTACCATCGTTATGTTAAAGTTACTGGTAGAAACCAGAGCGGACGATACGTTACGTGGACGGCATCGACAAACAGTAGCGGAGGTATCAATGTCACAACACACAATTGGTGGTGGAAAGGTAAAATAACAGTAACAGTATCAAATCCTATCCATCGTGACTACAGCAACTACCGCTGTACAAGAACAATTCCAAAAATTTCAGTTTTCAACCGTTATTATGTAAGATGCCCTAACATCAGGCTCGCCAGATAATTTATTTTTTCTTCTAATATGAGTATTTTGAGTTTTAAGTCACATTTAATAATGTGATGCTCGAAATACTCATTTTCTTCTAACAATTAAGTTTTATGAGTCTAACTTGTCCTCAATATTCTAATATTTATAATCCACATTCGGGTGCATCTCAATTTTGCAAAGTCCCAAGAATTCAAATTCTTGGCTTAAAACTAAAGCCAGCTAAAGCAGGCTAGAATAAGTAGGTGTCTAGATTTAATTGCATACCCGTAATTTAGCATTTCCTACGATCGCAGATTTTCAGAAGAATTGCTATGCAATTCTTCTTGGATACCTACTTATCACCGTTATATTAACCCGTTTTAACGGGTTTTCGCTTTCAGTGCTCGACTGAGCGTTGCCGAAGTCCTTGGATTTGAATCCAAGGCTAATATAGATTTACATTTTTGAGATGCACCCCCACATTCAGCTTTGTTGTCAAAAATAAGTAGCTAATCAACCCTTCTTTTCAGTCAAAATTGTTCGTACGTGAATAAAGTTTCTGCCAGTTTATCGGCAATTCCTTCAATCCAAGTCTCATCCTTTTTCGTGTAACTGCGAGGTGCATTTGCCCCTAAAATTAATACGCCTTCACTCCCTACAGGCTGACAGATAATCCCCTGAGTATTTTCGGGTAAATAATCGAATTCAATGCGACCGGGATAAACCTTGAGATCGACTAAATAAACGGGTTTTTGCTTTTCGAGAACGCGCTTTAAAATTGCCCCCGGATTGACTTCTTTTTGCTCTGGAAAGATCCCTCGTCGCATTAATACTTTCCCTTGATAATAAAAAATAATAACTTTCGTTACCGTATTCGTCAGTAATAAATGAGAGAGCCATGCCAACTCAATTTTAAGATTATCGGGTAACGTTGCTTCTAATTCAAACCCTTCTTTGCCGAGTAACTCGACCACCTCGGGCGATCGCGGTTGTACCTGCTGCCAAATCAACCCGACTAAAATCAACAACGCACTCAGAAAAATTCCCAAAGCATCAGAACGAGATTGCGTTGAGGTGAGTTCTATGGTTAGCGATCGATTGATAACCAGTAAAATTCCCCCCAAACTACCCGCAACTAGGGGCAGTAAACGTAAAATGCGATTGGGATCGGATTTGGCCATGTTTGGATAAAATAGGGGTTGAAAGAGGCGATCTCGTAGCGTGGCTTTAGTGGTATTGCTTAAAAAGATTTATGACCCCACAAGACAAATCTGAAATTCTTTAAGAACTTCACCGAAATCCTTGTAACGACTGAACCCCATTTTGGTTCCTTCCTAGGAAAACTCATTACGTTCACTATAACGCGATCGCAATCTTGAAAAATGCGATCGCTTATCGGCAATCCTTACTTCAGCAAAGATGATAATTTTGAATTGATAATTTTGAATTTTGAATTCAAAACTCTTCTCCCAGTTCGAGAATGCGCTGAAACAAATACCCCGTTCCCCGTGCCGTGAGAATTAATTCCGGATTGCTGGGATCGTCTTCCAATTTAGCCCGCAAGCGAGAAATATGAACGTCTACCACGCGAGTATCGACATGACGTTCGGGAGTATACCCCCAGACTTCCTGCAAAATTTCCGATCGCGAGAATGCTTCCCCAGAACGACTCACCAATAATTCCAATAAACTAAACTCCATTCCCGTCAAGCGAATGCGTTCGTCTCCCTTGTAAACTTGCCTCTTATTGGTATCGATCCGAATCGAACCCACTTGAATCACGCCAGAACTGGGAATCCCAGAACCGCCATTTTTATCCACCCGTCGCAGCACCGAACGAATTCTCGCCTCTAACTCTTTGGGAGAAAAAGGCTTGACTACATAATCATCCGCCCCCAATTCCAATCCCGTGATGCGATCGGCTACATCTCCCAAAGCCGTTAGCATGATAATGGGAATATCCGATTCCTTGCGTAATTCTTGGCAAACCCCATAACCATCGAGTTTGGGCATCATGACATCGAGGACTACCAGATCCGGTTCCATATTGCGGAAGGTTTCGATCGCCTCTTCCCCATCGGCAGCCGTGACTACATCGTAGCCGATCATGGAAAGGCGGGTTTCCAAAATCCGACGAATACTGGCTTCGTCATCAACAACCAAAATTCTTTCTTTATGAGTTTCCAAGGAATTCAGACTCCTTCTCGATCGCGATTAAAGATTTTTTTTAAATAAGCGTTCGACACGAACGCTATTTTTTGTCTAACTTGTTTTTCTAGAATATCCCCAATCGGTACGATCTCAATCCGCGAGCTGCTAATTTTAACAATGATTTCGGTACTTTTTTATATTTGCTTAATTGTTAAGATTTGTTTTATTTTTCAAATTTGCTTTAAGAAAATCTGAGTAGGGTTAAATGATAAGAGAAAGTCCGATCGCGATCTGCTATGGCCAAAGCAAAGACAGTTTACGTTTGTAATGAATGCGGTGCAGAATCCCCCCAATGGTTTGGCAAATGTCCCAGTTGCGGGACTTACGGTTCTCTCGAAGAACAAATCGTGCAGTCGGGAACGGCGAATGCAAGAACGGGATGGCAGTCTCAGAAGAAATCGAGTTCTAAAGCCAAAGGGGTTGCAGAACCGCGATCGTCGAGGAAATTTGCCGATATTTCCGATGCCGCACAGGCACGCTTTCCTTCAGGATATGGGGAATTCGATCGCGTTTTGGGGGGCGGTGTGGTTCCGGGGGCGTTAATCTTAATTGGAGGCGATCCCGGAATTGGCAAATCAACGCTTTTGTTGCAAACGGCCAACCAATTGGCGAAGGAACGACGCATTCTTTATGTAAGTGCTGAAGAGTCTGGGCAACAGGTGAAATTGCGAGCCTCTCGATTGGGGGTGGGTCTAGAAGATATTCCCGATATAGAAGGGGCTGAAGCAAACGGATACCCCAAGAAATCAAAAAAAAATGGGGCGGCAGATAATCTTTATGTTTTACCAGAGACAGACTTGGAGGAGATTCTCAGGGAGTTAGAATCTCTCAAACCTAACGTTGCCGTAATCGATAGCATTCAAACCCTTTATTTTGCTTCCCTCACTTCCGCTCCCGGATCTGTAGCACAAGTAAGGGAATGTACCTCGGCATTGATGCAGGTGGCAAAACGGGAGAATATCACCCTGTTAATCGTCGGTCACGTCACGAAAGAAGGAGCGATCGCGGGTCCGAGGGTATTGGAGCATTTGGTGGATACGGTGCTCTATTTTGAAGGCGATCGCTATGCGTCTCATCGGTTATTGCGATCGGTAAAAAATCGCTTCGGGGCAACCCACGAAATCGGCATTTTTGAAATGGTGGAAAGTGGATTAGCGGAAGTGACCAACCCTTCCGAATTATTTTTGGGCAATCGGGAGGAGTCGGCACCGGGTACGGCAACAGTGGTAGCTTGTGAGGGAACGCGCCCGATCCTAGTCGAGTTACAGGCTTTAGTGAGTCCCACCAGTTATGCCTCCCCTCGGCGATCGACCACAGGAGTCGATTACAGTCGCTTGCAGCAAATTCTCGCCGTGTTGGAAAAGCGCGTGGGAGTCCCTCTTTCTAAATTAGATGCTTATGTGGCTTCGGCTGGGGGGCTGGTAGTGGCAGAACCCGCCGTAGATTTGGGGATGGCGATCGCAGTAGTAGCGAGTTTTCGCGATCGCATCGTGGATCGCCGCACGGTTCTGATTGGCGAGGTCGGTTTGGGAGGACAAGTGAGGCTCGTTTCGCAAATGGAATTGAGATTGAAAGAAGCGGCAAAATTGGGCTTTAAGCGAGCAATCGTGCCTCACGGACAGGCTTATGCCGACGATCTGGGATTGGAGGTGATTCCAGTGAATAAGGTGATCGATGCGATCGTTGCGGCTATTCCCCCGCAACCGCGTTTTGGCAGCACTCCCGAACCCGAAGAAGATGAGGAAGAATTGCTGGAGGAGTGAAGCAAAATTGCTCTCGATTTCAACTAACATTAGGAATGAGTGATTTTCCCGAACGATAAAAGAAGATGAAAACAATCGATTTAGCCGTTAATGGTACATTAATGCGCGGTTTAGAACTCAATCAAAATTTACTCGCTATTGATGCCAAATTTGTCAAGGAAGCTAAAACAGAACCGACTTATCGATTATGGTCGATTGACGATCGATATCCTGCCATGCAGCGCGTAAATGAGTCGGGAAAGTCGATTGATGTGGAAATTTGGGCAGTTCCTTTAGAAGGATTGGCACAAATTTTACTGCAAGAACCCCCCGGTTTATGTATTGGGAAAGTTCGCCTCGATACGGGTAAAGAAGTTCTCGGTGTTGTGGGTGAGACGATTTCTTGTGAAGGAAAACAAGAAATTACCAGTTATGGCGGTTGGCGCAATTATATTCAATCTAAATCGTAAATTTAGGAGCGAAATCGGATTGAATTTTGAATTGATTTGGTTTCCATTGCTAAAAAGCGATCGCGACAGGAGAGCAAATCTTAAGAGCAGTGGAATATGTATCCTCGATAGCCTTTTCTAGTTTCCTTTTCCGGGTAAGTTGTGAGGAGCAGATTTATCGAGCGATCGCATTATGGAAGGTCTGGACTGGATGGTAACGGCAACGGGGCAGCACGCACCCTCTCCGATCCCCAAAGCATGGCATTTGCTGGAAGAATACTATCGATTTTATCGCTTTCTCACGGGCATAGAAGACGTTCTGCGGCAAGCACCGGATGAAAAGAGTTGTTTGCCGCAACTGCATACATTGGTGCGTAAAGTCGTGCTGAATTGCTATTGGGTACACGTCCAAAAACCCGAACCCCCTCGAGATGGGGAAATTTCCGTCCTCAATCTTTACGATGAGGTGGGATTTCCCTTCACGGTGCAAACGGTGGCATTTAGTCCCCATTCTGTCTCTCCCATTCACAATCACGGGACTTGGGGGGCTGTGGCTGTTTTAAAAGGACGAGAAAAAAACAAATTTTGGCGACGGGTTCCCGATGCCCATTCCGATCGCATCGAATGCGTGGGAGAGTTGATTTTAGAACCCGGAGATATTCTCAGTTTGACTCCCGATGCCATTCACAGTGTTGAAGCGATCGCCGAAGAACCGACGATCACCTTTAATATTTACGGGGAAACCTATCACAAGGAAAGGTTTGAGTTTGACGCGATTGCGGGGACGGCGAAGAATTATTAATTTTTGCGATCGATCTCGGGTTTTTCATGGGCGATCGCTACCCTGTAAAACAGAGTGAATTCTTATTGCAAGGAGTCGGATCGTGTTGCGAGATTTGATGAATCTATTGTTCAGAGTTTCCGATGATGCCGCGATCGATTCTCTGATTGAAAAGTGCAGTTATGCTGCGGCTGCTCTCACGATTCTGCCCATTCCGGGCAGTGAAATCGTCGCAGTGATGCCGATTCATGTCGGGATGGTGATTGGCATTGCTCAAGCGAAAGGGGTTGACATTACGCGAGAATCGGCGATTAATTTGGTTCTGCAAATTTCGGCAACGGTGGGACTTTCTTTAGTGGGAAGTCGCATCGCTACCACTGCTGCGAAGATTATTTTACCGGGTTTGGGCGGTATTATTTCCGCTCCTTTTATGTTTGCTTCTACATTAGCTCTGGGGAATGTCGCGAAGATTTATTTCGAGAGAGAAGGCAATATCGATAAAGATACGATGAAAAATGTTTATAACGACATGGTTAAAAGAGGAAAACAAATGTTTGATTCCGATCGCATGAAGGAGGACGACATTCAAGATATGGCAAAAGCTGCGGCACGAGAAGGAGAGGAGAAGAAGGAGGAAGGCACTCCCGCAGAACGTTTGGGAAAACTGAAGGAATTGCTCGATCTGGGGCTAATTTCTCAGGAGGAATTTGACGAAACCAAACGCAAAATTCTCTCGGAAATTTGATTTTCTTTGGCAATGCGATCGCTCAACTTGTTGTTGCTGGATAGCCCAAATTCTCAAAAAGTTGGTAAAGATTTGTACCAATCTTTTGCGGGTATAAATCTGAACGGGGACAGCATTGACCGAGTTTTTTTGCTCTGGGTATCGCTTCGGGAATGCGATCGATTAGAACTTCGTATAAATTTCCTATTCCTTTATTTTGATGAAGCTGAGTAAAAATTGTTTTGCAAATTTTTGGTCGTCCTTTCATTCCAATACTTTCAATGTATTCCTGTATGGTTTGATCTTCATCAAAATCGTCTAAACAGTCACCCAATTTTGTATCCAGATCGATCAAATGACAAATCAACCAAATTTCAAAACAAGGATTGTTCAATGCAAGATAATAATTGTTAGGTTTTTCGCAATCTTCAGCTATTTTTTCGATGATTTCTTTACGATTTCCATAATCATCAGTATCGATAACAATCCAAAATTCATCATCTTCTGTGATTTCACGCTTCTTAGATTTGAGTCTTTCGCAAAAATTTTGAATTCTTTGATATACAGCTTGAGGACTTGATTGACTGGGATTTTCTCGATCTAGAAATTCAAAATACAAGTCTTTTTTTCTGAAATCCTCCTCATATTTGATTCTAAATGTTTTAAAATAATTTCGTTCTGTTTTATCACCCTCTGCAACAATAATAAATAACTTTCCTGAATATTTCTTTGAAATCTCATCGACCATCCTCGTTAAATTAGTTCTTTCTCTAAACATTTTCTTCTCCTTTTTGTTGAGATTGATTATGTTGTTGTACTATTTTTTTAAGGGTTTCCTTCCGGACAAAATTCAAAGCACCAAAGCGACCATTAAAATAGCCTTTAGCCAAATCCAAGTCATCAACATTGGTATTAGCTAAACTATACATAATTGATTGTTCTGTCTTATCTTTTTCAACAAACCAAATTTCATCATTTCTGAACAATCTCTCACTATCTAGAAATGAATACTCGGAAGTTTGTGAAACCAATAAATGTGTGTCGTGAGTTGTTGCAATTAATTGGCTTCTTGGATAAACAGGATTTTCTGATTCTTGATTAAAGTTGAGAAAAATATCAAAAATATTTTCCAATAAGAGGGAGTGCAAACTTCTGCCAATCTCATCAACAATAAAAACTACATCTCCTAGAGTCAGTGAGATTAACATGGGAATAAAATCAATAATTCTTTGCGTTCCCTCAGATTCTTCAGGAATTTCAAAAGTAATGTTATCATGACGATCGTGTACTGTATTCAATGTACTAACAATAACGCGATCGGAGTCCTTCATTTTTTTGATCGTAATATCAGAATCCGTTAAACAAATTATATTATCCTCTAGATCGCGAAAGTAGTATCTATCTGCTGCACGATCGCGAATACTGTCGGGGATTTCTTCTGAATTGTTGAATTGACTTTCATTTAACTCTATTTTTTGGATTCCTAGTCCAAAAGCCTCTAAAAATTCGTCAACCAACTCCGGATATTGTTGGACTGTTAAGGTTAAAGTGATTCCTTTTGTATGAGGAAATATGATTTTTAAAGTTTCTTGAAACCAATATAAAATACTCTCAAAGTATTTTATATTATTGTTCTTACAATACGTTAAGAATAATATTTGACTGCTTGCATTTTTAGATTCATCCTCAAGTTGTTTCCTCTCTTCATCATTCAATCTCAACAGTAGGGAACTTTCAAAGTTGAATTTTATCGTATTATATTCTCGTTCAAAAATAGGCTTTTCTAAAGTCAAACCAATTTCAAAAAGCCATTCACCATGTATTTTTGATTCATTTTTTGATTTATCCAAGGAAAATCCATAGGCATATTGTCGATCTCCAATTTTGAATTCATATTCAAATCTTGATGGCTTATTTTCACAATTTTCATCGAGTTTGAATTTTTTATACAGAATATTTTCACGACCTAAAATAGTTTGTTGAGCAAAGAACATTGACTTGATTAAATTCGATTTGCCAGAAGCATTAGCTCCATAAATTATGGATGTTCTCAGTAGTCCAACAGATTCATTATTATCTTCTTTGATAACGTGATGAGGATGTCTTTCTTCTGGAGATGCGATCGTATTAAAATCGCACCTTTTATTAAAAGATAAAAAATTTTCTACTGTAAATCGAATAAGCATGGTCGTATTTTGAGCTATTTTCAACGTATATTCAGGCAGGAATTGTCAACTTTAATTTTAAGCGACGCATTTTTTTACTGCTGCAAGATTTTTTCATGTTCTAACTTCTAACCGATCGCTCTAATCTGAATTAATCTCGGAATAATAATAATTGTCCGCAGACTGGGGAAAATGAACGGGCATCTTTAACGGCTCTTTGCTTTCTAACTTTAACTGCTTGCGATCGCAACTTCCCAACCCCTTCAACAAGGCATTTCTCACCTTTTCATCTTCCTCGCGAGACAGCAACAAGCGAAAATATTCCCATAACTGAGTGCGATCGCCCTCCTCCAACCCCGGCGATAAACGAGTCAACTGGCGTACCACGATTAAACGTTGTAGGGGATCGACCCGAGTGAGTTGCAATAATAAACGTTCGTAGCGAGTTTCCTCCCGATACTGGCGATCGCCGATCCCGTACCATCCCAACAACGCCAAAGTTAACAACGTCGCCGCCCCCTGTAACAGGGCTCCCACCGCTAGCCAGCGATTCGCCGAATGCACCCAAATGGACACCGCCACATAAGTTCCCATTGCCGCCAGACCACCGCTCCCGATCGCGATAATTAAGCGAGATTGGGGATTTTGGAAAAATTGCAGCACTTGCCGCCACCGCTCGCGCCAATCCCAATCGGTCATCGCATAAGTTCCCCACATGGCAGACATCCCCAACCCTGTCGCCAGAACCAACTGCCAATTCCAAATCAACAACAACGCCACCGCGATCGCCATTCCCAACCATAACAAAAGAGAGCGGGTTCGTTTGGAAGCGATCGCTCGCAGCAAATAACGTTCGAGATTAATCAGGATGGGACTCTGAAGAGGATGGCGTAACTGTTTGCGCCAAGGTGTAAGGGAAGACATGGGGAACAAAGAATTGAGATAGAAGAAATTTTATCAGCGATCGGGGACGGGCGATCGCGAGACATTAGCCCTGCGTCCTTTCAGGGAAACCACTTCCGCTTCATTGCTCTCTCGGGCGACGCGAACCAATAAACCCGCTAAAGTCAAACTGGAAATGATCGAACTCCCCCCATAACTAAAAAACGGCAAAGGCAAACCCGTCGTCGGTAAAACCCCCGTCGCTACCCCAATATTGATACAGGATTGACCGACGAGAAAAATCATCACCCCCATGGCTATTGTCTTTTGCACGGGTTGTACGGTTTTAACCGCAATGATAAGGGCAAGAGTCGCATATGCTGCCAATAGCATTAACAAAACCATGCTCCCAAAAAAGCCAAATTCTTCCGCAAAAACTGCAAAGATAAAATCGGTGTATTGAATGGGCAGATAAAATAATTTTTGCTGAGAAAGACCGTAACCCGATCCCGTCAGTCCTCCAGAACCGATCGCCAAAAGACTCTGAATCAGTTGGTAGCCGTCCTGCATGGGATCCTGCCAAGGATCGAGAAAAGACATGACCCGACGGCGCTGATATTCTTGAGAATAGATACTCGATACCGCCAAGGCAATCCCCGAAATCGCCGTCCCTCCCAACTGCCACCAAGGCAAACTCGCCGCTACCGCCATCAGCCATAGGGTCATCCCGCAAAGTGCCGTCGTACTTAAGTTGGGTTGCAAAAGAATTCCCGCGAGAATGAGGGCAAAAATCCCCAACCAGAACCCCCGCGTCAGCCATGAAAGTTGCCGCCATCGTCCAAAAATAACCGCGCTTTGCACCACTAGAACGGGTTTAATCAGTTCTGAGGGTTGAATGGGGATAGATGCGATGGTAATCCAACGGGTGGCACCATTCACCGTAGTTCCCACCCCCGGAACGAGAATCGCCACCATCAACCCCAAAAAGAGGAAGAGAAACCAACGAGAAATCGGGACGATATACCGAAACGGCGATCGCGCAATGATATTAAAGGCGATCGTTCCCAACAAAATCCAAATAATTTGTCGTTTGAAATAGTAGAATCCATCCCCCACTTCCGCATCGGCTACGGGATAAGAGGCAGAGAAGAGAACCACCAACCCCACAAATACCCAAACCATTGTCAACCAGCGAACCAGACGAGCTTCGATCGCCCAAGTTTCCACCCCGGGATCGAAAAAAGGAATTAAATAGCGCATTGTTTCAGTTATCAGTTATCAGCGATCCGCTCCTTTAAGCGTAAAAACTCGACAAAATCGAGAACTTGTTGCTGGCGATCGCGAGATAAATCTTTCACTTTTTCGGCGATCGCTTCTTCCAAACTAACAACCGATCTCATATCAATTTTCCTCATTCTTTGGCAGTACCTTCACTATATCCCACGGATCGATCCAAACCCGTTTTAAATAAAGTTGTTATAGTGGGGTCTATTGCTTTTTCCTCGCCCTTTTAAACCCCGTGAAAGTCTTTCGCACTCTACCCCCCCCCACTCGCCGCAATTTTCTCTTTCTTTTTCTGACGGGATTGTGTTTTTGGGTCAGTTTAACCGTGCTTTTACCCACCCTTCCCCTGTATATCGAATCCCTCGGCGGCACGCAACAGCAAGTGGGTTTAATCATGGGCAGTTTTGCCATTGGTTTGTTATTGGTGCGGGGAATTCTCGGTCAATGGGCCGATTGCCGCAGTCGCAAATTAGTTATTCAAATTGGCGCGATCGCGGTCGCTTTAGCGCCGTTTGGCTATCTCTCCATAACTTATTTACCCGCATTGGCGGTCATTCGCGCCCTCCACGGCATCAGCGTCGCAGGCATGACCACGGGATACAGTACCTTAGTTGTCGAATTATCCCCTCCAGAAAAGCGAGGAGCATTGCTCGGGGCGATGATGTTGGTTTTGCCCACGGGAATGACTTTGGGACCGGTTTTAGGGGGGTATATTGCCGAATGGGCAGGATATTCGGTTTTATTTCTCCTCTCGGGATTCTTAGGGATTTGTGCGGTGGCATTTGCCAGTCAAATTCGCGACGGGAAGCGAACTCCTACCGATTTTCCCTTTAAAAGGCCGTTGAGAACATTACATTCTCTCGGGCGATCGCTCCTCGATACTTTCATTCTCACGCGATCGGGAGAACTTCTAAGCAGTCGCGCTTTGAGAACTCCCACACTTATCATGTTATCTGTTGGCATTACTTTTAGTTCTTTAGTGACTTTTTTGCCTGCATTTATTCGCGATAGCGGAGTCAATTTGAATCCGGGATTATTTTATCTTGCCTCTGCCCTTGCCGATTTTATCGTTCGCGGGAATGTCGGGCGCGCCTCGGATCGCTTTGGGCGGGGCATTTTTATTACTATCAGTTTGCTGTCTTATTTATTGGCCGTAACCCTACTGGTTCATGCCCATACCATTCCAGTATTTATTGTCGCGGGAATGGCGGAAGGGGCCGGACGCAGCAGTGCCATTACAACGATGATTGCACTTATTGCCGATCGCTCTCCTCGCGATCGCCAAGGTCAGGCATTTTCCCTCTGTATTGGCGGTTTTGATGTCGGAATGGCGATCGGCGCTCCTCTTTTCGGTTCTGTTGCACCTTTACTCGGGTATCGGGGGATATTTTCGGGGGCGGCAATTGTGGTTTTAAGCGCGATCGGACTTTTTCTCACTCAATCTAGCAAAAATATCCCTTATTCTTTTCGTTTTGCGACGGGAAGAAGTAAAGATGTTTATGCTCTCGAAAACTAGGCGTACAACCCCTTTGATTGTGAATGATTTTTTTTGATGGAAAGATCGTCTGACATTCTAAAAATAAAACTCGAACAAGCCGATCGCGAACTTTATCAAAAATATGCTCCTCTTCTGGTTGTCAATCCAGATTTGAATCGAAAATTAGTAAGTTTTCAGGGCAATAAACACGAGAGCGAGTCTCGTTGGTGTAAATATAAGGAAGGTTTCTCTAGCACTCTCGTTCGCTACATTTTTGATAATACGGGAATTCAATCGGGGCGAGTGCTCGATCCTTTTTCTGGCTCGGGAACGACTTTATTTACGGCCTGCGATCGCGGGATTGATAGCGTGGGTATCGAACTTTTACCCAGTAGCGCAGAAATGATTGAAGTCCGTCAATTTCTGCGAACTTCTCACCGAGAAGAAATTACAAAAAAACTACGAGATTTTAAGAATAGCCGCATTTGGGAACAATCTGGCGATCGTATATCGTTTCATTATCTCAAAATTACTCAAAATGCGTTTCCTGTGGAAACAAAACAGGCTTTAGAGCGTTATTTATATGAAATCTCAGTCTTAAGCGATCGCAATTTAAGTCGCGTTCTCAGATTCGTTCTCCTTTGTATTTTAGAGTCAATTAGCTATACTCGCAAAGATGGCCAATATTTGCGTTGGGATTGGCGATCGGGTCGGAATGTGAGAAAAACAAAATTTGACAAAGGTAAAATTTTGGGTTTTACAGAAGCGATCGATCGCAAAATTGAGGAGATTTACAGCGATCTGCTTGAGAAAAATGGTAGGTCTTTTGCTGATGAGATCGAAGCCTATAAACCCGGAAATTTACAACTTTTAAAAGGTTCTTGTTTGGATATATTTCCCGCTCTTGAAAGTTCTTCATTTGATGGCTTAGTAACATCACCTCCTTATTGTAATCGTTATGACTATACGAGAACTTATGCCCTCGAACTCAATTTATTGGGATTAGGAGAAGAAGATATTAAAAATTTACGGCAAACCATGTTAAGTTGTACGGTCGAAAATCGAGAAAAAGAGAATTTAAACCATAAAAATTCTGAATACGAACGAGCAATTTTATCATGGCAATCTCATCCTCTTCTTAATCTTATTTTTGAATATTTAGAACAATGCCGCGAAGAAAAAAAACTTAATAATACTGGAATTCCTCGCATGGTACAAAACTATTTTAAAGAAATGGTAATGATAATCTTTACAGCCTTTCGAATTCTCAAGCAAAATGCGCCTTTTGTTATGGTGAATGATAATGTTCGCTATCAAGGCGTTCATATCCCAGTCGATCTGATTCTTTCCGATTTTGCAAAAGATGCAGGGTTAGAAATTGAAAAAATCTGGGTTTTACCTCGAGGAAAAGGCAATAGTTCGCAACAAATGGGAAGGCACGGTCGCGAAGAAATCCGCAAAAGTGTTTATGTTTGGAGAAAGTTAGCTATTCAAGAATAAAGCGATCGAACAATTTTGCTAGAACATGAAGAGTTGCGATCGCACTCTACATAAATAATGACTACCCATTCGAGAATTTTTATTATTCCAGTAAAAGAAAAAACTAGATTCTTAAAATTAACTCCCACTCCTCCAATTTTCCGCGATCGCCCACGGCAAAATCGGTGATTTTTAACTGCCACGTCCCCGCACAAGGACGATTTTTCAGTTTCTTGAATAACGGAGTTGTCTGCAAAGAATAGGTTTTCTGTAAAACCGTTTGCGAACCCAAAGTGCGATTTTGCAATAAAATTTCCTCTCCCGTAGGCGCAAGCAAACTCACTTCAATATCGCCTAAAAAACCGTGATTCAAATTGACCTTAACTTGAATATCTTTGATATTGCCTGTTTCTCGAATGCTAATTTTGCTGGTTACGCCTCGGGAATTATTGTCAGCGATGGTTAAATCTCTAGTATTTTTCTCTCGCAGGGTACGGGGAATGCTGCCGCCAGAACCGGATCCCGACCCAGAATCCGACCCCGATCCGGAGCCAGAACCCGAATTCGAGCCACCCGATCGCCGCTTCGCCTCCTGTACTGCTTGATACGCATTTACCTTGCCATAACCGAACCATTGAGAATGCCCATTGCGATCGTAAGTTCCCAACTGCAAACCCAACTGAGGATCGCGATCGCGATCGACAATCTTATCCGCCGTCTGTTGCAAAATCTCCTTCACTTCCCGCGCCGTTAAATCCGGATTTGCTGACAGTACCAACCCCGCAACCCCGGCAACCACCGGACAAGCGCTAGACGTGCCGCCAAAATCTCGCGTAAAATTCCCCGGATCGTAACCGAGATTTCCCATAATATCCGTAGTAAAAATTCCCAATCCCGGTAAATACGTCTGTAAAGGCGGTGCGGTTTGAATAAAGCCCGTCTGTTGAAACCACATCCCCGGCGGTGCATTATTACTGGGGGCGCAGACGGAAATATGTTTCCCCCAATTGCTGTAAGCTGACTTTTTCCCCAAACTGCTGCAAGCAGATACCGTAACGACATCGGGATGCGCCGCAAATCCGCTCAACCATTCCGTCGGACCGTTCAATAAGTTACCCTGCCAGCCCCGTTCGTATACCGTCCCCTGTACCGGACGATTGGCATTGCCCGCCGCAAAAACAATAACGCAGCCCTTACCCCTGCGCCCTCGGGTGGCAGCGCGAGTAATTGCCGCCTTTTGCCGCATGGAGAGGGGAAAATACACCGTCGCCGCCCCCCAACTGCAAGACATGACGCTTGCCCCCTTTTGCACGACCCAATCGAACAACTGTTCGATGGAATTATCGTCTAGATAGCCCGTCGTCCGCAGGGGCATCAACGCGCAACCCGGAGCCACTCCCACGACCCCCTGACCGTTTTCCTCCGCCACCGCTACCCCCGCACAAGCCGTCCCGTGGCTTTCCTGAGAGTTATCGGGTTGAGGAGAAAAATCGCGATTTTTAAAGTCCCGAGGGGAGACGACTTTCCCCTGCCCTTGAAAATCCGGGTGGCGAACGTCGATCGCATCGTCTGCGACTGCGACGATAACCGATCGCGACCCCCGAGTAATATCCCATGCCTTTTCGGCATCTACGTGAGAATTTCCCGACAGCTGATTTCCCGGTCGGTGATAGAGATACCATTGCTGGCGGTAAAAATCATCCCTCGGGGTATAAAATGACTCTCCTCGCACGAGAATATTGGCCTCTGCGAGGAGAACGCGATCGCTGGCCGCGAGGCGGTTGGCGAGCTTAATCGGATTCTCCCGAGATTGGGGGGTGAGGCGATAGATAAAGGCATCGGCGATCCCATCGAGGCTATCGAGGAGTTGCAAATTAAAATGGTCGGCGATCGCTTCTCTTTCCTCCTCCGCCATGCCATCCAAAAATTGTATCGTTAACTCATCGGTCAAATAGACGAGGGTTTCCGGATTTTTTTCCAACTGGTAAACGTGACTGGCAAAAGCCACCAAATCCAACCGCCGCGCCATTGACATCACCCGTTCGAGGGCATCGGCTTCCACTAATATTTCAATTAACTGACTTTCCGGCAGGGCATTATAGCGCAATAGACCCAACTCGGGGGGAAGCTCCACATCGGGGGAGACGAGGCGCAGGGTCAAGCGATCGCCCACCTTCAATAAATTCAATTCTTCCCCGCCCCGTTGCAAAATCAAACCCACTCGATTTTCCGGAACTTCGAGTTTGTTGAATGCCGCGTTATCTGCCATAAGTTGCCCCCTCTGTGGAATGTTGCGTCGTTTTCGCGCGATCGATGGTAATATTGCTCAATGTTTGCCTAATATTTATTTATATCAATCGCGGCCTTTGCCCTCTGGATGACTCTATGCTATTTTCTCATACCCGCTTTTCCCCTCGTCAGCGCTTAAAGTTATTGAGTGTTTGTTTATTATGCCTCGCACCGATCGCATTCTGGAGCGAACCCGTCCGAGGGCAAATTCCCGTTGAAGCCTTTGAAGACTCTCCCGAATCTTCTTTTATTCCCCAAGAAAACCAGCCCTTCCCGGCAACTGACAGCTTGCTCAGTTTGTCAGGGGGTCAGCGCCTTTTAGAAGAAGCCAGTTTTGCCGTCGATGCAGGCGATTACGGGCTTGCTTCCCAGAAATTGCAAGAAGCCAGACAAGTTTTTAACCAACTCTCTAATTTTTACCAGCAATTGGCGGGCAGTTTTTCTGGGATTGATGGCAGTATTGCCGAACAACAGCGAAAACAGGCTTTAGAAACCGCACAACTGCGCGATCGCGCCACCTATCAATTGGCCTTGGTGCATCGGGCGCAAAATCAACCAGAATTATCAGTCCCTTTATTAGTGCAGATCGTGCGCTCTCAAAACCCCACGACAGATTTAGGCAAACGCGCTTACGAGCAATTGGCAGAGTTAGGATTTGAAGAAACTCAAGACGGTTCGGAAGATTTTCGCCCCTTGCAACAACCCAATAGTATCCTTAGCTTATCCGGTGGCAAGCGTTTCATTGAAGAAGCCGAAGCCGCCGTAGAAGTCCAAAATTACGATCTTGCCGCCCAAAAACTTCAAGAAGCACGACAAATTTTCAACCAACTCTCTAATTTTTACCAGCAATTGGCGGGCAGTTTTGCGGGCATTAACAGCCGCACGGCAGAAGAACAGCGAGTGAATGCCCTAGAAGCCGCTCAATTGCGGGACGATGCCACCTATCAATTGGCCTTGGTGCATCGGGCGCAAAATCAGCCGGAATTGTCCGTGCCTCTATTGGTGCAGATCGTGCGCTCTCAAAACCCAACGACCAATTTAGGACAGCGTGCCTATCAGCAGCTTTTAGAACTCGGTTTTGTCAATATGCCTTTTCCCAGCCCGAGCGAAAATACCAGCAGCAATTAATCAGTTACCAGCGATACCCCGAGCTTGCCAAAGGGTCACCAGTCACCAGTGATGCACTGAGGTCGCCGAACCCAGTTGCCAAAGCGTCACTACTTCCGACTTCTCCAGTTATCTATCTCTAGAGGGATTCCCTTGAGGGAGTGGCATGAGACTGGGAAGACTCGATAAAATACGATCGCTATCAATGTGATTATGGGAGGTTTGATGGTTAGCCTAGCTGAGGTTGAAAATACCATTAAAGAACATTTACCCGACGCTCGGGTGAAAGTCGAAGATTTGACGGGAGGTGGCGATCACCTACAGGCAACGGTAATTTCAGAATTGTTTGCCGGGAAAACGCGAGTCAAACAGCACCAACTGGTTTATGGTGCCTTGAAGGAGGAACTGGCATCAGAAGCCATTCACGCCCTCGCCCTCAAAACCTATACCCCCGAAACATGGGAAGCAACGGGGCAATCTTTGTAATCTGCCTCAAAATTCTTTTTCGGTATCTTTATCCAATTCTAAAACCTTAAGGAGTTATCTATGACACCCGAACTGACACCCGAACTGACACCCGAACTTAAAGAGCGCATTGCTGGAATTATTAAAAAAGACAAAATTGTTGTCTTTATGAAAGGGTCGAAATTAATGCCCCAATGCGGTTTTTCTAACAACGTCGTGCAAATTTTCAATACCATCGGCAAACCCTACAGCACCTTTGACGTACTTCAGGATCCCGAGATTCGTCAAGGGATTAAAAAATATTCCGATTGGGATACCATTCCGCAAATTTATATCAATGGTGAATTTGTGGGCGGATCTGATATCGCGATCGAACTCTACCAAAATGGCGAACTTCAGCAAATGGTTGAAGTGGCTTTAGCTTCGTAATCATTGAGTGATGGGTAACGAGCGATCGACAATCTTGTTACCCATCACCCAAAGCGCGATCGCCTCCTTAATAATAACTTAATAATAATCTGCCTCAACTTCGGGCTGAGGCAGAGCTAATTCAAAATTAGAAGGATCCCGCAAGAAACGGAAGGCTTCCTCTTCCAAACGATGAATGAGATAAGGTTCGAGCGCATTACTATGACGAAGGGCGGCGATGTATCCATCCATATAGATTTGCAACTCGCTAAAGCGGTTTCCTCTTTGCCAAGATTCCACCAAAGCATCGGTAAGTCTTTGATAGTAGCGAATGCACAGTGGGTTGGTTAGCATAATTTTAAACTGAATTCGACAAGGAGCACGAACGAAGGAGTCTGTAGAAAGGAGACTGAAAGGGCGGGATCCAGACAAACAAAGAAGGATCGCACCGAAAACTATTTTTTAAAACGAGGATTCAATCAATTTATTGCTTCTATATTTTTTAGTTTATCTCAAACTTCGCGTTTGTGCTTTAGCTTTTGGGGGGAATTACCGCAAAATCAACTAAATTTGCTAGAGTATCAGGGATAACAACAATTTAATGTTAATTTTGGTAAAGTCACCGACATAACTTGCAAGGGGAATAAAGCTAAGGTGGGTTCGGTTCAAATTTTAATTATCCAAGGGAATCCTCACTTGCGATCGCTATTGGGATGGCATCTACAACAAGCTGGCTACATCTGTCAGCAGGCCGATACTATCGAGCGCGCTCGGGGGATTCTCGCTCACCGTCAGCCTCCTCTCGTGGTGCTCGATTCGGATTTGCCCGACGGAGATGGGATTGAGTTATGTCGCTGGTTGTATCGGCAAAAACAGTCTCTAATTTTAGTGTTGTCGGCGCGAACCAATCAAAGCGATATTGTGGCAGGACTAGAAGCGGGTGCCGATGATTATTTAAAGAAGCCTTTTGGCATGCAAGAATTATTAGCGCGGGTCGAAGCACTTTTGCGACGCTTGCGAGTGACGAGCGCCCCGCTTTATTTGAATTATGGAGATTTGAGAATCGACTTGGTACAGCGCCGCGTGCGCCTGCAAGGATCTTATATCGATTTAACGCCACAAGAATTTAGCTTGCTTTACGTTCTCGCTCAAGCGGAAGGGACTCCCTTAAGTCGTTCGGAGTTACTCAATCGCGCCTGGCCCGACGCGATCGATAATCCTCGCACGATCGATACCCACGTGTTATCTTTGCGGAAAAAGTTAGATACAGAACCCGAGCGACCCAGTTTAATCCAAACCGTGCGGAATGTGGGTTATCGCTTCAATCCCGAGTCCCTCGAAGGTCGTAACGAGAAATCGATGCCTTCCCCCGAAGCACTGCAACGATTGGAAGCCGGTCCGAGGGTGGCGATCGCGTCGAATAAGTAAAGGATAAGCAATAAAGGGTAAGGTGTAGGGTGTAGGCATTAGGGACCTATTCCCCATGAGGAGAGTTGACTTTGCAGAGAACTATTGCTGAAATTAACGATAAAATTCTTGCCTCAAAAGTGGTGGTTTGGACGGTAGAAGAATTAAAGCACCGCGTGGCAGATACAAGCATCTCTCGAGTGGCGAAAACGGTAGATGTCATTACCACCGGGACTTTTGAGCCAATGGAGTCTACCGGTGCCATTCTCAATCTCGGCCACACGGATCCCCCCATTAAAATTCGTCAGTGTTGGTTGGATGGAGTTCCAGCTTATGCGGGTTTGGGTGCAGTAGACCTGTACTTGGGAGCAACGATGATGGCAGATTATGGCGAGGGGGACACGGAACGAATAACGGGAAACCCTTCTCCCATACATGGAGGCGGTCATGTTATCGAAGACCTCATTGCCGGAAAAACCGTGCAGTTGCGGGCAACAGGACAGGTGACGGATTGTTACCCTCGAGGGTCTTGGGAAAGTACGATTAATAAAAATACAATTAACCAATTCTATTTATTTAATCCTCGCAATCTCTATCAAAATTTTATTGTGGGCGTGAATGGCGGAGATCGCGTTCTCTATACTTATCTCGGTCCGTTGCACCCTCAATTTGGCAATGCCGTTTATGCCAATCCGGGGGCAATTTCTCCGCTGTTTAACGATCCGGATTTACAAACCATCGGTATTGGGACGAAGATTTTTTTAGGTGGTGGAGTGGGTTACATTACATGGGAAGGAACGCAACATTTTCCCCTACAAAAACGTTTGGAAAATCGCACTCCCATCGGACCCGCCAGTACTTTAGCTGCCATTGGGGATGCCAAGCAAATGAATCCTAAATGGGTGCGAGGGTGTTATTTCCAAAACTACGGACCTGCGATCGTTTTGGGAATTGGCATTCCCATTCCGGTTTTAAATGAAGAAATTGTCGCCCGATGTGCGGTGCGGGATGAGGAAATTATTGCCCCGGTTGTCGATTTTTCCATTCCTCGCCGAGTGCGCCCCACCTTTGGCTCTGTTACTTATGCCCAACTCAAAAGCGGTCGCATTACCCTACAAGGACAAATCGTCCGCACGGCCCCCCTTGCCAGCATTCATCGGTCTCGTCAGGTGGCGGAAGAATTAAAACAATGGATCGAAACGGGTCAATTTACCCTTGTAGAACCTATTGCCCCTTTGCCGAGCGATCGCATTTTCTTATCCCAAGATCCGGCGCTTTCTTAGCAGGTTCTCGTTGGATTGCGATCGCAATTTTAGGTTATGTTGAAAAAAGCGATCGCCGGGTAGTGCCTCATCTTTTAATTGAGAATCGGACAGAACGATAGTAACTGTTAAATTCTGCTCGGACATCTTGGATTTTTTCCAATTTTAGTGGCATCTATTATAAATGCTTTTCTCTAAGATGAGGAGGTTTTCCAAGATGTTCTGTAGAGATAAGGTATACCTTGTCTCGACTAGATTGACAACCCATTGGCAATTTTGACTTTTCCCCTTTTCCAAAGTCGGGCATAATTGAAAAAATGGATACAAATTGTAGAGAGCGAGTCGAAAACAGAATGAGCAAAAAGCGCGTCCTTTCTGGGGTTCAACCCACGGGCAATTTACATTTGGGAAATTATTTGGGTGCTATTCGAAATTGGGTAGAAGCGCAGAAGGAATACGATAATTATTTTTGTGTGGTGGATCTGCACGCGATTACCGTCCCCCACGACCCGAAAAAGTTAGCGGCAGATACTTATACGATCGCGGCGCTTTATTTGGCTTGCGGCATCGATTTAGAATATTCTACGATATTCGTTCAGTCTCATATTCCCGCCCATAGCGAACTCACTTGGCTGTTAAACTGCATTACCCCTCTCAATTGGCTCGAACGGATGATTCAATTCAAAGAGAAAGCTGTCAAACAGGGGGAAAATGTTAGCGTGGGTTTGCTCGATTATCCTGTATTGATGGCGGCAGATATTTTGCTTTACGATGCGGATTTGGTGCCGGTGGGAGAAGACCAAAAACAGCATATCGAACTGACTCGGGATATTGTCATTCGCGTTAACGATCGCTTTGGCAAGAAGAAAAAACCCATTCTCAAACACCCCGATCCCCTCATTCGCAAAGATGGGGCGCGAGTGATGAGTTTGACTGACGGAACGAAAAAGATGTCTAAATCCGATCCCTCGGAAATGAGCCGCATCGAACTATTGGATCCTCCCGATGCGATCGCTCGCAAAATCAAGCGTTGCAAAACCGATCCCCATAAAGGACTTGAATTCGACAACCCAGAACGCCCGGAATGTCATAATTTACTCGGTCTCTATATGCTTCTGTCCGGCAAAACCAAAGAAGCTGTTGCCGCAGAATGTCAAGATATGGGTTGGGGAAATTTTAAACCTCTATTAACTGAAGCCGCGATCGCCGCACTCAAACCCATTCAAGAAAAGTATGACGAAATTATGAGCGATCGCGATTATCTCGAAACGATTTTGCGCGAGGGTCGCGAAAAGGCAGAATTGAGCGCGAATGAGGTTCTCGCCCGAGTCAAATCGGCTTTAGGCTATTCCACACCGCTATAACAGTCACCAGTGACGCTCTGAGGCTGCTGAGCCGAGTCGAAGCGAGCCTGCCGAGAGTCTACCACCAATCCCCCCTAACCTCCCTTAGTAAGGGGGGAAAAGAAGAGAGGATAACCAATACCAATAACAAACAACCAATAACAAAAATGCGCTTTCGTCAAGCTGTTGAGAATAAAGAGTTTTTAATTACAGCCGAGGTGATGCCCCCTAAAGGTGGAGATGTTACCCATACTCTCGACATGGCTCGGTTGCTTAGGGGAAGGGTTCACGCGGTTAATGTGACGGATGGCAGTCGGGCGGTTTTGAGAATGTCTGCTTTGGCGGTTTCGGCAATTCTCGTGAGAGAGGACATCGAACCCATTTGTCAATTTGCCTGTCGCGATCGCAATGCGATCGGTTTACAGGCGGATTTAATGGGCGCTCACGCTCTCGGCATTCACAATGTTTTGGCTTTGACGGGGGATCCGGTTAAGGCGGGAGATCACAAAAAGGCGAGAAGTGTTTTTGAGTTTGAGTCGGTTCGTTTATTGAAGGCGATTGATAAGTTGAATCGCGGCTTTGACTTCAATGAGAAGAAGTTGCCCAACGCTCCTCTCGATCTATTTGCAGGGGCGGCGGTGGATCCTCAATCGAAAAGTTGGTCGGGTTTAGAACGGCGGTTCGAGCGCAAATTAGAAGCAGGTGCACAATTTTTTCAGAGTCAGCTAATTACGGATTTCGATCGCCTTGACAAGTTCATGCAGCAAATTGCTTCTAGGACGAATAAGCCGATTTTAGCGGGGATTTTTCTCCTCAAATCGGCAAAAAATGCCAAATTTATCAATCGCAACGTTCCGGGGGTCGATATTCCCCAGGAGATTATCGATCGCCTCGCCACCGCCGAGAAACCCTTACAAGAAGGAGTAAAAATTGCCGCCGAACAGGTCAAACTCGCACAAAACCTCTGTCACGGCGTTCATTTAATGGCAGTTAAAAAAGAGGAACTCATCCCCGAAATTCTCGATCTCGCAGAAATTGCTCCGGTTCATTAAAATAGTAGTCTGGCGAAATTAAAACGATCGCGTTTATTGTTGAGTTGCACTTTCTGCCATCGGAATCAAACGAGCCGGAGATTAAGGATTACAGGATTAACTTTGAGATATTTTACGACCAGAACTGTTAACCAAATATTCCAGACAATAAGAGTCGTCATCGTGGCGATCGCTGCCCCGATCGGACCAAAAAGTGGAATCCCAATCCCATTCAAAATTATATTGAGCGCGGCTGTCGTTCCATAGACAACCAGCGCTTGGTTTTGGCGATCGGTCATTGTCATCAAAAAACCAGTCGTTCCACAAAACACATCGGCAAACTGGCCGATGACCAGAATGTTCAACGGCCAATAGCCACTGGCAAATTCCGAACCAAATAGACTCAAAATTTGCGAAGAAAACAGAATTAAACCCACCATAATCAATAGAGAAGGCCAAAAGATCCAGACCGTAATTGTTGTGACCATCTGCTGCAAACCTTGGCGATCGCTTTGTTGATACAATCGCGAAAATTCGGGTGCTGCGACAAGAACGATCGTCTGTAGAATAAAGATGCTCCACCGAGAAGTTCTTGCCGCAGCATCGTAGATTCCGGCTTGTTCTGCTCCCAAGAAAGAACCGACCATGATTGTATCTGTTTGTTCTAAGATGAGTCCAAAACCCACCATCAAACAGAGAACAATGGCAACTTTCAGCCATTCTCGCCAAGCATAAGCAGGTATGGCTGACTCGATCTCTCGATTTAAACGCGCTCTCATCAACCAAAGTTGACCCAAGGTAACAACCAACATCGCCAAGGCAGTCAGGACGATCGCATCGATCCCCAATAGATCCCAATGTTCCCGAGTAAGCACAAAAGTACCAAATAGAGTTAATATTGGCACAAAGACGTAGTAAGGCGAGTATGCGAGGATAACATCACCCAATGCTCTGGAAGTTTCTCTTTGGTGTAGGGTGAGGGCGAACAAGGGGACGAGACACAAACCGATTGTCAAAGGCGTAGCATAGATGAAAGGATGATAGCGATTAAACAACCAGATCGAGCCAATTCCTCCCCCCAAGATTCCCAGACTGACTCCAGCATTGAGCCACCAACTCAAGCGAATAATGCCTCGGAGTAATCCCCAATCTTGGCTGACCTGATATTCTGGTACGAAGCGTAAAATTGCATGGGGAAAGCCTAAACTAGCAAAAATACCGAGTAACGAAGTTACAGAGAAGACATAGGCGTAAATGCCATATTGAGTTTCCCCTAACCAACGAGCAAGACAGACTTGTAGCCAATAAGTGAGGAAAAGTCCTGTTGTGCGAATTGCGATCGCTATCAGAGTATCGCGGGCTAAACCTTGGAGTTGAAATCCTTGAGCAATTGAGGAATCAGCAGTTTCAGTCATCAGATTTAAACGTCATGATGGAGGATAGTGCGTAGCTTTTGAGCCAAGGTTTGAACATTAGGTTCTTGGACGATCGCCATGTGATCTCCGGGTAGCCAGCTTAGTTCAATCCCACCCTTTACCCAATTAGACCAGCCTAACGTTGGATCGGCAGCATTTGCCGCTTCTCCTCGATCTGCTTGGAGTAGAATGGCTTTGCCAGTATAAGGCTGGGGTTGATAAGTTGCTAGAGCTTGTACGTGACCCCGAAAAACAGCGAGCAAGCGTTTTGTCTGTACCAGTCCAAAGTCCGGGGGGAGTTTCTGAGCCGCTTTAACCCGTTCGAGTAAATGCAAAAGTTGCTCGTCAACACTTAAGGTATCAAGCCCTACTAAAGTATCCGCTAGATGGGGGAGATGTCGCTGAAACAGACGCAGGAAAAACGGCACGTCTGTTTGTGACATTTCGAGATCGGCAGGATCTCCAGCAGCACCAATGTTCATATCAATGAGGATGAGAGCAGACACATCAAGAGCGCGTTTTTGGAGTTGCTGCGCCATCTCAAAGGCAACGACTGCCCCAAAACACCAGCCGCCAATTTGATAGGGACCTTGAGGTTGAACGGTTTGAATGGCTTGAATATATTGGGTTGCCATTGTTTCAACGCCATCGAGGGGAGGTTGTTCTCCATCTAAACCCAAAGATTCTAGAGCATAAAAGGGGCAATCGGGGGCAAGATGGCGAGCGAGATCTCGATACCAAACCACTGTACCCCCACCGGGATGCACGCAGAAAAAAGGGGGATGTTGCCCTTGCAATTGCAACGGTACCACGGTAGAACTAGACCACTGATAAGTATTATTTTGTTGGCTTAACCAAGTCGCGAGGTGTTCTACTGTTGCTTGCTCGAAGAGGATGGCTAAAGGCAACTTTTTACCAAACCGTCGTTCAATGCGACCGATCAGACTCACCGCTAATAAGGAATGGCCGCCGAGTTCAAAGAAGTCATCGCGAACCCCAATCTGAACCCTTTGGAGGATTTCTTCCCAAATTTGCACCAGTTCTAGTTCTAAAGCCGTTCGGGGTGGGATAGGCTGATTTTCCGTATTGTTATGCGTCTCCTGTATTTGCTTCTGGTGGGGAGTGGGAAGCGATCGCCGATCGACTTTACCATTGACATTTAACGGTAGTTGCTCCAAGCTAACAAAGGCGCTAGGAATCATATAAGCTGGGAGTTTTTGGTGGAGGAACTGCCGAATTTCCCAGCGATCGACGGGGGTGGAAGCATGGGTTAGGTAGGCGACTAACTGAGGATTGCCGGGGATGTCTTCTCGCAAGAGAACAACGGCATTTTGCACGGTAGGATGTTGAGCCAAGGTTGTTTCAATTTCACCCAGTTCAATCCGAAAGCCCCGCAGTTTCACTTGATCGTCAATGCGCCCGATATATTCTAGGTTGCCATCGGGTAGCCAGCGAACCCGATCGCCGGTTTGATAGACTCGTTCGGGTTGTCCCCACAGAGCGATCTCGATAAATCGCTGGCGAGTTAATTGCGATCGCCTCAAATACCCTCGGGCGAGTCCCGCACCCCCCAGATACAATTCCCCCGGAATGCCGACAGGCAAGGGCTGCATGGCTCGATCGAGAACATAGGCTCGAACGTTGGCAAGAGGGCGACCGATGGGAATCTCCCGTCCAACCCATCCTGCTCGTGTTGCTTCATCGGTTGGGAAGAGTTGATACCATGTCGCTACGATCGTTGCTTCTGTCGGACCGTAGCTGTTTAACACTCGAACTGCGTTACCCACACATTCCGACCAGAGGGAGACTTGCTCGGGTAGCACCTTCTCTCCGCCGATAATGACCAACCGTAAAGATTTAGGTAATGAGTTGTTTTGGGATGCTAACTCTTGACTCACTAAATGCCAATAGGCAGTGGGTAAACTCCAGAGGGTCAGTTGCAAGTCCTTGGATTGTTGCAAAAATTCCGGGATCGAATGCCACATCGCTTCAGAGCAAAGAACTAACGTCGAACCATTGCAGAGACAGGGGTAAATTTCTTCTGCGGCAGCATCGAAGCTGAGGGATGCAAACTGGAGGATGCGATCGCGGCTTGTAATCCCATATTCTTCGCTTGCGGCTTGGGTGTAGTGGGTCAGCGATCGATGTTCGATCTCAATCCCTTTTGGCTTTCCCGTCGAGCCGGAGGTATAAATTATATAAGCTAGATTCTCAAGGCTGTGGATTAAAAATGGATTTTCTGTAGAATATGAATGTAACGCATCGGTTGCCAGTAGCGAATCGAGAGCAAGTACCTCACAAGTGGCAACAGGAGAAGATTGTTGCAATTCAACGAATGGTGGAGTGTTGGCAAGTTGGGTTTGGGTTAAGATTAGGGAAATACCGGAATCTTGGATTAGATAGCGAATGCGATCGCCCGGATAATGGGGATCGATCGCTAAGTAAGCTCCTCCCGCTTTCAGAATTGCTAAAATTGCGATCGGCATAGTTAAGGAACGAGTCAAACAAACCCCCACAACAGTATCGGGCCGTACATTAATGCGTTGCCTTAAATAATGTGCGAGTTGATTGGCTTGCTGGTTCAGTTGTTGGTAACTCAAACAATGTTCGCCCCAACAAATGGCCATTTGCTGGGGGTTTCTTTGCACTTGCCGCTCAAATAACTCAACAACTGTTTGCTGAAGATAATCCCTATTTGTACTGTTCCATGCCTGGAGTTGCTGCATCTCTCCCGCGCTCAACAATGGCAAAGTGTCAATGGGTTGTTCGGGGTGAGCGATCATTGCTTCGAGCAATACTTTAAAATGCTCGGCCATGCGTTCAATAGTAGAGGTTTCAAATAAATCGCAGCTATATTCCCATTCCCCTTTAAGACCTTGTTCTGTTTCCTTCATCGTGAGGGTTAAATCAAAGTGAGTCGTGGTATTTTGCCACGGCCGCGGTTTCACGATCGCTTCTCCCAGTTTCAGGTCGGATGTCGGCATATTCTGTAAAGAAAACATGACTTGAAATAGTGGGTTATAGCTCAGCGATCGCGGTAACTTTAACGCCTCGACTAATTTTTCAAAGGGTAAATCTTGATGAGTATAAGCATCCAAAGCCGTCTGACGCACTCGTGCTAAAAGCTGCCTGACGGTGCAATGTTCTGGTAGATTAATTCGCAGGGCTAAGGTATTGACAAAACAGCCGATTAAAGGTTCGATCGCCTGATGGTTGCGATTGGCAATGGGAGAACCGATAACGAAATCGTCGCGATCGCTATAGCGAAACAACAAAATCGCAAATGCCGTTAAAAGTGTCATAAATAGGGTTGCACCGGAAGTTTGACCCAATTGGTGCAGTTTTTGGGTTAAAGGGAGATCGATGTTAAAGGCGATCGAACGCCCTTGTAAACTCTGGATGCTGGGACGAGGCCTATCCGTTGGCAGTTCGAATAAGGGAGGAACTCCTGCTAATTGCTCTTGCCAGTAGTGCAATTGTTGTTGCAAAACGTCTCCCTGCAACCATTGGCGCTGCCAGCTTGCAAAATCTGCATATTGAATGGGTAACTCGGGTAAGGGAGAGGAGCGATCGGAGCGATAAGCATTGTAGAGGATAGAAAGTTCGCGGGTCAATATCCCCAGAGACCAACCATCACAGATAATGTGATGAATGACCATTGATAAAATGTGAGATTCGGGATTCAAGCGCAGCAATTTCCCTTGCCAGAGTAGATCGTTGGCAAGATCGAAGGCATGCTGAAGCTGATCTCGAGCGAGTTGTGATGCTGTAATAGCCTGTTGCGGAGCTGATTGTTCTTGTAGGTCAATTAGCGGTAAATCGACAGTTACAATGCGATCGCTCATTTGGACGGCGCGATCGCCCCTCTGACAAAAGCGGGTGCGTAAGATTTCATGGCGTTGCACCAGTTCTATCATGGCTCGTCGCAGCACTGGAATATCTAGAGAACCTTGCAGTTCTAAAAATAGGGGAATGTTATAGTGAGAGCCTTGTCCGTCGAGTTGATGAAGAAACCAAAGTCTGGATTGAGCAAATGAGAGGGGAGGGGGTTGGGTTCTGGGAATGGGTTTGATGGGGGGAATACTCGGTTTTGTTTCGGGTGCTAAGGGTTGCTGTTGCTGACGTTGTTTGAGTTTTTGCAACACCAATGCACGTTTTTCTGGGGGCAGGTTTTCAAGACGTTTTTGTAGGTTACTCATGATTTTGAATTCAAAATTCAACAGAGCGATTGGACATGGCGAATTCGATTCGCCGTTCCTCACTCTCAAAGTTCAAAAATTTTGGCTCTAACTTCATTGAATAATTGTTTTATTAAGGATTCAAATCTCGTTCTCGAAACACGCAAAAGATAAAAGAATTTCTCCTTATTTCAAGCCTCTGACTAAGGGCTGAGGTACTGCATTATTTACGAAAATATTTAAGTTTGCAGTTGTTGCTTCACTTCATCATCCGATAATTGAGTAACCTCCTCTAAAATTTGTTCTAAATCATCCAGTTCGGCTTGCTCTAACTGTTGCCCGACAACGTGTTCGGCCAACTCTGCGATCGTCGGGTTTTCAAATAAACTCCCCACGGGTAATTCTGTACGATATGTTTCCCGTAAGCGCGAAACCACTTGGGTTGCGAGCAGAGAATGCCCTCCAAGTTCAAAAAAGTTGTCGGTGATGCCAATTTGTTCGAGACCCAGCACTTCTTGCCAAATGGTAGCGATCTCCCGTTCTGTCGTCGTTTGAGGGGCAACAAAATGAGCGATCCGATTGCTCTGGGAGCGATCGGGGGCAGGCAAAGCGCGGCGATCGATTTTACCATTTGCCGTTAGGGGCAGGGCATCTAGCACCACAAAGGCAGCCGGGATCGTATAAGTTGGTAACTTTTGTTGCAGGAAATGGCGTAGCTCTGTTAGATCGAGTTCTTGTTGTGCCTGCTTGGGGACAAGATAGGCAACCAGCCACTTTTCTCCGGGAATATCTTCACGGACAGTAATGGTCACTTGAGACACATCAGGAGATTGATTCAAAATGGCTTCAATCTCTCCCAATTCAATGCGGAATCCTCGCAGTTTCACTTGAGTATCGATGCGACCGAGAAACTCGATGTTCCCATCAGGCAAATAACGACCCAAATCCCCCGTCTTATACAAATAGTTCGCTCTATTTGGCTCTTGTGGAGAGGTTGCAATGGACTTTTTTAGGGTGTCGGGTATCGGGACAAATTTCTCTGCGGTGAGGTCTGGACGGTTCAGGTAGCCTCGGGCTAACCCATCTCCACCCAGATACAATTCACCGGGCA
The DNA here is from genome assembly GCA_017746715.1 of Cyanobacteria bacterium SBLK. GTDB lineage: Bacteria > Cyanobacteriota > Cyanobacteriia > Cyanobacteriales > Spirulinaceae > CCY15215. The sequence continues at coordinate 59,796 of JAGHZQ010000083.1, forward strand.
TCCCGATCGCGACGGGGTGAAGATGGCGATCGAGCAGGTAAATTTGAGTATTGGCAATTGGACGACCAATGGGAATATTGGTTGTCCCTTCTGGCACTCGTTCCACTCGATAGCAAGCTGAAAACGTTGTATTCTCCGTTGGTCCATACCCATTGACCAAGCGTTGGGGAGGATTCTGATTCAGCACGACTCTCATGGCTTGCGGATCTGCTGCCTCACCTCCAACCATGAGAGTACTTATGTTTTGGAAGGCATGAGGAATCTGGCGGGCAAATTGGTTGAACAAGGCGGTGGTTAAAAACAGGATGGTAATCTGTTGTGAGTCTATTTGGGCAGCAAATTCTTGCGGCGATAAAATAATCTCTTGGGGAATAATAACCACTCGCGCCCCATTCAGCAATGCCCCCCAAATCTCCAAGGTTGCAGCATCAAAGGAGGCATTAGCAGCTTGGGCAACCCGATCGCTCGGAGTAAACTGGATAAAGTTGGTATTGATAACCAAACGATTGACTCCGCGATGGGGAACGGCAACACCTTTGGGTTTGCCAGTAGAGCCGGATGTATAAAGGATGTAAGCCAGATCCTCTGCTGTAGTAGAAACCGTCGGATTCTCTGTGCTTTGGCGATCCACGATCGCGCGATCGGCTTCCAAACCAATGAACCGAACTGAGGTCGATTGAGGCTCTAGGGACTGAAATTTCTCAATAAACTGCTGCCGTGCGATCGCTACCCCGATTTGCGCGTCTGTCACCATATGGAGGAGGCGATCGATAGGATAACTCGGATCGAGGGGAAGATAGGCGGCCCCTGCTTTTAAGATTGCCAAGAAGCCAATGATGAGGTCGAGGGAACGTTCTAGAGAAATGCCTACACTGTCTCCGGGTTTTACTCCTAGAGATTGCAGATAACGGGCCAGTTGATTGGCGCGATGATTTAATGCTTGGTAAGTTATTTGGCGATCGCCATCCACCACCGCGATCGCATCGGGTGCAGTTTGCACTTGGCTTTCAAACAGTTGGTGAATGCAGAGATCCCTCGGATACTCTCTTTGGGTATCATTCCACTCCACGAGCACCTGTTGTCGTTCTGCTGCGGTTAACAGGGAAAATTGACTGAGGGGACGTTCTGGCTCTCGGGCAATCTCTGCGAGTAAGGTTTGCAGGTGTCCCCCCAAGCGAGCGATCGCATCTGGATCGAAACGATGGGTATCATAGCGCAATCGGATCGATAATCCTTGTCGTGAAGAGACAATTGCAGTGAGGGGATAGTGGGTATCGCCAATTCCCTGCAAATTGCTGAGTGTGAGGTTATCTCGATCGCCTCGATCGCCTGCATTACCAAATTTCCTCGCGTCGAATGGATAGTTTTCAAACACGACAATACTCTCAAAGAGCGAGATTCCTTGAGGGATGTCACTCAAGGATTGAATCTCGGTTAAAGGGAAGTAAGCATATTGCTCTTGTTCGAGGTGTTGGGTTTGAATCTGTTGTAGCCAAGACAGGAGGTCTCTCGAACTTTCAACCCCGATCCGTACGGGTAAAGTATTAATAAACAGACCCACCATTGACTCTATACCGGGCAGACTGGCAGAACGACCGGAAACCGTCGCCCCAAAGACTACTTCTGAATCTCCCGTGTAGCGAGAGAGTAACAATGCCCAAGTTCCCTGAATAATCGTATTGAGCGTTAAACGGTGTTGTTTGGTCAAGGACTGCAATCGATCTGCGATCGCGGGTGAAATTTGGCAATTGTATTCCTCTTTCCCCCCCTTCCAAAGGGGGGTTAGGGGGGATGGAGGCGAAATCGCGCGACACTGCGTGAGTCCTGAATTAGCAAATCCCAAGTTCGTCGGTGCGGTGAATCCTTGCAGTCTTTGTTGCCAAAACTCCTTGGCGCGATCGCGATCCTGTTGTTGCAGCCAAAGAATATAGTCTCGATAAGGACGGGGGGGCTGTAAGTTAGGTTTTAAGCGATCTGCTTGCGGGTTGCAAGCCTCATAGGCGATCGAAACTTCTTGCAGGACGATTGACATGGACCAGCCATCTAATAAGAGATGATGGTGACTCCAGAGAAATTGCCAAGTTTGCTCCGTTCGCCGCAACAGGGCAAATCGCATCAGGGGGGCTTGTTCGAGGTCGAAACCTTTGGCCCGATCGCTTGCCAAAAAATCCTCTAATTGAGATTGGCGATCGCTCTCCGACAAGGTTTGCCAATCTTGTTCGACCCAAGTTAACTCTACGGCTGGATAGACCACCTGTAATGGTTCTTCAACCCCTTCCCAATAAAAACCGCTACGCAGGATCGAATGTCTTTGCACGACCCGTTCCCAAGCCTCTTTCCAAGCGATCGGATTCAAATTTCCCTGTAACTGACAGAGCAATTGTTCGAAGTAAACCGGTGTTGAGCGATCGTACAGGGTGTGAAAGAGTATCCCCTGTTGCATCGGCGATAGTTCGTAGATATCTTCTACTTTGGTTTGATTGACCATGACTGACTCTTCCCTAAATTCTGTGTAGGTGTGGATTTTCCGAATTTGATACGATTTCAAGACTGGGTCCGGTTAATTCTGGACATGAGCTTGTCAAGTTGCTTTTGATTCAGTTTGGACGCGGAAAAATCGGAAGGGGTATATCCCCCCACCTCTGGGGATTGGCAATGATCGATTAATGTTTTGAGGGCATCGAGATATTGAGAGGAGAGGTGTTCGATCGTCACGCGACGATGAACGCGATCGCTATAGGTAAAGGTCATTTCAAGCTGCCCGGCGCGAATCCAACCACTGATGCCTAATAAATGACTGCGATGCCCTTTAGGACTCTGTTCTGATTTTAAGACTGCGGGGGTTCCGAGGGAAGTTGAGCCACTCAACCCGCGTTCAAACTGACCGAGATAATTAAAACTGATTTGGGATGCGGGTAAAGCCTGCAATTGCGTTCGTATTTCCTCATCTGGATGCAAATAACGCAGGATGCCGTATCCAATGCCACGCTGAGGGATGTGTCGCAGTTGCTCTTTGACGGATTTTAACACCTCCCCAACAGACTCCGCGCCCTCGTCGGGTGCGGGCAAGGTCAGGGATACGGGAAATAGGGTGGTGAACCAACCGAGCGTGCGGGACAAGTCCACATCCTCAAACAAGTCTTCTCGTCCGTGTCCTTCCAAGTCAACCCGCAGGGTATTGCTCTGGGTCCATTGCGCCATACTTTGCAGCAATGCTGTCAATAGCACGTCATCGATGCGAGTGTTATAGGTGGCGGGAATTTCTTGCAGTAGCGCATGGGTCTCATCTCGACTCAAGCAAGCCGTGACTGAAGCCGTTGCCGCGATCGCGCGACTTGCTGGGTTTTCGATATCGCAAGGATAATCTACAGGAAGCAAGGTCCCTGTATGGTTAACGTTGGTCCAGTATTCGAGTTCGGTTGCCAATTCTGAGGATGTTGCATAGGACAGAAGACGATCGGCCCAAGTTGCAAAGGCCGTGGTTTTGGCAGGCAGTCGAACCGATTGATGGCGTTCCAACTGTTGATAGACTGCGGCCAAGTCTTCTAGTAAAATACGCCAAGAAATCCCATCGATCGCGAGGTGATGCACCACGATCGATAGGTATTCCGGCCGATCGACTCCCAGATAGAAGAGAGTTGCACGCAAGATTGGCCCATCCATCAGATCGAGACTCTCTTGGAGTTTTGTTTCAACGTCTGCTATCTCCTTTTCTCGGTCGATCGCGTCAAGTTTGGAGAGATCGATGACTTGGAAGGGGATCTTTTCATCCGGTTCGAGGATCTGCTGCTGCCATTTCCCCTCATTTAACTTCCATCGAGAACGCAACAGGTCGTGATGGTGGAGTAACTGTTGCAGTGCAATCTTGAGATTTTCGGGGTTATAACGAGACTGGGACTCCAACCGAATAGACTGATTAAAGTAATGAGAATCCGGTAGTTGTTGTTCCCAAAACCACTGCTGAATGGGCGTTAAGGGGACGACTCCAGCGATCGATCCCTGTTCTGCCGCGATCGCGACGGTCTGGCTCGCCACCCGAGCCAATTCTGCGATCGTCTGATATTGAAACAGTTGCTTGGGAGTCAATTTTAACCCCCCACGGGCAGCCTGAGAAACCATTTGAATACTGATGATAGAATCGCCACCCAACTCAAAGAAGTTGTCATGGATTCCGACTCGTGACAATCCTAAGATATCGGCCCAAATTCTGACGAGACGTTCCTCGGCCAAAGTGCGGGGCTCGTCGTTGCCTGTATTTGTATCGAGTTCGGGAGTTTCATGAGGCGCAGGCAGCACCTTGTAATCCACTTTACCACTGGGGGTTAAGGGCAATTTATCGAGTCCCACAAAGGCAGCCGGAATCATGTAAGGGGGTAGCTTTTGTTTGAGGGAATGGCGGATTTCTTGTAATTCTTGAGGTGAGGCAGCAGAAACCAGATAAGCCACAAGACGTTTGTTGCCCGGAACATCTTCTCGGACGGTTACCACAGCCTGAGAAACTTGGGGATAGCGATCGAGAACGGCTTCAATTTCTCCGGGTTCGATGCGGAATCCTCTCACTTTTACCTGAGCGTCGATCCGACCCAGATATTCAAGGTTGCCATCGGGTAAGTAGCGCACGAGATCCCCGGTTTTGTACAGTCGTCCATGGCCAAAAGGATTCGGGATAAACTTTTCTCGAGTGAGTTCGGGACGGTTGAGATAGCCCCGTGCCACTCCTGCGCCGCCAATGTGGAGTTCTCCCGGTATCCCGATGGGAACCGGTTGCAGATATCGATCCAAGACGTAAACGCAAACATTAGGAATCGGACGACCGATCGGGACTTCTTTGTCAATGCGATCGCTGTATTCAGCATTCTCGCTGGTTTGGTCTTCTCTTTCCGAATGCCGGAGCCCCCAAGACAAATGAGAGGCGGTTGCCACTACCGTACCTTCTGTCGGACCGTATCCATTAATCAACTCAACCGCATCTCCGACAGCGTGTCGCCACATTTCCACCCGTTCCGGCTGCATCCGTTCTCCCCCCACGATTGCCGATCGCAAGGATGCAGGCAACGCGATCGCGCCACTGGCTAATTCGCTACACAACAGATGCCAATAGGCGGTGGGTAAGTCCCAAACGGTGAGTTGCAATGCTTCGGACTGCTGCACGAATGCAGAAGTAGAGGTTAACATCTCCTCAGTTCGCAAAATTAAAGTTCCCCCACAACACAAACAGGGATAAATCTCTTCTGCGGCGGTATCAAAACTGATGGGGGCAAATTGGAGAATGCGATCCTCGGGGACAATACCATATTCTTTCGTCACCGCTCGGGTAAAATTGACGAGGGATCGCTGGGTAATCTCTACGCCTTTCGGTTGACCCGTGGAACCGGAGGTGTAAATAACATAGGCCAGATTGTCTGGTTGAGGGAAGTTAACCCGAGTCGGGTTCTGCTCTGAATTTTGGGTAATTTGCTCCCATTGGCGATCGAGACAAATCGTGTTGAATTGTATCCCCTCGATATTTTCCCATAACGACCGCCATTGTTCTTTGGTCATTAAAACTGAGATTTGGGCATCCCGAGCCATATACGCGAGGCGATCGGGGGGATAAGCCGGATCGAGAGGCACATAAGTACCCCCTGCTTTGAGAATGCCCCACAATCCAACGAGCATTTCTAAGGAGCGATCGAGGCACAGTCCCACCAAAGTACCCGATCCCACCCCTAGGGTTTGCAGATAACACGCGAGTCGATCGGCTTTGGTATTGAGTTCTCGGTAAGTCAGGGTTTGACCCTTGAAATAAACCGCTACTTTATCTGGCGTACGTTCGACTTGTTCTTCAAAGAGTTGCTGAATGCAGCGATCTAAGGGATATTCAGCTTGAGTATCGTTCCATTCCACCAAGATTTGCTGTTGCTGTTGAGGCGCAAGCAGGGAGAATTCAGAGACATGCTGTTCGGGTTGAGCAATGATGTTTTCTAACAGTGTTTGATAGTGACCCATCATTCGCTCGATCGTGGCTGCATCAAAGATGTCACCATTAAACTCCCAAACCATTGTAATTCCCTTGGAACCGTCCGAGGCAGTACCCGGTCCAACCCGTTGTTCCGAACGGGGAATCACCACAACATCGAGATCGAATTTGGCCGATTGATTGCTAATTGCTTCGTAGAGTTCGAGTTCTAGCTCTGGTAGGGTCAAATCGGATAAGGGTGAATCGTGGAAGCTAAACATCACCTGAAAGAGGGGATTGTGACTCAGGTTACGCATCGGGTTCACCCCATCTACCACTTTATCGAACGGCAGATCTTCGTTGGCATAGCCTTCGAGGGTGACTTGCCGCACGCGATCGAGCAAGGTCTTAAAGGAGGGGTCGCCGGACAGATCGGCTCGCAGGACTAAGTTATTCACAATCATGCCAATCAGACCTTCACTGCCCGATATCTGGCGATTTGCAACCGCAGTGCCGATATTAAAGTCCTCCTGTCCGGTGTAGCGATGTACCAAGATCGAGAATGCAGCAAACATGGTCATAAACAAGGTTTTCTCGGTTTGACGACTCAGTTTGCGAAGGGATTCGCAGAGGGAAACTGGTAATTCCGTCCGCAGTGAAGATCCTTGATAAGTTTGTTCGGTGGGTCGGGGGCGATCGCAAGGCAATTCTAACAAAGGTAAACTCCCTGACAATTTTTTCTGCCAATAGAGTAGTTGCTGTTTTGCCCCGTCTCCTTGCACCCATTGCCGTTGCCAGCGAGCAAAGTCTGCAAATTGTAAGGTTGGCTCGGGTAAGGGGGATGGCTTCCCACTGGAAAAGGCTTTGTATAGTGTCGTCAATTCTCGCAGGAAAATATTGAAAGACCAGCCATCATGAACCATGTGGTGTTCGATGTATATCAGGATATGCTCGCGATCGCTGAGTTTTACCAAGGTCTGTCGCACTAATGGCAATCGGGTTACATCAAAGGGCTTTTGTACTGCTTCGAGAATTAAACGTTGCACCTCGGTTTCGCGATCGCTCTCTGGAATCCCTTGAATATCCACCACGGGTAATTCTACCTCGGGGGCGGGGCGAACCACTTGCCAAGGTCGTCCGTCAACTTCTACAAAGGTCGTCCGAAAGATTTCATGCCGTCGGACAATTTCCTCAAAACTCTGTTGCAATGCCTCAATTTGGAGATGTCCCTTAAATCGGAGGGAGGCTTGGAACTGATAGGCTCGGTTAGTGGCTAATTTTTCTAAAAAATAAACCCGTTCCTGAGCAAAGGAAACGGGTAAGTATCCCACTTTGGGGATCGATTGGATGCTGAGGGTTCGATCCTCGGTGGGAATGCTCTGTTCGATCAGATCGACAAGATGAGCGATTGTTGGCTTTTCAAAAAGGCGATCGAGGGGCAACTTCACCAAAAACCGATCGTAAACCCGTCCCAAGATCCGGGTTGCTGTCAGAGAATGCCCTCCGAGATCGAATAATCGATCGTGAATCCCGATGCGATCGATCCCTAAAATCTCAATCCAAATGGTCAACACTTGCGCTTCTATCTCATTTCGGGGGGCAACATAAGGAGTATCTAGGTTGGGGTGTTTCCAATCGGGATCCGGTAGTGCCTTGCGATCGATTTTACCGTTGGGGGTTAAAGGCAGTCTTTCCAGCAGCACTACAGCTGCGGGTCTCATGTAATCGGGGAGTTTTTCTTGATAGAATTCTGGTAGCTGTTGGGGGATCCGTCCGGGATGCCGTGGCACGAGATAAGCCACTAAACGTTTATCGACCCGATCTCCCTCATTAATTATCACCTCCCGTGCTGTCACTACGGCTGCTTCTACTTCAGGATGTTGAGCGATCGCTATCTCAATTTCACTGAGTTCAACGCGAAAGCCGCGAATTTTAACCTGAGTATCAATGCGCCCCAAAAATTCTACGTTACCATCGCTTCGATATCGAACCCAATCCCCTGTTCGATAAAGCCGTTCTGAAGGCGAAGCACTGGGATTTTCAGTAATAAAAGGATTAGGAATAAAACGTTCCTCATTCAATTCTGAACGATTGAGATAGCCTCTTGCTAATCCATCCCCTCCCACGTATAATTCCCCTGGTTCTCCAACAGGCACGGGTTGAAGGTCGCGATCGAGCACGTATAACTGTGTATTCGCGATGGGGCGACCAATAGGGAGTGTTTTTGCTCCATCCGGCACTGACTGGATTGAATACCAAGAAGAGAATGTTGTATTTTCGGTTGGCCCGTAGACGTGTAACAACCGTTGAGGTCCATTTTCTAAGATTATTCGTACAGATGCGGGATCGACTGCCTCTCCTCCAAATAACAAGGTTTTCACAGATTGAAACATTTTCGGCGATGTCTTGGCGAAGTAATTCACCAATGCAGTTGTCAAAAATAGGATGTCAATCTTATGCGCTTGCAGTCGATCTGCAAATATATGAGGGGATAGAAGTGAGTTCTTGGGGATTCCGACTAAATGCGCTCCATTCAATAACGCTCCCCAAATCTCAAATGTGGCTGCATCGAAAGCCGCATTCGACACTTGAGCTACGCGATTGCTAGGATCGAACTGAATATAGTTGGTATTGAGCACCAACCGATTAATAGCACGATGGGCAACAGCAACACCTTTCGGTTTCCCTGTCGAACCGGAAGTGTAGATAACATAAGCCAAATGCTCGGCACTGACATGACAAGGGAGGTTATCTGGACTCTGTTCGCGAATGGTTGCTTTTGCTTCCTCTAAACAGAGGATAAAAGGCTTCAACGATCCGAACTCGGCTGATTCAAATTGTTGGGTGAAGGGAGGTTGAGTCAGCAAAACTTCGATCCGCGCATCTGCGATCGTATAGTTTAAGCGTTCGGTAGGGTGGCTGGGATCGAGGGGGACATAAGCCCCTCCGGCTTTTAATATTGCCAGCAATGCTACCACCATCATTGCCGATTGCTCTACACAAACTCCAACTAAATCCTCCGATCCAATACCCAACGATCGCAAATAACAAGCGAGTTGATTAGCTCGATGGTTTAATTCCTCATAAGTGAGTTTTTCGTCTTTGAACGCAATCGCTTCAGCATGCGGCGATCGTCTAACTTGCGCTTCAAATATCTGATGCACGCATTGATTTTTGGGATAATCCGTCTGTGTTTGATTCCATTCAATCAAAAGTTGGTGACGATCTTTTGGTGACAGGGAAGAAGATTGCAAGTTCTCTAGCTGGATAAAGTTATCTAAGTCTTTCATTTAAAAGTGTCTGTTCTAAGTTAGTCAACAGGATGCTTTTGTAATAGTTGTCTAGGCTTTCCTAATTATTCCATTAACCGGCCCTTTCAAGGTGTTATCATTAGCCAGTAATTGAGAGTTCTGTAAGGGGAAAGCGATATGCCGTTAAGGAATAGCCAGAAGGGTTCTAGATCGAAATATTTGAGCGTTTTGGAATTTTCCAGACAGGGAATATAAACATCTTGGATGAGATTCGCACGATCGCTTCGATATGCCTCTCGTACCGTTCAATCTTTTAAACCCACTCTCGACTTTTTAAACACAGAATTAAAATTATTTTCAGTGAAAATGTATCTCGAGGGTTCAAACAGGGGAAGCGATCTCCTCTAACGAGCCAACACTTCACTCCGATTGCCAAATTCGCAAGGTATCGTCGCTGCTGCCGCTCACTAACATAAATCCTTTCATGCCGTTGCCATAGCCTCCACGAGCGAATTCAAGAGAGGTCACGGCTGCCGAATGTCCTCGCAATTCTAACAATTCTTTGCCCGTTTCCAAATTCCACAGGGCGATCGCGCCGTCCCAACCCCCACTCGCCAATAATTTACCATTCAGGCTCGCAGCAAGGCTGTAAACGCCTCCAGAATGAGCGTGAAAGGTCTGAATAGAACGTCCGGTTTCCACATTCCAGAGAGCGATCGCGCCATCTTCTCCTCCACTAATGAGAGTCTGTCCGTCTGGGGAAAAGGCAAGGGTGCGAATGCTGCCATGATGGCCGATTGCAGTATGAATATTTTCGCCGGTGGGGAGTCTCCAAAATTTAATCGTTTTATCGTCGCTGCCACTGGCGAGAATGTCCCCTGTAGGGCTGATAGCAAGGCTTTTAACCCCCGTAAACCAGTCGGAATGACCCCGCAGGGTTAAAATTGCTTGACGGGTGCTTAACTGCCAAATTTTTACAGTTTTATCATCGGCACCGCTAAAGAGAAATTGCCCGTCCGGACTAAAGGCGATCGCTTTGACGGCTCCCGAATGTCCCGAAAGCGTCCCGGTTTCCCGACCCGTCGCCAACTGCCAGAGTTTGATGGTTTTGTCTGCTCCCCCACTGGCCATGAGTTGACCGTCTGGAGCGATCGCGAGGGTTTTAATGCCCATAAAACCATTTTTTTCCGGCTGTCCGAGGGTGCGAATCTCCTGACCCGAGGCCAGTTGCCACAGCACGATCGTGTTGTCGTCGCTACCACTGGCGAGAATTTGACCGTGGCGACCGATCGCCACGGCATTGACTCCGCTTCGATGTCCCGTCAGAATGCGAACGCATTGCCAGTTGTAGGGTTCGGAGGGGTCCTTAACGATTGTAGAACCCGGTAGGGTGGCAATGGGACTGGCTTTGGGTTTAGCGGGGACGACGGTGGGGGGAGGCGGTGCAGATTCTTTAAAACGAGCGATCGCGGCTTTTAAATCTTCCAGTTGCTTCTCGATTTTCGGATCCGTTTCTCGGGCGATGGATTTCACTTGTTCGAGTTGAACTTTAAGGGGTTCGACTAATTGATAGGCTTGCGATCGAGCGGTTTCGTTGTACTGCTGCACCAACTGACGCAACTGTAGGATTTCTTGTTCGGTTTGAGGGTTGAGATTTTCGATGCGTTTGTCAATGTCTTCCACCTGACCTTTCAACGGCTCGATCGACTCGCGAAATTGCGCGACGGTTTGCTGCAATTCACCAATTTGAGCGAGGGTGTCCGGCTCGGTTTTCCCGGCCATCATTTCTAACTCTCCCAAATGTCCCTTAATGCGATCGAAATAGTTATCGATCTGTTCGAATGCCGTTTCCGTACTTTGCTGTTGCGCTTCTTTTAACTCCCGCATTTGCTGTTGGGTGCGGGTGTCAATTTGCTGGAATTGGACTCTCAGGCGTTCGACTTGTGCCTTGAGGGGGTTGAGGCTTTTATGAAATTCGGCGACGGTTTCTTTAAATTTGGCGGTATTGTCTTGGGTTTGGCCTTGGGTCGATCGCGTTAGACTCTCGAGTTCTGCTAACTGCTCCTCTAAAGGTTCGATCAGTTGATTGAAATGGGTGGCTCCGGTAATCTGCTGCTGTTGGGAGAGGCGATGGATGCGTCGTCGATTATCCATATTTAACCCCACCGTCAGGGTTAAGGGAATGGCCGCATAGGCGACTTGTTGGGTAGCGATCGCCGCGATCGTCCCCACTACAGAGCCGGCAAGGAACAAATATTCAACCAGATCGAGCCAGTAGCGTCGAGACATAACAGTTTTACAGGGGAGAGAGAGGGAAATACAGAAAATTCCCTCTTTAACAATATTACGGATTTTCCCATTTTCCGCACGGCCTGCGATCGCTTCGGGAGAGTTGGCAAAATTAAGGCGGGTGGAGCTTTAGAATTGTTCGGCATCCCTTACCAAACTGAGAACTGCTACATATCTCCTTTCTAAATTAGCACATTCTTTCTGTAGTTGTCAAAAAAGTCAATCTCAAAATCGCTGTAGTTATTTAAATTAACTCACGATCGCAACCCATCAAAAAAACATGCTCTACCCGTTTGCTCAATAGAGAATGTCAAATCCTGCTAACCCTTCCCATTCTTCGAGTTCGACAACAACCTCGCGAACCCTTGCCGCCGGAGAACCGCGATCGCACCACTTTACCATGGCCTCAACGGTTTCGCGATCGCCTTCAAAAACAGCTTGTACCCGTCCGTCTGTCAGATTTCTCACCCAACCTTTAACTCCCAACTCCCGCCCTTGTAGGAGGGTAAAATAGCGATATCCCACGCCCTGCACTTTTCCTGAAATCCAAACCCTAACGCGAATTTGCTCCACTTTTTTTTGCTCCTTCTGCGAGTCTTTTGTCCCGCGATCGCTTATGCTACTATAGGTCTACTTTAATCGATTGCCAAGTTATTAAGACTCCATTAATCATGCAAGCTGCACCTCTTCTTCGAACGAAAACAACTTTTAACGATCGCGTTCTTAATTTTTATCCGGGTCCTGGAGCGTTACCTTTCCCCGTACTCGAGCGCATTCATGCAGAACTTTTTAACTTTAATGGGACGGGAATGAGCGTGATGGAACTCAGTCACCGCAGTCCTCAAATCCAAGCGATTATTGATGATGGAGCAGAACGCATTAAACGATTAATGAATTTGGGGGACGAATTTGATGTTATTTTCCTACAAGGTGGGGGATCGCTGCAATTTCTGATGGTTCCGATGAACTTTTCCGGGAGTGGCGATCGCATTGATTATATCGATACGGGATATTGGACGCAAAAGGCGATTAAAGCGGCAAAAAGTTTAGATCGGGATTTAGGAATTGTTGCCTCTTCTGGCGATCGCAATCATACTTACGCACCGGCGATCGAAGAAATTCAACTCAGAGAAGGAACGAAATATTTACATATTTGCAGTAACAATACGGTCGTGGGAACTCAATATCATCATTTCCCCAGATTTCCCGCTCCCCTCATTGTCGATACGAGTTCCGATTTTATGAGTAAGGTTATCGATACAACGAATTTAGATTGTATTTACGCTCACGCTCAAAAAAATGTCGGACTTTCTGGGGTAACGGTCGTTCTCATTCGCAAGGAAATGTTGGGTAGAATTCCCGATAATTTGCCAGAACTTTTAGATTACCGTACCCATATCGAACGAAAATCAAATTATCATACGCCTCCCTGTTTTTCCATATACGTGACTTGGCAAATTTTGAAATGGATTGAGGAAGATATCGGCGGCCTGAAAAATCTCGGAGAAATCAATCAAAAGAAAGCCGATACCCTCTATCGTTGTATTGATGCAAATCCCTTATACTGCTGTGGAGTCGAAGTCGAATCGCGATCGCAAATGAATGCAGTTTTTAATCTCCCCACAGAAGAACTAGAACAACTATTTATTCAAGAAGCGCGAGACGCTAAAATTATTGGAGTTGCCGGACATCGCACCCGAGGCGGATGTCGCGTTAGCCTTTATAATGGCGTGACCTTAGAAGCCGTTGAAACCTTGGTCGAATTTATGGAAAAATTTGCGCGAGAACATTCATAAAATAGGTACATCTCAGTTTTGCAAAAATACTCGATATTGAGGGGGATATTTGACCTATTTTACCGTGGAACAAGCAGGTGATTGCAAAGTTTTCTCTTATTCGCTGAATTATGAATTTACAAATTTGAGATGCACCCCATAAAATATTGGAGAACGATCGCTTTAAATGGCTTGCAAAAGCGGCCAATAGCAATAGTTCTAAAAAATCACGAACGGTAATTGATGGCAACAATTCAAACCTCTCTTAGTCAAACCGATGATAGCGTTAAACTGGGTGCTTTAGCCAAGAATGCAGCGACAATTTTGATCTTGCAAGGAATTGGTATGGCTTTAACCTATGTCGTGCCGGTTTTTCTGGCGCGTTGGATGGGAAAAACGCAATACGGACTCTACGAATATGCGATTTCGTGGTCGTTAGTGCTGGCAATTCCGGCGAGTTTGGGTTTGCCTCGAGCGGTTTTGCGTTTTATGTCAGAATACCGCGTGCGGGAGGAATGGGGAGAATTACGAGGCTTAATTTTAAGGAGTTGGCAATTCACTGCGGGAACGAGTTTAATCCTTTGTTTGGCAGGAATTGAATTCATTTCTTTCCTCGATCGCCACGATGATTTTCTTTATGCTCCTGTTTTGCTAGCGGGTATTTGGTTAATTCCCCTACAAGCCTTTATTCAGTTACAAGAAGATATGGCGAGGGGAGTCGATAATATCCCTTTAGCTTATGGTCCTTCCAAGGTTCTCTGGCCGTTTTTTGTCTTAGGAGGTGGTTTTTTTATCTTTCGTCATACCTCTCCTGTCACGAGTATTCCCATGATTCGCGTAGCACTTTTAATGCTCTTTGTTGTGGTTGTTTTTCAAGGTGCTTATCTCTGGTTTAAATTCGATCGCGAAATTGGCGAAACCCAACCCATTTATAAACCGCGTCAATGGTTGTTAGTCGCATTGCCATTATTATTCGATCGGACGTTTGAGATTCTGTTGACGCAAACAGATATAATTATGGTGGGAAGTTTATCGGGTGCAGGAGAGGCAGGCATTTACACAGCAGCCTCGAAAACCGCTTTATGGACGACATTTATTCTGGAGAGTTTAAATCTCGTTGCGTCTCCTGCTTATGCCATTCTTTATGCGAAAAGCGATCGCAAAGGATTGCAAAAAATAGTCGCGGCGGTGACACTTTGGATCTTTGCGCCTTCTGTGGCGATCGCTGCAACTTTGGCTATTTTTTCGCAACCCATTCTCGGTCTTTTTGGTTCGGAATTTTTAACAGCACATTTCGCTCTCAAAATTCTTCTGATCGGTCACTTGGTTGACGTGCTATGCGGTTCTGTGGGAAATTTAATGATGATGACCGGACATCAAAATAAATCCGTCATTGTTTCGGGATGCTGTGGGGTGATGAATATTGGTTTAAATGCTGTATTGATTCCTAAATTTGGCGCCGCCGGAGCCGCGATCGCTACGACCTCTACGTTAGTGATTTGGAATATTTGTATGTCTGTTCTCGTCATTAAATATATTAAAATCAATCCTTCAATTTTTTATGCTTTAATAAAAAGGCATAGAATAACAGCGAAGGATTGATAGAGTATCTAGTTAACCATCGCTTCGGATTCGGATTCAAGGCGGTTCATATATTCATCGGTTTCTTGCTTCACTTCACCACAGAGCAAATACAATCCCAAAATATGAGGGACTGTCATTGCCAACAATGTTATATCGCCGAATTTAACCACTGATTCCGAATTGATAATCGGACCTAAAAAAAGAAAGAGCAACAAAATAATTTTATATATCTTCGTAGTTTTCGATCCGAATAAATAGGCCCAACATGATTCGCCGTAATATCCCCAAGAAATTGCTGTAGAAAAGGCAAATAAAAACATGGATACTGCTAATATATAAGGAAACCAAGGGAGGGCACTCTCAAAGGCCATTGCTGTCAAACGACCGCCTTGAGTACTGACGAGATCGGAATCTCGATACGCGCCAGTGACGACGATCGCTAATCCGGTCATGAGGGAAATCAACCCAATAATTAAAGGTTCGAGAGAAGCTAAAAATCCTTCTCGTAGAGGAACGTGTTGTTTGGAAGCTGCATGAGCGATCGCGGAAGAACCTACACCCATTTCATTAGCAAAACTGCTTCGCTGTACTCCTTGTACAATCCCTCCGATTAATCCTCCCAATCCTGCTTTTAAGGTTAAAGCAGAAGAAACAATTTCAACGATTGCTGCTAGAAGAAAGTGCCATTTTAGGACTAAAATAGAGAAAGTTCCCAAGAGATAAATTCCGGACATGAGGGGCACGAGAAATTCTGCAACTTTACCAATCCGTTCGATACCGCCAAGAATGACCGTACCCACGCAAACAACGAGAAAAAGACCGTAACTCCACGGCGGAATAAAAGCAAAAACGCGAGAAAAGGCGCTATAAGATTGATTGACTTGAAATATACCGCTCGATCCCCAAGATGCAAAAATACAACAAACTGCAAAGAGAATCGCACAAAATTGTCCCAATCTTTTTCGCCCTTGTTTTGCCAATCCTTGAGAGAGATATTGCGTCGGTCCTCCAGAAAAATGACCGTCAGCACCCAAAATGCGATATTTTTGTGCGAGGGTGCATTCGAGAAATTTCACGTTTGTTGCTAATAAACCCGTCGGTATCATCCAAAAAATGGAACCGATTCCCCCCAAGCCGATCGCGATGGCAACTCCGGCAATATTACCGACACCCACTGTTGCCGAGAGTGCTGTTGCCAAGGCTTGCAAAGAGGTCACCTCACCGCGATCGTCGGGATCGTCGTATTTCCCTCGCGCAATTTCGATCGCGTGGAAAAACCCGCGAAAGTTAATAAAATTCAAGCGCAAGCTGAGAATAATTGCTCCGACTAACAACCACGCAACAATTAAAGGACAGCCAAAAATTTTAATAAAGAAGAGATCGTACAGGCCATCGATCGAGATTTGAAAGTTGCGATCGATCTCTAAGAAAAGAGCACTCCAATCGAGTTGCAACATAAATTAATTTTTTTATTGGTTTTGGTTGTGGGTTATCCCTCCTAAACTCCCTTCGTAAGAAGGGAAAAGAAGGAGGTGGGTTATTATTTGCGGAAGGATTGAAAGGCTTGCAAAATGGGCAACAAATCCGGCGATTTTGCTTTTAATTTTGCCACATCTTCGGGGGTAAATCCGGTGTCGGATTGACGCTTGTTGAGCAAGCGAACGATCGCGACGTCGTTTCCTTCCGAATCGATGACGGGAAATAAGAGAATATGTTGTAATTGTGCCGCCCGATCTTTCCGCAAGCCGACGCGCACGAAACTATCTTTTATCTGAGCGACTTTGTTGCTTTTTTTGGCTTCGCGATCGCTCAATAATTTGCCAGCAATACCGCGATTTGCCGGAAGATGAAACTCTTTGGCACAAGCATTTTTGGCATCGAAAGCCAGAGACCAAATTTCTTGTTTATCGGGATCGACGAGAAAAATATGACTGTGTTCGGCGGCAATATATTTACCGACTGAGGCAGTTAGGGAACTGAGAAGAGAATAGAGGGTATTGTAACGACTTTCTTCGTTCTCTGCAAACAGATTGCCAAATAGCGACAGAGTGTGTTGAATAGCTTCTTTCGGTTCGATATAACTGGCTTCTTTGAGATCTTCGTGTGCCTTGGCATATTGCAAAATTGCCCCGACTCGTTCGTTAAACACCTCCATCGATTGGCGATCGTTTTTATCAAAACTCGCCTGAAAAAATTCCGGAACTTTGGGATAGGTATTGGGATCGTAAGTTCCTTCCATTCCCGATTTAATTTTATTCACCAATTGGGAAACGCCAACCAGTTCTCCATCGGGGGCAACCACGGGCATGCAGAGCAAGCTACAGGTCCGATAGTGAGTTTGGGCGTCGGTTTTCTTCGCATTTTCGGCATTGGGATCGTCATAGAGATCGAAGGGAATTACCATCGGCTTGCGGGTATCGGCGACTTGTCCGGCGAAACCAACCCCAATGGGACAGCGAATTTCTCCTTTACCGGGGATTTTCGTCCATAAATCTCCCCGTCGCCGATCGACTAACCATAAGGTGGCGCGATCGGCGTTGAGCAGTTCTTTGGCAGCTCCCATGACCCGCTCTAAAATCATATCGGTATCTAAATTGACCTGATTGAGCGATCTCGTGGCTTTGGCGAGGGCGGCGGTGGCTTGGGCTTTTTTAATGCCTTCATAGCAAGATTGACAGGCTTCTAAAATTCCTCGCACGGGAATCACGCATTTGGCCAAGCGCTCTAAATCTTGATGGGTAAATCCGGCGGGATCGCCTTCTTTCTTAACAATTTTATTGAGGAGTTGGACGACGGCAACAATATCGGATTCGTCGTTTAAAATGGGAAAAGCGAGGATATTTTTGGTGTGGTAATTATATTTTTTATCGGATTCTTTAACGAGGCGCGATCTCGGATCTTCGTAAACGTTATCGGCAATATGAACCACTTGTTTGTTTTTGGCTACTAATCCGGCAATCCCCTGACCGACACGGACGCGAATATCGAGAAACTGTCCGCTTTCGTCTTCGGCGACGAGAGACCAAAGTTCGGTTTTTTCGTCGTTGAGCAGGAAAATCGTGCAGCGATCGGCACCGACCAATTGACCGACTTTTGCGGTCAAATCCCGTAGGGTTTCGTAAACGGGTTGACTGACGGTTTGTTCGTCGGCTTCGCCGCTTTCAATTTTGGCGAGAATTTCGGCTTGATGCTGGAGTAATTTGCGTTCGAGATCGCTAAAGGCTTGTAGAAATTCATCATCGTCGGGTTCGAGATTGGCCTCTAATTTAGAAATTGCCTTGTCGATCCATTCGAGATTAAAAACTTCTTGATAAATTTTATTGTGGACTTTTAAACGTCCTCTTTGCTGGACGATTAATCCCAGTAAGCGCAGTTCTTTTTGTTCCGGGCTATTATCGGCAAAAACGGATTCTTTTTTAACAATTTCGCGATAAAATTTTAGGAGTTTTATATTATTTTTTTTATCTTTGCTTTTGAGGATGCGATCGCGAATATTCCAGAGGGGTTTGAGTTGGGGATTCTTCTCCCAGTTTTTGATAATGCGCGATCGCACCATCTGATTGACCCACTCTTGCTCTTCCCCAAAGATCGGTGCTTCTTGTCCCCCTAAAAGCATTTTAAAGAGAATTTGCGTCAGGAAAGGCTCTTTACCCGTCCATTCCAAAACCAACCCCAACATTTTTTTGTAATTGTGGGATCCCTCCAGCATTTCTGGCGTTAGGGGCATGCTGGCATCTTGGGGGGGGGAAGAAAATGAATTTGAGGTCATGATGCAACTTTGGGGGGGAGTCACTGAGCTGTGCCGAAATGGGGATGCAGTAGGTGTTGAGAGAGGCTTTGGGGGTGGGGACATTGCCGGCAACATCCTACCATCGAATTGCGGGCGATCGCATGGAGTTGGACTCCACAGATTCTTATTCCGTCATTTTAAATCCCTTTGGGGGTGTCGTCAGGAAATTTCTTTCGCAGTCGCCAAATCTGGGTGAATTTTGGGTTTGTAATCCCGATAACTCCCCTTATCGGAACAAAAAGAAAGAGACTATTTTTCAAGCTGATGCGGTATAAGTTAAGAAGCAAAGTCTCTCGATCTCTTTATGAACGGCAACGGATTTAAACCTAAAAGACGGCGCATTAACTTTGCGGATAAAAGCAGCAATTATCAAAAGCCCCAACAAGGGCGCAAACCCGCAGCCTCGCCCCGAGAATCGGCTCTCGTTCCCCAATCTGGAGGGGCTTTGGTTAAGGCCGAACCGACGCAAATGGCTTATCCTGCTTTCGAACAGCCGGTGGTTCTGCGCCAGTCTCCTTTATGGTCTCGCTTCATCATTTGGACGATTGTCGGGGTGGTTGCGTTTGGCGTGGGTTGGGCTTACATGGCCGAGATCGAACAGGTGGTTCAAGCTCAAGGTCAACTGAAACCCCAAGGGGCGGTCAAAGAGGTACAAGCACCCCTCGATGGGGTGGTAGAGGAGGTTTTTGTCGAAGAGGGGGATCTGGTTCGACCGGGACAGGTGCTCGTGGCCTTTGATTCGACCGCCGCCCTCGCCGAGTTGGAGACCTCGCGATCGCTCAAGAAATCCCTCGAGGAGGAAAACAAGCTCTATCGCGGTCTGATCGAAAGCAAGGATCCCAATGCCATGCGTAAGGCGATTATTGAATTAAAACTCCCATCTACCATTCTCCTGCTCACCCGCAATCGCGAAGAACTCATTAAGGAAAATCGCTTCTATCGCGCGCAATTAAGGGGGGATGGCAGCAATTTGGCCCCGGATCAAAGGGCGCGGTTGCAGGTCGCGGAAGCCGAATCGCGATCGCGAGAAGCTGCATCTCGCTTAGAAGAAATTCAACTCCAAGAAGAATTGCAACAAAATCAAGTGCAAATTGCCGACGCGCGATCGACCCTCGGTGCCAATCGCCAAATGCTCGTCCAAATGCAGCAGAAGACTCAAACAATAGAGCGGCGCGTGCAGCAAATGCAGCAGAGAACTCAAAATGATATTCAAGGGAAACTCGATGCACTCGTCATTGAAGAGGATATTCTCAAAGACATGGCTCCTGTTGTCAAACACGGGGGAATAGCACGCTATCAATACGAACAACAGCGCCTCCGGGTGAGGGAAATTCAAGCGGAAATTCAACAGATTAAAGATAATGCCCGCATCGAACGAGATAATGTCCGCATCGAACGAGATAATGCTCGTCTTGAAGAGGAAGAACAACGCAAGCAAATTAATAGCGGACGCGCCAATATTGCCCAATTGAACGAAGAACGGCAGCGCTTGCAAGCGAATGTCGCTCAGGCTCGACAAGAATCAATTAATACGTCCAGCGTCACGATTAAAGATATACAAGAGGCAATGGCACAAAATAATAAACGCATTGCCGAAATTGACAGCCAACTCATTCAAGCGGTTCTCAATATTATCGTGGAAAATGACAAGCAAATTAAAGAACTGACCGGTAAGCTCCTACAACTCGAGCAAACCTTAGAGTATCAAGAAGTCACGGCGACTGTTGGCGGAAAAGTTTTTGATTTGCAAGCATATCGGGGTTTTGTTGCCAATCCCAGCGAAACCCTCCTCTCGATCGTTCCCGAAGATAATTTGATTGCCGAAATTTTTATCGGGACTGACGATATTGGTTTCGTCCGCGAAGGCATGTTAACAGACGTTCGCGTCGATACTTTTAGCTTTAGCGAATTTGGCGATATCAAAGGGAAAGTGTTATCGATCGGCTCCGATGCCCTCCCTCCTGATGAAATTCATCGCAACTTCCGCTTCCCGGCAAAAGTCAGTTTGGATAGTCAATATTTTCTCATTGAGGGCATCCAACAGCCTTTAAAATCCGGCTCGCAAGTGACCGTTAACATTAAAATTCGCGAAAATCGCAAGGTGATTAGCTTATTTACCGAACTGTTTACCAATAGTATCGAAAGTCTCAAAGAAGTCCGTTAATTGGGAATGAAGAATGAAGAATGAAGAGTTAAGAGTTAAGAGTTAAATTCATGTAATTTGTCCGATGCGATCGCTCTGCTTGGCAAGCTATCCTGATATCGGCCTCCCATTAAACGCGAGATGATTGCAAACGCTAACGTTAAATTGGGATTTCAGAGGACAGTGCGAGAAACATGAACGATTCCATTCAGGCATCCAGCATCAACCGACTAGGGCTTCTCGAACCCCGAGGACGAGGAATGCTCGTCATTATCGATCCGAGTATGGCCGATTCCCATCATTTGGCAACGGGGGTTCTCGCAGGTGCAACGGTATTTCAACTCGACCCGGATCGCGATGGCATCCTTCAGATCGACGATTATTTACATCAGCATCCGGTATTTACCAGCCTGCATATTTTATGCCACGGCGCGCCAAGTAGCCTCTATCTCGGCAGCAGCAAACTCGAGATCGATAATTTAGAGTTATATGCTGCCAATTTACAACGGTGGGGACGGGGAAGCCTCGGCGATCGCGAAATCCTCCTTTACGGTTGTCAAGTTGCTAAAACTGCACGAGGTCGAAAATTTGTCAAGCGTTTAAGTGACATAACTGCCGCGCCTATTGCCGCCGCAGCGGACTTAACAGGAAACGAAGCCTTGGGAGGAACGTGGGAGTTAGCTTATCGAACGGGAAAAATTCAATCGAAGTTAGCCTTGCAACCCGGAGTAATGGCAACTTATGCCGCCGTCATGGCCGTCAATATTGCCGATGGAGACGTTCGAGGACTGATCGATGCCATTAATAATGCTAATGATGGCGCAGATACCGTTATCAATCTCGCCTCCAATGGAATTTACGAACTCCCTGCCCATACCGGACCGTTTAATACGCCGGCCGGCAGACGGTCCCAATATCAATCGTGGCTGGAGCGGTTTGCCAGCCATTCTGACTCCTCTGACAATTAACGGTAATGATGCCATCATTCGCAGAAGTTCCAACGCAACAGAAGCATTTCGCCTGATTTATGTGGATGGTAATACATCGCAAACCAAAACTACGGTGGGAGAATTAATCTTAAATGATGTCATCCTCGAAAACGGTAACGCGAATTTAGAGTTTGTCGGTGGAGTCGCAACGGTAGGTGGAGATGATGGCGGTGCTATTTTTAACGATCGCGGTAAAGTCACGATTAATAACAGTACCATTCGCAATAATGTTGCCCTCGATGAAGGCGGCGCGATTTCCAACTTTTCTGGAGAGATCGTTATCAATGGCAGCACCATTAACGGTAATACATCTCAAGGAACGACAGCTGATGGCGGAGTGGTAGAAAATGATGGTGCAAATGCCAAGTTAACAATCAACAGTTCTACCCTAAGCGGCAACCAAGGCGACCAAGGAGGAGCCATACGCAATCGCAATGGCGGTACGGTGGAAGTGAACAATAGTACGCTTACTCAAAATACGGGCTTGAGTGGGGGAGGTGGAATTTATAATGACGGCACAGGCGGAACGATTACTGTCAGAAATTCTATCGTCGCTGGCAATACAGGAGGAGGAGCAGGACCCGATCTGATTGGGGTAATTACCGGGGCAGAGAATAACCTCATCGGCAGTACTTCCGGAACGTCAGGCTCTATTGGGACCGGGACGGATATTGTTGACCCTCGCCCCATCGAGCAAATTCTCAATACCACCTTAGCTGCTAACGGTCTCCTCGAACGAGATCCCTTTACTCATGCCCTGGCACCTAATAGCCCCGCAATCGATGCAGGAAGCAATAGTTTTACCACCGATCAGCGAGGAGCCGTGGCGATCGCCCAACCCGATATCGGCGCTTACGAAACTGGCGCCCAAAGCAGTGCTGAGATTGCAGATTCGGCAAGCAGCACAGTGATTCCAGACGATACGGGAAGTGTTGATTTTGGCACGGTGACTCGAGGAAATGCCGTTCGGAAAACCTTCACGATCGCTAACACGGGAACGCTGCCTCTCACTTTAAGCGATTTAACTCTCCCGACAGGTTATAGTATCATCGGGAATGTCCCCAGTACTATTGCCCCAAACAGCGATCCCGATAATCTTCAAACTTTTATCATTCAATTAGATGCCTCGAGCCCGGGGGATTTCAACGGTCAGCTTTCCGTTCAAACCAATGATACGAACTTAAGCAATAGTATTTACAACTTTAATATTGCTGGAACGGTTAACCCATTATCCAACCCAGAACCCGAAACCGGCGGCAATCCCAGTCCTGGCGGCAATCCCAGTCCTGGCGGCAATCCCGAACCCAGTGGCAATCCGGAGGGGACAGCCTTCGATCGCCTGCGAGTCGATGCCAATCTCAAGCGCTTTACTACGGGGAATGAAGGAGGAGGCAATCTCAAATTACAACTCTCTGACGACGGCAGCGATCGCATTACCCAAATTAGCATTGCCTATCTCAATGGCAGTGGCGATCGGACCTTAACCGACGTTCTTTTTACCGCCCTTCCCGCCCGCTTCCGTCCCAATGGATTTAATGCCAGTCGGCAGACTTATATCTTAGAGCAAATTGCCAGCAATCAAAGTTTTGAGATTGAATTGCAAACCCTTGACGGGACGACCCCGACCCAAGAAGTCAGCTTTGTCGAAGTGAGTACCGGACGCTTTCGCCTTAACTTTGCCGAGGGCATTTCCCTCTTTCTCGAACAAACCACCGAAGGTGTACCCCTCGGGGTTGGCAGCCTTCAAAAACAAGGGCAAGAATTTCTCGATCTGCGAAGTGTTTCGGGGGTTGTGAGGAGCACTTTCTCCGTTTATCGAGAAGCCAACTTTAACAACGCCGTCGGCTTTTTCCTCGCCAGCGATGAAAATGGCACGGTCAATGGTTTGGCGCCCGGAGATAGCGGTTATGCAGAGGCAGCCATAAACAACCGCTTAACGAATATCGAACTCTTTGTGAGCGATCGAGGCATTAATGAATTTTCCGCGACCTTTGCGGCGGGTTCGATCTTGATGCCCTTTATTACCGTCAATGGAACTGCCGAGCAATTCTTGGCTAACAATCCCACCAATAGTCTCAATAGCGATATTCTGGCTTATTTCCCCTTCATCGGTGCCAATCCCGACCAAGCCGATCACATTCGCTTGTTGGCAAACAATACCTTTGGCTTTGAAGATTTACGAGGGGGTGGCGACCAAGATTTTAATGACATCATTGTGGAAACCACTCTCGTCCAAGTTTGAGGCGATCGCGGCAAGAATACAAAAAATTGATAAAGATCGAGCAGAAAATCCCGATCCGATCTTTATCTTTTTTCCCACTTTCTCAAACGACTTGACCGATGGAAATATCGCCCTTAAACTACAGTCTAATTCAATAAAATCGAAAACCGTTCAGGAGTTTAACAAATGATTCAAATCATCGGCACGATCTTGCTGATCGGCTTATTGGCATTAACGTCAGTTTCGCCCGATGTTATCGCAATTGGAAATTTTGGACCGAACGATATTTTTCAGCTATTAACCGTCATCGGTTTTGTTGCTGCTCTCCAACATAGTGCGGTTGAAGTGATTATGTCCACTTGGCGAGACCCAAAACAGGATGACATTAAAGCCAAACTCACCCTCTTAGATAAGGATCTCGAAACCGATGACGAAACTCCAGAAGAACGAGTTGCATTGGTCAAAAAACGCAAAGAAGTGGATATCGAACTGAAAAAGTTCAAAACCAACACGCGAAAACTGGCCTTATGGATTACACTTCTTTCGGGAGTTTTTGTTAGTGTTGTGGGCATTCGGATTTTAGGCAGCTTAATCGATCCCTCTCAACTGAAAGAAATGTCTAAATATCAAGCCTTGGGTTTCAATATTATGGATGTCTTTTTAACAGGCGCGTTGATTTCCGGCGGGACGGAAGGCGTTTATCAAATCGTCCAAGTTTTTAGCAGTTTCCTCAACAAAACAACTGAAAAAGTTAAAGCTCAGTAATCTTTTTGCGATCGCATTTGTGTAAAATACAAATACGATCGCTTTTGTTATCTAAAAGGTTTCTGCTAAGGCAGACTCGCAGCGATCGCACAGCAAGGGATGTTCGCTGGATTTGCCTACCGATGTGGAATAATTCCAACAGCGATCGCATTTCTCTCCCTCTGCTTTGATAATCCCAATCGAAACGCGATCCGATTCGCTTTTATAGTCTGCTCCTTGAATGCGATCGAGAGAATCGACTAATTCAACTTGAGACGCAAGGAAAAGATAGCGCAGTTCGTCGATACGATTCCCTTGCAAACTATCTTCTGGATTTAATCCTTGCAAAGATTTTTTCAAGTCTGCATCAGCGATATAAAGTAATACTTTTGCATCTAAAGAAGACCCGATCGCTTTCTCGCTGCGTGCTTGTTCCATGACTTTATTCACATCCGTCCGCAAATCCCGCAAAATCGTCCAATAAGCAGTCATTTCCGGCTTTTTCCATTCCGGTTTCATATCGATCCAACCGGCAGCGAAAACGGATTTATAAGGGGTTTTGTAGGGCAAAAATTGCCAGATATCCTCTGCCATGTGGGACAATACCGGAGCAATGGATTTGGCTAAATTTTCCAAGGC
Source organism: Cyanobacteria bacterium SBLK (assembly GCA_017746715.1). Classification (GTDB taxonomy): domain Bacteria; phylum Cyanobacteriota; class Cyanobacteriia; order Cyanobacteriales; family Spirulinaceae; genus CCY15215. The sequence goes on from JAGHZQ010000083.1 coordinate 85,159, forward strand.
GATCGCCAATACGGTTTGACAACTGCGCCGACGAGGAGAATTTAACGCCGAAATATAGAGGCGATCCTTGGCAATATCGAGATAGAAATTAGACAGATCCACCACGCAGAAATTCTGCACCGCTTGGAAGAAACGATAAAACTGATAAGTTTTAAACGCATCGCTAATATCATCAAATACTTCCGTCATGCGGTGCAGCATATACTTATCCAATTCTGCCATCTCTGCATAAGCGACGGCGTGTTGTTCTGGAGCGAAATCGTGGAGATTTCCTAATAAAAACCGCGCCGTATTGCGAATTTTTCGGTAAACATCAGACAATTGTTTGAGAATATTGCCACCAATCAAAACATCGGAAGAATAATCCACCGAAGAAACCCACAGGCGCAAAACATCGGCACCATAAGGCGGATCTTTTTTCTTATTATTGCCGCCGTTAATAATCATCAGAGGATCGACGACATTTCCCAAAGATTTACTCATTTTATAGCCCTTTTCATCGAGAGCAAATCCGTGAGTCAATACCGTTTTATAGGGCGCACAACCATTGCTTGCTACACTGGTTAACAAACTGGATTGAAACCAACCGCGATGCTGATCCGAGCCTTCCAAATACATATCGACGGGATATTTTAACTCCTCTCGAGTATCTGCCACTGCCGACCAAGAAGAACCGGAATCGAACCAAACGTCCATTGTATCCATCCCTTTCCGATAGGTTTTGCCGTTATTGCGATATTGTTCTGGTAATAGCTCCTCCACCGACAATTCCCACCAAGCATCGGAACCGCGATCGCGGATAATTTCTTGGATACGATCGATGGTTTCTTGCGTGACTAAAGGTTCGTTGGTTTCTTCATCGTAAAACACGGGAATTGGCATTCCCCAACTGCGCTGGCGAGAGATGCACCAATCGGCGCGATCGCTGACCATTGGGGTAATGCGACTCTGGCCTCGGGAGGGAATCCATTCGACCTCTGAAATTGCTTTTAAGGCCTCTTCTCGGAATCCTTCAATCGACGCAAACCATTGTTCTGTCGCTCGGAAAATGGTAGGCTTCTTCGTGCGCCAATCGTAGGGATATTTATGGGCGTAGGATTCTTCTAAAAGCAATGCTTTAGCTTCGATTAAGGCTTCGATAATTGCGCCATTGGCATCCTTTAAAACATTTAATCCAGCAAATTGTCCTGCTTCTTTAGTAAAGTTACCTCGTTCGTCTACTGGGGATAAAATTGGCAATCCGTAGCGCTTCCCAACGATAAAATCTTCTTGACCGTGACCCGGTGCTGTATGAACCAAACCCGTCCCGGATTCTGTGGTTACGTAATCGCCGCCGATGAGAATTTTGCTCTCGCGATCGAACAGGGGATGCTTATAAATGCAGCCTTCTAATTCTACCCCTTTAACTGTCATTTTGATGGTTAAAGTTTTGCCAAATTTTTCGCTCAATTTTTCCCGCAAATCTTCCGCAACGATTAGATATTTCGGCGTGTCAATTTCCCCCTCCATTTCCACAACTGCATAGGTTAATTCGGGATTGAGAGCTACTGCTAAATTAGCGGGAATCGTCCAAGGGGTTGTGGTCCAAATAGCTACCCCTAAATCCGGCAAAAATTCGGCTAATTTTTCTGCAACTGCGGGAGCTGCTTTTAAGAAGGGAAAAGCAACATAAATACTTCGAGAAGTATGACCTTCCGGGTATTCTAATTCTGCTTCTGCGAGGGCGGTTTGCGAGCTGGGACTCCAATGCACCGACTTCAAACCGCGATAGATGTATCCTTTTAATGCCATTTTGCCAAAGACGGCAACTTGAGCGGCTTCATATTCCGGTTGTAGGGTTAAATAAGGGTTCTCCCAATCTCCCCAAACCCCAAAACGCTTGAACCCCGATCGCTGATCTTCCATGGCCGCGATCGCGAATTCTTTGGCTTTTTGTCGCAGAGATAGGGGCGTTAATTTTGCTCGCTCTTTCTGCTTCATTTTTTGCAGCACTTTAAGCTCGATCGGCAGTCCGTGACAATCCCAACCGGGAATATAACGAACTTTTCTCCCTTGCAAAATTTGGTACTTATTAACGATATCCTTGAGAATTTTATTGAGCGCGTGACCCATGTGCAGCGATCCATTAGCGTAGGGGGGACCGTCGTGCAGCACGAAAATTTCACCCGGATTCTCCCGCGACAGGGTTTCGTAAATCTGTTCGTCTGCCCAAAATTGCTGTAATTCCGGCTCTCGCTTCACGGCATTTGCCCGCATGCTAAAGTCGGTTTTGGGAAGATGGACGGTTTCTTTGTAGCTCTGTTGTTCGGTCACGGTCTAATCCAGAATGCAATTTCTTTCTATCATTATCAATGAAAATTGCTTTTTCCGGCCAGACTCTTCTCTCTACTTGCATTTTCTTCCCCCACGAGCCTACCCCCCTGTAAGATAGAGGATGAAATTTCAGCAGGGATGAGGGATTGACGTGCAGTTTTTTGTTTACCATACGCCAGAATTAACCCCCACGAATTCGCTACCCGACTGCGCGATCGCGATCGACGTGCTGCGAGCCACTACAACCATTGCAACGGCTTTACATGCGGGTGCCGAAGCCGTGCAAGCCTTCAGCGATATTAACAAATTAATGGCTCGGAGCGATTCCTGGCCGGCAGAAAAGCGCTTGCGAGCGGGAGAAAGGGGAGGCAAGCAGGTTGAAGGATGCGACATGGGTAACTCGCCTCTTTTTTGTACGAAAGAGAGAGTTAAAGATAAACGATTATTTCTCAGCACGACTAATGGGACGCGAGCATTACAGAGAATTGAAAATGCCCCCGTGGTTCTCACTGCCGCACAAGTGAACCGCCGCGCTGCCGTCGAATACCTGCGTCAAAAACAACCGGAAACTGTTTGGTTGGTGGGATCCGGTTGGCAAGGAGACTATTCCCTCGAGGATACGGTTTGTGCTGGAGCGATCGCTCTGCCATTTTACCAAGAAAATACAGAAATTATCGGCAATGATGAAGTTTTAGGGGCGATTTCTCTGTACGATCGCTGGCAGGATAAGTTAGTCGATTTATTCTGTCAAGCGAGTCACGGGAAGCGATTATTGGGGTTAAATTTACGAGACGATCTGGAATATTGCGCCAAAACCGATATTCTCGATATTCTCCCCATGCAAACGGAAAAGGGAGTGATTAAAGCGGTTTAATGTTCGTCAAAGCGATCGCGTTTCTGGAGATGCGATCGCTCGGGTTGGAGAAGTGCGATCTCAAATATTAACGTTTTTTGCGCTTCTGAAATCGAACAATCAATTCAAAAGGCGTTACAACTTGCAGTTCCAATGATTCTCTAGCTTGACGAAAATCGCGAAGATTTTCAGTAACGATTATAGCACCCGCATTCATGCCACAATCAATTACAAAATCGTCTCTAACAGGACTTGTTTTTGCTTTGATAACATTGATTTGGATTCGTTTATCGAGAAAAAAGTATATTTGAACTTAACGACAAACCAAGAACTCAAGTTCTTGGCTTATAGCTCAAGCAGGCTTCAGCCAGCTTAACTCTGCTAAACCTTAACCTGCTCGAGCGGGTTTAAGCGATCGCCCGAGATTTGAACCCCGCGATCGCAACTGAAATTAAACCAGCTTTAAATCTGGATACTCGGCGAGAATATCATCCGTACTGAGAGTATCGCCCTCAGCTTGCGGAGTCCAGAGAATCTCCAAAGCGAGGAGGCGATCGCTCCCAACTCCTCCGATTGTATTGATAGCTTGAGTGAGATCGTCACTACTATTGATTTTCGGAAGCTCTAATTTCCCTTCCACGCCCACCAAAAGCGTCACGATAATATACTCTCCCGCCTCCGCGCGAATTTCCTTAGCGAGATCCTCCACCGCAGAAGATATCTTCATCTCGCCGCTTTGCACTTGGCGATCCACATTCGAGAGAGTTTCGGCACTAAACTTACTCCGTTCCGACAGTGCCAACTGATTGAACTTCGCCTCCGCAGTTTCTAACACCGTCGTTTGGGAAACCGTCGCACCGTAAACCCAATATTCCGGATGGCGCAATAAAGCCAAACCGACCTCTTGTAACACCTTAGCGCGTCCGGCACTCGTCCCCGTATCCGCACTTCGTCCGAAGCGATCCAAATCTGCCTTTAAACCGCGAGCTTCCGCCAGCAAACCCACCTGTACCTTCCCAACCGATACCTTAGTATTGCGGGGACTATCCTCGCGATTCCCGCCCAAACTCAGACCGCTATTGCTGAGAGTCCTGACCAAAAAGCTCCCCAAAGCAATGATAATGAGTAGGGTAAACAAACTGCCCCCACCGCCAAAACCAAAGAAAGGAATGAGAAAGGGGAAACCGAAACCCCAACCCGGCGATCGATAATAACCGCCCCCCGAGGGCGAAGAATAGCTGCGACTGGGGGCAGAATAAGAGCGAGAGGGAACCCGGAACGAACCGCCGCCAATACGCCCCCCACTGCGACGGGCAAGGGCTGCATCGCTATGGGCAAAAGTTAAAATCGAGATTAAAACGCAGGCGAATAAGATTTTTAAGAAGGGTTTGAGTTTGACTGAGAGTTTTGACAACATGGCGTTTTGTGCTTTTGATGACATTCCTCAATTTAGCAAAATCCCCGACTCCATCAGACTGTCATCCCCCAGCGAAATCAGAATGAGTCTGAATTGTCTTGTAACAGTTCTTCAAGTTTGCTTAAATTGAGCAGAGTGGAATAACCCCCATTCCCATTGATTGCCTCGCTCGACAATTTACACATCTTTAGGTAAGGAGTGTTTCGCATGGAAGGATGTCTCAGAGTCGGTCAACCCGCACCGGACTTTACTGCAACCGCCGTTTTCGATCAGGAATTCAAAACCCTGAAACTGTCTGACTATCGCGGTAAATACGTCGTTCTGTTCTTTTATCCCTTGGACTTCACGTTTGTTTGTCCCACGGAAATTATTGCTTTTAGCGATCGCTACGAGGAATTCAGCAAACTCGGGACAGAAGTGCTCGGAGTTTCCGTCGATAGCGAATTCTCCCACCTTGCTTGGATTCAAACCGATCGCAAAGAAGGAGGAGTCGGCGATATTACCTATCCTCTTGTTTCCGATATTAAAAAGGAGATCGCGAACGCTTACAACGTTCTCGATCCCGATGCCGGGGTTGCTTTGCGCGGACTGTTCATTATCGATAAAGAAGGCGTAATCCAACACTCCACCGTGAATAACCTTTCCTTCGGGCGCAGCGTCGATGAAACCCTGCGAACTCTGAAAGCCATTCAATACGTGCAATCTCACCCCGATGAGGTTTGCCCGGCAGGATGGCAAGAAGGAGATAAAACCATGGTTCCCGATCCCCAAAAATCGAAAGTTTACTTTTCTGCTGTTTCCTAATTCGGCATTATCGGATTTTTGGGCGGGCGGCGATCGCGCGATCGCCGCCTATTATTCCCTTGATACTCGCTAAATCTTCAATAAGCCCTCTGGGTTGACCGAGAAAAGCGATCGCTGCTGCAACCCCTCTTCATGGATAATTGCATTGGCTGCGAGCAACCCGCTACTGACGGCTCGTTCCATTAACCCGCAAGGAAAAGGCATTTTCACCCAATCCCCAGCAAACATGAGATTGGCAATCTCTGTTTTTGTTTCCGGGCGATCGCGATAGCTATTGGGGGGATAGCCCGAGAAGTTTTTCTGATTGACCAATTCTTTATGTAGAATCTTTGCCCCTTGCAATTCTGGGACAATTTCAAAGAGTTCTTTTTCAAAGGTTGCCAATAATGCGTCTTGGGTGGGAAATTCTTTTTCTTTGTAACAATAAGCGTGCAGTTCTACGACGCTATAACCCGTTCGCTCGGACCATTCGATAAACTGGGTTTGAATGCGATGATAGAGGGTAATGCTATCGGTCAGATCGTAGCCGGATAGGGAGGTAAAATTGCTCTGTTCCCAAGTAAAATCTCGATCTAACCAAAATCGTCCTACGGCAAAGGGATCGGACACGGCAAGTTTTTGTACTTTTGTATAGATGTCTGCGTCGATCTCTCCTTGCATCAAATCGAATAAGTGTTTTGTCCCCGGAACGTCTGCGGCGATGATGTAATAATCTGCCGCGATCGCCGTTTCTTCTCCCGTAGCAACGGGATTTTTGGCAACCAATTGCACGCGATCGCCTTGACGCTGGACGATGTTAAACGCCGCCAGATCCCGTTTTGCCGGACCTTGAAGGACTTTTCCCCGCGCATCGTAAATTGCACCGTGACAGGGGCAAATAAAGCCGCCTGCGGCTTGTTTGCGGACGCTACAGCCTTGATGGGTGCAGGTGAGGGAAAGGGCTTCTGTTTCTTGTGCCGCTAAATAAAGGCGATCGCCGGCACCGTAATATTTCCCATTGTCTAATAGTCGATTGCGTTCGACCCAAAAAGGAACGTCTGTTTGCAAATTTCCTTGTTGATAGCGCAGAGAATCGATTTTTCCATCTTGACATTGAATCTCTTTTACAGTTGCTTCCGTGACAATTTTACCGCCATTATTAACAATAAATTGAGCGATGGGTTGTACCAAACTCGTTCCCATATCATCTCGCGTGCCATTAAAGGCTAAACCTTCTGGATTGCCAAAGAAATAGAAGTGAAAAAATTGTAATAATTCTCCCACGCTGAGGCGATCGGGGGCATTTAAACTGGATTTGGCAAAAGGCAGGAAATAAAGATCGTACAATCCTTGGGGAAAGTCTTCGGCAACCCAGTCGGCAACGCTCAGGGTATCATAATTTTTAAAGGTTTGAGGAATGCGAAATCCAGTAATGGCATGAAAGACCTGTAGGTGTTTGAGATTGATCAGATTAATCCCCCATTGAAAGCGATTGGGAGAAGCGATCGCCAGATCTACGATATTCCAAGGAAACGCCGAATGACTGGGGCGAAAAACTTCCGGCTTGTACTCTCCTTCACGGAAGAGAACGGAATAAAATTCTAAGGATTTAAAATTATCTTCGATGGCAAGTTCTCGAACAATACTTTTTAGGTTATAATATTGAGGAAAAAAGCCGTGAAAGCCATGCTCCATCATAAATTTATCTTCCCCAACGCGAATTTTCCAACTGGCAATTTTACCGCCTAATTGAGGTGTTTTTTCTAATAAAGTCACTGCAAATCCGCGCTTGGTCAGTTCGTAAGCACAAGCTAAACCCGCCAAGCCTCCGCCAACGATACAAACCGTTTTTTTCTGCTGGAGATTCTGGGGAAGTTCGAGGCGATCGGGTTGATAAACAGTAGGTTGCGGTTTGCTAAAGCGAGAATACCCCAACCCCGCACCGACAGCACCCACGCCTAACATTTTGAGAGCGGTTCGACGAGAAACGAATGAGGAGAGATTGGGAAGATAACTCATAAATCAAGGAAACAATAATGATGATGGGAGAATGGATCGATGAACGAGAAATTATTATCGGATAAACAATTATTCTCTGTCAACAAAGAAAGGAACGCTATAAAAAATGGCATCGCGATCGCGCAAATTGTTCTTTTACAAGCTATAATTTTCGATCGCATCTCTGACTCGGTTTAAAGCACTTTCCCATGTGGGAAAGCGTTCGGGAAATATTGTAGCGCATTGTCGAGAAATTGCCTCTAGATCGCGTTCGCGATCGCTGGCGTTCGCGATGGTACTGAGGATAAAATGGACGATTTTTCCTTCTTCGTTGAGTTGGGGGATATAATCGGGCGATCTCCGTTTTAATGCTTCTGGATTGAGGAGTTGGGCGTTAAAGGTAGATTGCTGAAAATTGGCTTTAATCTCTCCTTTATGGGTAACCTGACTATGCCATTGCCAGATATATTTTTCGCCGATTAAATTGGCTTTAATCTCGCAAATTATCCGATCTCCGGCAGCGATCGCAACGGATTCTAGCCACGGAAAAAAGGCTTGTCCGTAAATTAAATCGGGTTCGCCTGGAGCATTAGAAAATTCTACACCTTCTACTAGTTTCGCATCGAACCACAAGCAAAGTCCGTGAACCAATCCATCTTGTTCCACTTCCCATTCTAATCTTGCTTGGAAATTAGGTGTAGAAATTTCGGGATAATTTAAGGTTGTTAATAACTGTGGTTTTAGCAAACATTGTTCTGGTGTAATTCTACATCTTTGCCAAGAATTCAGGACAAAACGACGTGCACTTTTTAAATTAAGATTGTAAGGAAAATCCTGCCACGGCGAAGAATAGGTGCGATAGAGTTCGGGGGCGCAAACGAGAGTCCCCCAAAGGCGATCGCGCAAAGGAATCATTATTCCACCCTCCTTTAAAAATCGCGATCGTGCATCAACAATCGCTGGAATATGCTGCTGAAAAAAGGGTAAAATTCCTCGCAGATCGGAAATCATCAGATCGACTTTTTCTGGTAAGTTAACATTGACAGAAAGTTCTTGAATCAACTCAATTTTATTGGTAAAGTCATTATCTTTTACCGCTGATTTTGCGACAATAATAGCAGGATTGGATTCGATGGCATAAACTCTTTCCGCTCCCAATTGACAGGCCAACATCGCAGAAATCCCCGTTCCCGTGCCGAGATCTAAGACGATCGATCCAGGTTGGATGGAATTTTCTAAGGCTTTCACATAAGCATTCATGCGATGGCGATCGGCAATCATTTTGCCATAGCCAAATAAACTGTACATGAATTTGCAAGAATGGAGAATGAAGAATGAAGAATAGAGAATGAAATTAGAAATTCTCGGATTCTGTGGGGGCATTAATTTCGGTTCTGCCTTCGGGATTTAAGAATAGATTCCCAACAGAATCATTTTGATAAACGCAATTGATTTTGGGCGATCCTTCCAGATTTCCCGTATAGCCAAATGTGTTCATGCGGCGCTTGCAGTCTCCTACTTGTTCTCCACTTACCAATCTCGCTTTTTCGAGAACCGCCCAGTTATTGCTTCGCAAAACGCATCCGGGCTGCATGATGGGTTGAGTCACGTAAACGTTAAATGGATTGAGGGTCATAAACACTCGCATATCCGTCACCACCGCACTCGCCCCAAACTTGAGACAAATTTCTGGACTCGGAGAACGGCGATCGATGACATCTCGCGAAGCAACATTGACGATATTATCGCTGGGATTGAGACTCAAACCCATTCCCAAAGCAACTCCACCAATAAAAACCGCCCCCATGACGGCTAAGGTGGGATAGTTAACGTTAAAGGGTAAATTCAGCCCGCCGAACGAAAACCCGCCTTGATTGTCTCGGTTTTTGAAAGACGCAGAAGGGCGATCGCTAAAAGAATCGGACGGACGGCGATCGCTTTCCCTGCCATTTCTGCGATCGCTGTAGTCGTAACGGTCATCGTAGCGGTTGGAAGAAGATTTGCGACGTTTCATTATTCCCTGCTAAAAACATCCATCTATGAGAGTTTAACAAATCAAACAAACTGACAGGTCCTAGCGATCGCTTTGCTAAACAGAGCATTATACTCGATATTACTCACCTCATAGGCGCCAAAGCGTTCCAAATGGGGATTTTGCAATTGCGCGTCGAAGAGAACGAAATTGCGATCGCGCAAATGTTCGACCAATTTTACCATCGCCACTTTCGAGCCATTGGGAATGCGAAAAAACATGGATTCGCCAATAAAAGCACCTTTAATGACAATTCCTAAAATTCCTCCGGCGAGTTCATCCCCTTGCCAAGTTTCAAAACTGTGGGCGCGTCCTGCCAAATATAGTTCCCAATAAACTTCTTTGAGTTGGTCGGAAATCCATGTAGTCTCGCGATCGGCACACCCGTCACAAACGGCGCGAAAATCGCGATCGATCGCTACGGAAAATCGATTTTGATTGAGTACCGGGCGCAGAGATTTTGGATAGCGAAAGCGATCGTCAAGGGGAATTAAAGCACGTTTATTGCTGGAATACCATCCCAATTCTCCATTATCGTTAGCCATGAGAAAAAAGCCTTGGGTGTAACCATCAATGAGTGCGGGAATATTTATAATCATGCTAAAGGGAATTTATCGCAAGATTGCCGTGAAATATGGTAAAACTTCCACTGTAATGGATTGACAAACTATACACCAGAACCTAAAGATCGAGAAACCTTTACTCTAATCTTCTGCTAGATAATGCACGCACCTAACACTAAACTAACAAAAATATTTGATTTTTGTCACGAGTCTCCTGCAAAAACTCCTCGTAAATCCGTAGAAATTTCTCCTAGAACTATTTCAGAAAATTCCCACAGATTCGGGGTGCTTAAAAATCCATGAATCAATCCAGAACAGAATTGGCGTACCACTTTAACATTATGTTTTTCCAAGCGATCGCAATAGGCTTCTGCTTCCGATCGCAATACGTCATACTCGGCAATAACGACCCGTGCGGGGGGTAAATGTTGGAGGGTTTCTGCTTGAAGTGGCGACGCATAAGGATTTTTTCCCTCATCGGGATGGGAGAGATAATGGGACCAAAACCATTTCATTTCCTCGCGCATTAATCCATAGCCGTTAGCAAATTCATTGTAAGAAAATGTATCAAAGGCATAATTGGTTACGGGATACATCAGGAGTTGATATTCAATCTTCAGTAGCTTGCGTTCTCGTGTCATTAATGTCAGGACGGTGGCTAAATTCCCTCCGGCACTGTCACCGCCAACGGCAATTCTTGAGGGATCGCCTCCTAATTCTTCCCCTTGTTGGCTTGTCCAAAGGAGAGCGGAATAAGCATCTTCAACAGCGGTAGGAAATTTATATTCTGGGGCGAGGCGATACCCGACAGAAATGACCAAACATTCGGCATTTTTAGCGATAAAAGAACAGAGGCGATCGAAATCTTCTAATGCGCCAAAGACCCAACCGCCACCGTGGAAAAATAGGAAAATGGGTAAAGATGTTTGCTGACTTTCGGGGGTATAAATACGCAGGGGAATTGAAGGATGAGGGGAAGGAAGAAGGCGATCGCTAATCTTCACGCCGTCGGCAATAAATTTCGGGGCAGCTTGGCGAAAGGTTCCGACTAATTTTCTCGCTTGTTGAGGGGAAAGGCGATCGACGCTGGGAAGGAGGCGAATTTCTTCTAAGAATTTTTCGACTTGAGGATGGAGAGGCATTTTATCAATTATTAATGGCTCCCCTCTTGGGAGGGGTTGGGGGTGGGTTATTATCAATTACGATCCGAAGCGATACCCTTTACCGTAAATCGTGTGAATTAAGGGATTGTCGTCTTGGGTTTCGATTTTGCGTCGCAATAGGCGAATGAGGGCGGCTAAAACGTTGCTATTGGGTTGCTCTTCTCCGGACCAAAGGGCTTGAAAGATTTGCTGGTGGGTGAGGACTCGTCCGGCATTGTGCATGAAATAAGATAATAGTTTGGCTTCTTTTTCGGAAAGGGAAATAGTGCGATCGCCGCGATAGGCGATTTGATTTCTCGGATCGAATTCCAGATCGGCAACTTTGAGATGGGAGTAAAGTTCGACTCTTTGCGATCGCCGCAATAATGCCCGCACTCGCGCCAGTAATTCCCGCAGTTCAAAGGGTTTGACGAGATAATCGTCTGCTCCGGCATCCAAGCCCGATACGCGATCGTCGAGGGTATCTTTAGCCGTGAGAAACAAAACGGGGGTCGTTTGAGAACGCGATGCAGCTGTTACCCTACTTTGCGATCGCAGTTCCCGACAAATTTCCAAGCCCGATTTTTGCGGCATCATCCAGTCTAAAATCAGAAGGTCGTAATTATTTCGCCCGGCTAATTCCATGCCGACAATGCCTTCATTGGCAACGTCAACGTCATAACCCTCCAGTAGCAGCACTTGCCGCAGGGGTTCGGTTAATTCGATTTCGTCATCCACTAACAAAATTCGCATCCGAGCGTTCATAACCCACCCCCAACCCCTCCCGAGAGAGGAATAACAAATAACCAATAACAAACAACTAATAATCAAAACGATGATTACCGTAGCACTGCCGAAAGGCGCTCTTTTAAAGGATAGCATCGCTCGCTTCCAAGCGATCGGTTTGGATTTTAGCGCTTTTTTAGATTCTAGCAATCGCCAGTTACAAATAGAAGATCCCACGGGACGAGCAAAAGCGTTGTTAGTCCGCGCCCAAGATGTTCCAGTATACGTAGAATACGGTCAAGCACAACTCGGGATTGTGGGTTATGACGTGCTGCGGGAAAAGCAGGCGAAAGTTGCCAGTTTGGCGGATCTTAATTTCGGTCGCTGTCGGATGTCAGTGGCAGTACCGGCAGGATCTTACAAAGAACCCCTAGAGCTTCCTCCTCACGGCCGTGTCGCTTCTAAGTTTGTTTGTTGTGCGAGAGATTATTTTCATCAGTTAGATTTGCCCGTGGAAATCATTCCTCTCTACGGTTCGGTGGAGTTGGGGCCGATTACAGGGATGTCTGAGGCGATCGTGGATCTGGTGTCTACGGGACGCACCCTTAAAGAAAATGGTTTGGTGGAAATTGCGGTGCTGTTTCACAGTACGGCTTGGTTGATTGCCCATCCCCTCAGCTATCGTCTCAATCCCGATTGCTTGAGTGATTGGGTGGAGAAGTTGCGAGGTTAGGAGCTTTGGGAGCTTTGGGAGCAGGGGGAGATTCTGTTACATTTTTCGGGTTTATTTTTCTCTGATGAGTGTAAAATTAGCCTGTCAATTTTGAAGGGATGGGGCGATCGCATCGGCGTTATTGTTTTTTCGCTAAAATATAAAGAGATGTTAAAGATCGATGAATTTTTAGAAAAGGGGGTGACACCCCTCACCCCAAACTGCTATATTAATTCTTGTAGATGCACCCTGATGATTGGGGGAGTTACCTAGATGGTGGCTCTCTTTTTTTTTGCTTAGGGGTTTTCGGTTCATTCCCCCAGCACGGCGATCGCGTTTTGGGTTTCTCGGAGGAGTTGAATACCGCGTCGGGTGGTGAGGCTTCCCATCGTTGCCATGAGAGATCCGGCGATCTGCTGATGGGAAAAGAGGAGGAAAATGGCGATCGCGATCGAACAAGCGGAGAGAATAATTGCGCCACATGCTAATTTAAAGCTGGCTTTGTATTGTCGCAAGGCTTCTTTGAGAATTTCGAGTTTGAGGCGATCGAGTTCGCTGGTATTTTTTCTAAAAGGAAACATGGTTATTTTTTTCGTTCGTGTTAGTTTGACGTTAGCGAAAAGATGATGCGATCGCCCTCAGTTTTAGGGAGAAAGAAAGAGATTTGCGAAAGTAGAGAAAAAGAGAGAAAAAGAGAATAGTCATATTTTTCCGGTTTGGGGAATTACAATCGAAGCAAAGCCAAATTTTTCAGAGGTTAAAATGAATTACGAACGAGATGAGAGGCAATTTCTCGAAGCAATGGCAACCCGATTTTGTTTTAATTCTACTCGTCGGGATGTTTTTATTCAGCGCTTTCTCGAACAGAATGCCAGCAAAAGCTATAAAGAGCTAGGTGCTTTAAAACAATTAAATTTGTGCGATTATAATGTTAAAGATCATCTAAAAAATATCTGTGATACGATCGCGGCAGAAACGGGATGCGATTATGGCGATCGTAAAAAGGGATTGTGGGAAAAAGCAAAGGCATATTTACGAGAAAAGGTTTATCCGGAGTGGCAAAAGCAGCATCAACCGGAGGTAAAATCGCTGGATGAATTATGGCGTAATTTTGTGAGCAAGGCTAAACGAGATTTGAATTGGATTCAGTTCGATCCGATTGAAATAGATCGCAAAGGCATTAAAGAATTGAGACGAAATTCGATAAAAATTCCTTTGGATGAGCCTGCAATTATGGGTTTGGATTTGCCTTATCCGGGGCAGTTTTTGTTATTGTTGAATCGGGGACGGGATACGCGCTATTGTTTGTGTCCTTCGCGGGCTTTTGCGCCCCAGTTTGTTTTAGGAAATGAGGTGGTTTGGTTGCCGCAGGAAGAGGCAGAATTCGGTCAGATTACCTTTGATACTGTAGGGAAAGAGGAATTTTTAGCGATCGTTTTGCCGCAACCTTTGGCTTTACCTTGGTTGAATACGCAGGGGGAAAATATTGCGCCGATTTGGGATGCGATAAAATTAAATGAAGTTTGGGAACATTTACAGCAGAAGGAGAATTGGTTGGCATTTTATCAAGAATTTGAAGTCGGTTAATTCAGTCACCAGTTCACGCCAAAATATGCAAGGGAATTAAACATGGACGAACAACGGATGCAAGAATATGTCCATCTCATTCACCAATTGCTGCAATGCGAATCGGGAGAAAAAGCGATAATTTTACAGGCGAATTCTCATCTGGTGGATGAGGGATTATTGTTAACCGTGCGTGTATTTGCAGACAAGTTTCAGGAAGACGGACAAGAAAATCTCGCGCAATGGTTGTTAAACTTTGCCAATGAGTTACAATCGCATCTGAGAATCTTGCACAATATCACCCAACTGCAAGATTATTTGCAATTCATCCAAGCATTATTGCGATCGGAAGGAGAAGAAGACAAACAAAAAGTACAAATGCTTTTACGTCAAAATCTCAATCTCCTCGATCTGAGATTTGCTGAGATTTTAACAGGAATTGCAACGCATGTCATTGAAGAACATCCAGAGATAAAAGATGCGCTCATTAATTTAATTGAAAATGTTTGCATCAAAATCAATGAATTTCCCTTGGGGAATCGAGCAAATAATCTAGAAATTGCTATTTTTGGCTATCAATTTGTTATGCAGAGTCGCAACGAAAAAAGTAGACTTTGGGCACACACTCAAAATAATATCGCTAATGCCTATTTATACAGAATAAAGGGAAACAAAGGGGAGAATTTGGAGAAGGCGATCGCTGCTTACCAACTCGCTTTAACGATCCGTACTCAACAAGATTTTCCCGTAGATTTTGCAAGAATACAAAATAATCTTGCTACTGCCTATTTATACAGAATAAAAGAAGACAAAGGGGAGAATTTGGAAAAGGCAATTGCTTTTTGTAACAATGCTTTGACGATCCGTACTCAACAAGATTTTCCCGTAGATTTTGCAAGAACACAAAATAATCTCGCTATTGCCTATCGAAACAGAATAAAAGGAGATAAAGAAGAGAATTTGGAGGAGGCGCTCTCTGCTCTTCAACTCGCTTTAACTATCCTTACTCAGCAAGATTTTCCTGTAGATTGGGCAATGATACAAAATAATCTTGCTACTGCCTATTTTGCCCGAATAAAAGGAGACAAAACCGAGAATTTGGAGAAAGCTATTACTGCTTACCAACTTGCTTTAACTATCTGTACTAAAGCTGATTTTCCCGTACAATGGGCGATGACTCAAAATAATCTCGCTGCTGCCTATTCTAACCGAATAAAAGGAGATAAAGAAGAGAATTTGGAGAAGGCAATCTCTGCTCTTCAACTCGCTTTAACTATCTACACTCAACAAGATTTTCCCGTAGATTTTGCAAGAACACAAAATAATCTCGCTGCCGCTTATTCTAACCGAATAAAAGGAGACAAAACCGAGAATTTAGAGAAGGCGATCGCTGCTTACCAACTCGTTTTAACTATCCTTACTCAACAAGATTTTCCCGTACAATGGGCAACCACCCAAAATAATCTCGCTGCCGCTTATTCTGACCGAATAAAAGGAGATAAAGGGGAAAATTTGGAGAAGGCGATCGCTTTTTACAATAATGCTTTAACGGTTCGCACTCTCGAAAACTTCCCCTTAGATCATCTGCAAACCGAGCGTAATCGAGGCAATTTATACTTTAAACAAGAAAACTGGAAACTTGCCATCGAAGCATATTCTAACGCCGTTCGAGCCGTAGAAAAAAGCCGCCTCTGGGCAACTACGGATCGACGACGTAAAGAGATTGTCAAAGAGAATATTTATGTTTATAAAAACCTCTTTCAATCGTACCTGAACGTTGGAGAAATTAAAAAAGCCATTGAAACCGCAGAACGTTCTCGCTGCAAACAATTAATCGACTTAATGGAAAGCCGAAATTTACACGACGATGCCAATATTCCTCCAGAAGTGCAAGACTATTTGCAACAATACGATCGCCTAGAAATGCAAATTTACACCCATCAATCCGCCCTACAGACCTATAATAGCAAAGAACCTGCTCTCACTCGTCAACTGCGCTCCGAAACCCTGCAAGAAAACGCCCGCGATATCCAACAACTGCAACAAGAAAAACAACGACTCTGGGAAGAAATTCGCCGTCGCGATCCCGTTATCGCCGGACAAATTCAAATCGATCCCTTGAATTTTTCCCAAATGCAGGCACTCATTGAAAACGAAAAAACCGCCATTCTCATTTTCTACAGCACTGACGACGATACCCATATTTTCATCCTCTACCAAACCGGAGAACCCGCACATTTCACCTGTCGCGGACAAGGATACAATACCTTACAAAAATGGCTCTTGGACAATTGGTTCGTTCCCTACGTTACCCAATTCAACCAATGGAAAGCCAACATGGAAACGGTATTGCGAGAAATTTCCCAACGCTTGCAACTCAATGAACTCTGCACGCAACATTTACAACATCTCGAAGAACTCGTTATTATCCCTCATTTGGCTTTGCATCAAATTCCCTTTGCAGCGTTAGAAATTAATTCTGAATTGGCTGCCGATCGCGCAAACCTTGGGTTCAAACCCAAGGCTAACAGCGAAAGTCCCTTAAAACGGACTGAAATTGATGCAGCGACAGATTTTCACAAAGGCGATCGCACCCGAGGCATTGCCGAACTCACTGCCAAAGCAACCCCCAAAACCAACCCCAACGCCTATTATTTAAGCGATCGCTTTCGCCTGCGAACCGTCCCCAGTTGCCAAATCCTCAACTACTGCCACCAAGGAGACGCGATCGCCCCCAACCCTCACCTCGGTATCGTCGAAGATGCCAAGGAAAACCTCCCCTTTACCCGCTACGAATGCGAAACTCTCGCCCAACGGTATCGAGTCCCCGAAACCCGCCGTCTGCAAGGCAAACAAGCCACACTCGACAATTATAAAACCCTCCTGCACCAAATCCACCGCCTCCACACCAGCCACCACGCCGCCTCTAATCTCAACGATCCCCTCGCCTCCGTCCTGCAATTGAGCGATCGCGAACTCACTCTCAGCCAAATCCTCACATGGCGCATCCCTCAACTCACCGAAGTCTTCGCCTCAGCCTGCGAAACTCACTTCACTGCCACAGAACTCACTGACGACTTACTCACAATTGCAACGAGTTTTCTCTGTACTGGAGTCCGCAACGTTATCAGCACCCAATGGTCTGTAGAAGACCTTGCCAGCGCCCTTTTAGCCATTTTTTACTATAAAAATCGCGACGAAGGCAAAAGCCCCTCTCATGCCTTACAACGGGCGCGCCAGCAATTGCGAAATCTCACCGGAGAAGAACTTAAAAATAAATATTACTATACTTTAACCGCATATCTCGAACAATTAGGAGAACCGGAAAAAATCGAAAGCCGAAAATCGCGCCTTTCACAACTATGTAAAGAAAATTTGCCCTTTTCCAGTCCTTACAATTGGGCAGGATTTATCTCCCAAGGTAGAGTTTAAAAAATGAGAAAATTTCTCTCGATTGTGGAACAGGCAGGATGCCTGTGTTTACAGTAATTCAGAACAAGAAAGACACTGATTCTACTCATTTATCATTCATTTGGTTTTGCGATCGCATTTTGCTTATTCTTCACTAATTTGCTACTGTTATACGAACAATCCATGCTGAAAAAAGCAGAATGCACTTGAAACAAAACGCATTTTTAACGCACACCTTCTGTTTGATCGTTCTCAGTTCTATTTTAGGAGCGATCGCGCCAGAAACTTTCGCTCAAATCGTCCCAGATAATACTCTCAATGGAGAAAACTCCATTACCACCCCTCAAGGAAATCCCAATGATATTCTCGTAACCGGAGGAGCCAGACGCGATGCAGCACTCTTTCATAGTTTCCAAGAATTTAATATCAATGAATTCCAGCAAGTTTACTTTACCAACCCCGACGGTGTTTTTAATATTTTAACGCGAGTAACGGGGGATAATATTTCTCAAATTTTAGGAACATTAGGCGTGAATGGAAATGCTAATTTCTTCTTAATGAACCCTAACGGCATTTATTTCGGAGATAATGCCAAACTCGATCTGCGGGGTTCTTTCACTGCAACGACAACCGATAGCATTTTTATCGATAATATTGAATTTAGCGCTACCCATCCGAAAACCCCTCCCCTGTTAAAAATCAACATCAATCCAGGCATACAATACGGAACAAATCAGCGCGATCGCGAACTTCAAAATCGAGGTAATCTCGCAGTCGATCCCGAGGAAAATTTAACCTTATTTGGCGGTAGGACAATTAATCGAGGCAACTTAACGGCATCGGGGGGAAAAATCGAGCTTTTAGGAACGTTAATTAATATTAATGATAACAGTCAAATAGACGTTTCTGCACCGACCGAAGCAGGTACGATATTAATCGGCGGAGATTACCGAGGACAAGGAAATATTACCACAGCCGATCGCGTTTATATCGGCGAAAATGTTGTCATTCTTGCCAATGCAGAAAGTGCGATCGGAAACGGTGGAAAAGTTATTGTTTGGGCAAATGAAGTCACGGGATTTTATGGAGAAATTCAATCTCGAGGGGGTTCAACTTCTGGTGATGGTGGATTTGTGGAAGTTTCCGGAAAAGAATATTTGATTTTTTCGGGTTTTGTTGATGTTAGCGCGATCGATGGAAACGATGGTACGATCCTTCTCGATCCGCGCAATATTACCATTTCACCTGCTCCAAATATTCCTTTGACTCCATTGATTAGCTCTGCTTTAAGCGACGACCAAATCTTAGCTGAAGAGTTTTCCAATGCGAATATGAACATGAACGTCAGTTTTTTAGAAGGATTATCGGGAGATATTGTTCTCGAAGCAACAGAAAATATTATTATTACCCCCGGTGTCGATCTTGAATTTACGAATATTTCCTCAATTTCATTGATTGCCGATGCAGATAATAATGGGAGCGGAGATTTTTTAATGGGACAAAATAATCGTATTGTCACCGATACAGAAGATTTAGAAATTCAAGGAAATAACCTCCAGCTTGGCGATCTGATATCGGGTGATATGCCGGGAGAGAGTGGTTCGATCTTCCTCTATGCAACGGGCGATATTTCCGCAGTCACCCTTCGTTCTAACTCCACTAATTCCGATGCTGGCAGAATCGAGATAATCAGTCAGAATGGCTCAATTGATATTACTAATAGAATCGATGCAAGTAGCATGAATGATTATGCTGCACCTGTTTATATAGAAGCTGCTGGAGATATTCGCTTCGGTATTGCCAACGATCCTTTTGAACCTGCGATCGATACCCGAGGAAATGAATTGGGGGGAAATATTACGATTATTAGCCAAAATGGAACGGTTTCTCTCTCAAATTCAGATCTGGTTAGTGGTGCTGGAGAAATAGATGGGGGAAATATTACAATTGTTGGCGATTCTATCGATATTACAGATAGTACAATCTCAAGCAAAATGAATGGAAATGGCAATGCCGGAACAATTTTTCTAGAAGGGAATGAATCTATTGTTCTTAATGATTCGTTCCTCAATGCTGATATGGCTTTTGGTGCGATCGGATTACCGGGTGATATTCTTATAGAAGCTAATAATATCACCTTAGATAATAGCAACGCGATCGCGACTTCTGGAGGAACGGAAAATTCGGGGGATATTCAAATTAATGCCACTTCTCTAACGCTACAAAACGATTCTAGTCTGGAAATTTTCAGTCTAAGTGATGGTGGAAATATCAATATTACAGCCGCAGAGATTTCTTTAAGCGATCGCAGCAAAATTACAACCGAAACAGATGGAATTAATGGCGGAAATATTATAATTAATGCAGAGGATGTAAATTTAAGAAATAGTAGTGCGATCTTTACCAATGTGCGATCGGCGACAGGAATAGGGGGAAATATTGAGATTAATGTAACTGGATTTGTTACTACAGTTCTTTCAGAAAATAGCGATATTTTCACAACTGGAGACCCAAGAAAGGGAGATATCAATATCTCAGCACGGGCAATATTTGGGTTTAATACAGGAGAAGAGTTAACTGGGGAAAGCGATATTTTAGGAACTGTTGAGGTAACATTAACCAATTTGGATGAACTCGACGATTTTGAAGAGGAAGATTTTGACGATGATTTTGAGGACGATGAATCGAGAGATCCTTTTGCATTGCGACAACCACCAGAAGATTTTATTCGACAGTGCGGGATTGCCAGAAATAATGAAATCGCGATCGCTGGAAGAAGTGGAATGAGAACAAATCCCAGTCAAATTTTACGCGGGAGAGAAATTTGGCAAGATCGTCGAGACCTTTCAACGCTCTTAAATTCTGCTACACTTGAAGAAGTGGAAACCGATCGAGAAAAAGAAAATTTTGAACCTTTAACAGAAGCGCGCGGATGGAAACTGAACAAACGCGGTAATATTGAATTGGTAGGCACACAAGCATTACAAAACAACGATCGCTGTCAAATAAATAATCATTCAATCAATAATGAATAACCAATAGGAGCATCTCAGTTTTGTAAAAATACTCAATCTAAAAGAGAGTACTTTTCCGCGGAACAGGCAGGATACTCATGTATAATTGAATAAGCATCCTCGAATAAGCAGATGGTCACTGAGTAACTTGTACTAAACGATGTCGAAGTATGCTGAAGTAATGCTTATTCTACAATTGGAAAATTTTCTCTTATTCCCTGAATTCTGAATTTATAAATTTGAGATGCAGCCTAATCAACAAGATCGTTTGGGAAAAATTCTTAGCTTATTGGTTTTAATCTCCTGTTTAGGAGGATTGATTTCGCCCGCGATCGCCCGATCGTTCCGTCGCAAAGATATGCAAGAAATAAATAATATTAATACTCTTTTAGAACGAGGCAAAAAACAATATAGATCGGGTCAATTTAGAGAAGCGATCGCAACTTTTCAAACAGCTTCTCAATTTCTCGAACAAACTCAAAAAATAAGCGAACGAGCAGAAAGTTTACTTTATCTGAGTTGGAGTTATCAAGAATTAGGAGAATATGAGGAAGCAGAAAGCATTATTCTCCAAAATATTGAGATTTTACAAGAGCGATCGCCTGCCATCATTTCAGCAATGGTACGCAATACCCTCGCGCAATTGCAAATGAATCGAGGACAGCTCGATCGAGCACTCAAAAATTGGGAAATTGCCGAACAATTATATCAGCAAGCAAACGATCGCCTCGGACAATTAGGCAGTCAAATTAATCAAGCTCAAGTATTAGAAGAACAAGGGAGATATCGCCTCGCTTGCGATCGCATTTTGCAAGCATTTGCTGTCAAAAATACGCGATGTAAAGCCATCGATACAGAAACATTTGCATCGGTATTGCAAGCGATCGCAAAAGAAC
Source organism: Cyanobacteria bacterium SBLK (assembly GCA_017746715.1). Taxonomy (GTDB): domain Bacteria; phylum Cyanobacteriota; class Cyanobacteriia; order Cyanobacteriales; family Spirulinaceae; genus CCY15215. Next base: position 106,585 of record JAGHZQ010000083.1, read on the forward strand.
CCGATCCCCTGTTAAAAGGATTGGGATGGAGGAGTTTGGGAGTATCATTACAAGCATTGGGAAGTTTGCGTCAATCGAGAGAGGCAATCTCTGTCAGTTTAGACGTCTTGCAAACCCTCGATCGCCCCGTGGAAATTGCTCGCACTCTCTTCATTTTAGGCAATACAGAGCGGCTTTTAGGAGAGCGGGAAACAGCATTACAACGCTACCGAGAAGCCGTTAAAATAGCGATTGACGAAAATACTCCAGAAGCTCGGATCGTAGCAATGGAAAGTCTTGCCAATCAACTGAGTTTATCGATCGAAAGCGAACGATTTTTAGAAGCAGAAAGTTTATTAAGCGAAATTCGCAAATCGATCGCCTTCCTTCCCGTTTCAGAAACCGCAATTTACGCTCAACTGAATATTCTTCGCAGCTGGTTAAAACTCCGTCAAAAACAAAAAAATTCCCCAGACTATACAGAAATCGCCCAACTCCTTGCAACCCTGCACCAGCAAGCAAATAACATGAATAATACTAGAGCAGAATCGCAAATTTTGGGCATCCTCGGCTCTCTTTACTCCCAGCAAAATTATCTTGAAGAAGCGATCGCTCTCACTAACAAAGCGATCGATCTCTCTGTCTCCTTAGAACGAGAATTTCTCTTTCAATGGCGGGGACAATTAGCGCATCTTTTAGAACGTCAAGGTAAAATAGATGAAGCGATCGCCGCTTACCGAGAAGCAATTACTACCTTTGAAGAATTTCGCTCGGATTTAGTCGGATTAAATCCCAAAATTCGCTATAATTTTCGCGATCGCGTCGAGCCTATCTATCGTAATTATATTTCCTTACAACTCAACAAGATTCCCGAACAAAAAACGCAACAAAATGAAAGTTCCAAACGACGATTGCAAGACGTTAAAGCCGCAATTGAAAGTTTGCGAGTTGCCGAATTAGAAGATTATTTGCAAGAAGTATGCGTGCATCATCAATCTCTCGAAGAATCGGAAACCAATTTAGCAGTGATTTACACGATTATTTTAGGCGAACGCATGGAAATTCTTGTCTCTTTTCCGAAGAAAAATCTACAACATTATAAAATCGATAAGTCTTCTGATGAAATCAAACAATTAGCCGTTCAATTGCGTCAATCTTTTAGTCCTATTTTTTCTGTCAAACGTCATCTCCTATATTCCCAAGAACTATACAAGCAAATTATTCAACCCATTGAAAACGAATTAAAAACAAATGATATCTCAACACTCGCTTTTGTTCTCGATGGTGTTTTACAAAATATTCCTATGGGCGCTTTTCACGATGGCAACCAATATTTATTAGAAAAATACGAATTGGTTTTAATTCCCGGTTTGCAATTATTAACAGAACGATCGCCGACCCAATTAGAATTAAAAGCGATCGCAGCTGGATTAAGCGAGGCAAGAGAATCTTTTACACCTTTACCCGCAGTAGTAGAAGAAGTCGCAGAAATCGAGCGGCAACTCTCCTCAGAAGTCCTGCTCAACGAATATTTTACCGCTGCCAACCTCCGCAAAGCCCTCGACGATCGCAAATTTCCCATTTTGCATTTAGCCACTCACGGTCAATTTAGCTCTCAACTCGAGGATACATTCTTATTACTCTGGGATGGTCCCCTCGATTCGATCTCCTTTGCAAACTTGCTTTGGGAACGAGAAAGCGGTAATGTTACCCCTATCGAACTTCTCGTCTTGAGCGCCTGTCAAACCGCCAAAGGAGACGATCGCGCCGCTTTGGGATTGGCGGGAATTGCCGTGCGATCGGGAGCGCGCAGCACTTTAGCGAGCTTGTGGTCCGTCAACGATCGCTCGACTTCCGAACTGATGGCAGAATTTTATCGCTTTCTCGGGGAGTTTCGCGGCGATCGCGCCAAAGCACTGCAACAAGCACAACTTTCTCTCTTAAACGATTCCGATTACGCCCATCCTTATTATTGGGCTCCCTTTATTTTAGCAGGCTATTGGCGTTGAAACAGAAACCCCATTATTCGCTCAGCAAGGCCTCCACAAATTCATAACTGGAAAAAGGACGTAAATCTTCGATGCCTTCTCCCGCACCGACGAAGCGAATGGGTAAATTTAACTGTTTGGCTACAGCTAGAGCAACGCCTCCCTTAGCACTACTATCGAGTTTTGTCAAGATAACCCCGCTTAATTTAGCCGATTCGGAAAAAACCTGTGCCTGACGCAAACCATTTTGCCCCAACGTTGCATCTAAAACGAGCAAAGATTCTACCGTTGCCTTGGGAGCTTTTTTGTCAATAATGCGGCGAATTTTCGCCAACTCTGCCATTAAATTCTTCTTGTTTTGCAAGCGTCCGGCAGTATCCACCAACAGAAGGCGAACATCTCGGGAAGTCGCCGCACTAATCGCATCGTAGACCACCGCCGCCGGATCGGTATTTTTCCCCGGATTAGCAATCACTTGCGTTTGCGATCGCTCTCCCCAAATCGTCACTTGTTCCACTGCCGCCGCCCGAAAAGTATCCGCCGCCGCGATAATACAGCTATAGCCGGATTGTTTGGCCATGTGAGCCAATTTGCCGATGGTGGTGGTTTTTCCCGCACCATTTACCCCCGTCATCAACCAAATATTTAACCCCTCTTCTTGGGGAATCAAAGCTGCATTTTCCGGATCGGGAAGAGGTTTCTCCAACAAATTGCAAAGAATGCTTTTTAAATAAGCGATCGCTTCTTCTGGAGGTAGGGCTTCTTCCCGTAATTTTTCTTGTAAGGTATCGATAATATATTCCGTCGCCTCGACCCCCACATCGGCTTGCAGGAGTAAAGCCTCGATTTCCATAACCGCATCTTCATTGAGAGGACCTTGTCCGACCACGGCCTTGAGTTGATTGATCAAACTGCGGCGAGTTTTTCCCAGTCCCTCCCGCAAGCGTTTGAGCCAGCTAATTTCTTCAAGGGAAACATCCTCGGGTCGCCGTCCTTGTTCGGCCAAAACTTTCGCCGACCACACAAAATCCTCATCAAAATCAACGGCAGACTTGCTTTGAACTTCGGGTTCGGGAGTTTCGATCGCGGTTTCTTTCAGTCGTTCCAACCCATCGGATTTTTTCATCCACGCGGGAGTAGAGATGGGTTCGGGTGCGGGTTCTGCCTCAATTTTCGGCGTTATGACGGCTGTTTCGGCTTTCGGTTCGGTTTCCGCAATAATTTCATCTTCAACCGCTTCTGCCAGTTCTGGTGTTGCTTCTGGACCCGATGGGGTGAGTGTTGCCTCGACTTCGGTTGCGAGTTCGCCGATTGGTTCTGACGGAAGTTCTTCGGGTTCTCTTGTCGATGGAATCTCCGGCTCGATCGCGGGAATTTCGGAAACTGCCGGCGTTTCCTCTACCTCTGGAGCAATGTCTGCATCCTCAACCGTTTCGGCGATCGTTTCTGGGCGATCGCCCAAAGCGATTGCTTCTTCTCTTTCGGGTTCTTCTGACGGGGTAACGGCAACCTCTTCTCGGACCTCTATTGGTAAAGCCTCTGGTTCTTCAACGGTTGCAGCAGTGTCTTGGCGATCGGTTTCTGGGGTTGCGTTTATCTCCTCTGCTGGTGACTCTTCTGAGAGTGGAGGCGGAGTTTCTTCTTTCGCTTCGACTTCTTCTGTTGCTTGACGCTGTTGAATCTGCTGATAAGCGGCTTTCGCCCATTTTAAGTAGTCCTCTTGCGTTGTTTGTGCAGAGGTTTCCTCCGGTTTTTTCTCGGGTGCTTGAGGTTGAGACGATTGCGACTCCTGAGATTGAGTTTGTTTTTCCTCGTTCTCTTTGCCCGTTTCGCTTTCGTCCTTCTTAAATTTTCGATTAAACCAATTAAATACCATTGTCTTAATTCTTAATTCTTAATTCTTAATTCTTAATTATCAATTGATTTGTCTCTTTCGACAACTTTCCGCAAGACTCCATTAATAAAACGCGCTCCTTCTTCGTCAGAATAGCGCTTTGCTAATTCTACCGCTTCATTAATGGCAACACGAGCGGGCACTTCTAAAAACGCGATCTCGGCAACGGCAAGGGAAAGAATATTGCGATCGACTTGGGGAATGCGATTGAGATTCCAGTCTACCAAAACGGCTTCGATCGCTTCGATAATGTCTGCTTTGCGACGCTTGACAGTACTCACGAGTTCGAGGGCGTATTCTCGCACCTCTTGGCGATCGGCGAGATGAATGAATTCTGGCAGGTCTACTGCATAACCCACGCGGTTGAGGGCGGTTTCCGTTAATTCAATGGCTTCTTTGACCATGGTTTTGCTACTTTGCAAATCCGTTCCTCGGGTATCGCTATCGGACAAGCGATCGGCTCCTCGTTGAATTTCTTCGCTTGCCGTTGATAGGGTATCTCTAGCTTCGGCAACAAGGGTGCGAATAGCAGCGAGTATCAGGTCATTGAGAGTTTGTTGCTGGATTTTTTCCGAACTGCCCCGAATTTGACTCAGGCTTAAAAGTGCGAGTTCTCGCGATGTTTGACGAGGCTGTTGGCGCGGCATGGTGGTAGAGTGCGGATTTTAATTAGGATAGAAAGCCAATATATCCGAATATCGAGCCGATCGCTCAATAAATCGGTTATTGTTCGTTATTCACTGAAACAATAGGTATAGCCTCTTGCTTTTCGGTTGATTCTTCGATATCCATATCCCGATGGGAAATTGGTGGATCGAGATCGGGAGGTTGAGCTGTCGATTTTGGAGAAGCCTCGGGAGGCGATGAAGGTGGAAAGGTCGGCGGACTTACAATACCGCCAGAAATGAGAACTTTAAAGGCATCCTCAATGGAAATCGGCAAATCGATTGCTTCCGATTCCGGTACGATTGCATACCATCCCGAGGTTGGGTTGGGAGTTGTGGGAATAAACACGCTCAACATGGGTTGAGAAAGATGCACTTGCAGGGGTTGGCTCAATTGCCCCGTCACAAAACCAAGACTCCATACGCCCTGTCGCGGATATTCCACCATCACCACTCGGCGAAATTTACTTTTGGAATCTCCCAGCAAGGTCTCCAAAATTTGCTTGAGGGTTTTATAAACGGAGCCGGCGAGGGGAATTCCCTGTAAAATTCGTTCTCCCAAGTCTAGCAGCCACTGTCCCACGATGTTTCTCGCCATTAAGCCAATCAGCAAAATAAACACGAGGGGGACGGTAAACCCAACTAACAAATTTAAAAGATTGGTTAAAAACGGGTTCAGTCCTTGGAAGGGATTCACCTGTTTGGGAATTTCCGTTAAAAATGCGATCGCCCAGATGGAGATCGTAAAACTCAGCCAAATGGTTGTCGCTAGGGGAATGACAACTAAAAGACCTGCAATTAAGTCGTTTTTTAAATCCTGTTTTAAGCGTTGGAATATCGATCGCTGATTTTCCATGATTGTTGGTGTGAGTGGGAGGATAGCAAGCAATTCTCCTGCGATCGCCGATCGAAAGCAGTAGAGTTGCATTTTCTTCTTTCTTTAGTTGTAATACTTGTAAAGAAATGTTGCAAGTTTCGCCAGCCTTACCTTGACAAAAATACATCTCTATGATTGCCAAAAAATATCATAGGATGTATCGCTGATTACAGTTTACCAGCGATTGAAGAGAAAGAGTAAGACCCAACCCCTCTTAGAGACTGTTCGTAAAGCAAATATTAAATGAAAAGAGTAGTAATGGAATGGAGCGTAACGCACCCGCAAGTCTAAAAATTGGTGCGTTACGCTGTCGCTTTAGCGCAGCCATGCCGGAGGCTATACTGCACCCTACTGGCTTAATTTTTATTTTATAAACAGTCTCTTACATCCCCCAACAAATAACCAACAACCAAATCAAAAAAACTCGTAAACTTCGTCAATTTTTTCGAGAAAATCATCTTCTTTATGACCGAGCGAACGAGCCAATTTTAATCCTTCCTGAAAAGCATTGAGGGCTTGAGAATAATCTTCTAATTCGAGATAAATTTGTCCCATCCGTTCGTAGATTTCCATCATTGAAAATTCATCAGTCGCATATTCTGCGGCTTTGATTTGTTCTTGGTAAATTTCTAAAGCGTAATCGAGCTGGTCATAAGAATAGTATAATTCTGCTAATTTTTTCAAGGCCTCGCCAGCATAAGCATAATATTGATTTGCCCAAGCAAGGGTAAAAGCGTCTTGATAAGTTTCGCTAGCGAGTTCGCCTTCACCAATTGTTTCATAATCTCCCGCTAAAGAAATTTGTAGAGGGGGGATTTTTTCCAGTAATTCTTTTTTTAAATAACCTTGTAATAATTCGAGTTTAGTTTCGATCGCTTTCTCCGGACGTTGAGCGCGATTATATAGATATGCTATCTGTTCGAGGTAGCGCAAAATACTGGCATCGTCAAACTGCGATCGCGCTAAGTCCAATAACTCTTGATAAACAGTTTCGGCGGCAACATATTGAAACCATTCTAAATGCAGTTGAGCAATGGTATTGAGAATGCGCTCTAAGGCGTTAATATCCTCCATTTTGCGAATATCGGCCAGCACGAATTCATACATGGGTAAGGCTTGAGGATAAGAGCGAATCTTATCGTAAGCGATCGCTAAAGCATCGGCTAGTTGAGTATCGAGGGTCGTTTCTTCTTCAGCATTCCCTTGAATTTCTCCCAGTCGTTCGCGAATGAAAAATAAATCTTCATTGCGATTATTTTCCCAAGCAATTTTCCCGACTCGTCCGAGGGCTTCAACTTCGGCAATTTCTCCCAAGAAACGTCGCAGGCGCAATTCTCGATACCAGAGGGCAAACGCCCGATCGCGATCGCCATTTTCCGCTAAAAACTCTGTTTCGGCTTCTAGGGCCAATCGATCCAAAACGGGAATTAACTCGCGTTTTTCGACTTCGCTAAGGGGAATATCGTCAAGATTAGAACGCAGGAGTGGATCGGGTTCGTCCATTTCTAAAGGATTCACCTCTTCGAATTCATCCTTTTCTCGAGCCCGAGCGGGAAAAACGCCCGTGAATTCGATCGCCAAACTCCCCAATAAACAAGCTAAAAGAATGAAAGCGACATTCTTTCTGCGATTTCTCATAATTGTTAGCGAATCTCCCATTACGAATTGTTCTCTCAAATCCGGATAATTGTCTAAACGCCGACTTTTCCTGCAAAATTCCGCCCCCGACGCCCCCAACCGCGATCGCTACCGACTCCCCAACCCTTTCGGAAAGACAACCATCGCGATCGCGAAGCCAAAACCCAATCCCAAAGCATGAGCGAGAAAACTCACCTCGGGAATGAGGAGATCGAAAGCAACTTGCAACGCAACAATGGCTAAAAATAAACGCAATCGCTTGGCGGCAACCTGACTTTTTTCGTAAAGCCAACCTTTTAAAAGGATGGCTAAAATTGCTCCCAAAATGCCCATAATTGCCGCCGAAGCCCCGACCAAACGCTGATAGGGCATGCCTTGGGCAATGGCAATAGCACTAAACGCATACATTGCCCCGATGCCACTGCCCAAATAGATGAAAATATAACGCCATCGTCCCGCGATCGCTTCGACAAAAGGACCGAGAAAATAGAGTCCTACCATATTAGAAAATAAATGCAGCGCGCCGTAATGCAGAAAATTCGCCGCGATCGAGCGCCACCATTCTCCCTGCCATACCGCATAAGGCATTAATGCCCCCAATCGATCTAAGGTATCGGTATTTTTACTTCCTCCCCAAGCCACTTCCAACAGAAAAAAGAGTAAATTTAAAACGATGAGGGCGTAGGTAATGGGCGCGCGACGGGGGGAAAGACCGAGAGAGCGACCATAGCGCGTTTCCTGTTTGAGAGAGCCTTTGAGCCGTCGCAACATGGCTTGAGAAAAGGGGATGAGAACGGTTTGCGGAGCGGCGGGAGGATGGGATAAACGCCATGCGATCGCCGCACCCAGAATTGAATCGCCAGTTTCATGTTGCAAGTCCAATAATTGTTCTCGCGCCTTGGGATTTTGACTGGCTGCCATTTGTGCGGTTAAACGCCAAAACTTTTGCATGGATGGAGGATAATCCGCTAAAGGCTCTGCCAGTAAATGACAAACGCGATCGACCAAGCCGCAAAAGGCAAAAGCAAACAATCTGGCTAAATTGAGGGGAATGGGATTCCCGGCTTTAGTTAGAGTGCTTTCATAACGCTCCAACCCCCATAATAAGCCGTTTAAATCTCCCGTTTCCCCCAAGGCACGCAAGTAATTCACAACCAGATGAGGATCTTCGCGCAAGACGCTTTCGGGAACGTGATGCTCGATCCATTGTAAAAGTTCCTGCCATCGCGCTCCCATGATGAATAGCAAAGCCATTGCATTGCGACCCATTGGGGTAACGGTTGTTTCGTAAGGATGCAAGCGTTTAATAGCGGCGGCAATTTGACCTTGCTGTCCCATTTCCAAGGTTTTTAAAATGAAAGGCTGTTCGAACCAACCATCGGCAGGATGCAACCACCGCAAGCAATTTGCCAATCTTCTGGCGCTTTTGTAGCGTTCTTGATAAATTAGCCGATTCACCCGAGCGCACCCCAAAACGGGAAGAACGAGAAATAATATCCAAAAACTACCCCCGACCAACCCAGCAAGATGAGGAGCGAGATAAAATAAGGTTCCTGTAATGACTAAAATGCCTCCCGAAACAATACTCCAACCCCGACCGCTACGATTGAGCAATGTTCGGATAAGGAAGGAAAAACAAGACAGGCAAATTGTCCAAATCAATAATTGATTGAGATTCACTGAGATTTTGTTGTTGGTTGTTGTTTATTGGTTATTGAATGCTCCCCACACTCCCCCATCTCCTCAATCCTCATTTACGGTTAAATACTTCAAAGGATCTACGGGTTGACCGTCTTTGCGAATTTCAAAATGAAGGTGAGGTCCGCTTGAAAAGCCAGTAGATCCGACCTCGGCGATCGTTGCTCCTTTTTTTACCGGCTGTCCCTCCCGAACGTAAAATTTACTGGTATGACCGTAGAGGGTTGTCATTCCCCGTCCGTGATCGATAACGACGGTTTTACCATATCCACCATACCATTGCGCTAAAATGACGATGCCGCTATCGGCAGCATGAATGGGACTGCCGTATTCTCCAGCAAAATCAATGCCGCTATGGAGGCGCTTTCCTCCCCAGATGGGATGTCGCCGCCAACCAAATTTACTGGAGAGTTTCCCATTGTGAGGAACGATAAATGCTTGCGTTCCGCTAAAAGGAAGACTTTCTTTAGCAGTCATCCGTTTTTGAATCATTAAACCGATTCCTTGAGAATCTTCCGCTAATTTAACTTGCAAAGCGTCTAAATTGTCCCGATCGCCATTGAGTTGCGATACTAATCCTTGTTGAATGGCTACTTGTTTTTTGAGATCGGCCTGTTGCGTGCGAATTTGTTCTTGCAGGCGCGTAATTTGTTGGGTTTGTTCCTCTACTGCTCGTTTTTGTTGTTTGATTTTCTTGGCCGTGACTTGCAGTTCCTCTAAATGCTGGCGATCGGCTTGATAGACAAACTTGAGACGAGTGCGGCGATCGAAAAATTCATTGAGATCTTCGCTTTTGAGGAGAAATCGCCATCCTTGGCTGGTCAAAGATTGCCGTTGGAGGAATCGCAAGCGGGCGACGGTTGCCGTTAATTTGGGGGTGTAGATTTGGCGTTCTCGAGCGAGTTTTTCTTCGATCGCCTTCAACTTTTGACTCGCTGTTTCATATTCTTTTTCGTAATACTGGAGTTGCAGATTCATCACTTGAATGGTGTGTCTCAAGCTGCGGAGGTATCGTTTGGCATCTCGTTCGAGGCTCGAGAGGCGATTTTGCCGTTCGACGACTTCCACGCGATCGCGATCGACATCCTGCTGCCAATCTTTTAATAAATCGAGGGATGCTACAAATTGAGCGCTTGTGGATTTCCCTCCCAGTCCCCAAAACCCGAAAATCGCACAAAAGAGACAGACCAGCCCCGCGATCGCTCGTCTTTTCCATTGCTTTAACCAATTTGGCATGACTTCAAGATTGTCACCTTTCTTATCATACCCGATGAATTGCCTTAACTTGCCTTCAGAGAATTCTCGAGTTTTCTCAGCGGTTCGTTGTTACGTCTCTCATTCTAACATTTTTAACCCGGCTCGGATGGGGTTGGAGAAACGAGAAGGGGTTCGGATTCGGCCGCTCGCATTTTTAAAGATTTAATAGCGTTTAATGCCTCTTTGATCACCACGGCAGTCGGCACTGCAACGACAACACCTAATAATCCGCCGACTCTTGCTCCCGTTAGGATAGAAATAAAAACCCAAAAGGGGTTCAATCCCGTGACTCGTCCCAAAACTCTCGGCGCAATAATATTTTCTAGAACTTGTTGAATAATAACAGAGACGATCAAAACTTGAATGGCAATCCCAATATTTTGCAGGGCCAATAAAAATGTCACGGAGGCAATTCCGACAGAGCCGCCAAAGGGAACGATCGCCATCAAACCAATGGTTAAACCAAACAATAAACCAAAGGGAACTTGTAGCAATAAATAGATTAAGGTTAAACTAACTCCCATGCAGATTGCCAAAATAAACTGCCCGATAAAATAATTGCGAAAGCTCGATCGCAAGGTGATAGAAAAGGGTTTTTGGACATGGGTAGGCAACCATTCCAATAAACTGTGCCAAATATCTTCTCCATGCAACAGTAAATAGTAAGTAATAACAAAAGTCAAAACGATATCGAGAACTTTAACGACAGTAAATAAAGTAAAATTAACGGCAAAATCAAGCGTTTGTCCGGCAAGTTTTTGCAGTTGAACTTTCACGGTATCTTTGGCGGGGACGATCAATCCATCAAGGCTGATGGACAAACCTAAATTATTAAAACGTTCGTCTAAGAGCATTAATTGATTTTGCCCCGAGTCAATTAATTCAGGCAAGCGGACGACCAATTGCTGTGCTTGGGAGATAACTGGAGGAAGTAAGGTAATACCAACTGAAATTAGGGTTAACAAAGAAATGAAAATAACGACAAAAGTAGATTGTCCTCGTTGCAACCCAATGCGTTCTAATAAACTGGCGGGGTAATTCAGTAAAAATGCTAGTAACGCCGCAACTAAGATAATAATAAATAGGGAGCGAAAATAACCAAAAATTGTGGAAAAAGCCCACGCATTGAGTACCATGAGTGGGGCGGCTAGGGCGATCGCCAATAAGCGAGATAAGGGGGCGAGGGATTCCCACCACATTCGCAATTTACTTTGAGGTTCGGAGGATGCTGAATTCACAATATCAGTTTGAGTTTTTTATTAAGAACTTTTCAATTGAGAACAGAGATCGAATCGTTAAGATGGGTTGATATTTTCGACTGTTACCGATTTTAGAGGAAGTTGAGGGTTGGAAGCAGATTTTTCGTTGGCATCGGCTGCATTCTGCCACGAATCTAAGACATCTTTAACCCATGCTTCTTCAATCCATGTCTTGGTGACGACGGCGAGAGGCAGCGCCAAAATTAGCCCCAAGAAACCAAAAAAGGTGGCAAAAAAGATTTGTGCGGTCAGAGTTGCAGCAGGTAAGAGGGAAACCTGTTTTTGCATGACCATCGGACTGAACCAGTAACTTTCCAAATTTTGCACGATAACATAAAGAATTATAACCGCGATCGCTTGCCAAGGGGATTCGAGGAGGGCAACGGAGAGGGGGAAAATCACGCTGGCGGCGGGTCCGATATTGGGGACAAAATTGCAAACCGCCGCTAAAAGGGCATGGGTAAAGGCGAAGGGGATGCGAATAAAAACTAAGCCGACTCCGCAGAGAATGGACACGAATAAGGAGTTGATACAAATTCCTCGCATCCAACTGATTAGAGCCAGTTCGCAGCGATCGAGAATTTCGTTGGTTCGCCGTCGGTAGAAAGAGGGAAATAAGGTCAAAAATAGCTGGCGGTATGCGAGGGGATTCGCCAGAAACATGACTGTAAAAACAATCACCAATAAAACTCTCAGCAAGACGATAATCGAGTTACTAAAAAAGTCGAAAAAGTTCCCGAGCAAATCTTGAGCAACGGGAGCAAATTGTTGGGTAATGTCGGCAAGATTGGGGAGTTCTAGATCGATTTGATTTAAAGGTAGCCAACGAGGAGGGTTATCAAATAAAAGATCTAGCCAATCTAAGACGCGATCGATGGCATCGGGCACCACTGCCAGTAATTTTTGAAATTGCGAGAGAAAGGGGGGTAAAACTAATCCAAAAAATAGAATGCTGAAGAGAAAAACTAATGTTAGTGCAATGAGGACAGCATGACTGCGCGAGATCGTTATTCCCTTTTTTTTACCAAGATTTTGTAGCCACCGAACCAAACTATTGAGGGCTGTTGCCAGAACAATAGATGTAAAAATAAGGAGTAATATTTGTCGAAATTGCCATAATATAACCAAAGAGATAATTAAACAAAATAAACCGATCCAATTCCCGAGTTTCACTGTATTTTCTCCTCAGTTCTCAATTATTTTTCATGGTTGCAAAAGTTTTTTTCCATCTAAAGTAAATAACCAAACGGCAACGACAAGCCAATGAACGATCGCGATAACCCAAATTGAGTAAGTCAAAAAATAGGCGATCGTGCAAGCCAAGCCGAGCAATCCCGTTAAAATCAGAAAGATAGGTTTAAAAAAGGTGGGATTGCCAGCCCGGTAGAAAGTGCGAGCGTTGAGAGGATGGTAAATAATATACCCGAAAAGGCTCGCGATCGCCCAAAATCCCCAGGTCAATGTCGCAACTCGTTCTGTGGGATGGGGAAGTAATAAAACGCGAAAGATTAATTCTTCAAAAAAGGCGGGGAAAAAGAAGATATAAATGAGACCCCATCTCTGTTTTAAGGGACGGTACGGGGTGAAACTCGAGGGAATAAAACCAGAAAATCTGGCAAGGGGGATGGCGATCGCGCCATAAATGATTAAGGTTGCCAAGATAACCCTAACTTGACTGAGATTAAGTTTTGTAAAAGCGGAGGCGAGGCGTTCGATAGCGATCGCAATCGGAGGAATTTGACCGAATAAAACCGTGGGTGCGAGGGGAGAAGTAGCGGCATCGAATCCGCCGACTTGATTCGTGCGAAGTACCCATAAACTGGCCCCATTGTCAAGAAAAATATTGGCAATTTCATCGTGAACCCGTCGGGGAAAGAGGGAACGCCAGCTTAAAATAACATTGACCAAATTGCTATCGGTAACAAATCCATTGCGGTTATTAATACCTGCCAAATATTCTGCATTTTGCTGCCAATCTGGGCGCACTGTTCCGCGAGGGGTTAAACTTTTCATTAAGTCTCGGGCGAGGGCAATAAAGGCGGTAATTTTTTGCGTTTGTGGATGCTGGGGATGGTTATCTCGCCATGTTTGCACTGCCGGATCGGTAGTGGCTTGATGTTTGATTTGTTCGATGGCAATATAAAGGCTTTGACTGGAATCTTGTACGCAGGATGTAGCTGGAGTCACGGCAGTATTTCCGGTACCATCTCCGGTGCGATATCGTGCCATGACAATCTGGGTTTGGAGGAGGAGTTCTCGAAATAAAGAAAGGCGAGTTTCTCCAAAATTGTAATCGCCGGTAAAAACATCTAATTTAATAAGAATATCGGAAACGGGACGGATTCCCATCCATCCCCGTTGCAGGTTTCCCATATAGGTTTCCCACGATAATGTTCCCGAAACAATCCCATCGGGATTATGGGCGTAAATTTGTTGGTATTGGATATCCCATTGCAGTTCGTCAGTAAAGCGATCGCGAACAATTTCGGCAATGCCATAAGAAAAATGTCCCGTTACTGTATAAGGGGGATGGGATTCTCTTTTATTGCCGCCAATGCCACCAAATAAATGCAAGACTAGGGCGCGATCGCCTTCTTGCCATGTTGAAATTGCTGTTTTGGGATTGCTGGCTTTGGGATCGATTAATACAGTTGAAATATTTCCTTTTTTTTGTGGGAGATCGCGCCAATTTTCTCGTTTGATATGGTTGAATCCAGCTCGTTTTCCTAAAATAATGCGATCGGGTTGTAGTTGAACGAGAGCGCGGGGTTTAATCGCTTGAACGGTAAAAATTCCTGCTTTATCCTTTGCACCGTAGATATACCATCCCCCATGACCTGCCGGGGATTGAAAAATTTTATCGGGGGTGGAAAAAACGCGATCGCCGCGAGTTTTTGGTTGTTGGGGAATGCGAATGACTTCTTCAAACCCATCAAAGTTCTGGGTATTTTGATTATAGTGGCGAACGCGAAAATATTCTGAGGGACAAAATCCCTTATCGAGACAAGTTTTCTTTTTATCTTCTAAGGGTTCTATAATATCGACGAGGGTATAATAGCGTCCGGTGACTTGGATGGGTTCGCGTTCGGTTTGTAAGATAATTTCTCCGGTTTTATCTTTAAAAAGATTGACGGTTTTTAAACTAACAAGGAGATCGTCTTGGGGTCTTGCTCCGGCGAGGGATTCTAGAGGACCGACGCGATCGCGATTCTCCAGACGCAGGGGGTTAATATTTCCGTTTTGAACGCTCTTTTGCACCGCTTCTGAGAAGCGGATATCGGTTGTTGTCGCTTCAACGTAAAACCGAGTGCGATCGGTGTCTTTCCATTCCAAACGCAGGTTTTTTCCTTCTAAATTTTGATATTCTGAGGGGGCGTTGTAGATTTCAAACCAAACCCAATCTGTTAAACTCGAGTGGGTTTTTAGTTTCTTCTTCTCTTCTATTGTCGGTAAAATTAAACGTCCCACCCAATTTCCAACAGAATGATAAAAAGTCTTGTCGATTTCTTGTTCTAAGGGATAATATTGAAGCTGATTAAAGGGCAATCGCTGGCTTATTTTGTAATTAGATTCAATAATATTTTGAGATCGGATGGGGAAGACTAGAAAATTCAAAGAAATTGCCAATAATAGACCAATAATACAATAAATTTTAGACGGATCGATTTTAAATTTTGGCATAATTATTTTGAGAGAAAGAATGACTATCGCAATATTGCCGAGTCTCTAAATAACGAAATTTTGATTCGTATAAAATATCCCAAGCCGATTTTTGTTGTTTCTTGGCAGCTTCTTGAAATCGATACCAATGGCTGTTTCGATAATTTTCTCGCCAAAAATAAGGATCTTTAAAGGTTGTTAGATTAGAAAATAGATTTTTTTTGCGATCGCTACAATCATTTCCTCGACGACTCACGGCGAGATCGAACCAAAGGCGCTTGTTATAAACGAGAATGGATTCGCCACCATAATTTTTCTCTTCGCTGAGGGCAATATAGCGTCGGATGCGATCGCATTTGCGGCGATTTTTGGAATCGGATTCGCCAATAGCCAGATCGAGATCGCGAATTAATTCTAGGGCATCTTTTTCGCGACGATTGCTAAGGGGAAGCCCTTCTAAATAAGAACAATATTTATAAAATAAATGTCGGGCAGCTTCGAGAAAACGAACTTTATTATCGATGCGATCGTGAGGAGAAACAAGGCGATCGTCATGCCAGATTAAAGCCGGCCAGTCGGGATAGCGCTTGACATCTGCATGACCCACATGAGGCAAAGCAGATCGGAAAACGCCCTTCACGGCATTGAATTCATCATAATAACCGACAAAGTTTTGATGCGCCCAAGTATCGGCATAACTATGAGAAGCAATACCAATGCGATAAAGATTTTTACTGATTAAAGCATCATCAATAATTCGGTTGGCATTCTCGCTGTTGGGGGTTGTATTGAGAAAATGGCGCTGACCGTCTTTCCGTTGGGCGTTCGCGAAGAAAGGGTCTCCTGGAATGAAATGAAAGACGGGATAAATCTTGAGTAATTCGTTTTTGGATTTGAGAATGTTAAAAGTTTGCGTAATTTGATTGCAGTATTCATTCCGTTTCCCGGTATTGATTCTAAATACTTTAGAGTTATTATCGACATATTGGGAAGAATAGGCGATGGCCCGGGCTTCATTCGGAGAAAAGCCCGAGCGCGTCGCCACCAAATAGGTCATATAGTAGTGAAATTCAATATCCATCTTTTCAGTTATCCTTTCGACTTCGCGGTTACTGAGCTTGTCGAAGTACAAGGCAGGCGGTTATCGGTTATCAGTGAAGATAGAGGGAGAATGTCATCTTTCGAGAATGCCCGACCATTGGACTTTTGTCTGTTTGGTGCGGCGGTAGGAGAAGAAGCGATCGCGGTTTTGGTAGGTGCAAAAGGGGGCAATAGCAATGTGTTCCGGGAGAACGCCCAATTGTTCCGCTTGCAGGACATTGACCCGGCGCACGTCGAGGCGTACCCGTCCGGGTTGGGGATCGGGGAGGATGGGGGAAGGATTCATGTTTTCTAAGGTGGCGAAAATGCGCTCTGGGGTGTTTGTTTCCTCCTTTTTGACCAAACTCGCTCCCACTTCCGCTGCCACGTGTTCCGTGACCTGATAGACCTCTCCCGCGATCGCGGGACCGAGGGCAACGCGCAAATCTTCTACCCGACTGCCCATCTCTATTAAGCGAGAAACAGCTTCGGGAATAATTCTTTGGGCAGTCCCTCGCCATCCCGCGTGCAGGGCAGCAACTCGCCCCGTAACAGTATCGCCGATTAAAACTGGGGTACAATCGGCACTGGCAACCCATACCGATTGATTTTCCCCTTCTGTTAGCGCTCCATCGGCGGGGGGAAATTCCGTCTCTAACTCTCCGCTTTGTATTTCGCGATCGATTTCGCTGGGAGTTAAAACTCGATTGCCGTGAACTTGTTTGAGGCGATAAGCTGAGGCTTGCGGGTGCAATATTTCGGCGAGTTGGGCAGGGGGACGCGGATAAAACTGCTGGCTGAAAAAGCCGTGCTGCCAATCTTGCAAAAGGCTGCAAGTTAAATAGGGCAATCTTTCCCAGTCTTGCCAATGCCATTGGGGGGAATTAGAAACGCTCAAAATCTGCTCCTCAACTGGTGCGATCGCAACTTAACATAAAGATACACTGGAATGGGTTATTGGTTACTAGTTGCCCGCACTGAGCGAAGCCGAAGTGTTGATTGTCGATCTCCCCTCTTGGGAGGGGTAGGGGGTGGGTTATCTTTCACTCTTCATCTTCTGTCAGCCGAAAAGCCGCCCCTAAGCCGATCGCCATTTCTTCGGGGGAAATTCGCCCGTCACCATTGCGATCGAGAGCATCGAAGACGGCATCGGTGCCGGCCCATTCTTCTCGGGTGATAAAACCATCTCCATCAAGATCGTAAACCTGAAAAATTTCTCGGGCGGCATTCTTTACTTTTGTTTCTCCTTCACTTACGGCGAGTCTTTCTTCGAGGAGTTTTTCGAGAACTTCGATCGCCCGAGAAAATCCGGTAATGCCTTCGTGTAACTTGGTGGAAATCATGGGATCGTCCATGTGGAAGCGATCGAAACTGTCGCGATCGAGGTACAGTTTCTCGAGTGGTGCTTCTTTAGCCGATTCGGGGGAGAGTTTTCTCGGGATTTCTTTGTGAGTCGATCGCAGTTCTTCGAGGAGTTTGGGAGAAACAACAAGACAGTCGCATCCTGCCAGTTCGATAATTTCGTCAATGTTGCGGAAACTAGAGCCGATAATTTCGGTTCTGTAGCCAAATTTTTTGCAGTAGTTATAGATGCAGGTGAGAGCATAAACTCCGGGATCTTCGTCGGGGTAGAAGTTATCGCGAATTCCCTCGTCTTTGTACCAGTCTAACACTCGCCCGACCAAAAGCGAAATGCGAGTGACTTTTGCTTCGGCACTGATAGCGGCCTGATGGAGGCCGAATACGAGGATTAAGTTACAGCGAATGCTTTCTTTTTCCAAAACGGTTGCGGCGCGGATACCCTCCCAAGTGGCAGGGATACAAAACAAAATGCGATCGCGGGATATCCCTTCGGCTTCGTAGGCAGCGGCGAGATAGCGGGATTTGACGAGGATGGCGTTGGTATCGTAAGCCAAGCGCATATCGATTTCTGCCGAAATGCGCTGGGCGGAATGTTGTAAAATTTTGCAGCCGAAGAAGACAGTGAGGAGATCTCTTGCTAAAGTGATAACTTCGATGGCGGTTGCCCCTGCCCCCGACTGCTCTCGCGCCCGAGCGAGGATTTCTTCGATCGCTTCTTCGTACTGGGGCATTTGTACGGCACTGGTAATTAAGGAGGCATCGACAAAGGCTTCGAGGGGGTGAAATTGCGCGATCGCTTGCAGGTCTCCCGCATCTGGGAAAATTGCGGTCATGGTTTTCAGTTGGTCTAGCAAATTCTCGGCCATTTGATTTCCCCGGGTTTTGTCCTCCGTTATTTTAACCGATGCGATCGCCCAGCCAATAGACGATCGGGGCGAGGGGAATGGCGGGAAGGAAGGAGGCGACGCGAATGCGAGTAACTTGGAGGAGGTTCAACCCCAGCCCGAGAATGGTTAAGCCGCCGACTCCGGTAACGAGGAAGATGCGGGGATCGCTTTGGGGGTCGGGGACGAGGGTGGCGAGACTGCCAGCGGCGAGGGAGATGCTGCCTTGGTAGAGCAGGATAGTGAGGGCAGAAAAACCCACGCCGATACCATAGCTGCTAGTGAGAGCGAGAGAGGCGATCGCGTCCATGACGGCTTTAAGGACGAGGAGGGTATTATCGCCGGTTAAGCCGTTATTAAGGCTGCCGAGAAAAGCGAGGGGACCGATACAGAAGAGGAGGCTGCTGGCGACGAAGCCTTCGGTAAAGCGTCCTTTACCGCGAAATTTTTCTTGCAACCAGTCGCCAATTTTCGCGAGGCGGTCTTCGAGTTGCAGGGCTTCTCCGAGGATGCCGCCGATGGCGAGGCAAAGCAAACCGAGAATCACACCGTCGATTTTCCCCCCTTGGGCCTGTTTGAGGCTGTCGGCGAGGGTTGCCCCAATCCAAAGGGTGAGAAGTCCGAGGGCAGAGGTGAGAATTTGCTGCATTTTTTTCGGCAGGCGGTTTTGCAGCAGCAGTCCGAGACAGGTTCCGAGGAGGACGGTGATGACATTAATCCAAGTCCCACTCGTGCGCGTCCAAAAGTCTAGCATGGGTTAACTGGTGACTGGTGACTGAATTATCGCGTTTCAGGGATTGCCAATTTTGCCCCCAAACCGATAAAAATCGAGCCGGTGAGCCATTTTTGAAAGCGCGATCGCTTTTGCAACCAAGTGCTGGCGGTGCTGGCGATGAGGGCGACGAGGACGAGCCAGAGGGTGCAGAGGAGAATATAGGTCATGCCGAGGGCGAAAATTTGTAGGGGGATGTTACCGCGATCGCCGTTGATGAATTGGGGGAGGAAGGCGAGGAAGAAGAGGGCCACTTTAGGGTTGAGAACGTTAGAGAGAAAACCTTGGAAAAAGGTAGTTTTTAAGTTCGCTTTGGCGGTTGTTTTGAGAGGGAGATTTTGTCGTTTTTCTGTCAGGGTGATGATGCCTAAATAAATGAGATAGACGGCTCCGATATATTTTACGGTATTGTAGGCGATCGCGGAGGTCATGAGGAGACTGGAGAGGCCGATGGCGGCGGTGAGGGTATGGACGAGGATGCCGGCGGAGATCCCCAGAGCGGAGGTGATACCGCTTTTTCGCCCTTGTCCGGTACTGCGGGCGATGGTATAGAGGGTATCGGGTCCGGGGGTAAGAATAAGGGCGATCGCGGCAATTAAGAAAGGTAAATTCATGTCAATTATCAACTGTCAACTGTCAACTATCAAGGATCGGTCGGGAATTTGAGGGATCCCCATGTTTGGTTTTCGGGTTCTGGTAAGGGTTTATTATCCTCTAATGGGGGTTCGTTTTTAGGGGATAATTGTTGTTGTAGGGTGCTGACATCGGCTTGATCGATCGCTTTTTGGATGTCTCGTTGTTGGTGGGCGTTTTGAATGGCTTCTGCTTGCGATCGCGAGCTGGTATCGAAGCATTTTTCGAGGTCGCCGATAATACCGCTTCGTTTGGATTTGGTGTAATATTGTCGTTCGATATCGAGGAGGCGCGTGGTCAGTTCGAAGTACATTTCATCCTCGTCGCATAGGTCTTTCAGGATGCTCCATTCGTCGGCACCGAGGAGGGGGGTTTCGCTTTGGGTGGTGCGATTTGCGTCCTGAAAGGGTTCTCCGGTGACTTCTTCGTAGATTTGGGGTAAGCGATCGTCAAATTCGTGCTTTTCTTCGAGCCAAATACGCCGGATCTCGCTCAGTTCTTCTGGTGTAATCAAGGTAATATCTCGCATTTCCGGCGGTGCCGTTTTCCGTAATTTAGCTTCAGCTTGTAAAAGTTTTCTCAACCAATTTTCTCTCCATTTTTTAGTATACGGACCCGGAATCGGTTCTATTGATATTTTCCCATCTAGATTTCGTTCAAATAGTTGGACACTTCCACGTAAGCGGCGAAAGTCTCTTTTATCGCGATCGTTAAAAATATCTAATTCTGCTCTAAAATCAACCAGTGGTTGTAACCATTCTTTTTCTCGATCATTTTGAATCATTGCCTCTAAAGATGTATCCTTATCAACCATTGTACAAACCCAACAACCAAATCGAGAACTTCCACAACTAGGAGTTGATGTGTCAACGACTAAAGGACATTCATTATCTACAGTTGCACCTCGATACATAGTAAATAAATCTTTATTACTATTTCCCCAAGGATTTTCCCATTGCATTAAATACATCCAGACTTCTTTAGTTAACCAATTTTCAATTGGACTATATACAAGAGAATTGGGTAAATTAGCATTTGGACTAAGACGCTCTCTCACTCTTCTTTCTTCTAACTTCTTCATTACTTTTGCTCGTTTTGAACTTTCTGCTTTGCGAATACCAAGTATAAGAATTGCTTCTCCATTTGTTCTAATAACATTACGGATGAATTGATTGGATGGATCGATTTTCAGATTTCCCGTACACCATCTAAATTTCAGTCTTGGTGCAGGATAGCCTTTGCCTATCAAGCTAACCCAGTAAGTATGTTTGAGTGCAGGTCTCAGGAGATGAGGTTTAAAAGGTAAGTTTTGCCCAGTAGCTGCCGTTTCAATACGCTGTAATGATTTGCGAACCCATGTTGAAATAAAGGGATTTTCTACTCCTGTATCAGTTGTAATAACGTGAATGAGTTTATGTCTTCGATTAGCGGGTAATGCTGCAATTGCATTCCAAACAAGTTGCAAAACAGCAGTCGAGTCTTTTCCTCCGCTGTAACCAATCACCCAAGGGATATCATCTAAACAATACAAATTTTGTATTTCTTTAGTGAGCAAATCTATATTTTGCAAGAAATCTGTAACTGTGCGTACTGGTAAAAGATCGGTTTGAGTTGTAAGCATAAGCTACAAACTATAAATTAAGGGTTTTCAATCTCTTGATATATCCGTTATGATACCTAAATAGTGTTTTTCTGTCATTGGTAGTAATTTTGTTGTTATGTCTGGCATCGATCATCCCGAACAAGATCCTAAATTTCAACTAGATCAAATTATTGAGCCATATTTTGCGGAACATCACCGACAAAAGTGTTATGTGGGTTTACTTTTCCAACAGGGAATGAGAAAAATGGTACAAATCAACGTACCTGCCCACGATTTACCAATTTTGCTCCAATCCAAACCCTCAACCGATAACGATCCTGATTCAGGAAAAAATCGTCCTGAAATTAAAGGTCATGCTAACGACGTAAAAAATTATATCCTCAAACGGATTAAAAGAAATAAACCTTGGATTCTTGGAACCTTAACTGCAAATATTGATCCTAATAAAATTACCATTGTTGAATTAAGTCGAGGCTTATGCTTTGTAATGATTCCTCGTGGTGTGAAATTAGATATCACTGATGGTCAACATCGAAAGCGGGCAATTCATGAGTTAATCGAAAGTTCTGAAGGAGAGTTAATAGGAGATAATGATTTCCCAATTACTCTTGTCTTAGAAAAAGATTTTACTCAATGTCAAACTGATTTTCGAGATATGGCACAAACAAAACCCTTACAGAAAAACTTATTGAATTCATTTGGAGAACAAGATGGAAAAGTCGGTATTACTAAAAATTTAATTCAAAATGTTTCTATGTTTATTGAAAAAACTGAGATGATCAAGAATAATCCATCTACAAAAAATAAATTGATCTACACAACAACATATATTGAAAGGCTGGTTTCTTGTGCTTTTAAAAATGATGTAAAACACGATCTTTTAGATTATGATGTAGACCAATTATCAGAAATTCTAGCAAATATTCTCAATCAATTTTTCCAAGAATGTATTCCAACCCGTTACATTGTAGAAAAAAATATTAGAGACTTAACAATAGAGGATATAGCAAAATTCAAGGATGATTATATTTTAGGAATGAGTGCAGGCTTAGAGATTTTAGGATGTTTACTATACTGCTGCTACGAACCTCATAATCTGAGATTTGTTTCTAATAAGGTATCTCAATTAGCAAATTTAGATTGGTCGCGCAGTAGTGATATATGGCAGGGTAATATTATTTTATTTGAACCCAACCCTAAAAATCCTGCTAAACCATACTCTATAAACAACGTACAGAAAACCAGAAAAATTGCAGTGAATCAAGCGAAAGCTAAATTAGGATGGGAATAATTAAGTGAAGCGAGATAGTTTTTTTGTTTCCACAATATTCATCCAATCCAAACATTTGCTCCATCGCCTCCCGACTCAAATCGGCAAACTTGTAACTGAGAACCGTTGTTATCAAGTTTAGCAAATCCAGCCGTTCCGTTTCATCTTCCACCTCATTCGTCTGCTCTAAAACTTCTCGTCCCACCTCCAAAGCAGTATCGCGATCGCAGATAATCAACCGGACAATTTCCATATTCAGCGATCGAAACCGACGTGGGGGTAACTCATCCAAATAAATCCGGGTTACCTTTCGCGACTCCAACAACTCCAAATAAGGAACTAAATTTCTCGGTTCAAAACTCCGCGTTGCAAAAATAACAATTCCTCGCCAATCTTGTCCCGGATCGTTCTGATTTAAATAGATGAAAATCTCCGCAAATAATCTCGTGCTTCCTGTATCGGACGCTCGATTAACTCAAAAAATGCTTCTCCTCGTTCCTTAAATAATCGATAAAAAATTGAATCGGTTTTCATATTTCTAGAACAAACATTCTCTCCTTACTTTGCCAGTTCCCTTGTCCATTTTTTTCTCAAACTCGCCAAATTGTTTCCTTTCTTAACAAAAAAGCGATCGCTATTTCTACTCCATGTACAAAAATACCAAAAAGTCAAGCGATCGCTTATAAATGATTCCTCGTATTCATAGCCCGATAATCGCTCTGACAAACCCTATTTGAGAATCTCTCGTCGAGATCGCCTCCCCAACCCCTCGAAACACAAAACAGAAAAAAAGTAAAGAAAAATTGATAATTTGTTGTTATTAAGTTTTTAAAAACTTTTCCTCCCGCTCAAAGCCTCCCATGGAACAATAAAGAGCCAGAGCAAAAGTCAACTTTATGAACGACACCGATCGCCAAACCTTAAGCCAACTCCTCGATCGCTGCCTCGACCAAAGCGATCGCCTCCTCGTCCAAAAAACCAAAATGGGCAACACCGAAGCCTATCTCGGCACCGTCACCTTACAATGGCTGAGCGATCGCGTGCAATTTGCCGCCCAACTGCCCCTCTTTCGCCAGAAAATCGACCCGGAAAACCTCGCCATCGTCCCCGATGCAGACACCGCCGAAAACCTGCAACAACGTCCCCTCGACTGGTCGCGACAGGCTCCCCTCGCCCAGTACCTCGCCACCCGCAAAACCCACAAATTTCCCGCCCTCCTCGTCGTCCTCAACCCCCTTTGGATCGATGACCCCAAAGCCCCCCAATGGGACAAAAAAGGACGGGCCAAAGAAACCGCCGCCCCCTTCGACCCCCTCGATCGCAACCATAGCCTCGGTCTCCTCACCCTCGATAGAGATATGCAGATTTTTGCCCTCGACGGACAGCACCGACTTATGGGCATTCAAGGCTTAATGGAACTGATTAAAACCGGAAGACTGGAAAAATATAAGAAAAGCAAGAAAACCACAGGGACGGCGATCGCCGTTGACGACCCCTATCAAGACCTCGATCGCGCATACTTGCAAACCCTCCCCCAAGAAACCATCGCCCTTGAATTCATCCCCGCCGTCATCCAAGGAGAAACCCGCGAAGAGGCACGCCGCCGCATCCGTTCCATTTTCGTTCACGTCAACCTCACCGCCGTCCGCCTCAGTAAAGGCCAACTCGCCCTCCTCAACGAAGATGACGGCTTTTCCCTCGTTGCCCGTCGCGTTGCCCTCAAACATCCCTTATTTAAAAAACAGCAAAAAAGTCTCATTAATTGGAATAGTGCCACCGTCGCCGCTAAATCCATTGTTCTCACCACCCTACAAGCCTTACAGGACATGGCACGCGCCTATCTTCGCCATCCCTTCCCCCATTGGCAGCCCGCCGATATCGGACTCCTTCCCCTCCGCCCCGAGGACGAAGAATTAGCAGATGGAGAAAACGAACTGAAAATTCTCTTTAATTACCTTGCCAAACTTCCCAGCTACCAACGAATGAAACGCAAAGAAACCCCCGATCTGCGACGATTTCACCACGATACGGGAGGCGGTGAAGGTAATATGCTTTTTCGTCCCGTCGGTCAAATTGCCCTCGTAGGAGCGATCGGGATTTTAGTTTACCAACATCGCATTAATTTACACGATATTTTCCTCAAACTCAGTCAATATGATGCCGAAGAAGGCTTTAGTAAAATCGATTTTCCTGCCTCGATTTGGTATGGAGTTCTCTACGATCCCTTAAAAAAACGCATTCAAGTTTCTGGTAAAGATTTAGCCACTAAATTAACGATTTATTTAGTTGCGGGGGAAAAGGATGAATTTGAATTGATTAAATTAAGAACCGCTTTTGCCAAAGCCAGAACTGTTAATGAAGACAAAGCGATCGCCCTATCCGGAAAATGGGTCAATCCTAAAGCCATCGAGCTCCCCCCTGTTTTGTAACGAATTTCGCAGGACAATTTACTCGAGCATTGCCACAATGCGATCGCCTTGAAAATTGTGAACCCATTGGGCTAACTTCGTTCTTAAACCTGCATGAGAATCGGGAATTTCCTCAATGAGCTCTAAGAGCGTATCGTCATCCAGACAAATTGCCGCATCTCGAACGAGATCGCGCCATTGTTGGGGCATCATTTGTAAATCATTGGCTTGTAAAGATTCCTGACTTTCCGGTTGAGGGAGTTCGCAACTTTCCTCGTAGATAAACTGTATTCCTAAATGTTTTTCCATCGTTGCAAAGAGAATATCTTCTTGAAAAGGTTTTCGCACAAAATCATCGCATCCCGTTGAAAGTACGATCGCCTTTTCCTCTTCCAACACGCTTGCAGTTAAAGCAACCACCGCCGTTGCATTTCCTTTTGTCGTTCCTTTAATATATTGAGTCGCCTCATAACCATCCATTACCGGCATTCTCATATCCAGCCAAATTAAATGAGGTTCCCATTCTTCCCAAATTGCGATCGCTTCCTTTCCATTCCCGGCTTCTTTTAACTCAAAACCGAGAGGTGCCAAGATTTTAACTAAGAGTTTGCGATTAATGGGTTTATCGTCTACAATCAATATTCTATATTGTTTTTGACCCGGAGCGATCGCTACAACGTGGCGAATATCGTTCTGTTTTTTGACCGCCGATTCCTCTACAATTCCTGTCTTAATGGTAAACGAAAAAGTCGTGCCCATATGGACTTGACTTTGTACGGTAATATCGCCTCCCATTAATTTTATGAATTGACGACTAATTGCCAATCCTAACCCCGTACCTTCCTGTGCTGTTTTCCCGCTTTTTGTTTGGCTAAATGCCTCAAAAAGATTCTCGATTTCTTCGGGTGCAATGCCAACGCCCGTATCTCGGACTTCAAAATTTATGGTTTGACAATTATCGGTTGTCATAGGTTGCGATCGATCCGTTGAAATCAGAACATAAATACCGCCTCGATTTGTAAATTTAAGCGCATTATTAATCAAATTAATTAAAACTTGACGAAGTTTTAAAGCATCAGTATTAATATATTGTGGAACGCTCTTTTCATAGACAACCTCGAGGTGTAACTTTTTTTCATCGGCCTTAATATGTAATAAACTTTCTATTTCTTCTAAAAGATCGTAGAGATCGAATGATTTCGGAGTAAAAGTTATTTTACCAGCTTCAATTTTAGATAGGTCTAAAACCTTATTAATCAGAGACAATAAATAATCACCACTACTATTAATAATTTCCACATTTTCCTGATGTTCCAAAGGTAGATTTGAGGCGCGAGACATCAACTGAGAAAATCCTAAAATTGCATTGAGTGGCGTTCTGAGTTCGTGACTCATATTGGCTAAAAATGTACTTTTAGCTTGATTGGCAACCTCTGCTTTTTCCTTAGAAATTTCCAATTCTTGCGTTCTTTCTTTCACCCGCTCTTCTAAAGTCGTTAAAGATTCCTTCAAGCGATTTGCCATTATCTTAAATGACTTTTCTAACTCTCCTAATTCGTCATTACGATGGGTCTGTAGAATATGATACCATTGACCGTCAGCAATATTTTTCGCTGCCCGATTGAGTCTTAAAATGGGTTGCGTCACCCAACGTGCCGTTAAAATTCCGATCGCGATCGCCACCATCAACGCCAGCAAACAGAGTAAAATAGTATTGCGGGTATTGTGATGGATTTGTTCCATAAAATCAGAACGCGGCACGACGATCGCGATCGCCCAATTTAACCCAAAGCGATCGCGGAAAGGACGCAGTTGTAAAAAGTAAAATTTTCCTTCAATTATTAAGCCAATTTGCACGCGATCGCGAATATCGATGAGCGATCGAGCGTGCATTTCCTTAGCAATCTTGCGCGTCAAAATATCTTCGCTATCAATAGCTAAAACTCGTACTAATTTGTCATTTTGCAAGCGAGATAACTTTTCTAAAGTGGATGTCGCGACCAAAAAACCTGCAGAATCGAGAATAAAACTTTGTCCGGTTTGTCCGATTTCCAAATTTGCGAGAAAATGGCTGACCGCTACTAAATGCAGGCTGCTATTCACCACACCATCCAAATTTCCAGAGCGATCGTAAACGGGACGAACGGCAGCCAAAGTTAAATCTTTGGTAGTAAATTGAGGAAAAATATCACTCCAAATATCTTTTTTAGCCGCTACCGGCTCGATATACCACGGACGAATGGTGGGATCGTAATTTTCCGTAATATTAATCGTTTGCAAGCGATTTCCTCGCGGATCGATCGCATGAGTATGTAAACTATAATTCGTTCTGCGATCCGACTCCATGAGAACGAGATTTTCTTCGCCCCGTCTTTCTACGCCGATAAATGCTTTATCTTCATTGCCCAAAACAATACTATTAACGCGATCGAAAATTTGCAATTGTTCCAAAAAATAACGTTCCACTGTCGATAAATCGCGAACGTTTAAAATTCCCAATTCAATCGCCGTTGCATTGGTTTGATTAACTTGATGGGGAAGGGCTAAATAGGTTTGTAAATTTTGTTCGATGCGATCGCCAATCTCGTCGGTTAAGCGATCGGCAAGCGCTTCTACTGCATTTTGCCCGGTTTTAAAGGAAAGATAGCCAACTAATCCGACCGTTCCGCAAAGTTGTAAAACAAAAGGGACAATAAAAATTCCCCTTAAGGGGATATTATTGACAGCTTTAATCCAAAAACGAAGGAGAAAAACGGGCATAGAACCAAAGTCGCTTAAATCCTCTCGATTATACTCCGTCTATACCCGTCACAATTTTCCCGTATTGGCAAAATAATCTCCATTGAAGATTGCCAGATTTTTTATGATTTGGCGATCGCCTCTTCTGGAGTTTCTGCGGATAAATCTTCAGAAGATTGGGAATCTCGCCCGCGTCCGAACAGCCCGAGAATAAACTGGACGATGTTATCAACATAGGTAAAGACGACGGGAATCACCACCAAGGTTAATAGGGTCGAGGTCGTAAACCCGCCAATGACCGCGATCGCCATGGGACTGCGAACCTCACCGTCTCCCCCAAACTCGAGAGCGATGGGAGTCATCCCGGCAATAGTGGAAAGAGAAGTCATGATAATGGGACGGAAACGGGAAACCCCCGATTCTACCAAGGCTTTAAAACGCGGTCGTCCCTGACGCATGGCATCAAGGGTAAAATCCACGAGGAGAATAGCATTTTTGGTGACCAATCCCATTAAGAGAACGATACCGATTAGGGCAAACAACCCCAATTCTTTTTGCGTCACTAATAAGCCAATAAACGCACCGCCAAAAGATAACGGCAAAGCTGCCAAAATCGCAAAAGGATAGAGGAAATTGTTGTAAAGCAAAACCAAAATGGCATAGATAGAAAGCACTGCCAAAAATAATGCTCCTAAGAAGCGAGAAAAAACATCCCGCATGATTTCTGCATCGCCGAAGGGTTCTTCGGTGACGTCGGGAGGCAACTGCATCGCCGGTAATGCCCTTACTTTTTCGATCGCATCCCCTAAAGCCAACCCCTCTAAATTAGCCTCAATGGAGACTTGACGGCTGCGATCGAACCGCTTGATTTCCGCAGGACCGCTTCCCCAACGGATATTGGCAACCGCAGAGAGGGGAACGAGTTGACCGCTAGAACTCGGAACCCGCAAATTTTTCAAGGTTTCGAGATCCTTGCGCCGATCCGAATCGATTTGCACGCGAATCGGAATCTGGCGATCGCTCAAATTAAACTTGGCTAAGTTGGAGTCGGTATCCCCAATTAGTGCTAGGGAGGCGGTTTGGGCGATCGCTTGAACGGAAACCCCCAAATCGCCAGCGCGATCGGGATTCGGTTCGATGACGATTTCTGGCTTGACTAAACTGAGGCTGGAGGTAACATCAACTAAACCCGGAATTTCCCGCATTTGTCGTTCTAAGGCTTCTGCGGTCTGCGCCAAACTTTCGGGATTTTCGCTCTTTAAGAGAATCGATAAATCCTTATTATTTCCCGCTGCCCCTTGAGATTGAAAAGAGACTCGCGCCCCCGGGATTTTTTGGAAGACCTGCCGCATTTCTTGTTCGAAGGCAAAGCGATGAATTCGTTCCGATTTGGGGACTAAATTGATAAAAATGGTTCCGGATTGGACGTCTCCCGCACTGGCTAAAACATCATCTACCGCCGGATTTTCCAATAAAAGATCCGTGGTTTTGTGCATCACTGCCGAAGTTTCTGCAAGGGTCGATCCGGGGGGCAATTCTACGGAAACGAGACTTAATCCCATATCTGCCCCTGCAAATAACCCTTTAGGAATAAAAGGCACCAGTTGCAAGCTGCCAATAAAAAACGCGAGGGCAATAAGGAGGGTCGCAATGCGATGGCGTAATGCCCATGTTAACAAATTGCGATAAAGGGGACGGCGTTCTGGAGGTGTGGGAGAGACAGTTTTTTGTAATTCTTGACGATAGGGTTCTAGCGATCGCAAATTTGTCAACTTTCCGTTCCCATTTCCATTCTTTCGCTCCCCTCTGCTCCCCTTATCAAGGGGGGGGGCGATAGCCGGAGGGAGCGTCCCGTTACCCGTTACGGGTTTGGGTTGCAGCAAATAAGCACTCAACATGGGAGTCATGGTCGTAGCGACCAAAGTGGAAAACATGGTCGAAACCGCTACCGTTACCCCAAAAGGTTGAAAGAACTGCCCCGGAATGCCTCCCATGAAGGCCACGGGTAGAAAGACTGCCACAATTGTTGCCGTAGTCGTAATAACGGCCAAACCGATTTCCTTGGCCCCATCTGTCGCTGCTTTAAACGGCTTTTTACCCATTTGCAAATGCTGGTCGATGTTTTCGATCATGCAGATGGCATCATCGACCAAGTTCCCCATCGCCAAAGCTAAAGCCAGCAGGGTCATGCCATTGAGAGTATAATTCAGCGCCTGCATGACCAAAAAGGTAGGAATGATGGAGAGGGGAAGGGCTAATGCCGTAATCAAGGTCATGCGCCAATTTTTCAGGAAAATTCCCACTACGATTACGGTTAAAACCGAACCGATGATTAGGGCGCTAAAGGTGGAGTTATAAGAAACGCGAATCTCGTCTCCACGGGTAAAATTGAGGTGAAATTGGATATCTTCCGGGAGAACTTTTTTTAACTTTTCGAGTTCTTTAATCACTCCCTGTTCCACTGTCACCAAAGTCGTTCCCGTACTCCGCAAAACGGAAAAGGCAACGACGGGTTGATTGTTTAAAAATGCTGCCTGTCTCGGATCGGCGAAACCATCCACTACTTCCCCCAAACTGGCAAGGGCAACCGCCGAACCGTCCGAGAGAACGATGCGATAATTTCTTAAATCTTCAACGGTTTTGGCACTGCCGAGGGTGCGGATATTTTGTTCTCCACCCGCAACTTCCGATCGCCCTCCGGGTAGGTTGATATTAAAGCGGCGGATTTGGTTGTTTACTTCTGTTGCCGTAATGCCAT
Source organism: Cyanobacteria bacterium SBLK (assembly GCA_017746715.1). GTDB lineage: Bacteria > Cyanobacteriota > Cyanobacteriia > Cyanobacteriales > Spirulinaceae > CCY15215. The sequence continues at coordinate 137,009 of JAGHZQ010000083.1, forward strand.
AAGCCTGCAAGCGGCGATCGCTCAAGTTCACTCGAATTTCGCGATCGACTCCCCCCAAGCGTTCGATCTGGGCAACCCCCGGCACGCTAGAGAGGGCGCGTTCGATGCGGCGATCGACGAGGTCGCTCAATTCTTCAACGCTCCGCTTATCGGAAGAGACCGTGTAGGTCATAATCGAACCGCCAATAAACTCTAAGCGTTCGACAATCGGTTCGTTGATATCTTGAGGCAGATCGGAGCGAATTTGCGTAACGGCATTGCGAACGTCGTTGGTGGCGCGATCGCTATCGGTTCCGAGGAGAAATTGAATGACGGTATTAGAGACACCATCGGTAACAGTCGATTGAATTTGATCGACATCTCCCAATCCCGCGACGGCATCTTCCACTTTTTTGGTCACTTGGGTTTCCATTTCCACGGGTCCCGCCCCCTGTTGGGTTACGGTCACTTGCACCATGGGAAAATCGATATTGGGTTCGGAGTCGATCCCTAAACCAAAAAAGCAAAAGAGTCCCACGATGCTCAAAATGAGAAACATTACGAGGGTAGGGACGGGGTTTTTAATCGACCAAGCGGAAACGTGGAAAGACATTTCTGATTGTTGGTTGTTGGTTATTAGTTTTGGTTATACCTCTCTCGGCCACCCTGCTCTCCCTCCTCTTGGAAGGAGGCTGAGGGGTGGGTTGGGATTGAGGAGGGATTTGGGGTGTTCTGGGTTATCTCTCTTTTCCGGCTTCCGACGCTTCTCTCGCTCCCTCTTCCTCTGCCACTTCCACGAAATCGCCATCTTTGAGATAGGGCGCGCCTTTGACGGCAATGCGATCGCTAGGGGTTAAGCCTTCGATAATTTCGACGCGATCGTCGGCTAACACGGCCCCGAGGATAACGGGTTGGGAAATGACGGTGTTATCCCTTTGAATGAGGAAAACAATTGCACTGCCGTCGCTTTGGGGGAGGATTGCTCCCGAAGGGATAGTGACGCCGGACTCGGCAGAGGTCACGATTGCCCCGCGCAAAAACATTCCCGGTTTTAATCCCCCCGTCCTTGGCAAATCCACTTTAACGGTGGCTTGGCGAGATTGCTCGTCGACTAGAGGATCGAGGGTTCGCACCCGCCCGAGCAACCGTAAATCGGCATTGGCATCGGAAGTAATGCGAACGGGTTGATTGGATTTGATTTGCCCGATCTGGGTTTCGGGAACTCTCAAGAGGAGTTCTAAGCGACCGTTTTCAATGATGGTGAAGAGGCGATCGGAGGAGGAGGTAATATCTCCGACGCGGGCGTTTCGTTCGGCAATGATGCCGCCGCGAGGGGCAACTACGCGAGTATCTTTGAGTTGGGCGGAAATGAGTTGCACCTGACCCCGCGCTTGGGCTAGTTGCGCTTGAGCTTGGGTGATGACTTCCGGACGCGGTCCCCTCTGCAATTCATTCAGGGTTTCTTTGGCATCTTGCAAGCGTGCTTTGGCTTGGGATAAATTGGCTTCGGCAATCTTTTCTTGGTTTAAAATTTCGTCGAGGCGATCGCGGGCGATCGCTCCTTCGGTTTCCAGAAATTTGTTCCGTTCCACCCGCCGCTTGATTAATGCTAAATCCGATTGCGCCTGCGTGACCCCGGCTTCGGCAATTCTCACCCCTTCTCGACCCCGAGCCAGTTCTTCGACCCGACTCCCCGCTCGCAATTCTGCCAAACGGGCTTCGGCTTGAGCGGTACTGGCACGAGCTTGGGTTAGTTGCGCTCTCAGAACCGTACTGTCCAGCATGGCGAGGGTTTGCCCGGTTTCAACGGCAGCCCCTTCTTCCACCAAAACTTGCACGATTTGCCGTCCGGTGGCTTGAGACAGAACGGGAATCAGTTCAAATGCATTTACCGTTCCCGTCGCTTCGAGGGTGCGATTGACGCGAGCGAGTCGAGCCTCGGCAGCCGTGATGGTCTGGGCTTTACCCGGCGATCGCTCAACCGGGGGTTCTGGTGAATTTGACGCTGAGTTCGAGCGACTTTGCGTTTCCGAGACCGAGGGGGAAATGAATTGCCCGACAATGACGGCGATCGCCAGACCGATTCCGATCCCGATCAACACGGGAAGTTTGCCAACGAGCCATTGCAGGGGGGAGGAAGAAGACTTAAACATAAAAGGGCTAGGAAAACGGAAATTAAAAAAAATCTTAATGTTTTTTTATTTTTTTTAATTTTAACGAGTTATGGGAACGGCTGGGAATATTCTTTTAGTTTAAATATTGACCGACTGGTCGGTCAAGAGGTAAGCAGAAAAAAAGTCGCGATCGCGACTTTCAAGATTAGAGAGGGTTTTCGATTGAATTCAAAAACTGGTTTCTATTATTTGAAGAAAAAAATAGCCCATAATCTTAACTCTTGTTTGATTGGGCTATTTCCTTGAAATGACGAGCTGCAAAGGTCTAAGAGCAGGACTCTACAGTTGCATTGCTGACATGAGTCCAATCACCCCAGCCTCGACGATATTGGAAATCTGCAGACCCCGATTTTAGAGTATTCACATCGAAGTATATATCTAGCTTAGTATTTTGAGGGATAACCGGACCAATCCCAGCATTTTTAGGCCAATCAAACTCTGGATAACCAACAGCCTTGATATATGTGTGAACTTGAGGCACTCCACGCAATAACCAAGTAAAAGAATTAAGGTCGCCATGCAGGTTGGTTTTGATAGAGCCGAAGTTTCGCAAGGAGTAAGGCGAGTTTAGATCTATCATTCCTTTACCTAGAGCTTTATGTTCTGCAAAATCGAGCGCAAGAACAACGTCAAAAGGTACTCCTCCTGTATTTTTCTGTATATGATAGCACTTTAAAAGAGGAGGTTGTGTGTATTGGTCACTACTTGTTTCATCCGCTAGAGCCGGGGAAATGACTAGGGTCATTGCGACTAAGAGGGCACAGAAAAATCCGAACAACTTTTTCATTAGTTTCTCCATTGTATTTAAGTAGATTTCACGGGTTGGTCAGTGAAAATCAACCAAACTCCATCCTCAATACAAGACTAAACTTGCAAAGAGAAAGGATTGGATAGAAATCATGACAAAATCAACACACTTATATAGAACATACGGACGCATCGCGAGACAAATTGTGACCCCATCTAGTGGTTGGTCTTGTGTTCTCTGCGTCAATCAAAGTGTTAGTTGTTTTAACCTTGAGAGCTATCATATTCTCTCGCTTTCCGAGTTCGTATCCGACTTGTTACCGACTTGTTACCGCTTTTGTTTTGACTTGTTACCTTGTTACCGACTTGTTACCGCTTTTATTTTGACTTGTTACCGACTTAATACCGACTACCGACTTGTTCCACTTTGGTTCTAATATCAAATCCGCATTGCTGAGGAGGTATCGTAAAGTTTAACTGAATATTCCTATCCATTCGCATGCAACATCCCTACGGATTTTCAGGCATTCGCGCAAGCGTCGCAGAGCAGTATCGTCTGAATAGGGGATTAACAGTTAACTAAAATTTTAGACAAAACTACACAAAGTTTGACATAAAATGTGTGATTATTAACTTATGTCTAACTTAATAAGTGTATCTGAAGCAGCTAAACTGTTGGGAGTGTCAACAAAGACAATACGCCGATGGGAAGCTGATGGAAAAATCAAAGCAGTACGAACTGAAGGAGGCCATCGGCGCTTTGAAGTATCAGACCTGATAGGAAATAAGCAAAACGTTGACTTAACAGTAGCGTATGCTAGAGTGAGTAGTCGCGACCAAA